>JBBDRL010000067.1:0-32245 GCA_040905505.1 Gemmatimonadota bacterium | reverse complement strand
CTATCGGCGATCGGCTGTCAGCTATCAGCCAGTACGGCACCGTCCGACCTTCGGGTCGCTCGTAGCCGATCGCTGGTAGCTGATAGCTGATAGCTTTTCCCCACATCTCTTTCTCGCTGGTCGTGAACGCTCTACATTCAGTTGTCATGTCCACAATGACCCGGGCCGGAATGGTCGCGATCGTGGGGCTGCCGAATGCAGGCAAGTCCTCGCTCCTGAATCGGCTTCTCGGGTCGAAGTTGAGCATCGTCACTGCCGCGGCGCAGACGACCCGCGAGCGGGTCGTGGGGATCGATACGCGGGACGACGTTCAGATCGTGTTCATGGACACGCCCGGAATGGTGACTCCGGGGTATCTTCTTCACGAGGCGATGCTGGACATAATCGACCGCACGATCGCTGATGCGGACGTGGTGGTCCTCCTCCTGGACGGGACCCGGCCGCCGCCGGACCTGTCGGCCGAGGTTCGGGCGAGGCTGACGAAGATGACCGAACGGTTGGTGGTCGCGATCAACAAGAGTGATGTGGCGCCAGATGAGCAGCTGCGCCAGCTACGTTCCTGGTCGGTGACCGTTTTCGGCGTGGAGCCTGCGGTCATCTCGGCCCAGGCGGGGGAAGGCGTGGATCGCCTTCGGGAGGAGATCGGGCAGCAACTTCCGGTATCGCCCTATCTCTACCCCGAGGACGAAATCTCGACTCAGTCCGTGCGTTTCTTCGTATCGGAGCTGGTACGCGAAACAGTGTTTGAGATGTATCAGGAAGAGATCCCGTACAGCGTTGCCGTGCAGGTGGAGGAGTTCCGGGAGACCGAGGACCCCCTCTTCATCGGTGCGACGATATACATCGAACGGTCCTCACAGAAGGGAATTCTGATCGGAAGTGGCGGCCGCGCGATTCGCGACCTTGGTGCCGCCGCGCGCCGCAAGATCGAGAGTTTCGTCGACCGCCGCGTGTATCTGGACCTCTGGGTCAAGGTACTCCCGAAGTGGCGCAAGAGTCCCAAGGAGTTGCGGCGTTTTGGTTTCCCCGTTCCCGACGACAATCGACATGCTTGATCCGAAGCTTCTGGAGATACTGGTCTGTCCCAAGTGCAAGGGTGAGCTGCTCGCTTCCGAGTCGCCTCCGGCGCTTACGTGCGAGCGGTGCCGTCTCGTCTACGAGGTCCGGGATGGGATCCCGATCCTGCTCATCGACGAGGCAAAGCCGCTGGAGACCACCTGATTGTGGCGCGGCGGGAGGGCGGGTGAGACCGGGTTTCTGGATTGACAGTATTCGCGCCGATCGGCTACCTTGCCGATTCTTTTTTCGCTCCTCCTCCGTGCCGATGCCGCACTCCCAGGTACTCTTCCATTATTCTCCGGTGAGGCGTTCGGCACCCCGCGCGGTGCGGGAGCTTGCTGATCGCAACGGTTATGCGGTCGATGACATCGACAGCGCGGCGACGGTACTCGCGTGTGTCAGTCGCTCCTATCCGGCGGCCCTGGTGATCGATGGATCGGAACCCAGCGACGACGCGCTGGCGCTCTGCCGACAGCTCAAGAGCGATGTGTTCACCGCTGTCGTTCCGGTTATCATCTATGTAGAAGAGTCTGCCGAGGCGACGGTGGCCGCGGCGCTCGAGTCCGGCGCGGACGAAGTGCTTACACATCTCGCTACGGAGCGCGAAAGCGAGCTACGTCTCGCGCTCTGTCTGCGCAGGGCGGAGCGCGACGTCAGCGTCCACCCTACGACCCGCCTGCCGGGGACCGTCCAGATCGAAAGGGACTTTGCCGAGCGGCTAAAGGGCGGCGGCGCCTTCGCCGTGTGTTATGCCGACCTCGATCACTTCAAAGAGTTCAACGATCGGTACGGTTATCATCAAGGTGACAGGGTCATTCTCATCACGTCACGAATCCTGCGCGACATCGTTCGGGCGCATGCGCCGGAGGGCTTCGTCGGCCATATCGGCGGCGACGACTTCATCTTCTCCGTCCCGCTGGAGAGCATGACGGCTTGCTGTGAGGACATCCTGGAGGTCTTCGACGCGCTCATCCCGCTCCAATATTCTCCGGAGGACCGGGACCGTGGATTCTTCGTCGGCAACGACCGGCGCGGGAACGAATATGAGGTTCCGATCATGTCGATCTCGATTGGGGTGGTCACGAATGCGCAGCGGGAGCTGACGCATACCGCTGAGATCAGCGAACTCGCGACTGAGATGAAGACCTACGCGAAGACGTTCCCCGGCTCGCTCTACGTCGTCGACCGCAGGACCGGACCGAACCCACCGTCTCCCAACGATTAGCGTGCGAATTCCGCAGCAAGCGGGACTCCTCGCCCCTTGTCGCTAAAACCAGCCAAGCGAGATGAACGTCAGTTGTCCGGAGTGCCATACCGTCTATCGGGTAGATCCCTCGAAGGTGCCCGAGGAGGGGGTGCGAGCACGCTGTGTCCGCTGCCCGGGGGAGTTCGCCGTGAGGCGGACAGGAGTCCGAGGGTCGCCGGCGGACCCCTCGGCAGTCGCAGAGGCCGAGGCATCCGCTGCCGAACCCGCCATCCGACCGGACTCGCGCAACGTCGCGAGCAGCGGCGACTCTGAGGAAGACACAAGCAGTCGGGAATCTCGAGGGATCCCGGGTGCCGCGGAGCCTTCGGCGATCGGTGGGAAAGGCGAGGAGAGCACCGTCGTAGAGGCGGATGAGGAGTCACCGCCGGTGCCTTTCGGTTCGAGCGATCCGCACGATCGGGCGAAGCGGTTGTCACGCGCGCTCGTGTCGGACATCGTGGTGTATCACCCGGACCGAAGGGAACGGAGTCTTCGAGCAGGCACGGTGAGACAGGAGTTTCGTGAGGAGATTCGCAAGAGCTGGGAGGAATATGTTACGCAGGTCGGTAACGAGCTCGCGCGTAAGACGCCTTACTTCAAAGAGGCACTCAACGAGATCCTCGCCAAGGGCGCGCGCTACTTCTGATCGCTGCTGCCAACGGCGGAACTCTCGTCCGGCGAGCGGCGGCCGCCCGCGGACGAGGTCGGCTGCCTGTCGGCGTTGCGCGACATCGGTTAGTATTCAAGGCTGGTTCGGTTTCGATTGAAAGGGCGGCTTGGCGTCCATGGCGCCTCCCGCTGCCGTTACAGGATGCGGGGGTGTCCCGGTCGAGAGGCGATACGGGCGCATTCCGACTTCCGACGTGCACGCGCTCCAAGGGCCCCGATCGGTGGCCCTTGTTTGCTTTATGGCGATGAGAATGGGTAAGAGGATGATAATGATCAGCGAAGGAAAGGGTCTACTAGACGATTACGAGAACCGGCTCGTGGAGCTGAGGAGGTTTCTTTGACCTGGCCGGCAAGGAGGACCGGATACAGGAGATCGAGGGGCGGATGGCCGAACCGGACTTCTGGAACGATCCGGATCAGGCAAGGGGCGTGATCGCGGAGGTCAACGAGCTGAAGGCGTGGACAGATCCGTGGAACCGCCTCACCTCTAAGATCTCGGATCTCAGGGAGTTGGCGGAGTTGCTGGAGCTCGAGGAGGACGAATCCCTCAGCAGGGAGTGGAGCAACGAGCTTGGGGAGGTCGGCCGTACGCTAGGGGACCTCGAGCTCAAGAACATGCTACGGGGTCCGGACGATCATCGGGATGCGATCCTGACCGTTCATCCGGGCGCGGGCGGCACTGAATCTCAGGACTGGGCCGAGATGCTTCTGCGTATGTACATCCGCTGGGCTGAGAAGCACGCGTTCGAGATCTCCCTCCTGGACCAGTTGGAAGGTGAGGAGGCGGGCATCAAGTCGGCGACCCTCGAGATCCGCGGGCGTTATGCATACGGCTATCTGAAGGCAGAGCGCGGCGTGCACCGGCTCGTGCGTATCTCGCCCTTCGATTCCCAAGGGCGGCGTCACACCTCGTTCGCGTCCGTCTTCCTCTATCCCGTCGTGGATGACACGATCGAAATCGAAGTTCGCGATGATGACGTCGAGATGGATGTGTACCGCGCCTCGGGTGCGGGAGGGCAGCACGTCAACAAGACGAGCAGTGCCGTGCGCCTTCGGCACCTCCCATCGGGCATCGTGGTGGCCTGTCAGCAGGAGCGGTCGCAGCACAAGAACAAAGCTACGGCCATGAAGATGCTGAAGGCCGCCCTCTACCAGCGAGCGTTGGAGGAGCAGGAGGTGGAGAAGGCGAAGCTGGAATCTACCAAGACCGACATCGGCTGGGGAAGTCAGATCAGATCCTATGTCTTTCAGCCCTACACGATGGTGAACGACCATCGCACAGATCTGAAGCTGGGCGACGTGCAGGCAGTCATGGGGGGTGATCTGGACCCTCTGATAGAGGCGTATCTGAAGGAATTCGGGGCGGTCCAACAATGAGCGACGAAAGCGGCCGGGACGATCGCGGGTGGGGGCGTGTAGAACGTGACCGTCTCGCGAAGTTGGAAGGGCTACGTGCCTCCGGGGTAGAGCCTTACGCATACAGTTTCGACCGTAGCCACAGCGCGGACGAGGCGATCCGGCTCTTGCCTGCGGATCAGCAAGAGGGTGAGACGGTCCGCATCGCAGGACGCATCGTCGCGTACCGGCGGATGGGAAAGAGTAGTTTCGCTCATATCGGTGACCGCAGTGGTCGAATTCAGGCCTATTTTCAGCTCAACGTTCTGGGGGAGGAGGGGTATAAGCGGCTCGACCTGCTCGATCTCGGGGACTGGATCGGGATCGAAGGCCCGCTCTTCCGAACACGCACTGGGGAGGTGACCGTCCGGGTCGAGCGTTACGAGCTGCTCGCCAAGTCGATTCGGCCCCTTCCGCTGGGCAAGGAAGAGATCGATCCCGAGACGGGTGAGCGGCGCGTCCATTCGGGTTTTTCGGACCGGGAGGCGCGATATCGTCAGCGGTACGCCGACCTCGCCGTTTCACCGGATGTTCGACGCGTTTTCGAGGTCCGCGCACGTGTCATCCGTTCGATACGGCGCTTCCTCGATGAGCGGGAATTTCTCGAGGTAGAGACGCCCGTCCTTCAGCCGATCTACGGTGGAGCCGCGGCCAGGCCGTTCGTGACGCACCATAACACGCTCGACATGCCGCTCTACCTCCGCATCGCCGATGAGCTGTACCTCAAGCGACTGATCGTCGGCGGCATGGAGCGCGTTTATGAAATCGGTAAAGACTTTCGGAACGAGGGGATGGACCGCTTTCACAATCCCGAGTTTACGATGCTCGAGTTCTACGCCGCCTATCTGGACTATGAAGGCGTCATGGCACTCACGGAGGAGCTCCTGCAACAGGTCGTCGCGGAGGCCTGCGGAGGGACGGAGGTTACGTACGGGGAGGCGACGATCGACTTCTCCCAGCCATTTCGCCGGCTCACGATGTACGACGCCTTGCGCGATATCGGCGAGATCGACGTGGCGGCGAGCAGCGATGACGAGCTGAGACGGCGGGTCGGCGCGCTCGGGGTTTCCGATGCTGGCAGTCTTGGACGGGGCAAGTTGATCGACGAACTATTCGGCGCGCTGGTCGAACCCAAGCTGGTCCAGCCCACGTTCATCACCGACTACCCGCTGGAGATGTCGCCGCTTGCGAAGCCGAAGCGGGGTGAGCCGGAGCTGACCGAACGGTTCGAGTTGATCGCCGGGGGCAAGGAGCTCGTCAATGCATACAGCGAGCTCAACGACCCGTTCGATCAGCGCAGGCGGCTGGAGGCCCAGTCGGCGCTCAACGCCGAGGGGGACCAGGAAGCGCACCTGTTCGACGAGGATTACGTGCGGGCCCTCGAGTATGGTATGCCGCCAACCGGAGGCTTCGGGATGGGAATCGACAGGCTCGTCATGGTTCTGGCGAACCAATCGTCGATCCGGGACGTCATACTCTTCCCGACAATGCGGCCGGAGTGAAGGAGCTATCGGCTATCAGCTATCGGCTCTGCGACACCGCACTGCTGGACTCTGAGGTCGTTCGGGTATGGAATGGATCGAGCAGTGTAGTTCGAGGCCCGGAGCCTATACGCCGTCCAGAAAGACGTTCTTTCGGTCCACCTGCTTTCCTCGAGGGGAATTTGGGGTGTAAAAGAGGCCGATGACTGATAGCCGCTAGCTTTCTCCCATGTCACTCGAGTGGTTCATCGCCCGACGATATCTCGCTTCCCGGCGAGGCGTGCGCTTCCTGTCGTTGATCACTCTGATCGCGATCGGCGGCGTCTTCGTCGGCGTGATGGCGCTCATCATCGTCACGGCCGTGATGAGCGGTCTTCAGGACGACCTTCGTGAGAAGATCCTGGGGACCAACCCGCACATCTGGGTAACCACCTACGGCGAAACGATGGAGGTGCCGTCCTGGGAGGGTGCTCTCGAGCGAGTCCGGGATGTTCCCGAGGTCGCGGCCGCTGCTCCGTTCGTGCATGCCGAGGTCGCGCTGGGAACGCCTGGCGGGTATGCCGAGGCTGCGATCCTGCGTGGGATCGACGCGGATGCCGACGGTGAGCCGATCACGGATATCGTGCGGCAGATCCGGGCAGGGGAGGTCGGATTGGGGGAGACCGAATCCGGTCTTCCGCCGCTGCTGATCGGCGAAGCGCTGGCCGAGCGGTTCAGCGCCTATCCGGGACGGGTAGTCAACGTGATCTCGCTGCAGGGCGTTCAGGTCTCGGCAATGGGCACGCTGGTGCCGACGATCCGGCGATTCGAGGTGGTCGGCCGCTTCCGGACCGGGATGTTCGAGTACGACAACAAGTTCATGTACACCACGCTGGCCGCCGCTCAGGACCTCACGGGGCTCGGCAACTCGGTGACTGGAATCGAGGTCCGTGTGCCCGACCCGATGAACGCCGACGTGATCGCGCGGTCGGTCGAGGAGGAGCTCGGCTTTCCCTATCGCGCCGAGGACTGGAAATCGATGAATTCCTCTCTCTTCTCCGCGTTGCAGCTCGAGAAGATGGCGATGGGCATCATCCTGCTTCTCATCGTGATCGTGGCGGCCTTCAACATCATTTCGACGCTCGTGATGGTGGTGACGGACAAGACCCGCGAAATCGGGATTCTGAAGTCGATGGGCTTGCGCGCATCGCAGGTGCAGCGCGTATTCATGCTCCAGGGGATCGTCATCGGGACCGTCGGCTCAGTCCTGGGGGCGGCCAGTGGCCTGTTCCTGACCTGGCTCCTCGATCGATACGAGTTCATCCGGATCCCAGGTGACGTATACTTCATCGATCGCCTACCGGTCGCCTTCGACGCGGTGGAGATCGCGGTGATTCTGGGGGCGAGCCTGCTGATCTCGTTCCTGGCGACGCTGTATCCGGCGCGGCAGGCGGCGCGCCTATTTCCGGTGGATGCGATTCGCCATGACTGACCCTATCAGCCGCGAGGCAGCGATCTCCGCCGTGGGGATTCACAAGACGTATACCGGTGGCGATGGTTCACTTCTGGAGGTATTGAAGGGAGTGGACCTGGAAGTTCATCCGGGCGAGACGGTCGCGATCATCGGTGAGAGCGGGTCCGGCAAGTCGACCCTGCTACACCTCCTAGGCGGCCTCGACCGTCCGACGGCCGGAACTGTCCGGGTAGGTGGCCAGGCGGTCCCGGACCTGGACGAGGACGCCCTGAGCCGGCTGCGGAACGAGAGCATCGGGTTCGTGTTTCAGTTCCATCACCTGCTGCGCGAATTCACAGTGGTGGAGAATGTGATGATGCCACAGCTCATCGCGGGCAGAAGCCGCAGCGCGGCGAGCGATCGGGCGCGTGAACTGCTCCGTGACGTGGGGCTCGAGGCCCGGCTGGAGCACAAGCCGACGCAGCTTTCCGGCGGTGAGCAGCAGCGGGTCGCGGTGGCGCGGGCGCTCGCCAATCAGCCACTCGCGCTGCTGGCCGACGAGCCGTCGGGAAACCTGGACCCGGGCACGAGCGATCGCCTCCACGACCTGCTCTTCGGGGTCGGTGAGGCGCACGACACCGCGATCGTACTGGTGACGCACAACATGCAGCTCGCCTCGCGCTCAGATCGGATCCTGGAAGTTCAGGACGGACTGCTGGTTGCGGCCGACGCCGCGGCTGTCGACTATCCGAGGCGTTCGATCGGTTGACTGGTTACACAGAGGTATTCATGCGGTGCGATAGCTGCGGCAAGACGGAGGCGGTCATTCAGCTCACTCAGGTGGAGAACAACGAAATGCGTGTTCTGCATCTGTGCGAGGGCTGCGCCGCAGAGCGGGGGGTGGAGACCGAGACACAGAGCCCGAACGCCCCGCTTGCGGACTTCCTGGCTCAGATCGGCAAGGGTGTCGCGGAGGGCGAGACGACCGGTCGCTGTCCAGCGTGCGGAATGACCGCCACTCAACTTCGGCAAACGGGGCGGCTGGGATGTGGCGTCTGCTATACCCACTACGATGAGCATCTGCGAAGCCTGCTGCGAAGGCTTCATGGTGGGACGAAGCACGTAGGTAAGATCGTCCTTCCGACGGACCCGGACGAGAATGATCGAGCCGCACGGATCCTGAGCCTGAGACGGAGTCTCCAACGCGCCGTCGATGCCGAGGATTTCGAGCACGCGGCCTCGATTCGAGACCAGCTACGTGAGCTGGAATCGAGCGGAAGCACGACGCAGAACGATTGACCCGCCGAAACGATATGCGAGAGGCGAGTTCCCTACCCGATTCCGGGCTCGAGTGGCTGGACGCCGACGGTCCAGCCGCCGACGTCGTCCTGTCGAC
The DNA here is from genome assembly GCA_040905505.1 of Gemmatimonadota bacterium. GTDB lineage: Bacteria > Gemmatimonadota > Gemmatimonadetes > Longimicrobiales > Longimicrobiaceae > WHSP01. The sequence continues at coordinate 23,567 of JBBDRL010000067.1, read as the reverse complement.
GCGGGTGCGCCTCGCACGCAACCTCGAGAGTCACCGCTTCGCACTGCGCACCGATGAGCGTGAGCGCGAGGCCATATTCGAGGCGGCCCGCGAGGCCGCGGATCGGACGTCCGCTCTGGGGCAGGGAACGGTTCTGGCAATGCGAAAGCTCGCGGAACCGACACGGCGACTGCTGCTAGAGAGGCACCTGGTCAGCAGGGAGTTGATCGGCGATTCAAGCGGTGACCCGCCGTCGCATAGTGGCCTGTTTCTCGCCGATCACGAATCGCTCGGCTTGATGGTGAACGAGGAGGATCATCTGCGCCTCCAGTGCCTCGTGAGCGGTTTCCGGCTCCGCGACGCATGGCGCCGGGTTGACGAGTTGGACGAGGAACTCGGGACGCACCTCCGATATGCGTTTCACCCTGAGTTCGGCTATCTTACCTCCTGTCCGACGAACGTCGGCACGGGGCTGCGCGCATCGGTGCTGGTCCATCTTCCCGCCCTGGTCCTCACCCAGGAGATCGCGAAAGTGCTCCAGGGGATTTCGCAGGTGGGACTCACGTTCCGAGGCCTCTACGGCGAAGGCTCCGAGGTCGTGGGAAACTTCTTCCAGATCTCGAATCAGACGACGCTGGGGAAGACCGAGGAGGACCTGATCGACCACCTCCAGAAGATCGTCCAGCAGGTGGTGCAGTACGAGAAGCAGGCTCGGAACATTCTCTTGCGTGACGCGCGTACGGTCATCGAGGACAAGGTCTGGAGGGCGTACGGCTTGCTACGCTACGCGAGGTCGATTTCATTCGAAGAAGTAATGAACCTTTTGAGCGGTGTTCGGCTGGGTTCGGGGCTGAAACTTCTCCCCCCGGTTCGGGTATACACGCTCAACCAAATCATGATCTTTACGCAGTCCGCGCATCTCGAGAGGCTGGCTGGAAATCCACTTTCGGCAAGCGACGCGGATACCTACCGTGCCAGTTACATCCGTCGTCTCCTCGATAGTGAGGGAACGTCGGAGCCCGAGGGTGAGAACTCATAGCGGATAGGCTCTTCAGGACCGGTGTCGCCACAACGCGCCGGTAGCGATCCGGAGAAAGGCCGGAAATGAACTACAACTTCACAGACCGTGTTCGGAAGGTTCTCGCGATGGCGCGAGAAGAAGCGATCCGACTGCAGCACGACTACGTCGGAACGGAACACATTCTCCTGGGCCTCATCCGAGAGGGCGAGGGTGTCGCTGCGGCGGTGCTCACAAATCTGTCCGTGGATCTTGAGCAGGTGCAGGAGCGGATCGAGGAGTCGGTGCGCCGTGGTAAGGCGACGATTGCGCTCGGCGAGTTGCCGTATACTTCGCGGGCCAAGAAGGTCCTCGAGTTCGCCATGGCGGAAGCCCGCGAGCTCAATCATTCCTATGTGGGTACAGAGCACCTGTTGCTGGGCCTGCTGAGGGAGGAGAAGGGCATTGCCGCCGAGGTGCTCAATCAGCTCGGCGTGTCGCTGGAGGAAGCGCGGCGCCAGACCCTGAAGCTCCTGGGCTCGGAGCCGAACGCGCCGCAGGCGACCGCGGGGGCGGCGAGCGCCACCTCGTCCACGGGCAAGGGCGACAAGAAGTCGAAGACTCCGGCACTCGACCACTTCTGCCGCGATCTCACGGAGCTCGCTCGCAGCGATGAGCTGGATCCGACGATCGGCAGGGCGGAGGAGATCGAGCGCGTGATGGAGATTCTGTCGCGCCGCAAGAAGAACAATCCGGTGCTGATCGGCGAGCCGGGCGTGGGCAAGACGGCGATCGTCGAAGGCCTCGCGCAGCTGATTGCGAGCGGGCAGTGCCCGGAAAGCCTCCGGGACCACCGCGTTCTCGCGCTGGATATGGCGGCTGTCATTGCAGGCACGAAGTACCGAGGGCAGTTCGAGGAACGGCTGAAGGCGGTGATGAACGAGATCGCGCAGAACAAGAACGTGATCCTATTCATCGACGAGCTTCATACGCTGGTCGGCGCAGGCGCTGCGGAGGGAGCGATCGACGCTTCCAATATGCTGAAGCCGGCGTTAGCACGCGGCGAGCTGCAGTGCGTCGGGGCGTCTACGCTGAACGAGTACCGGAAGTACATCGAGAAGGACGGTGCCCTGGAGCGGCGCTTCCAGACCGTTGCCGTGGAGCCGCCGACGGAGGACGAGACGATCCAGATCATCCAGGGTCTGAAGACGCACTACGAGGAGCATCATCGGGTGGTGATCACCGACGAGGTGATCCACGCCGCGGTGAAGCTCTCGGAGCGATACATCACGGACCGCTTCCTTCCGGACAAGGCGATCGACGTGATCGACGAGGCGGGCGCCCGAGCACGGCTCGCCACGCAGGTCCCGCCACCAGACGTGGCCGATCTGAAGAAGCAGCAGGAGGAGCTCGCCGAGGCGAAGGACGAGGCGATACGGGATCAGGATTTCGAACGTGCGGCCGAGCTGCGCGATCGCGAGCGAGATCTTCAGCGTAAGATCGCGGAGCGCGAGGAAGCCTGGGAAGAGGAGCGGCGAACGCACCGCCCGACGTTGACCGAGGAAGAGATTGGATTCATCGTCTCGCGGTGGACGGGTATTCCTGTGACACGCCTGAAGGAAGCCGAGACCGCTCGCCTCATCCAAATGGAAGATGAGCTGCACAAGCGGGTCGTCGGGCAGGACCAGGCGATCAAGGCGATCGCCCGGGCGATCCGCCGCTCGCGGGCGGGGCTGAAGGACCCCAAGCGGCCCATCGGCAGCTTCGTGTTCGCCGGTCCCACCGGTGTGGGCAAGACCGAGCTGGCGCGGGCGCTCGCGGAGTTCCTCTTCGCCGAGGAAGATGCGCTGATCCGGGTCGACATGTCCGAGTACATGGAGAAATTTTCCGTCTCCCGGCTCATCGGCGCCCCTCCGGGGTACGTCGGCTACGAGGATTCGGGGACGCTCACGAAGGCCGTGCGGCACAAGCCGTATTCGGTGGTGCTCCTCGACGAGATCGAGAAGGCGCATCCGGACGTGTTCAACATTCTCTTGCAGGTGCTCGACGAAGGGCATCTGACGGATAACTACGGCCGTTCGATCGACTTCAAGAACACCGTCGTGATCATGACTTCGAATCTCGGTGCCCGTGACATCGGCAAGGGCAAGGGACTCGGGTTCCATCTTCCCTCGGAGCAGTCGCAGTTCGAGGTGATGGAGGCGAAGGTGATCGAAGAGATCAATCGCGCGTTCAATCCGGAGTTCATCAATCGATTGGACGACACGATCGTCTTCCACCCGCTGACACGCGAGCAGATCGGGCAGATCGTTCACAACCTACTCAGGGATGTCGAGAGCCGACTGACGGAGGAGCAGCTTACGTTGCGCCTGACAGACGACGCGATCAATTTCCTCATCGAGCACGGGTACGACGAGAAGTTCGGTGCGAGGCCGATCAAGCGAGCGATTCAGAGGTACCTGGAAGATCCGCTTTCGGAGAAGATTCTACTGGCGGAATTTTCACCGGGCGATGAGATCGCGGTCGGCGTCACGGAGGACCGGGAAGCACTTTCATTCCGGGTGCCGTCTTCGTCGAAGACCTGACACTTCAACGAGTTACTGATGTTCAATGGTATCAAGGTGCTGCTCCCGGCTCTGCTGGGAGCAGCACTGGCTACTGGCTTCGGAGGTGTCGCGGCAGCACAGCAGCCGACGCCTCTGCCGGATCGACCGACATCCCCGGGAGCGGGTGTGGTCGTGGACAGCATCGACGTGCGGGGGAACAGCCGTGTCGAGGCGTCCGCGATCCGTGTGATCAGCGCGTTGAACACAGGGCAGCCGGCGACATTGCCCGACATTCAGAACGCGATCAGGCGGTTGATGGCGACTGGAAACTTCGCCTCGGTGGATATCTTCGCCGAGGGCGATGCCGCGTCGGGTGTCACGCTGATCCTGGAGGTGAGCGAGCGGCCGTTCATCACGGCCTTCGAGATGGAGGGTCTCGAGCGGGTCAGTGCGAGCGCCGTCCGTGACACCGTGGGCCTCACGGTGAACCAGCCATTGAATCCACAGCTCGTACGGCGCACGGAGCGAACGATCCGCGACATGCTGGCGGCGGAGGGTGTACAGCTGCAGTCCCTCGACACAGCGCTGGTCGCCGTACCCGATCAGGACGGCGCGTACCGCCTGATATTCAACGTCGAAGAGGGAAATCGGCTGGCGATCGCCGAGATCGAGTTCGCGGGGAACGAGGCATTTTCCGACGAGTCGCTCGCGGACGCGATGGCCACGAAGGAGGAAGGCTTCTTCTGGTTCAGGACAGGCCATTACGACCGAACGGTGTTCGAGCAGGACCTGCTACAGAACCTTCCCACCTTCTACGGTTCTTCGGGATATGTAGACTTCTCGATCGTCTCCGACACGTTGGTGGTCGACCCGCAGACGGGCAAGGCGCGGCTGGTGATCGAGGTTTCAGAGGGTCCGCAGTACCTGTTGGGCGAATTCACGATCGATGGTGCGACACGGTTCCCGAGTGAGGAGCTCGAGCAGATGTTCCGGTCGCAGCGCCGCTCGGTGCTCGGTCTGCCGTTCGGTGGTACGGAGGAGCAGGAGAGCGGGGAGATCTTCGACCGAGCGGCACTGTACGACGCGACGAATCGTGTCGAGCAGCGCTATCGAAACGAGGGTTATCTGTACGTCCAGGTGGAGCCGATCGTACAGCGCGGTGAGAACGAAGCCGGTCAGCCGGTCGTGGACGTGACCTGGGCGATCTCCGAGAGCAGTCCGTTCTACATCAATCAGGTACGGATCGAGGGAAACACCTTCACACACGAGTCGGTGATCCGCGACCGGCTGGTCGTCTATCCAGGTGACATCTACAGTGAAGACCGGTTGATCCAGAGCTATCGAAGCATCGCCGCGCTCGGCTTCTTCGAGACGCCGCTTCCGGAGCCCGGCATCCAGCCGAACCCGCAGGAAGGCACGGTAGACCTCGTGTTCCGGGTGCAGGAGCAGGCGACGGGCTCGATCAATTTCGGCACGGCCGTGGGTGGGGGAGGGTACGGGCGGGCCGGAGGAATTTCGGGGTTCCTGGGCTACAGTCAGCCGAACCTTTTCGGTCAGGCGAAGCAGGCGAATCTGCAGGCGGAATACGGGTACGGGCGCAGCTCGTTCACTGCCTCCTACACCGATCCGGCCCTTTTCGGAACACGCAATTCGGGAAGCGTGTCGATCTTCCACACGGACGATCGGTATCGCCAGGGAGGCTTCAGCTTCTCCGAAGGGCGCCAGGTACGGACCGGCGCTTCGTTGCGGTACGGTTTTCCGTTCATGAACTTCCGTTGGGCGAGGGCGTACGCAGGTTACTCGCTGTCCCGTTACAGCTATCAGGCCCGCGAGGCCGACGATTGCGAGGCGGGGAGCATCTTCTGCCAGCCCTCGGCGATCTCGAGCACGCTGACGCTCGGGTTCACGCGTGATACCAAGGATCACCCGTTGTTCCCCAACACCGGTACGTCGCAGACACTGAACCTTCAGCAGACTGGTGGGCCGCTCGGTGGTGACGGCAACTATCAGAAGTTGACGGGAATGGCCGACTGGTGGATTCCGGTGGGTCAGATCGGGGGCGGCGGGATCGACTCGAGGCCAATCGTGCTCACGTTTGGCCTTCGGGCACGCGCCGGCGCAGTTCTGGGTGATGCGCAGCGCTTTCCGCTAGAGCGCTTCTTCCTCGGTGGGACGCAGTTCGGCGAGGTCCTGCGAGGCTATGAGGAGGCGACCGTCACGCCGCTCGGATTCTTCGAGCGTGGTGACGCGGCCGTCCCCGACGGGCTGCGGCTAGGCGACGCTTTCCTGACGCTGACCGGCGAGTACGCGTTGCGGATCATGGATAATCTGTCCGTCTCCGTCTTTGCGGACGCTGGCAACATCTGGAACGAGCCGACTGACATCAACCCGACGCAGCTGTTCCGGAGCGTCGGCATCGGCGCGAACGTGGTGACGCCATTCGGCCCGATCGGGCTCGATTACGCCTATGGTTTCGACCGGGCCAACCCGGGCTGGCAGTTCCACTTCAAGATCAACCAACCAGGAATGTAGCGGGCCGACGCGAGTCGGGGTTCCGTGTGGGCGGCCTGGACCGCCGCGTAGAGGGCGTGTCGACACTAGCGGCTGGGGCACGCCGGCACGGTCGTGGGGCGGTCTCGCCGGCGTGAACTTCACGGGGGTGTCGAGGCGGCGCGCCGGGCCACTGTGTCGAGTCGGGCGGTACTGCAGCGCCGGATCCCGTGCGTCGCAGGCGGAGGTGCGGCTCGCGAGGACGGAGGCTCAGCTTCCTAACACATTTGGGGGAAAGAGGATGAATCGATTTGTCGTAGGGATGGTCGGTGTTCTGGCGTTCGTACTCACAGGCGCAGGAAACGCAGACGCACAGACTCCGCGTCTTGGCTATATCAATTCTCAGGTCATCATGGCCGAAGCGCCGGGAACGTCGGAAGCCCAGGTCGCGTTCGAGCAGGACATGGCGCGATATCGGACCGAGCTGGAGCGGATCGAGACGGAACTGGACACGATGTCGGCGAGCTTCGAGCGCCAGCAGTCAACGCTCTCTCCAGCGGCGAGGGAGGAGCGCCAGCAGGCGATCCAGCAGAAATTCATGGAGTATCAGCAGCGTCAGACCGACCTGGAGGAGGAGGCGCAGCAGCGGCAGGCGGAGCTCGTGTCACCGATCATGGAGCGGGTGTCACAGGTAATCGAGGAGATCCGACAGGAGGGTGGCTATGCCATGATCCTCGATGCCGCCACCGGTGCGATGATCACGGCCGACCCCGCCCTCGACCTCACGGAGCAGGTGCTGGAGAGATTGCGGACGGATTCGCCCTGACTCGTTCCAGAATAGGACGTGAGCGTCGGCAGCCGCGAATCGGCTCCAGGCTGCCGACCTTCGCCGGACGAGAGAACCGGGTAACAGCGTCGCCGCGCCATAGACGGCGCAGAGGCCTGTAGCTCCCACGGGAGTTACGGGCCTATTTGTTCGGAATCGACGAACCCAAGCATAGCGTCAGCGATGCGCAGAATGACGGCGGGGGAAATCCGAACGCTGGCGAAGGGAACCCTCCGTGGCGACGAAGCTCGTGTGGTACAGGAGGTTGCGCCCCTCGAGAGCGCTGGCCCGAGTGCGCTTTCGTTCATTGCGAGCGCCAGATACCGGGCCTATCTTCATGCGACCCGCGCCGGAGTGGTGCTGGTGGGTCCGCAGTGGGCGGCCGAAGTGCCGGAGGCGAGCACGGCGGTGATCGTCGACGATCCCCACCAGGCGTTGCAGGTGGTTCTCGGTCGGATGTTTCCATCGCAGCGGCCGCCGCCTGGTGTTCATCCGACAGCCGAGGTCGCCGGGAGCGCCGACGTGTCGCCGGAGGCGAGTGTCGGCCCTTACGCCGTAGTTGGCCCGGGCGCGCGGATCGGAGCCTCGATCATCGCCGCCCATGTAGTGGTCGGAGCGGACTGTGAAATCGGGGACGGTGTCACGATTTACCCACATGTGACACTCTACGGCGGGGTGATCGTCGGCGATCGGGTGGTCATCCACAGCGGCGCCAGGATTGGTAAGGACGGCTTCGGGTACGTCTGGAAGGACGGCGCCCATCGGAAGATCCCGCAGGTCGGGGGGTGCGTGATCGAGGAGGACGTAGAGATCGGCACGAACGTGACGATCGACCGGGGATCTATCGGCGATACCCGGATCGGCGCGGGCACGAAGATCGACAATCTCGTGCACGTGGGCCACAACGTACAGATCGGCGAGCACGCCCTGCTGATCTCGCAGGTGGGGATCTCAGGGAGTACGACGATCGGTGAAGGAGCCGTACTGGCCGGCCAGTCAGGAATAGGCGGTCACCTGAAGATCGGAGCCGGCGCGAGAATCGGAGCCCAGGCGGGCGTGATCGGTGATGTGCCGCCGGGCGAGACCTACTCGGGCTACCCCGCACGTCCGCATCGGGCAGCGCTGCGGTCACAGGCAAGCGTCTTCAAGCTGCCCCAGATGATGGAGCGCTTGAAGCGGCTCGAGCGGGCCGTCTTCGGCGAAGCGGACCGGAAGGAACCCAGGAACGACTAAACCACGGCGTTTGCCGGATGACAATACCAAGACAACGGACGCTCGCATCACCTCACGAGGTCGAAGGCGTGGGGCTGCATACCGGCGAGGCCGTCCGTATGCGACTTCTGCCCGGTCCGGTGGACGGCGGTATACGTTTTCGGCGCGTCGATCTGGAGGGTGTGCCCGAGGTGCCCGCGACGGTCGGGAACGTCGTCGACGTCGACCGGGGGACGACACTGGGCGTGGACGGCACGCGTGTACATACGGTCGAGCACCTGCTTTCGGCGCTGGCGGGGGCGAGGGTCGACAATGCCGTGATCGAGCTCGACAGCCCCGAGCCGCCCGCCGGGGACGGCAGCGCGAGGATGTACTCGGACATGCTCACGCCGGAGCACATCGAGGAGCAGGACGCGCCGGCGCGCTTCATCGAGCTAGGCAGTACCGTATCACTGGTGGAGGGTGACAGCAGTTACGTGGTGTCCCCGGCTGCGAATTTCGAGGTGTCCGCGACCATCCGTTTCGATCACCCGCTGATCGGCCGGCAGTTCACGTCCTTCGAGATCGATCCTGAGAGCTACGCCCGGGAAATCGCACCGGCGCGGACGTTCGGGTTTTTGGGTGAGGTCGAGGCGCTTCATTCCCGCGGGCTTGCGCGTGGAGGATCACTCGAGAATGCGATCGTGCTGACGCAAACGGGTCTGCACGAGGGGGTGGAGTTGCGATTTCCCGATGAGTTCGCGCGCCACAAGCTTCTCGACCTCATCGGCGACATCGCGCTCCTGGGCAGCCGTCTTCGTGGCCACGTCATTGCCCAGCGACCCAGTCACCGCGGTAACGTGGCACTGGCCAAGGAGATCCAGGCAGAGGCCGACAAACGCGCCCTGGCCCGGCCCATCCTGGACGTGCAGCAGATCCTGCAGTATCTGCCGCATCGCTATCCTTTCCTCCTGGTCGATCGGGTGGTCGAATATGAGGAGCGGAAGCGGATCATCGGACTGAAGAACGTCACGATCAACGAGCCGTTCTTCGTCGGGCATTTTCCCGGACATCCGATCATGCCCGGTGTGCTGATCATCGAGGCCATGGCTCAGGTCGGCGGACTGCTTCTGATGGACTCGATCGAAAACCCGGAGGATCAAATCGTCTACTTCATGGCGCTGGACAAGGTGAAGTGGCGGCGACCCGTGACGCCGGGGGACCAGATTCGCTTCGAGGTCGAAGTGCTTCAGATCCGTGGGCGCACGGCGAAGATGAAGGGGTCGGGCACCGTTGACGGGCAGGTGGTCGCCGAAGCCGAAATGATGGCCCGGATCGTGGACCGATGAGGACATGCTAGTATCGTCAGAGCCTTCGGGCGTGGACATTCACCCGACCGCCCTGGTGGACGAGGACGCCGAGCTGGGCGAGGCGGTGGTCGTCGGGCCCTACTCGATCGTGGGCCCGGGCGTGACGATCGGCGCGCGAACGCGGTTGGGACCGCACGTTCTGATCGAGAGAGACACTGCGGTAGGGGCGGATTGCGCCATTCACAAGGGCGCCGTTCTGGGGACGGATCCGCAGGATCTGAAGTATGCGGGTGAGCCGACGCGGCTGACGGTGGGCGACGGGACCGTGATTCGCGAGTACGCGACATTGAACCGCGGGACGACGGCGCTCGGATACACCGAAGTCGGGAGCAACTGCCTGTTGATGGCGTACACGCACGTCGCTCACGATTGCCGGCTCGGTGATCACGTCATTCTCTCGAATTCGGTCAACATGGGCGGACATGTCACGATCGGGGAGTGGGCGATCGTCGGGGGGGTGACGGCGATCCATCAATTCGCGAGGATCGGGCAGCACGCGTTCGTCGGCGGCGCCTCACGCGTGGCGAAGGACATACCGCCCTTTCTGAAGGCCGCCGGCAGCCCGGTCCAGCTCTACGGGCTCAACAGCGTCGGACTGCAGCGCCGGGGTTTCTCGGAAGAGGTCCGGCGCGAGCTGAAGCGCGCATACCGACTGTTCTTCGCCTCCTCGTACAACACGTCACAGGCGCTCGCACGGGCGAGGGACGAGCTGCGGGCGCTCCCCGAGATAGAGATCTTCCTGTCGTTCATCGAAGCGACGGATCGGGGGGTGTCCGCGTGAGCCGGGTGCAAATTCCCACGGCTGTGATCGGCGTAGGCAGCCTGGGGTTTCATCATGCGAGGCTTCTGAAAGAGATCGAGGGAAGCGAGATCGTGGGGATCCACGACACCGATGCCGCGCGAGGACGGGAAGTCGCCGACGCACTGGGTTTGCGAAGCTTCAACGATCCGGACGCGCTGTTAAGGCAGGCGGAGGCCGTCGTGATCGCGGTGCCGACGACGGAGCACGCTGAGGTTGCATTGGCAGCACTGGACCGGGGCGCCCACGTGCTAATCGAGAAGCCGCTGGCTCCGTCGCTCGCGGACGCGGATCGGATCCTGGCCGCGGCGTCCGCGAGTGGCCTCATGGTGGGCACGGGGCACGTCGAGCGCTTCAATCAGGCTCTCCGCGCGTGTGACCCCTACCTGGACGTGCCGCGGTTCATCGAATCTCACCGGCTATCGGCCTTCGGCTTGCGGGGCACTGATGTGGCTGTCGTGCTGGATCTGATGATCCACGACATCGACCTGGTGCTCGGGCTCGCGGCCCGCCCCGTCGATTCAGTGGACGCGGTAGGCATTCCGGTCCTCACGCCCAGTGTGGATATCGCCAACGCCCGACTGAAGTTCGTCGGTGGGGCGGTGGCGAACATCACTGCGAGCCGGGTTTCCAAGGATCGACTGCGAAAGATCCGCCTCTTCCAGGAGTCGGGTTACATAAGTCTGGACCTGGCAGCGGGCACAGGGGAGTTCCTCCGGCTGAAGCCGGACGTGGTGCTCGCGAGTCCGGAGGCGATGGAAGCCGGGATCGAGGGCCTCGTCGAGCGAGTCGAGCTGAAAGGTGATGGGAAGGAGCCCTTGAAGGCGGAGTTGGAGTCGTTCCTGGCCGCCGTGCGGGGCGAGCATGACCTTGTGGTCAGTGGTGAAGATGGGCGACGGGCCCTTGCAGTCGCCCTGGAAATCGTGGAAAGCATCGAGGCCAATGTCGCTGATCCGTACCCGGCGTGAACGAAGGGAGTTGAGCGGAAGCGGGCCGAAGAAGCCGCCGCCGCTGGTGAGGCTCCTGCTCCTTCTCGCATTTGTCGCCGCGCTCATTGTCTGGATGGATCGCCTCGCCGGTTGAGTGGCGAGCCGACGGACCTGGAAGCGGGCGATCGACACGTCATCTTCATATCGGCCGGTGAGCCTTCGGGCGATCTGCACGGTGCCGCGCTCGCCCGGGCGCTACGGGATCGACTGCCCGCGAGCCGTCTGATCGGGTTGGGCGGCCCGCGGATGGCCGCCGAGGGTGTCGAGCTGCTGGCCGACCTGAAGGATCTCGCGGTCATGGGATTCGCCGAGGTCCTGTCCCGCCTTCCGTACTTCCTGCGGCTCCGCAAGAAGGTCTTCGATACCCTCGAGGCGGAGAGGGTCGATCTCGTCATCCCCATCGACTATCCAGGCTTCAATCTCCGCCTGGCTCGTCGTGCGCGCGGGATGGGGGTGGCCGTTCTCTACTACATCGCGCCCCAGGTCTGGGCGTGGCACGCCAGTCGTGCCCGTGATCTCGCCCGTGATACGGACCGCGTCGCCGTAATTCTTCCGTTCGAGGAGGACTTTCTCCGCGAGAGTGGCGCAGCGGTGGAGTTCGTGGGGCACCCGCTCCTGGACCAAGACGGGGCCGCCGGACCTCTGGGGCAACTGGGGGACGAGTTCGATCCTGACCGGCCGACGCTGGCGCTCTTTCCGGGCTCGCGGTTCCAGGAGGTCCAGCGGCATCTCGGCGTCTTTTCTGCAACGGCAGACATCCTGCGGCGGCGCGCCCCGGAACTCCAGGTTCTGATCGGCGCGCCATCGGATATTCCCGACGATGCTTACGCCGGGAGTCCCTACCGCGTCACCCGTTCATCGGCGGCATTGCTTCGCCAAGCGACCGCGGCGTTGGTGAAGTCGGGCACCACGACGCTAGAGGCTGCGCTGGCTGAGACCCCGTTCGTGGTCGCTTACCGGATGAACCCGTTGACGTTTCAACTGGCCAGGCGGATGGTCCGTGTGCCGCACATCGCGCTGGCAAATCTCGTCGCGGGACGGAGGGTCGTCCCGGAGTTCGTCCAGGGTGCCGCGACGCCGGAGGCGCTCGCCGGAGCGCTCGCGCCGCTGCTCGATCGCGACAGTGCGCAACGGGCGGCGATGATAACCGAGTTGCGCGAGGTGCGAAGCGCGCTCCGCGGTGGTGGAGCAGGGGAACGGGTGGCCGCGATGGCCGCAGAGCTCCTCGAGACGCGAGGGAAGTGAGCCTCGTGCAATCGCTCGTGGAGCCGGTCCGTGCGGCTCTGATCACGGGAGTCGGCGGGTCCGTTCTCACCCGGCTTCTTCGCAGCACGCGGAGCGAGCTCGTTCGAGGACACGCCGTGGAATCGAATCTGGTGATCCCGCGCGCTCCGGCCATCTACGTGCTCTGGCACGGCCGGCTCCTCCCGTGCGCGTTTCATTATCGGGAGCTGGAGCTCGGCACGCTCATCAGTCGCAATCGGGACGGCGACTATATATCGAGAGTGGTCGAGGGCTGGGGATACCGGGTCGTGCGAGGTTCGAGCTCGCGCGGCGGTACGGCCGCGATGCGCCGGCTCGTGGAGCTTCTGGCAGCCGGGACGCCGATCGCGCTGACGCCGGATGGGCCGCGCGGGCCACGTCAGAAGATGAAGCTTGGGGCGCTGCGCGTCGCGCAGTTGGCCGGAGTCCCGATCGTACCCACTGCAGCCGGCGCCGTGCGGGGCGCCTATTTCGGCCGTTGGGATCGATTCCTCGTGCCGGCGCCGTTTACCTGGGTCCCGGTCGCGCTTGGCGACCCCGTCACGATCAGTCGGGACGCGGACGAGGCGGAGCTCGAGCGAGAGGCAGAGCGGATCGAGTCGAGGCTGAATGATCTCACTGACTTTGTGGACGATGCCGCGCGATCTGCCAGGCGATAGCCTGCGCCGCTGGGTACCCCGATGGTGGCGCGGGGAAGCGGGCGCAGCGGGCGAGGCCCTCGGGTGGCTGCTCTTACCCGCCGAGGCCGGCTATCGGGTGGCGGTCGCGGGTCGCGGCATGCTTTACGATGCCGGCCTGCGGCCCGTGCGAACGAGCGCCATTCCCGTCATCAGCGTGGGGAACCTGACAGTGGGGGGCACAGGCAAGACGCCCATGGGGGCCTTCATCGCCGGAAAGTTGTGCCATCTGGGGCGTTTGCCCGGCGTCGTGCTACGGGGCTACGGGCGAGACGAGATCGAAGTCCACCGTGAGCTGAATCCAGGAGTTCCGGTCTATGTCTCGGCGCATCGGGCCGACGGTGTCCGGGCTGCGGCCGGGGAGGGTTGCGACTGTGCCGTGTTGGACGACGCGTTCCAGCACCGCGCCCTCGCGCGGGACCTCGACGTGGTGCTCGTCGCCGCCGAGCAGTGGGCGGGGCCCCGGCGGATGCTCCCTCGGGGCCCATGGCGCGAGTCGTCGGGGGCGCTGGACCGAGCGGACTTCGTCGTGGTCACGAGGAAGGTGGCGAGCACCGCCGAGGCGAGCGCGGTCCGCGCCGAGATCGTCGAAATGGGACATGATGCATTCGTAGGAGTCGCCCTTCTGCGCTCGGCGAGCCTGGTTTCACTGGATGGTGAATGGGCCGGCGCCAAGCCGCTCGAAGCGCTCCGCGAGTCGCGCGTGCTGGCCGTCTCCTCCCTGGCGGACCCGGTATCGTTCGCGGGGCAGCTTGATGCCCTGGCTTTGGACGTCGAGCTGATGGCATTCCCCGATCACCACGAGTTCACACCGGGCGACATCGCGCGGATCACTCAAGTCGCTGCGCGTCGGACGGTGGTGATGACCCGGAAGGAGGCTGTGAAGCTGCGCGGCAGATTACAGGCGGTGGAGGCGCTCGTCCTCGAGCAGGAGGTGGACGTGGAAGTAGGTCTGGAGGAGCTCGACCGGGCATTGCAGCAAGCGGTCGAGGGTGCTCGATGAAGAACGAGACGGACGTACTGGTGATCGGCAGCGGTATCGCGGGTCTCTTCTTCGCCCTGCGGGCGGCTAAGTTCGGACGGGTGGGTATCGTGACGAAGAAGGACCGCCCTGAGTCGAATACGAACTATGCCCAGGGCGGCATCGCGGCGGCCCTCGCGCCGGACGACAGCCCTGAGCTCCACGCAGCGGACACCTACAGCGCCGGCGCTGGCCTGTGCCATTCGGACGCTGTGAGGGTCCTCGTCGAAGAGGGGCCAATGCGGGTACGGGACCTGATGGATCTCGGCGCACAGTTCAGCGGATCCCGGACGGACCTCTCGCTGGGACGGGAAGGCGGCCATTCCCGCCGACGGATCGTGCGGGCGGCCGACCTGACGGGCCGCGAGGTGGAGCGGGCGCTGCTGGAGGCCGTCTCATCGGCTCCCGGGGTCGAGATCTTCGAGAATCACATGGCAGTCGACCTGTTGATGACGGAGGACGAGGACGGGCCCCGGTGCACCGGGGCGGTCGTCCTCGACGCAACCGAAACGGTCCCGCTCGAGATCGGCGCAAAGATCGTCATGGTGGCGACCGGGGGCTGCGGTCAGGTGTACGGTCACACGACCAACCCGGCGATCGCGACGGGGGACGGTCTCGCGATGGCGTACCGGGCCGGGGCGAAAATCGCCAACATGGAGTTCATACAGTTTCACCCGACGGCGTTGTACCCGGCGGGGGATCGCGCCTTTCTGATCAGCGAGGCGGTCCGTGGAGAGGGGGCGATCCTGAGGCTTCAGGACGGAACGGCTTTCATGGATCGCCACCATCCCCTGGGGTCGCTCGCACCGCGGGACGTCGTCGCCCTCGCGATAGACCGGGAGCTGAAGGAGAGCGGGGACGAGTACGTGCTGCTGGACTGCTCCGAGCTCTCCGAGGCGGAGATCCGGAGCCACTTCCCGAACATCCTGGCGCATACCGCCGCCTCGGGGATCGATATGCTGGCGGAGCCACTACCGGTGGTACCCGCCGCGCACTACGCCTGCGGGGGGATTCTAACCGATACGTACGGAAGGTCATCGATACCGGGTCTCTTCGCGGTGGGTGAAGTCGCCTGTACAGGGGTTCACGGCGCGAACCGGCTCGCCTCCAACTCGCTGCTCGAGGCACTCGTGTTCGCAGCCCGGGCCGCCGACCGCATCGGCGCTGGCCTGGGCGCCCTGAGACGCCTCTCCGGAGAGCCGGTTGTGCGTACGATCGGGTACGGAGACCAGCCCCAGGACGTCGCTGAGCGGCGAGCCAAGGTTCGGGCACTCATGTGGGACCTGGTCGGAATCGTGCGGACGGACGAACGCCTCGAGGAGGCGGCGACCGCCCTCGCCGAAGTCGCCAATGATCTTCGGCGCACCGCGCGTACGGCTCTGCTCAGTGCAGACCTTCTTGAACTCAGAAATCTGATCCAGGCGAGTGAGATGATCGTCGCCTCCTCGCGCTCACGGAAGGAGAGCCGCGGACTCAACGTCAACCTCGACCACCCGTACCGTGACAACGAACGTTATCTGCGCGACACGGTAATCGGGATTTGAGATGAAGGTCAGCATCGTATGTGTCGGGCGGCCGAAGGGGGCGTTGTCGGAGGCGATCAAAGAGTACGAGGGACGGATCGGCCATTATTTCGGCTTCGACGCCACGGAGGTCAAAGCGGCGACGCACCGTGGGCAGTCCATCGAGCAGGTGATCGCCGAGGAAGGAGAGCGCCTACTTGCGCGCATTCCGAACCACCACGAGCTTATCGGACTGCACCGCAGTGGTAAGCCGTGGAGCTCGGAGGCGCTGGCAAGGCGTCTCGCCGAGGCGTCGCTCAGAAGCGCCCCCGGCATCACCTTCGCAATCGGCGGCGCGTACGGCCTCGCTCCCGGGATTCTGACTCGTGCTGACCATCTGATGTCGCTTTCCGCTATGACTCTGCCGCACGATATGGCTCGACTGGTCCTTGCGGAGCAGCTCTACAGAGCTGGCACGATCATCAAGGGCGAGCCCTATCACAAGGGGACCTCACGATGAGCGCGATCGCATCCGGCTGTATCAGCGCGAGGAGCTCATGAGCGCCGCCCGCTGTACCTGGAGGCCGCGGTGAACCCGCTGGTCAGACCGAGCGACATCGGTGGATCGCGCCTCGTGCGCGACTACCTGGGTGGGGTTCAGGCGGCCGGCGCCTTCTTCAGAGGCACGCCTTTCGATCTGGAATGTTTCCGCTCCAAGCTCGCAGAAGTAAACCGTCGCTTCGGTCCGGCTGAGCGACAGCAGGCGGCCGATGCCCTTCGCCCCACCACGCCCAGAGCGGCAGCCCGCCTCGCTCGTTTCGTCGAGGAGGGCGGGGCAATGATCACCACCGGTCAGCAGGCCGGATTCCTCACCGGTCCTCTCTTCGCCGTTCACAAAGCCCTCTCGACAGTCGTCCTCGCCCGCCATCTGGAGGAGAAGCTCGGTGCTCTGATCCTTCCCGTCTTCTGGGTGGCGACTGACGATCACGACTGGGCAGAAGTCAACCACGCCCATCTCGTAGACCGCAACGGAAGGCTGCGTCGCTTCGAGCTCCCGACGGTGGACGATGATCGCCCCCTCCCGATGAGCGAGCGGCGGCTGGAGGGCGATCTCGATTCGTTATGCGATGAGATTAGTCAAGCCGTTGGAGATTCAGGGTATAGCGGTGGTAATATAGCGCATATTCTAGATCCTTATAGGCGATCTGGTACGACGATGGGGGAGGCGTTCCGCGCGGCCATTCACGGGCTCTTCGGCGAGTACGATCTGTTGGTGACGGACGCCGCCGATCCGGTGGTCAAGCGGGGGTCGCGGGAGGTGCTGAGAGTCGCGCTCACCGACGCGGCCGTGCACGAGGAGCGACTGCGGGCCAGGACGGCAGAGATCGAGCGGCAAGGTTATCAGTCGCAGGTTGCGGTGCTGGAGACCGGCACGAACGTGTTTTTCCGGACGGGAGAGGGGCGTGAGCGGTTGTTCCGGAGCGGGGATGAGTTCGTGGTCCGGTCCAACGGAGACGCGTTGGCGCGTGCTGAGCTGCTGTCCCTGCTGGAGTCGGAGCCTGAGCGGTTCAGTCCGAACGTACTCCTGCGGCCGGTCGTGGAGAGCGCCGTCTTTCCGACGCTGGCGTACGTCGGCGGTCCGAGCGAGGTCGCGTACTTCGCCCAGGTGAGCGCGTTGTTCGACGCGTATGGGATCGAGCCCCCGGCGGTCGTGCCGCGCTATTCGGGGATCGTGGTGGAGGCGGCGGTCGAGCGCGTGATGGGAGAGCTCGGCCTGGAGATCGAGGATCTGGTTTACAGCCGGGACATGCTCGTCGACCGTGTAGCGCGGCGCGAGATTCCGGATCCTGTCAGTGAGGCTCTAGGGGGACTGCGCGATGGGCTCGCGGTCGGTTTCGAGGAGCTGATCGGGCGGGCCAAGGCCGTGGATCCGACGCTGGCGGGTGCGCTGGGAACGATCAGGAACCGAGGGTTGGCGGAAGTAGGGCGGGCGGAGAGGAAGATCGTGCGGGCCGTGAAGCGGAGCGAGCACACCTCGTTGGGTCAGCTCGACCGGGTCCTTAACGCGCTGCGGCCGAATGGGTCTCCGCAGGAGCGGGTGCTGAACGTTCTGCCGTACGTCAGTCGCTACGGGGAGCATTTCCTGAAGGAAATAGAGCGGTCTATCGTCGAATCGTGGCCGTTACCGGAGCACAAGGAAGTCGGGATCGGCTGTGACGCGGCGGGATAGTACAGCACCAAGTAGCGTCGGCCGATGACGGAGTCGGCCGCGGCCCCGCCGGAGGATGGGGGAGGTCGGCTGGCCTCGACCCTCGTCGCAGGGGGCATTCTCCTCAGCCGGCTCGCCGGGCTGGTGCGGGACGCCGTGTTCGCCTCCTATTTCGGCACCTCGCTCTACGCCGATGTGTGGCGAGCGGGGTTGCGGATGCCGAACGTCCTTCAGAACCTGCTGGGTGAGGGCACACTCAGCGCCTCGTTCATTCCGGTCTATTCGGAGCTGCTGGAGGAGGGCAGGGAAGAGGAGGCGGGGCGGACCGCCGGTGCGATCTTCGGGCTGTTACTGGCCGTAGCCGGTGCGCTGGCACTGCTCGGCGTCGTCCTTGCGCCCGTCCTGGTTACGCTCCTGTTGCCGGGATTCGAGGGTGAGCAGCGGGCGCTGACGATCGAGGTCGTCCGCGTCATCTTCCCCATGACGGGAATTCTGGTGCTCTCCGCCTGGGCGCTCGGAATCCTCAACAGCCACCGCAAGTTCTTCATCCCTTACGTCGCGCCGGTCATCTGGAACGGTGCGATCATCGCGACTCTGGTTCTCTTCGGCGGCGCACTTTCTCTGGATCGACTGGTAGTCGCGCTGGCATGGGGTGCCCTGGTGGGCGGAGCGCTTCAGTTCGCGATTCAGCTTCCGTGGGTACTGCGGCTCGAGCGACGCCTGAAACCCTCGATGAACTTCCGGCTCGCAACCGTCCAGGAGGCGGTCCGGAACGCGGGTCCGGCGATCCTCGGCCGAGGGGTCGTGCAGCTCAGCGGATACGTCGACTACATCCTGGCGAGCCTTCTGGCGTTAGGCTCGGTCGCGACCATCGGCTACGCCCAGACGCTGTACATCCTTCCGGTCAGCCTGTTCGGCATGTCGGTGGCGGCCGCGGAGTTGCCGGAGCTGTCGCGGCGGCGCGCGTCGCCGAGCGAGGAGCTACGCCTGCGTACGAACGCCGGATTGGAGCGGATCGCCTTCTTCGTCGTGCCATCGTTCGTCGCATTCGCGCTTCTGGGCGATACGATCGTCGCGGCGCTCTACCAGCGCGGCGATTTTGGGCGTACGGACACGATTCTGGTCTACCTCACGCTGGTGGGCTTCTCGGTCGGCCTCGTGGCGTCGACCGGCACCCGGCTCTTCTCCTCGACGTTCTTCGCACTCCGAGACACCCGGACGCCGGCTCGCTTCGCGATCGTTCGCGTAGTGGTTGCTGCGGCGCTCGGCTTCACATTGATGGCGCAGTTCGAGGCCATCGACATGCTCGGCATCGGCCCGGGGATCTTCGCGGACGTGACGATCGACGGCCGAAGCCTGGGCGCAGTCGGCCTAGCCGTCGGATCGGGACTCGCCGCCTGGCTCGAATGGGACCTGTTACGGCGACGTCTGAAGCAGCGTATCGGGGCCGTGGGCGCCAGGATGGGACAGGTCGGGCGGATGTTCCTGGCGGCGCTGCTGGCTGCCGGCGCGGGGTGGGGTGTTCGGCTGTTGGTCCCGGCTGACTGGTCACCGATCATCCAGGCCTTTCTCGTCTTCTCGGCGTACGGTCTGATCTATTTCGGCGCCGGAAGAGCCCTGAACCTGTCCGAAGCGGCGGGGTTGACGTCGCGGCTGGCGCGCTTTGTCCGCCGCCAGTAGGGGACGGAATCGGCGCTGCGGGGTAAGAATGGGCGGATCTGGGCGAGAAGAGCGGAATCCGACGGCGGTTCCGCGAGCCAGTAGCTGATAGTCGATAGCAGTTCATGACCGACGTACTCGACGGCAAACTCAAGCACCTTCCGGCGGAGCCCGGCGTCTATCTGCTCAAAGGGGCCGACGGCGAGGTATTGTACGTAGGGAAGGCGAAGTCGCTACGGCCGCGAGTGCGCTCGTACTTCCGGTCGGCCGCCGCGGACTCGCTCAAGACGCGCGAGCTGGTGCGGAAGGTCTGCGACGTCGATACCATCGTGGTCGGTTCGGAGGCCGAGGCGCTCATCCTCGAGAACAACCTGATCAAGGAGTACCGCCCCCGGTTCAACATCCAGCTTCGCGACGACAAGACGTATCCGTACATCAAGGTAACGGTCGCGGAGCCCTTCCCGCGGGTGTTCGTCACGCGCCGGGTGGTCCGGGACGGGTCGAAGTACTTCGGTCCGTATACGGACGTGCGCCGGATGCGACAGGTCCTCGATGTGGTGACGCGGCTGTACGCCGTGCGGTCATGCCACTACCGGCTGCCGAAGGAGGCGCCGCCCCGGGCATGCCTGGACTATCACATCGGGCGGTGCAAGGCGCCGTGCATCGGGTTGCAGAGTGAGTCGGAATACCGCGAGATGATCGAGGAGGTGCTCGACCTGCTCGGCGGGCACACGCGGCGGGCGGCAGAACGAATCCAGGTCGAGATGAACGAAGCCGCGGTGGCGCTCCAGTTCGAGCGCGCGGCCGAGCTGCGGGACGCCCTGGCCCACCTGGACCGCCTTGAGGCACAGCAGAAGGTGGTGGATCTCTCGGGCACCGACCGCGACGTGATCGGTCTGGCACGCGACGGGGAAGAGGCCTGCGGGATCGTCCTGCGGATTCGCGAGGGTAAGCTGCTGGCGCGTGAGACGGTCTACCTCGAGAACCTGGAGGGAGAGCCTGACGAGGCCGTGCTGGCGTCTTTTGCGACGCGCTTCTACACGGTGCGGTCGCGGGAGACGCTGACGGACGTACCGCCCGAGGTTTTGTTCCCGCTGGAGTTCGAGGATCGCCGTGTGCTGGAGAGCTGGTTGCGCAAACGACTGGGCTACGCCGTGCGCACGATCGTCCCGCAGAGGGGCGAGAAGGTCCGCCTAGTGGAGCTCGCGGCGCAGAACGCCAGACACCTGCTGGAGGAGCGGAGGCTCCTGGGTGATGGCGGATCGGGTCGTGCTCCGGACGCGCTATTCGAGCTTCAGGAGGTTCTGGAGCTTCCGAACGTCCCGCGAACCATCGCGTGTTTCGACGTCTCCCACACGCAGGGTACGGAGACCGTCGCGTCGGCGGTCTTCTTCACGAACGGCGCGCCCGACAAGGCGGAGTACCGGCGATTCCGCATCAAGGGAGAATGGAGCAACGACGACTACCGCTCCCTGAACGAGGCGCTCTCACGCTACCTACGGCGCCGGATGGACGAGGGTAGGGGCCTGCCGGACCTGCTGGTGATCGATGGAGGGAAGGGTCAGCTCAGCGCGGCGCGCGAGGCGCTGGAGTCGATGGACCTCGGGCATCAGCCGGTGATCAGCCTCGCCAAGCGGGACGAGGAGGTTTTCGTGCCGGGGCGCGTCTCGGCGATTCGCCTGCCGCGGCGGTCGCCCGCGCTACGGCTCCTGCAGCGAGCCCGAGATGAAGCGCATCGGTTCGCGATCACATACAACCGTAAGCTTCGGACCCGTCGCACCGTTCGATCGGGGCTGGCGGAGATCCCTGGGGTAGGGCCGGCGCGTCAGGCCGCTCTGCTTGAGCGGTTCGGGTCGCTGCGGGCCCTCGGAACGGCGAGCGCCGAGGAGATCGCGGGTCTGCCGGGCATCGGCCCCGCTCTTGCGCAAACGATTCATAAACACCTCAACCCACACGATGCAGAAATGGAGAGGGCTCCGAACGGATGAAGATTGCCGTTTTGCTCGGAGGGACCAGTGCGGAGCGAGAGGTTTCGCTCGCGAGCGGTCTGGCGGTGGTGGAAGCGCTACGAGAACGTGGACACACGGTGTCCGCGATCGACACAGCGCGGGGATACGTGCCGCGCGAGAACGAGGGAGAGCTGCTGCCGGAAGGCGTGCACGCGGCGCCTCCGGAAGATCTGGACTCGGTCCTCTCACCGGGCGCGATCGGCGAGATCGCCGAGCTCCGTGACGCGGAACTGGCATTCCTGGCGCTACATGGGGGTATCGGCGAGGACGGCCGGCTCCAGGCGCTGCTGGAGCTGAACGGCGTCCGCTATACCGGTACCGGTCCGCTCGGATCGGGCATCGCCATGGACAAGGACGTGAGTAAGCGGCTGCTACGAGACGCGGAGATCCCGACACTGCCATGGCGCGTCGCGCGCGCACCGGACTTCGCGTACGATCGCGGCACGATCGCCGAAGCCGTGGGCTTTCCATGTATCGTCAAGCCTTCGAGGCAGGGGTCGAGCGTCGGCCTCGCCGTCGTGGAGATGGTCGAAGAGCTGGACGCTGCGATCGAGGAGGCCGCACGCTACGATTCGGAAGTCATGATCGAGCGCTACGTGCGCGGCAGGGAACTGACGGTCAGCATCGTCGGCGACGAACCGCTTCCTCCGGTCGAGATCCGACCGAAGAAGGGTATCTACGATTACGAGTCGAAGTATACGGCCGGCATGACGGAATACCTCTGCCCGGCACCGATTCCGGGGGAGATCACGGCGCAGGCCCAGCTCTACGCGTTTCGCGCGTTCCGTGTGCTCAAGCTGAGCGGGTACGCTCGCATCGATTTCATCCTGGCGCAGGACAAGCTGTTCTGCCTCGAGGCCAATACGCTTCCGGGCATGACGGCCACCAGCCTGCTTCCGAAGGCCGCGGCGGCGACCGGGCTCCCATTCGCGGAGCTCTGTGACCGGATCGTCCAGCTTTCGACCCGCGACTGACGCGCTACTCCACAGGCACGGAACCGTCCCACAGATCCCGGGGTTCTATCAGTTAGATCCCCAGTAAGTCCATCGGTATGGCGTATTCACAAGGCTTCTCAAATCCCTTCGGCTTCGTCGTGACCCCGTGGGTCAAACGACTGATGATCGCCAACGCGGTCGTCTTCGTGCTCACCGTCGCGTTCGGAGGCCTCGTGCAGTACCTGGCCCTCACCCCGGAACGGCTCGTGCCGCAGGTGTGGACGCCGGTCACGTACATGTTCGTCCATCTCGGCGTATTCCATCTCCTCTTCAACATGCTGGTCCTGTTCTTCTTCGGACCACCGTTGGAGGAGCGCTGGGGCTCCCGGGAATTCGTCAAGTTCTACTTCATCGCCGGACTCGGTGGGGCACTGCTGTCGCTCGTCTTTCCTTCGTATTCCATCGCCGGCGCCTCCGGCGCCGTCTACGGCGTGATGGTCGCTTTCGCCATGTTCTGGCCCGAGAACCCCATCTACATCTGGGGAATCTTTCCCGTCAAGGCGAAATGGCTGGTCGGCTTTCTCGTGGGGCTCAGCCTCTTCTACGCGGTCGGCGGCGGTCAGTCCGGCATCGCGCATCTCGCGCACCTCGGCGGCGCAATCGCGGCTTTCGCCTATCTCAAGTCGCCGTACGCGCCTCCCGCCTGGGGCAACGTGGTCACTTATCAGCGGCCCCGGCCCCGATCCAGGAACTGGAACGTGCTCTCCAGCCTGGCACGCAAACCCGAAGCGAAGGCGGAGCAGCAGCAGGAGGAGGCGCCTCGTCGACCCATGGCGACCGCCTCGCAACGCGCCGAGATGCATCGCTCGCTGGACGAGGTCGATCGCATTCTCGACAAGATCTCTGCCGGAGGAATCTCCTCACTCACCGAGGAGGAACGAAAGCAGCTTCAGGAGGCGAGCAAGAAGTTCCGATCCGACTAGCACCAGCCGCTTCGGTGGTGCGGAGTGGTCGATGGGCGAGGCCCGGGTGAATGTGCCCGGGCATTTTCGCGTTCAGGAAAGCCAGGGACGGCACGGCGTCGATCTGGCTAACCGCGCCGCGA
>JBBDRL010000066.1:11448-32301 GCA_040905505.1 Gemmatimonadota bacterium | reverse complement strand
CCTGAATCCTGAATCCTGAATCCTGACCCCTGACCCCCATGTCCCTTCTCGTAGTTGGCAGCGTCGCCCTCGACACCGTCGAGACGCCCTTCGGCCGTGCCGTGGACGCGTTGGGCGGCTCGGCGACCTACTTCACCGCGGCCGCATCCTGCTTCTACCCGGTTCAGGTGGTAGGCGTCGTCGGCGAGGATTTCCCGGAGGAAGCAATGCGATTCCTCGAATCGCGCGATGCCGATCTCGCGGGCTTGAAGCGCGTACCGGGGGAGAGCTTTCGCTGGGCGGGCGTCTACAGCTTCGATCTGAACTCGAGGGACACGCTGGACACGCGGCTGGGCGTCTTCGCCGATTTCGAGCCGGACATCCCCGAATCCTTTCGTGACGCGGAGTGGGTCTTCCTGGGCAACATCGACCCGGACCTTCAGCTCGAAGTCCTCACCCAGATCGAGAGCCCGCGACTGGTCGCCTGCGACACGATGAACTTCTGGATCGAGGGCAAGCGAGATACGCTGCTCGAGCTCCTCGGGCGTGTCGACCTGCTCCTGGTCAACGACTCCGAGGCCCGCGAACTTTCCGGTGACCACAACCTCCTTCGCGCCGCCCGCTGGATCCAGGAGCGAGGGCCGAGGTACGTGATCATCAAAAAGGGCGAGCACGGAGCCATTCTCTTCGGCCCCGACTCGATCTTCTTCGCCCCGGGTTATCCGCTGGAGGAGGTCTTCGACCCCACCGGTGCGGGGGATTCGTTCGCCGGCGGCCTCCTCGGTTCGCTCGCCCAGCACGGCCGCGTCGACGACGCGGCGCTCCGGCGCGCGGTCGTGTACGGTTCTGCGATGGGCTCGTTCGCCGTCGAGCGATTCTCGGTCGAGCGCTTCCAGGATCTCTCCTCGGAAGAAATCGAGACCCGGTTTCGCCAGTTTCGTGAGATGATGATGTTCGAGCTGCCCATGGCCGCCAGCGCCGATGTCTGAAGGCAGGCTCTCGTACCGCGACGCCGGCGTCGACATCGACGCCGCCAGCCGGGCGATGGGCGGGATCGCCGGGCTCCTACGTTCGACGCGAACGCCCGACACCTTGTCTGACCTCGGCGCGTTCGGCGGCCTCTATCGGGTGCCCGGCGGAATGCGCTCCCCGGTGCTCGTCGCCAGCACGGACGGCGTCGGAACCAAGCTGAAGCTCGCGTTCATGACCGGCCGGCACGACACAGTCGGCGAGGATCTCGTCAACCATTGCGTCAACGACATCCTCGTCCAGGGCGCGAGCCCTCTCTTCTTCCTCGACTACGTCGGCCTCGGCAAGCTCGAGCCGGGCGTGGTCGAAGCGCTCGTGGAAGGCATAGCGCGGGGCTGCCGCCTCAACGGCTGCGCGCTGCTGGGTGGAGAGACCGCCGAAATGCCCGACTTTTACGCCGCCGGTGAGTACGACCTGGCCGGCACCATCGTCGGGATCGTCGAAGAGGATCAGGTACTGGACGGGAGCGCCATCCGCGAGGGCGACGCCGTCGTCGCGCTCGCCTCCAACGGACTCCACACCAACGGCTATTCGCTGGCGCGGCGGATCGTCTTCGAACGCATGGGTGCCAGTCCCGACGATCCGTTTCCCGGTGAGGACGCGACGTTCGCCGAGGTCCTCATGCGGACACACCGATCATACCTTCCCGCACTCCGCCCGCTCATCGACGACCGTCTCGTGCGCGGGCTCGCCCACATCACCGGCGGCGGGCTGCTCGACAACCTTCCGCGCATTCTTCCGGAGACGTTCGCGGCACGGATCGAGCAAAGCTCGTGGGAAGTACCTCCCGTCTTTCAGGTCCTCCAGCGCGAGGGCGACGTCGACGAACGCGAGATGTTTCGCGCCTTCAACATGGGCGTCGGGATGGTCGCAGTCGTCTCGTCCGAGGCTGCGGACGCCGTCGTCGAACGCCTGACGGCATCAGGGGAGACCGCGTGGGTCGCCGGGGAGATCGTCTCCGGCGCGCGGGAGGTGGTCCTTTCCTGAATATCGGCATGATGACCTCCTTCGAAGCATGGCAATCCACCGGTACACGCTGGCGCACCGAACGCCCGTGCAGCCTCCTCGCGCACGCACTTTCGCATCTGGATAGCCCGCGCTGTCGTCCCGACCTCCGCCTCTATCCCAACGTCCGCCTCTGTCGTCCCGACCTCCGCCTCTGTCGTCCCGAGCGTAGCGAGGGATCCGCACTTCCCCCCCACCCCCGGTGCAGGCCCCTCTCCGACGCTCGGGGCGACGACGGGCGGCGTGGTCGGTCTGGCTACCGGGGCCGCCAGACGGTACGAGCAGGCAGGTTTTTGACGGCCCTCACCGCCCTCGTGCTCACTCTCGCCGGGACTGCACCCACGGCGGCACAGGACAGCGGCCTCGCGGCGCACTGCGATGCACCTGAAGTCGAGGCCTTCGCGGCACGGGACGCCTGTATCGCCACCGCGCAGGCGGTGATCTCGGCCCAACCGCTCCTGGGAATTCTCATCGCGGGCGGAAATCCGACGGTCGGCAGCGCGGGCGAATCGGGCTTTCGCCTGGGTCTGCTACCCCGAGTGTCCGCGGGCGTCCGACTGAACGTCGTTCCGGTCCGACTGCCCGATATCCTCGCCGAGCAGATCCCCGGTGAGGCCGGCGACCTTGCGCGTCGCCTGGGAATTCCTGCGCCCGCCGTGGTGGGCGACCTGGCGATCGGAATCACCGACGGCTTCGCTGCGGCGCCCGGGCTCGGGGGCATCGGTGGGATCAGCGTGCTCGCCAGCGTGAGCTACCTCCCGTTCCAGCTGTTCGACGCCGACGGCTTCGATGAAGCGGATCTCGCGTACGGGCTGGGCGCACGCCTCCACCTGCTCGAGGAGTCGTTCTTCGTCCCTGGCATCTCGCTCTCCGTCATGCGGCGGGCGCTGCCCGATCTCGCCTTCGGCGACATCTGCCCCGGCGGGATCGAGCCGGTCGCCGTTCCGGGCGGCGACCCCGATCACGAGACAGGCGCCTGCGCAGGTGAAGGAGATGCGGGGGAGTTCTCCTTCGATCTCACCGATTGGAGTGGCCGCCTCGTCGCCAGCAAGCACTTCCTCGGATTCGGCGCCACCGCCGGGGCGGGGTACGATCGCTATGAGAGCGATCTCGGATTCGGCTTCCGTGCCCCCGCCGCCGAGCCGCAGACCCAGCTCACGCCCGTATTCCGCGTTACCGACCAGTCGCTTGCGGCCACCCGATGGACGTTGTTCGGAAACCTTTCCTTCTCCTTCGTCGCCGCCACCCTCGCCGCTGAGGCGGGTTGGCAGCAGGGAGAGCCCCCCATCAGCAGCTTCCGGGAGCTCGGCGGCAACTTCGACCCCGGTAGCGGCGCATGGTACGCCAGCCTGGGGGCACGCCTCTCACTCTGAGCCGATGACGTGACGGAGCCGCTAGCGGGGGGCGAAGACGCCCGGTTCATGCGGCGAGCCATCGAGCTCGCGCGGCGGGGTTGGGGACGGGTCGCGCCCAATCCCCTCGTGGGCGCCGTGATCGTTCTTGACGACCGCATCGTCGGCGAGGGGTGGCATCGCGAGCACGGCGGGCCGCACGCCGAGGTCGAGGCGCTCCGCGCCGCCGGCGACCTGGCCCGCGGGGCGACCTTGTACGTCAGCCTCGAACCCTGCTCCCATCGGGGGAAGACGGGCCCATGCACCCAAGCGATCCTGGAGGCCGGAATCTCGCGGGTCGTGTTCGCCTGCCACGACCCGAATCCGGTTGCCGGGGGCGGGGGCGCCCTCCTCGGAGAGGCCGGCGTGGATGTCCTGAGCGGCGTCCAGGAGCACCTGAGCCGTGCCCTGAACGCTGCGTTCTTCCATGCCCACGCCGACCCTCCCCCCCACCGCCCCTGGACTGAACTGAAGCTCGCCCTCTCGTTGGATGGCAGAGTCGCCGACCTCGCCGGTCGATCCGCCTGGATCACCGGTGAGCGGGCGCGGGCCGAGGTCCACCGGCTACGCGCGGGTCACGACGCGATCGCCGTCGGCATCGGCACGGCCCTCGCCGACGACCCGATGCTCAGCGTCCGGACGGAGCCTGAACCCCGCCGGACTCCCGTTCGCATCGTCTTCGACCGAAATCTTCGGCTCCCCCTGTCCAGCCGCCTGGTAGCCTCCGCCAAGGACCTGCCCGTGTGGGTCGTAGCGGGCCCTGAATCCTCGGAAGACGCCCGCGGCGCTCTGGAGGCCAATGGGGTCCGGGTTCTCTCGGCCGCCGGGCTCCAGGATTCGCTCCGCGCTCTTCGCGATGCCGGTATCGACTCGCTCTTCTGCGAAGGCGGCGCACAACTGGCCTCCGCCATGCTTCAGGCACAGCTCGTCGATCGGCTGACGCTCTTCTACGCGCCCCTGTTCCTCGGCGCCGACGGAGCCGATCCGTTCCGAGATCTCTCGAGCCAGCCTCTAGACCAGGCGGAACGCTGGCGCCGCGTCGACACCCGTGCCTTCGGCGCCGATACGATGATCGTCCTGGATCGCTGAACCTGACGCTCGGTCCGCCAAGCAACGGACACCGGCAGTCGGACGCGAGTCGCGCACCCATTCTCGGGACGACAGTAGCCGCGTCCCCCAAACCACGGAGCCCGTGTTCACCGGAATCATCGAAGAAGTCGGTACGATCACTGACATCTCGGACCTCGGCAACGGCCGCGGCTTCCGCATCGCCGCCACCGAGACCCTCGAGGCTCTGAAGCTCGGAGAGAGCGTAGCGATCGACGGCGCCTGCCATACCGCCACTGCCGTCCACGACGATGCGTTCGAGGTTCAGAGCGTCGCTACGACCCTGCAACGCACCACCTTCGGGGGCCTCGAAGTCGGCCGGCGGGTGAATCTCGAACGCGCGATGAAGCTGGGGGACCGGCTGGGCGGCCACATGGTGCAGGGACATGTCGACGCGATCGGAGAGATCCGCGCGATCGAACCGCGCGACGAACACGTGCTCATCGACTTCACCCTCCCCCCGATCGTCGAGGAGGTCACCATTCTTCACGGATCGATCACCGTGAACGGTGTCAGCCTGACCGTCAACGCGCTGCCGGGACCCGGGCTCGCCCAGGTCTCGATCATTCCCCATACCTGGGCGGTCACCGCCCTGGCGGATCTTGCCGCGGGTTCGAGCGTCAACCTTGAAGGAGACGTGATCGGGAAGTACGTTCGGCAGCTTCTGGAAGGCCGGCGTTGATCGACGACCTCGACCCGGCTCCGGAAAACGCCGCCGACGCCGCTTCTGCGACAGCGGGTGTGGCTCCACAGCCGCGCCGCGGAGCACCTCCGGCAGGCTCGGGGGTACTCATACGCCAAAAGCCGCCGCCCACGCGCCACGAGCGCGCGGAGCTGTTCAACTCTCATCGGGACCGAAGTATGCCTTTCGATCGGGTCGAGGACGCTATCGAGGATATCCGCCAGGGCCGGATGGTGATCGTCGCTGATGACGAGGACCGCGAAAACGAGGGCGACCTCGTCTGCGCCGCCTCCCGTGTGACGCCTGAACTCATCAACTTCATGGCGACTCACGGGCGCGGCCTCATCTGTGTCGCCATGACCGAGGAACGCGCCGACGCGCTGAACCTCCGGCCGATGAGCGACGTCAACACCGAATCGCAGGGCACCGCCTTCACCGTCTCGGTCGATGCCGCCGCCAGCTTCGGCGTCACCACCGGGATCAGCGCCACCGATCGCGCGACGACCATCCGGGTATGTGTCGACCCCGAGACCCGACCGGCCGATCTGCGCCGGCCCGGACACATCTTCCCGCTCCGGGCCCGCCCGGGTGGCGTTCTCCGCCGGGTCGGCCAGACCGAGGCGTCCGTCGACCTCGCGAGGCTCGCCGGGCTTCCTCCCGCCGGCGTCATCTGCGAGATCCTGAACCCTGACGGGAGCATGGCCCGCCGCGCGGAGCTGGAAGTGTTCGCCGAGGAGCACGACCTCCGCTTCATTACGGTCGCCGACATCGTGGCCTATCGGCTCAAACAGGAGCGCCTGGTTCATACCGCGGCTGAGGCGATCATTCCGACGGCCTACGGCGACTGGCGCATCATCGCCTACCGCAACGACGTCGATAGCATGGAGCACGTGGCCCTCGTCAAGGGTGATGTCGCCGAAGCAGGGGCCCCACTCGTTCGGATGCACTCGGAGTGCCTCACGGGAGACGTGTTCCATTCGCAGCGTTGTGACTGCGGCGCCCAGCTCGATGCCGCGATGCGCACCATCTCGGAAGCGGGCGCCGGCGTCATCGTCTACCTTCGTCAGGAGGGGCGGGGGATCGGACTCGTGCATAAGCTCAAGGCCTACGCACTCCAGGATGACGGCCTCGATACCGTGCAGGCCAACGAAGCGCTCGGATTCCTGCCGGATCTGCGCGATTACGGGATCGGTGCCCAGATCCTCGTGGACCTCGGGCTCTCGTCGATACGAATCCTGACGAACAACCCGAAAAAGATCGTCGGCCTGGAAGGTTACGGGCTGCGCGTCACCGAGCAGGTCCCGATTCGCATTACCCCCAACGCCCACAACGAGCGTTACCTCTCCGCCAAGCGTGACAAGCTCGGCCACCTCCTCCCGCTCTGACCGCAGCCTGCGACTTGCCGTCAACGGACAGCGGATAACGGACAACGGATAACGTCCAGCCATGATCGAATACAGCGCGCCGCTCAGCGGTGAGGGTCGCCGGATCGGCATCGTCGTCAGTCGCTTCAACGAGCTCGTCACCCGCCGACTGCTCGCCGGCGCCAGGGACTGCCTGGTCCGCCATGGCGTCGACGAGGACGCGATCGTCGCCGCCTGGGTCCCGGGGGCGTGGGAGATCCCCTCGGCGCTGACGCGCCTGCACGCAGCGGGGGAATACGACGCCCTGATCGCGTTGGGGGCGGTCATTCGCGGCGCGACCCCGCACTTCGATTACGTGGCCGGTGGCGTCGCGAGCGGTGTCGCGAGCGTGGCCGCCGCGGCCGACCTTCCCGTCATCTTCGGCGTGCTGACGACGGACACCGTCGAGCAGGCCCTGGAGAGGGCTGGAACCAAGGCCGGCAACAAGGGGTGGGACTCTGCGCTGGCGGCGCTGGAGATGGCCAATCTGTTCGATCAGATGAGCGGATGAAGGAGCGCACTCGCGCTCGTGGCTGGGCAGTGCAGGTGCTGTATGCATGGGAGACTCGCGGGGGTCGGCCCGATGCCCTCGTACCGCTGCTCGAGGAGCTAACGGAGAGCCTAAACATCTCCGTACGCAACCGCCTCTACATGCAGGTTCTCGTGCGGCTGGTCGCGCAGCGCAACGACGAGATCGACCGTCTGATCGAACGGCACCTCACGAACTGGAGCCTCTCCCGTCTCTCGGTCATCGATCGGAACGTCCTGCGGCTGGGCGTTGCGGAGCTGCTGTACGTGGACGACGTCCCCCCCAAGGTGACCATCCGTGAAATGATTCGCCTCGCCGAGCGCTACGGCACGCCCGAGAGCCCGCGCTTCATCAACGGCGTTCTCGACGCGGTCGCGCGCGAGGTCGGGATCGGAGGCAGGCCGGAGCAGCCGTGAACATCCTGCTGCTGAACTGGCAGGATCCCCTCAATCCGCGGGCGGGCGGCGCCGAGATCCACCTCCGCGAAGTGTTCGGTCGTCTCCGCGCCCGCGGCCATATCGTCACCTGGCTCGCCTCGGGTTGGCGGGGGGCGCCCGCGCTCGCCGAGATCGACGGCATTGAAATCCATCGGACGGGCGCTCGCTACACCTTCGGCGCCGCCGCGGCGGCATACTTCCGCAGTCGTCTCGCCGATCGACCGTTCGACGTGGTGGTCGAAGCACTCAACAAGGTGCCGCTCTATACGCCGCTGTGGTGCCCGGCGCCGATCGTCCTGCTGGTCCACCACCTGTTCGGAACGACGGCGTTCGACCAGGCCCCCATCCCGCTCGCCGCGCTCACGTGGATCCAGGAGCGGCCGCTCGCCCGCGTCTATGCTGGCCGCCCCGTTCAAGCTATCTCGAGAAGCACGGCCGACGATCTGGTCCGGCGCGGCATCGACGCGGCGCGGGTCGAGGTCATCCGCCCGGGCGTCGACCTGGAATTCTTCCGGCCGGCATCCTCCCCATGCCGTACCATCGACCCTACCTTTCTGTACATCGGGCGACTGCAACGCTACAAGCGCGTCGATCTGATCCTGGACGCGTTCGCCGGTGTACGAGATCGGTTCGGGATGGCCCGCCTCGTGGTCGCCGGCCGCGGGGACCAGATGGCGGCCCTGCGCAGCCACGCCGCCGCCCTGCGAATCACCGACGCCGTAGACTTCCGGGGCTTCGTGACCGAGGAAGAGAAGCGCCGGTTGTTCCGGACCAGTTGGGCGAATGTCTTCGTTTCACCCAAGGAGGGCTGGGGGATCACCAACCTCGAGGCGGCCGCGTGCGGAACTGCCTCGATCGCCAGCGATTCGCCGGGCCTGCGCGAGTCCGTTCTGGACGGCCGGACAGGTCTGCTCGTTCGCCACGGTGACGTCGCGGCGCTTGCGCTCGCGATGGGGCGACTTGCGTCGGATCCCGGCCTCACGGAGGATCTGGGGAAAGGCGCTCTCGAGTTCGCCCGGTCCCTCAGCTGGGACCGAACGGCCGACGCGACCGAGGCGCACCTGGCCGGAGTGGCGCGAGACCGGACCGCGAAGCATCGATGAGCGCGTAGGAATCCACGGAGTTCGGGTTGACGAGCGACCGCAGGACGCCCGTCGCGACCCATGGCCGTGTACGAGCCCGGACCAACCACACCCGTAGACGAGACGAATGCCGAAGGGATCGCTTACCATCGAACGCCTGCTGAAGCACAAGCTGGAGCCTCTCGCCCTCGAGCTTCTTACCGACGAGCGCGGGCTCTCGCGAGTTCTCGAGGGCCCCGACATCTCCAGTCCGGGGCTAGTGCTCACCGGGTTCACCGAGCGATTCCCATCGGACCGGATCCAGGTGCTGGGGGAGACGGAAATCCTCTTCCTGAATTCCCTCGACGACGACCGCCGCCGGGGCGCGCTCGAACTCTTCCTGTCCTTCGACATCCCCGTCGTCTTCATCACCAAGGGGCAGGAGGCCCCCCCGCCGCTACTCGAGCTCGCCACCGTCCGCGGAATTCCCGTGGTGCGAACCCTGCTGAAGACGTCCGAATTCTATACCCGGATCAAACCCTTCCTCGAGGATCACTTCGCGCCCAGTACGACCATACACGGCTCCCTCGCGGACGTGTACGGTGTCGGACTGTTGTTCACGGGAAAGAGCGGAATCGGGAAGAGCGAGGCCGTGCTGGACCTCGTCGAGCGCGGCCACCGACTCGTCGCCGACGACATGGTGATCGCCTCCCGACGGGGGACCGGCATCCTCATGGGGGTCGGCCACGAGCTACAGCGGCACCACATGGAGATTCGCGGGGTCGGGATCATCGATGTTGCGAGTCTGTTCGGCATTCGTTCCATTCGTCAGCAGAAGCGCATCGAGGTCATCGTACACCTCGAGCCCTGGGCGGAGGGGGAGAACTACGACCGGACGGGACTCGATCCGCAGCACGTCGAGATCCTGGAGGTCCAGCTCCCGCGCGTAATCGTCCCGCTTAACCCGGGTAAGAACATCACCGTGATCACCGAGGTGGTGGCCTTGAACCACCTACTGAAGTACTCAGGCGTGGATTCCGCATCGCTCTTCGACCAGAAGTTGAGGGACCGCCTCGGCGCGGCCGGGGATTACCTGGAGGAGGACTATGAGTGAGGAAGCGGTGCGCGGGCTCATCATCGCGCACTCCTCGTTGGCTGCAGGGTTGGCGGCTGCCGTCCGGCAAATCGCCGGCGTCGGCGACGACGTGCTGCTGACCGTCTCCAACGAGGGACGGGGACCCGAGGGTCTCCTCGAGGTGATCCGAGAGGCCGTGGGTGAGTCTCCCGTCATTCTCTTCACCGATCTCGCCAGCGGAAGCTGCGCGCTCGCCGCGCGGAAAATCTCCATGGAACGTCCGGGAACCGGCATCGTCTGTGGCGTCAATTTGCCAGTCCTGCTCGATTTCGTCTTTCATCGCGATCTCCCCCTGCACAAGCTCGTCGATCGCTTGATCGAGAAGGGCAGGGGAGGGATCAGCGGAGCCTGTACCGAGGATGGGGTTCGTGCCGATCGTGCTCTTTCGCGTTGACGAACGCCTGATCCACGGGCAGGTCGTCGTGGGATGGGGGGAACGGCTCCACATGGACCGTATCATCGTCGTGGACGATGATCTCAGCGCCAGCGCCTGGGAGCAGGAGCTCTACTGCCTCGGCGTGCCTCCCTCGATCGATACCGCCTTCACCAGCGTCGAGGACGCACGACGGGATTTCGCTTTCTGGCAGGACGAGACGCGGCGGATCATCATCCTCGTCCGCGACCTCGCTACCTTGAGCCGGCTCGCGGAGGGCGACGTGCTCGAGAATCAGCAGATCAACCTGGGCGGCATCCATTCCGCGCCCGGACGGGAACGGGTGCTGCCGTATCTGTTCCTCAGCGCCGATGAGCGGCAGGCGCTCCAGCGAATCGCCCGTACGGGCACCGAAGTCAGCGCCCGCGACCTGCCCGGCTCGCGCGCGGTTCCGCTCGACGACCTGCTCGGAAGCGAGTGACGATGCTGCTCGACCCCACCGCCTGGCTGCTCCTGATCCTCCTCGGGGGCCTGGTCGCGGTCGACGGTACGTCGGTCGGTCAGTTCATGATCTCGCGCCCGTTCGTCGCCGCCGCACTCGCGGGGTGGGCGGTGGGAGATCCGATCCACGGGATGGTGATCGGTCTCGTCCTGGAGGCGTTCCACCTGACCGTTCTGCCCGTCGGCGCCGCACGGTACCCGGAAGGAGGCCCCGCCGCGGTCGCGGGAGGAGCCATTTACGCCGTTTCGGACCTGGCCGCGAGCACACTGCTCGTGACCGTTCTACTGGTCCTGCTGCTCGAGTGGGTCGGCGGGGAAACGATTCGCCTCATGCGGCAGGGTAACATCGGGCTGGTCGCGGAGGAGCGGCCCGGGTGGAAGACGGCCGCGGCGCTGGAAAGAAGGCACCTGACCGCCATCGGCCTGGATTTCGCTCGCGGCATGCTCCTCGTCATTGCTGGAATTCTGCTCCTTTGGGCCGGACACCGTTTTGTGCTTCCACGCTGGGGGATGGGTGAGGACGTGCCGCAGGTCGTGCTGACGGCGCTCGTCGCCGGCCTCCTCGCCAGTAGCGTGCGCCTCGTCGGCTTGCGCGGCTGGTTCGCAGCGGCCGGCGCGATCTGCGGGGTCGGCCTGCTCCTGTTCTCCATATGAGCCCGCTACCCCTGCGCGTGCGCATTCACATGCTGCTCCGGAGCTTCGCCGTGCAGGGCTCCTGGAACTACGAAACCCTCATCGGCGCTGGATTCGCCTTCGCCGTGCTGCCGGGCCTGCGACATCTCTACGGGGCGAAGGGACGGGATCTCGACCGGGCCGTGGCGCGCCACGCTGAGCTCTTCAACAGCCATCCGTACTTCAGCAGCGTGGCCGTTGGGGCGGTGTCACGTCTCGAGGCCGACGGTACCGAGCCGGAGGTGGTCCAGCGGTTCAAGACGGCGATGCGAGGTTCGCTCGGCTCCATGGGTGACAGGCTGTTCTGGACGACCTGGCGCCCGATGTCCGTCATCCTCGGCCTCGTCCTCGTGATGGCCGGCGCGGCCTGGTGGGTCGCCATAGGTGCATTTCTCCTCGTCTACAACTCGCTGCACCTCGCGGTCCGGGTTGCGGGGCTGAAGATCGGTGTCGAGTCGGGTCTCGACGTCGGACGACTGCTTCGCGAGGCGCCCCTTCAGCGGATTATCGATCGCGGCTCGCGTGCCGCTTGCTTTCTCATCGGCTTGGCCGTGGTGATGGTGGCCGCGCCTTCAATGGTCGACCCGGTCGCTGGTTTCGTGTCGGTCGCCGCGATCGCGCTCGGGTTCTTCCTCGGGCTGCGCACGCGTAAAGTGATGATCGCCATCCTCGTCGGGGTTACGACCCTGGCGCTCGCCTTCGGATTCATCGGGCATGGAGCATAGCAGAGAAGTCACCATCGCCAATAAGCACGGCCTTCATGCCAGGCCGGCGGCCGAGTTCGTCAAACTGGCGAACCGCTTTGCCGCGGAGGTATGGGTCGCCAAGGGCGAAGTCGAGGTGAGCGGCAAGAGCATCATGGGCGTTATGATGCTCGCGGCGGAGTGCGGATCGGCGGTCCTCATCCGCGCGGAGGGCGAGGACTCCGAGGCCGCTGTCGACGCGCTCAGCTCGCTCATTTCTTCCAAGTTCGGCGAGGAGTAGCAGTCGTGACCTCCCACCGCCAGACCCCGCACGATGACGAACGCCACCGGCGTACGGCCGATGAGCGGGACGCGCCGCACCCGTCGATTCACGCGCTGAAAGACGGGATCCCGGCGTCGCCGGGCATCGTCATCGCACCCGCTCGCGTCCTGAGGCTCGAGATCCCGGCGGTCCCGCACGGCGGCGTCATTCCCGAGCAAGCCGTGGAGCACGAGATCGAACGGTTCCACGAGGCCTGCGAGTCCGTCAAGGAGCAGATTCGCAGGCTCCAGAAGGCCACCCACGAACAGCTCGGAGCGGTCGAGGCGCAGATCTTCGAGCCGCAACTGCTCATGCTGGAGGACCAGGATCTCATTGGTGGAACCGAGATGAATATCCGGGAGAACCACCTCACGGCAGAACGGGCGTTCGAATGGCGGGTGTTGGAATGGGAAGCGCAGTGGTCGCACACCGCTCACCCCATGGTGCTCGACAAGATCAACGACCTGATCGACGTCCAGGGCCGCGTCCTCCGACGGCTGATGGGTCTGCCCGAACCGGAGCTGGCCGCGATCGTCGGTGACGAGAAGGTGATCGTCATCGCCCGCGACCTCACGCCGAGCATCGCCGCGCAGCTCAATCCGGCCTACGTCATCGGCCTCGCGACGGAAGCCGGGACCCGTACGTCACACAGCTCGATCCTCGCGCGCTCTCTTCACATCCCCTGCGTCGTCAGCCTCGATAACCTCTTGGAAAGCGTTGCCGACGAGGACGAGCTGCTCCTGGACGGCCGCGCGGGACGGGTGATCGTCAACCCGACCGATGAAGAGAAGGCCCGCTACCGTGAACTCGACTTTCAGATGCGCGAGTGGGAGCAGGAGCTCCTCCTGCTCGCCCACCTCGAGCCCTCGACGCAGGACGGCGTCACCGTCGAGCTGCGCGCGAATATCGACCTGCCCAGCGAGGCACAGAGTGCACGCGCTCACGGCGCGCAGGGGATTGGACTGTTCCGGACGGAGTTTCTCGTCGTCGGGCGCAATGCGTTCCCGCCGGAGGACGAGCAGTATCGAGCCTATGCGCAGGTGGTCGACGCCTTCCCCGACGAGGCCGTCGTCATCCGGACCTATGACCTCGGCGGCGACAAGTTCCCCGCGTTTCTGCACATGCCCAAGGAGGAGAACCCGTTCCTCGGCTGGCGCGCCATTCGCCTCTGCCTGGACGAGCCGGACCTGTTTCGCTCACAGCTCCGGGCACTGCTTCGCGCCCGCGCCCACGGCGACCTCCGGATCATGCTGCCGATGGTGACCCAGATCTCGGAGATCACGGACACCCGCAAGCTGATCGACGAAACGCGTACGGAGCTGGAGGCGGAGGGCTACGAGGTACCCGAGGCCTGCCCGGTGGGTGCGATGATCGAGACGCCCGCCGCCGCCCTCATCGCGCGAGAGCTTGCGGATCATGTCGATTTCTTCTCCATCGGCACCAACGACCTCGTCCAGTACACCCTGGCGGTGGACAGGGGTAGCTCGCGCCTCGCCCACCTGTACAACCCGTTCCACCCGGCCGTGATCCGGATGATCGACCATGTTGCGAAGGTCGGCCGCGAGACCGGCCTGGAGGTCGCCGTCTGCGGGGAGCTCGCTGCACACCCGCTGGGCGCTTTTCTGCTCATCGGAATGGGGATTCCATCCCTCAGCGTGGGCCCGTCGGCACTCGCGGAGATCAAGAAGGTGATCCGCTCCGTGCACCAGCGGAAGGCGATCGCCGCCCTCGAGGAAGTCCTCCAGGCCGATACCTCCGAGACGGTCGTCAGGATCCTGGCGGACCACCTGCGGGACGATCTCGACCTCGATCGCTTCGCCGGCGCCCTCAGCTTGTGGGGTGCGAGCTGAGCCGGTAACTTCCGGCCGCGCGGGGGATCGCCTCGGAAACAACTCCGGCTTTACGTGGTACGATCACATCCGGCGGCCCGCCGATCCCAGAATCACGCAGTACCCCGTTTTCCCATGATCGAGATCAGAGTCCAGAGCTTGGGACTCGACCAGGTGTCCAAGACCCCCGTCGTGATCCTTCAGGAGACGGAAGGCGAGCGCATGCTCCCGATCTGGATCGGCCCCAGCGAGGCGAGCGCCATCGCCATGGAGCTTGCGGGCATGAAGTTCTCCCGGCCGCTCACGCACGACCTGGCGGCCTCGCTGATTCGCGGCCTCGGGGGCGCGCTCCAACGGGTCATCATCACGCGCGTCGAAGAGAACACCTACTACGCCGAGCTCGTGATCCAGCGGGGAACCGAGATGTTCTCCGTCGACGCACGCCCCTCGGATTCGATCGCGATCGCGCTCCGCCTCCAGGCCCGCCTCTTCACCCAGGATGACCTCCTCTCGGAGACCACCATCCAGGTCGAACCCGCCGAAGAGAATCAGATGGAGAGCTCGGAGGAGCAGGAGGAGCGGCCGCACATGACCGCGGAGCAGCTCCAGGAATACCTGAAGAAACTCAACCCGGAAGACCTCGGTCGGTTCAATCCCTGATGTCGATATCGAGCGCCCGGCGCCGCATAGCGCCCTCGGCGCCTTTCACATGTGCGGCCATCGCCCTGGGCGTGGCCCTTTCGTTTTCTTGGCCGTCCCCCGTCCTCGGCCAGGAGACGGCAACGCAATCGCAGACCGCGATCGAACGGGAGCTGGTCGGAACCGTCGTACGCGACGACGAGCCGGTCGCCGGGGTCCCCGTTACGCTCCACCGTGTCAGCTCCGAGACCGCTGGTGAGCTCGCCACTGCGGTGAGCGACGAAACGGGTGCCTTTCGTCTTCCCCTCGAGATCGACGCCGATGCGGCGTTCACGGTCTTCTTCGTCACCGCCGACTATCTCTCCGCCCGCTACTTCGGCGACCCGATTCACCCGGATCAGCCCTGGAACGACTACACCGTCGCCGTCTTCGACACGGCGTCGGTCCTGAGTGAGCCCATCCGCGTCGTCGGCAGGGACGTCGTCCTCATCCCCGAGCAGACCGGCTCGTGGGAGGTCAACGAGGTCGTGCGAATCGCTAATCCCACCTCGAAGGCACTCGTTGCGGAAACGGGAGAACCAACCTGGGACTTCCGCATCCCGCCCGATGCCTCCGAGTTCGAGGTCGGGGAGGGAGACATCCTCCCCCACGAGGTCACGCGAATGGATGATCGCGTCCTGCTCCTGACCCCGATCACCCCAGGCGAACGCGACATCTTCATCCGCTACCGCCTCCCTGCCAGACCGTCCACCGCCAGCTTTCCGGTCGAGGACCCGACTGACGCCTTCAACCTGTTCGTCCTCCAACCGTCTCATCTCACGGGCGTTTCCGGCCTCGAGTCCACACGAATGGTCGAAGCCGATGGACAACAGTTCCTCCAATATTCGGATTCCGCCGTCGCCGCCGACCGCTCCATCGAGCTCCGCTGGTCCAACCAGGGAAGCACTCCGGTCGATCCGGTGCTCGCCGCGGTCGCCGTGACGCTCGCGCTCCTCGGCGTCGGGGCCTGGGCCGCGGCTCGGAACCGCCCGACGTCCTCCGCCTGACCACCCGTCGCGCTCCGTGCCACCGGTCAAGACGCGAGCCCTCATCCTCCACTCCTTCGCCTTCGGCGACACCAGCCGCATCCTCCGCCTGCTGACCCCCTCCTACGGCCTCAGATCCGTCATCGCCAAGGGCGCGCAACGCCCGAGGAGCCGCTTCGGCGGAATCCTCGAACCGTTCACCGAGGGCGAAGCCGCTTTCATCCTGCGCGAGGGGAGAGACCTCCTTACCCTGTCCGAATTCTCCCTCATCCGCAGCAGACAGGGCATCGGACGCGACCTGACTGCCTTCGCCGGCGCTTCGCTCGTCGCCGAGATCGCCCTCCGCGCCGCCACGGAAGAGCCCCTCGAGCTGCTCTTCGATACCCTCGTCACCACCTTCGACACCCTCGCCGCCGAGCCGAAGGATCCCGCCGCCACCGCCCTCTCCGCCGCCTGGTACATCATCACCATACTCGGCTTCCAGCCGGAGATGGAAACCTGCGTCCGGTGCGGCCGCCACCTCGCCCCCGAAGAGCCCGCTCGCTTCGACGTCGAAGCCGGGGGCGTCGCCTGCCGTGCGTGCCGTCCCGCGGGACGCCTCCTGGATGCCATCACCAGGCGCGAGGTCGCCGCCATGGCCTCACGTCCCACCACCGACCTCGAGCTGCCTTCCCGAAGGCTCCACGCCGCCGTGCTCCACATCTTTCTCTCCACCCACCTCGCCCCCGACCGGCCGCTCCGCTCCCTGCCCCTGTTCCTCGAGCATATTCGCTGAGCCGCCCCGACTACCGGGCTCGCCTGACCCGTTTTCATCCCCCCTCGTCCGACCGCCGCTCCGTTCCGGACGGGATCCGCACGGGGAATCGCGAAAACTAATGTCTTTCGCCTTGACCGCCCTGCCGCTCTACGTCTATACTCCATTAGGTCTTCACGACCGTTCTTAACGCTTCTACCGACTCCTCATCCGGCCAGGAGACCGGAGGTGACAAGAGCGTAGAGATTCACTCTCAGGACAGCGAGGTGCTCATGACGCGCGCCCGATCTGTTCTGCTCATCCTGTTTCTGCTGGCCGGCTCACTATCGCCTCCCGGGTCGCATGCCCAGGAATCGCCACCAGCGTTGCAGTCGGCGGAGAACACTCGTGGCTTCGTTCTTGAGCAGAATTACCCGAACCCCGTAAACCCTGAAACCTGGATTCCGTTCACGCTCGAACCGAGCTTGTTCGATGATGGCGGTTCCGTCGCGGCGACGGTCCGGATCTACAACATCCTGTCGCAGGTGATCGCGATACCGGAGGCGATCGATCATCCTCGAGGCCGAGGAGCGCAGTTGATCAACCTGGCGTACTCCGAGCCGGGTCGGCAGATCGCCTACTGGAATGGGCGAGACCAGTCGGGTCGCCCGGTGCCTTCGGGAGTGTACTACGTGCAGATGGTGGTCGAGGGAGTGTCCGAGCCGCAAACGAGAAAACTCACAGTACTGAACCCACGGAGCAGACGAAGAATTTTCCCCTGGTGAGACGGGCAGTAACAAAACGAATCGGCCCGGCGAGAACATTGCCGGGCCGATTCACGTTGTTGCGCAGCCGAACGGACGGATTCGTCAGCCGACCAGGTACAGAAAACGACCGCAGTTGTCGCAGAAGCGAAGTGCTTCGTTGCGCTCGGCTGCCGACGCGACGGCGGTGGGGATGCTCACGAAGCAGCCGAAGCAGGTGCCATTGATGACCGGAACGACAAAGCGGCCCTTCGAACCCGAGAGCCGCCGATATCGATTCCGAACCGAGGGCTCGAGGGATTCCGCCATCTCCTCGATCTTCTTGCCGAGCTGCTCCAACGCTTCGTCCGCACTGATGTTGAAGAGTTCTTCCTCGACGTCGCGACTCTCGCTCTGCTCGAGCAGATCGACGCGTTGCGTCTTCAGGTCCTGAATCTCCAACAAGGTTTCGAGCTGTGGGTGCATGATCGCCTCAGATTCCCTTCTCCTCGA
Organism: Gemmatimonadota bacterium; assembly: GCA_040905505.1. Classification (GTDB taxonomy): domain Bacteria; phylum Gemmatimonadota; class Gemmatimonadetes; order Longimicrobiales; family Longimicrobiaceae; genus WHSP01. Next base: position 14,510 of record JBBDRL010000066.1, on the reverse strand, counting down.
GTAATGCCATGAATTCCTGCGGACTCGAGATCTCCTCCAGGCGGGCAGGCACGTCCTGCTCCTTCGAGAACTGTGCGATCTTTCCGAGAACCGGCAGATACTGGTTCGAGACTTCCAGTGGCGGCGCGACGATGAGGAACACGTAGTTGACCGGCTGCTCGTCGATGGCGCGAAAATCCACCCCCGCCTCCTTACGACCGAATGCGACCCTCAACCGGTTCACGACGAGCGAGCGACAGTGGGGAATCGCGATTCCCTTACCGATACCCGTCGAACCCAGGTTCTCACGCCGCTTCAACATCTTGTACAGAATGCTCTCGGACTTCTCGTCGAGACCCAAGAGTCCGATCATTTCCTTCAAAACATCGTCCTTGCTGCCGCTCTCCAGATTCAGCTTGACGACGTCTTCGGAAAAGAACTCCCTAAGCTCCATGATAGACAATCCTCCCGGCGATACCGGAGATTCGCTGCGAAATTAATAGGAAATGTGAATGTAAGGAGCATGCCAGCACGTGTCAAAGAGCGGTGACCCGGAGTGGCGAGGGGTCGGTGGGCGAGCCGGCGACCGATCTGGTCCAGCCTGGCTGAACCCCCGGCCCCCCGTACCCGGGATCGCTGCGAGCTCCGCCGAGGGGCTGCGACGCCCGGGTAGCCTGCCGGCCCGGCAGTGCGTTGAGCATCGGGCAACTTTTCGCTATTTTCACTCTCCCGGCAGGCTGGAGCGATGCTCCGACGCACTGCCGGTCAGCCGGTGGTCGACGTCGCCGGAGCACGGCCATGAACGAGAAGAGATGTCGATGGCGAATCCATATCTGAACATGTTGAGCGACGGGGGCGTACCGCTTTACCTGGCCCCGCAGGCGGGCGTCAGCGAGTCGCCTTTCCGGCGTCTGTGCCGTTCCTTCGGCGCGGATGTCGTCGTCTCCGAGTTCGTATCGTCGGAAGGCATCCGCCGCAACGACGCCCGGACGCACGAGTACCTGCGGTTCCACGACGATGAACGCCCCATCGGCATCCAGATCTTCGGCGCCGACCCCGCCGCGATGGCCGAGGCCGCGGCGCTCGTCGAGGACGTCTACCGCCCCGACTTCCTCGATATCAACTTCGGCTGCCCGGTCAAGAAGGTCGTCAAGCGCAATGGCGGCTCGGGGTGCCTTCGAGACCTCGACCTGGTCGACTCCATCATCCAGGCCGTCGCGGCCGCGATCGCGCTGCCCGTCACCGTCAAGATCCGCAGCGGCTGGAGCGAGGAACACCGGAACCCCGTCGAGATCGCGCTCCGCTGCCAGGACGCCGGCGCCATGGCGCTGACCCTCCACGCCCGGACTCGCACCCAGATGTACGGCGGGTCCGCCGACTGGGACGAGATCGCCATGGTCGTCGAAGCACTCGATATCCCCGTCATCGGCAATGGCGATGTCTGGTCGGGAGAGGATGCCCGGCGTATGCACGAACACACCGGGTGTGCCGGCATCATGATCGCCCGCGGCTCGCACGGGGCGCCCTGGATCTTCCGACAGGCCCGCGCCGCGCTCGACGGCCGCGCCGTCCCGCCCGACCCGTCCGTCCGCGAGCGCTTCGAGATCGTGCGCGAGCACGCTCGCCTCGCCATCGCATTCGAACGCAACGAGGAGAAGGCGATGATCGAGTTCCGTAAACACCTCGGCTGGTACACCAAGGGGCTCCCCAGTGGCCGCCATCTCCGCCAGGACCTCTTCCAGGTCACCTCGCTGGCCGAGGCGGACGCCCGACTGGCCGAGTACGCCGCCGCCGCCGACGCCGTCCCGGTCGCCGCATGAGGGGCGCGGGGGCTTGACCCAAGTTCTTGTACGCCTTATATTTCAGGCGCTGATTGACAATTCGGGGGTGACTTGGCTTCGACGTGTGTAGTGAAAGCCTGAGTGCATGCCGAGGTTTCAGATACCTCGTAAAACCTCTGAGAAACAATTTACACGCAAACGATAACTTTGCGCTGGCTGCGTAACCAAGCTTCAAGCTAGTTACCGCACCCGTTCAATGATCAGCCCTGTTCGAGGCGGGCCATTGGGCGACGATAAATTCGAACTGGCTTGCTTCCGGCGCCGTGACGGGGCAGGCGAGAATTTAGCGGCTGGTTCGGGATGGGCCGTCTGCTGGCCGATGACCGGACGAGGAGAAAAGAACAGCAGAATAAGCATGTAGAGCTTGGGTAGGATCTATAGGCGGACAGGGGTTCGAATCCCCTCACCTCCACTTGGCACGGCTCAATAAACAGCTTGCACAAAACGACCCCCGGAACGACCGGGGGTCGTTTTCATTTAATACCCCTGACCCCTGACCCCCGCCTACTACTCCATCGCCGTCTGAAACCCGATCCGCCGCCCCTGCGGGCTCTCCCGCTTCAACTCCTCCGCGATCTGCTCGTACTCCCGCTCCATCTCCGGCGTGACGGACGCGCGCGTATCTTTCAACGCCGACTCGAAGAACGCCATCGTCACCTCGTTCGCCTCCAGGTCCTCCCGCAGCGCGTTGAGACCGGCACGGCGCGTCAGATCCTCGAGGTCCGCGCCCGTGTACCCGTGCGTGCGGTCCGCGAGGCTCTCGATGTCGACGTCCGCCGCCAATGGCATCTCGGAGGTGTGAATTCGCAGGATCTGAAGGCGCCCCTCCAGACTCGGAACGGGTACGTAAACCAGCTCGTCGAACCGGCCGGGGCGGAGCAGGGCAGGGTCCAGCAGCATGGGGCGATTGGTCGCGCCCACCACCACCACCCCCTGGCTCTCCTCGAGGCCGTCGATTTCGGCGAGGATCGTGTTCACCACGCGCTCGGTGACCGCCGGCTCGCCCAGCCCGCCGCCGCGATGTGGCGCCAGGGAGTCGATCTCGTCGATGAAGATCACCGTCGGCGCGACCTGCCGCGCCCGGGCGAACAGCCGTGAGATCTGCTGCTCCGACTCGCCGTACCACTTCGACAGCAGATCGGACGATTTGGTAGCGATGAAGTTGGCCTCCGCCTCACGGGCCACGGCCTTCGCCAGCAGCGTCTTGCCGGTACCGGGCGGGCCGTAGATGAGGAAGCCGTT
>JBBDRL010000066.1:0-11348 GCA_040905505.1 Gemmatimonadota bacterium | reverse complement strand
GTTGATGTTCGGCAGGTTTCGCCGCAGCGCCTCCATTGCCGCCTCACGGGTCAAGGCGGAGAGATCGGCGCCGACGAACCCGTAGGTGGTGCGGGCGAGCTCGTCGACCTCCACGTCCTCGGACAGTGGCATCCCGCGGGTATGGATGGCTAGCACTTCGCGCCGGCCCTGGTAATCCGGCACCCCGATCACGATCTCGCGGTCGAATCGACCGGGCCGCCGCAACGCCTCGTCGATCGCATTGAGCCGGTTGGTCGCGCCGATCACCACCACGTTCTGGCGCGGCTCGAGCCCGTCCATCAGTGTCAGAAGTTGCGCCACGACGCGCCGCTCCAGCTCTCCTGTCACCTCGGACCGCTTCGGCGCGATCGAGTCGATCTCGTCGATGAAGATGATCGAGGGCGCCTGTTGTTCCGCCTCCTGAAACATCTCCCGTAGCCGCTGCTCGGATTCACCGTAATGGCGGCCCATGATCTCAGGACCAGCGATGCTGAAGAAGTTCGCGTCCGCCTCGTTCGCCACCGCTCGGGCGAGCAGGGTCTTGCCCGTGCCGGGTGGACCGTGCAGCAGCACACCCTTCGGCGGATCGATGCCCAGGCGCTGAAAGAGCTCCGGGTGCTTCAGCGGAAGCTCGATCATCTCGCGGACCTCATCGATCGACGTACCCAGCCCGCCGACGTCGTCGTACGTCACATCGGCCCGACGCGTCTCCTGTGGCTCGGTGTACTCGGGGAGCAGCTCGATCTCGGTATCCGCCGCGACCTGGACGACGCCTCGCGGCACCGTCGCGACGACCAGCAGACGAATCTCCTGAAGGGCGAACGCCGGCTGCTGGAAGAACGTTCTGAAGATGTCTTCCGGCTGCCGGCCGGTGCCCATGGGAGTTTGGGTCCGTTGGTAGACCGCGGTCGAAACGACGTCGCCGGCCACGAGGGGTCGCCTGAACAGCGTCCGGCGCAGGAGCTCGGGCGACCCGCTCAAGCGAACGTTCTTCTGCGCGGGGGCGATGCTGATGCGGCGAGCGGGCTTCACGTCGGCCTTCTGGACCTCGACGTGCTCGCCCATCCCCACGTCCGCGTTCGCGCGCTGGAGGCCGTCCAGCCGGATCAACTCGAGCCCGACGTCCTCCGCATACGGCGCGAGGGCGATCGCGGCGGTGGTCCGTTTCCCGGTGATCTCCACCACTTCGCCCTCGCCGATGTTCAGCCGGTCGAGCGCGCTTCGGCCGAGCCGCGCCACGCCTTTACCCACATCCTCCGGCTTCGTCCCCGCTACCTGAAGGCGTGCACCGTTCTCCGTCGTCTCCACCATCGGCTCCCATCAGAGGCTGTTCCGCACCACTTCGGCGATTCGCGACAGAGGCGCAATTATCGTGCGGAGCGACACCCCGAATCGGGACCGTGTCAGCTTTACATGTTCCGCGCGCTTGAGTTACATTCCGCCCTCCGCTGGCCCCGCTGGGGCCGACGCGTCTTAATGCGCCCTATGCGATGCCCACGCTCGGATTGGAAAGGCTGGAGGAAATCCTCGCTCGCGCGGGCGACGTCCACATCGCCGTGATCGGCGACCTGATGCTCGACGTCTATCTCACCGGGTCGGTGCAGCGGATCTCCCCGGAAGCACCTGTCCCGGTCGTCCATGTTCAGGACGAACGAAGTGCGCTGGGCGGCGCGGCGAACGTCGCCGCCAACGTCCTCCGTCTCGGTGCGGGTTGTGACGTGGTGGGCTTCGTCGGCCGCGACGCCGCCGGCGACGCCATTCGCGCGGGGATCGAGGCCCTGCCAGGTGGCGCCGCTCGCGCTCGGCTGGTGAGCCGTCAAGATCGGCCCACGACGACCAAGACTCGTGTCGTCGCACGCCAGCAGCAGGTTGTGCGCTTCGATCGGGAACGTGACGACGACCTCTCGCAGGACGTCGTGGCGGAACTCTGCGCCCTTGTCGCCGAGGCGGCCACCGAAGCCGACGTGGTCGTGCTCGAGGATTACAACAAGGGCGTCCTGTCGCCCATCGTGATCCATACGGCGCTACAGGCCGCGCGCGCCGCGGAACGCGCGGTGGTCGTCGATCCGAAGTTCAGGAACATCTTCGAGTATCACGGCGCCACCGTGTTCAAGCCCAACGCACAGGAGCTCACCAGCGCCCTCGGCGTCCCGATTCGGCCCGCCGACGACGGATGGCTCGAGGAGGCCAGGAACCGGTTCGGTTGTGACCACCTGCTGGTGACCCTCGGCGAAGGCGGCATGGTCGTACGCTCAAAGGAACGGGCGACCCTCCGCATTCCCGCCGTCGCTCGCGAAGTCTTCGATGTCTCCGGCGCGGGAGACACCGTCACCGCGTTCATGGCGGTCGCCCTCGCCACCGGCGCCGATATCGAGGAGGCCGCGATCGCGGCGAACTTCGCCGCGGCGATCGAGGTGGCCAAGCCCGGTGTCGCGACAGTGTCCCCCGACGAGATGCGCGAGATCGTCTCACGCCATCTGGCCGAAGCGGCGGTCTGACGTTCGCCGGACCGCCAACCCCAACGTGAACCCGCGAGGTGACAGGTGACGGCACCCAAACTGGTACGGACCGAAGAGGCGCCCGCGGCGATCGGCCCGTACAGCCAGGCGATCGTACATTCAGGCGTCGTCTACACGGCGGGCCAGATCCCGCTCGACCCGTTGACGGGCGAGCTGGTCGGCACGACCGTCGCCGAACAGACGGAGCGCGTTCTGAAAAACCTCGAAGCGGTCCTTCGCGCCGCGGGGTCATCGCCCGGTCGCGTCCTGAAGACCACGATCTTCCTTCGTGACATGAACGATTTCGCGGCTGTCAACGAGGTCTACGGGCGCTTCTTCGGCGACCATCGACCGGCGCGCTCGACCGTACAGGCGGCGCGCCTTCCGAAGGACGCGGCGGTCGAGATCGAGTGCATCGCCGCCGTGCTCGACGGCGCCTCGGCACCGTGATGAGCAGATCGCTTTGACGCACGAAACCAAACTCGCCGTGAATCCGCACATCTTCCGTCAGTACGACATCCGCGGGGTGGTCAACCGGGATCTGAGCCCGAGCTTTGCGCGCGCGCTCGGCCGCGCTTTCGGTACGATGCTGCGGCGCGAAGGCCCGTCCCGTGAGCTCCGCGTAGCGCTCGGTCGCGACAACCGAGGCAGCTCTGATGAACTCGCCGAGGCGGTCCGGCAAGGTCTGACGGAGAGCGGGATGGACGTCCTCGACATCGGCACGGTGCCGACGCCGGTCCTCTACTTCGCCTCGGCCCACTTCGAGACGGACGGCGCGATTCAGGTGACGGGGTCGCACAACCCGCCGGAGTACAACGGATTCAAGCTCTCGGTCGAGGGCCGATCCATCTACGGTGCCAGGATCCAGGCGCTGCGTGAGCTGATCGAGAACGCGGAATTCGAGGAGGGGAGCGGATCCGTCGAGGAGCGTGACATCCTGCCGCTCTACATCGATGCGCTCTCGCGCCGCTTCGAGGTCCAGCGGCCCCTCAAGGTGGTCGTGGATTGCGGCAACGGCACCGGCAGCGTCGTGGCGGTCGATCTCCTGCGCGCCCTCGGCCCCTCTCTCGAGATCGTGCCCCTCTTCTGCGACTCGGACGGCACCTTTCCCAACCACCATCCGGACCCTGTCGTCGACGAGAACCTCGCCGACCTCCGGAGAACGGTGACGCAGACCGATGCGGACTTCGGAATCGCCTTCGACGGCGACGCGGACCGCATCGGCGCCGTCGATGATCGCGGCGAGATCGTCCGCGGCGACACGCTCCTGCTGCTCTTCGCCCTCGATCTGATCGAACGCCGGGGCGTGGGCCAGAAGGTGGTCTTCGACGTCAAGTGCTCTCAGCGTCTGCCGGACGTGCTCACGGAGGCCGGCGGTGTGCCCATCATGTCCGCCACGGGGCATTCGCTGATCAAGGAGCGGATGAAGCAGGAGGGGGCCCTTCTCGCTGGCGAGCTGTCGGGACACATCTGTTTTGGGGACGACTACTACGGCTTCGACGACGCCCTCTATGCGGCGTGCCTGCTGACCGCCATCGCCTCCCGATCCGCCCGGCCCCTCTCGGCCAGGTTGGCTGATTTCCCCAGCTTCGTCTCGACCGCCGAGATCCGGTACCCGGCGTCGGAGGAGCGGAAGTGGCAGGTCGTGGAGCGAGCCGTGCATCATTTCTCGCTGGAACACGACGTCATCGACGTCGACGGGGCCCGCGTCTTGTTCGGCGACGGATGGGGACTCATTCGGGCCTCCAACACGGAGCCCGTGCTCGTCGCACGCTACGAAGCGACGACCGTCGAGGCGCTCGATCGCATTCGAACAGCCATGGAAGATTGGCTGCGCGCTCAGGAAATCCAGATTGCCTAGATGACATTCGGTCGTAGAGCCACGCTCAGCGCGGTCGTAGTCGCTTTCCTCCTGCTCCTGCTCGGAGGGCGGCTCGTCGCGGGTTTCTTGGCCGACCTCCTCTGGTATCGTAGCATCGATCTGGAATCCGTCTTCTGGACCCGCTGGCGCGCTGCACTCGTGGTCCGCGGGGTCGTTGCGGCGGTCGTCGCGGTGACGGTCTTCGTCAACCTGTGGTTCGTCACCCGCTCTCTCGGCGCCATTCGCGTGCGGCGGCGTTACGCGAACATCGAAATCGCCGAGCGCCTCCCGCAGGTCTACGTCCTGTCCGCAATCTCTCTCGTGGCGCTGTTCTCGGCCTGGTGGCTTTCGGCCGGCGTGGCCGACCCACTCCCCGTCCTCGCCGCGATTCGGCCGGAGCTCTGGGGCCTCGCCGACCCCGTCTTTCAACTGGATGCCGCGTTCTACGTCTTCCAGCTCCCCGTTCTGAACCGCCTTCAGACGCTGGCGGCTCTCCTCGTCTTCTGGATCGCCCTGCTCGCGGTCGCTGCGTACGTAGCCACGGGCGCGATCAAGGTCGCCGAGGGCAAGCCTTCCGTCTCTCCGCTCCCGCGACGCCATCTGGGCGCGCTGCTGGCCGCCTTTCTCGTCCTCTACGCCGTCAACGTCTGGTTGGATCGCTACGGTATCATCGTCGACGGCTCAGGCTTCGCCGGCGCCCTCGGCTATACCGATGTCGCCGCTCGTCTGCCCGCAAAGCTCGCGGTGTTGGTCCTGGCGCTCATCGCGGCCGGCGCGATCGCCTACGGAGCCTGGATCGCCGACCCGCGGCTTCCCATCGCCGGAGGCATCCTGCTGTTCATCGGCCTCGTGGGCGCCGAGGCGATCTACCCGTCCGCGATCCAACGCTTCGTGGTGGAGCCGAACGAGTTCCCCCGGGAGGCGACGTTCATCGAGCAGCACCTGGACTTCACGCGGCGGGCGTATCGACTCGACGAGGTCCGTCGTGTCCGGATGGACTACCAGAGCAGCGTCGACCTCGACGAGGATGCGGTGCTCGAGCGCCTGCGCGGCGTGCCACTCTGGGATCCGCGGCCACTGCTCACGACCTTCCAGCAGCAGCAGGCGCTCTTCAGGTACTATTCGTTCGGCAGCGTTCACCACGACCGCTACGGCGAGGGCGCGGACGCTGAGCCGATCGGCATCTCCGTGCGAGAACTGGACACCAACGAGCTCGAGGAGGCGGCACAGACGTGGCAGAACCTGCACCTCAACTACGTCGCGGGGCAGGGAGTCGTCGTCAGCCCGCTTACCCGAATGTCGGCCGGGGGAACGCCCAGCTTCTACGTCTGGGACCTCGACCCACCCAAGCTCGCTCCGGACGCTCCGCCAGGCCTGGCCCTCCAGAACGCCAACGTCTACTTCGGCGAGCGCACCACCGAATACGTCATCGTCGACGACGCCGCCGAGCCTCGTGGTGTCGCGCTCGACGCGACCTGGAAGAAATTCCTGTTCGCCTGGGCCTTCCAGAGCAAGAACGTGCTTCTGTCCGGCGAGCTGTCCGACGACAGTAAGGTCGTGTACCGGCGGCAGGTGGTCGAGCGGGTCCGCGCCGTCGCTCCCTTCCTGCGCGTCTCGCCGGACCGCAGCGTATACCCTGTAATCCATGAGGGACACATCGTCTGGGTCGTCGATGCGTACACCACCAGCGCGAGCTTCCCGCTCTCGGCGGTCATCGGCTTCGAAGGGCAGGGTGTCCGCTATGTCCGTAACAGCGTAAAGGCGACGGTCGACGCGCTGACCGGCGAAGTCCGGCTCTACGCGGCCGACGTAGCCGACCCGATCCTGACCACCTACTCCCGTATCTTCCCCGGACTCGTGCGGCCGCTCGACGAGATGCCGGCCGGATTGCGAACCCACCTCCGCTTTCCGGTGCCGCTGATGAACCTTCAGGCACAGGTCCTGGGCGCGTACCACCTGCTCGATCCGCGCCTCTTCTACGAGCAGCAGGACGTCTGGTCGGTGCCCACCGAGCAGTTTCGTGGCGCACCGACCCCCATGGAGCCGACGTACGCCATCTATCCGCTTCCGGATTCCGACGAGCCCGAGTTCCTCCTCTCGGTGCCCTATGTCGCGCGTGGCAGGCAGAACATGACGGCGCTGATGGTCACGCGGAACGACCCGGCGAACTACGGCGAGCAGATTCTCTACGAGCTGCCGCGCGACGAGCAGATCCCCGGACCGCAGCAGGTCGAGGCGATGATCGACCAGAACCCGGAGATCTCGCAGCAGCTCGCCCTCTGGCGTCGCGGTGGGAGCGACGTGCTCCGCGGTCACCTGATGATCGTTCCGATCGAGAATACGCTCATCTACGTAGAGCCGCTGTTCCTGGAGGCGCAGAACGCCGCCGTGCCGCAGCTCGAGCGGATCATACTCGCCCGCCAGGGGCGGGTCGTCATGCAGCCGACGTTCTCCACGGCGGTCGCGATGCTCCTCGACGACGAGGCGGTCGGCAGCCTCGCCACGGCCGATGCCGATACCACCGCCCCCGCCGATCCCATGGTCGGCGACCCCGAGGCCATCGCCCGCGCACGCCGACTGCTCGACGAAGCCGAGGCGCTGCTCCGCTCCGGAGATTGGGCGGGGTTCGGGCGCACCTGGCAGTCACTACGAGACGCGCTGAGCCCGTCGGCAGGGACGTTCTAACTTGCATCATACGAACTTGCTCCGCCTCGTGACGCGGCTTATCATTGCGCGCGCTGGAAACCTGCGGGGCTGCGGCCCGGCTCGTCGTTCTTCGAACGGTCGCCCGTCGTGACGGACGCGGGCATCGTCGTCGCCATCGGCGGCAATGCGCTTTCGCCTGAAGGCGAGGAAGGCACGGTCGCCGAACAGTTCCGGCACGTGCGCGAGAGCCTCGGCGAGGTCGTTCAGCTCGCGGCCGAGGGCTGGAAGATCGTCATCGTTCACGGGAACGGTCCTCAGGTCGGCAACGATCTGGCACGGCAGGAGATCGCCCGCTCGCAGATCCCCCCGCTGCCGCTCGGCCTTCTCGTCGCCGGGACGCAAGGGTGGATCGGGTACATGATCCAGCAGTCGCTCCAGAACGCGCTGGCGGACGCCGGTGTGGAGCGGCGGGTCGTGACATTGGTGACACAGATCCTCGTCGACCAGGATGATCCGGCCCTCGCCACGCCTGACAAACCGATCGGGCGGACGATGGGGGAGGAGCGGGCGAAAGCGCTCGCGGCGGACCTCGGCTGGCACATTGCGCCCGTGAGTGGCGGGTGGCGCCGGGTCGTTCCGTCGCCGCGCCCACTCGGAACGATCGAGCACCGGATGATCGCGACGCTCTTCGCCGAAGGACACCTGGTCGTCGCATCCGGTGGCGGTGGCGTCCCCGTGTACCGGACCGCCGGCGACCGCATCGAGGGGATGGACGCCGTCGTCGACAAAGACCGCGCGGCCGCCGTGCTCGGTCTCGACATCGGAGCCGACGTCCTGCTCATCCTGACCGACATCGATGCGGTCTACACAGGATACGGTACCCCGCGGCAGGAACGGATCGCGCGTCTCGACCTTCACGGCGCCGAGGCGCTCATCGCGTCGGGTGAGCTGGGTGCCGGCAGCATGGCGCCCAAGGTGGAAGCCGCCATGCGCTTCGTTCGCGAAGGCGGCGACCGCGCCATCATCACCCGCCTGGATCTGGGCGGAGAGGGGGTCGCGGGAGAAGCTGGAACCGAAATCGTAGCTGGGTAGGCCATTGGCCGCCCCATCAGACGTGGCCCCGCTCCGCGTGCCGGCATGGGGCCCGACGACTGTTGCTCAACCTTCAGGAGCTTGATGAATATCCACGAGTACCAGGCGAGGGAGATCTTCCGGAATCATGGGATGCCGGTACCACCGGGCGACATCGCCAGAACGCCGGAAGAAGCTGAACGAATCGCTCAGAAGTATGGCGGTAAGGTCGTCGTAAAGGCGCAGGTCCACGCGGGCGGACGGGGCAAGGCAGGCGGCGTCAAACTGGCCAAGAGCGCCGCAGAGGCGGGCGAACACGCTTCGCGCATACTGGGAATGCGGATCAAGGACCTGCCGGTCGAGCAGGTCCTCGTCACACCCACCGAGGACATCGCCAGCGAGGCATACGTCGGTCTCGTCGTGGATCGCGGGAGCAAGAGCGCGGTCTTCATGGTCTCTTCCGAGGGCGGCGTGGACATCGAGGAGGTGGCCGCCACCAACCCGGACGCCATCCGCAAGCTGGCGGTGGATCCGCGCTATGGCCTGCTTCCTCATCAGGCGTACACGCTGGCGACCGCCCTCTACAGCGACGTCAAGCAACAGCGTGCCGCCGCCAATATCATCGCTCAGCTCTACGATTCGTTCATCGACGCAGGGGCCTCCCTCGCCGAGATCAACCCGCTGATCACCACGCCGGCCGGTGACGTCAAGGCGATCGACGCCAAGATGAACATCGACGACAACGAGCTCTTCCGGAAGCCGCGGATCGAGGCGCTTCGCGACGACAGCTCCGAAGAGCCCTCCGAGGTCGTGGCCCGCGAAGCCGGACTGACCTTCATCAAGCTCGACGGCGACGTCGGGTGCTGCGTCAATGGGGCCGGGCTGGCGATGGCGACCATGGACCTCGTCAAGTACTACGGCGGCGAGCCCGCGAACTTCCTGGATATCGGCGGCTCCTCGAACCCCGAGAAGGTGGTGAGCGCGCTGAAGATCATCACCTCTGACCCGAGCGTGAAGGTCATCCTTTTCAACATCTTCGGCGGCATTACCCGTTGCGACGATGTCGCCAATGGAATCGTCACGGCCACGCGCCAGATCGACATCCAGGTTCCGATCGTCATTCGCCTGACCGGCACCAACGAGGAGCGCGCGGTACAGATCCTCGAGGAGGCTGGCTTCAATGCGATGACCGACATGGACGAAGCGGTCGAGCGCGCCGTGAAACTCGCGAAGGGAGAAGGCAAGTGAGCATATTTGCGGATCAGGAGACCCGCCTCGTCGTTCAGGGCATTACCGGTCGGGATGGATCCTTCCATACTCGCCAGATGATCGAGTACGGCACGCGCGTCGTCGCGGGGGTTACCCCGGGTAAGGGCGGTCAGCGCTTCGACGACTCCGTACCGGTCTTCGATACGGTCGAGCAGGCCGTGATGGAGACCGGCGCTAATACATCCGTCGTCTACGTCCCCCCCGCCTTCGCCGCCGACGCCATGTTCGAGGCCGCCGACGCGGGCATCGAGTTCATCGTGTGCATCACCGAAGGCGTTCCGGTTCTCGACATGACGCGCGTCCGCCCGTTCGTTTCCGAAAAGGGATCCCGCTTGCTCGGCCCCAACTGCCCCGGCCTCATTTCGGCCGGCAAGACGAAGGTTGGCATCATTCCCGGCAACATCACCGATCTGGGCCCCGTCGGCCTCGTCTCGCGATCCGGAACGCTGACCTACGAGGTCGTGGCGAAGCTGAAGGGCGCGGGTGTCGGGACCACGACCTGCGTGGGGATCGGTGGTGACCCGATCAACGGCACCAGCTTCATCGACTGCCTCGCTGCCTTTCAGGAGGACCCCGAGACAGAGGCGATCGTGATGATCGGCGAGATCGGCGGCACCGACGAGCAGGACGCCGCCCGCTTCGTACGCGAGCACGTCGATAAGCCCGTCGTCGGCTTCATCGCCGGCCAGACCGCCCCGCCAGGGCGGCGCATGGGTCACGCAGGCGCGATTATTTCCGGGTCGGCGGGAACAGCGGAGGAGAAGATCCAGGCCTTCGAGGACAACGGCATCGGTGTGGCCAAGCGGCCGATCGACGTCGTCGGCCTCGTCCAGGAGGCCCTCCGCTGAAGGGGCGTCTGCTCATCCGGCGTCATGGGTGAGGTGACGGCGCCGCCGAGAAGGAGACGAGCGCGTACGCGCGGATCGCTGCCCCTTGCAGCTTCCGCGCGCTTGCGACGACTCCGGATGGAATTTCCCAGTAAGAGAGGTAGTATGCGTCTCTTAGAGGTGCTCCGACCGGAGCACGTGATCGCCCCGCTGGCCACCGACACCCTCCGTGGTGCCGTGATGGCCCTGATTCAGCGGCTGGTGGAGTCCGGCGCGATCGCTCATCCGGAGCGACTCGAACGACTCATCGCCGACGAGCGGATTCGCGACGTCGTCCACGTTGGGGATCGCGTCCTCCTTCCGCACTTCCGCAGCGACGCGGTAGACAGAGTCGTCGTCGCGCTCGGCATCGCCCCCAACCCGATCGAGCTCAGACCGGGTGCGGAACGTGGAGCCGAGCGGATCGTCATCCTCGTGCTCGCCCCGCCAGAGGCGGCCAACTACTACCTCCAGATCGTCGCCGCCCTGGCCAGAACGCTCCGCAATGACGAAGTCGTCGATCGGCTGATCCAGGCTCGCTCGGCCGACCAGGTGTTCGCCATTCCCGAAATCCAGAGCCTCACGGTTCAGCCGCGCCTCGTTGTCCGCGACGTGATGACCGCTCGTGTCTACCGCGTCTACCCCGGCACGCCCGTCCGCGAGCTCCTCGACCTCATGGGCCGCCACCAGCTCAAAGCGGTCCCCGTCGTCGGCGATAAACGCGAGGTTCTTGGCGTGATCACCGACCGCGACGTGCTTCGTCACCTCCTGCCCGCCATCGGCCGCGCGGGCGCAGGCGAGCTCTCCAGCGATGAGGACCGCGCCCTCTACGAGACGCCCGTGCGCGAGTTCATGTCCCGCTCCGTCATGTGCATCTCCGAGGACCAACCACTCTCGGAAGTCGTCTCCACCATGATCAACAAGGACGTCGAACGCCTTCCGGTCGTCCACGAAGGCAAGCTCACGGGTTTCCTCTCCCGCGCCGACGTCCTTCGTAAGCTGTTTGCGATGTGAGAACGGCAGGATTCAGGATTCGGCATTCAGCATTCAGGGGCCCGCCTGACCTGAGTGCCCGGCCGCGTCTGAATCCTGAATCCTGAATCCTGAATCCTGAATCCTGAATCCTGAATCCTGAAT
>JBBDRL010000065.1:0-32357 GCA_040905505.1 Gemmatimonadota bacterium | reverse complement strand
GCGCCGCTTCAGCTTCCTTCGCCGGAGGTTCCGCTGCCTTTGCTTCGGCTTCCTCCGCTTCGGCCGCCGGAGTTTCCTCCGCCTTCACTTCGGCCTCAGCCTCGGGAGCCTCCTCCGTCTCGGCCTCGGCCGCCGGAGCTTCCGCGGCCTGCGCTTCGGCCGTCGGTGCAGCTTCCGCCTCGTCGCCCTCCGCCGCTGGCACCTCGGCCGTGGCTTCGGCGCCTTCCTCACCCCCGGCGCCCGCTCCCGGGGCCGACTGAATGACGGCACCCTCCTCGAGCTTCGGCACGCGGGTCGTGTTCAGCACGATGCGGCGGTTGTCCGGGTCGACTTCCGTGACCTCCATCTCCAGGTCGTCGCCCTCGGCGAAGAGGTCAGCCGGGTTCTGAAGCCCCGCGACACCGAGCTGTGAGAGCGGTACGAAGCCCTCGATGTCGTCGCCGAGGTCGACGGCGACGCCCTTGTCCTGCAGGCGCGCGATCTTGCCGGTGACCTCGTGACCGACCGGGAAGTTCTGGGCGATCTCGCTCCACGGGTCGTCCTGCGTCTGCTTCAGACCCAGCGAGATCCGCTTGTTCTCGGCGTCCACGCTGAGGATCACGACCTCGACGTCATCACCCTTACGCACCACTTCGGACGGATGCTGGATCCGCTTCGTCCAGCTCATGTCCGAGATGTGGACGAGCCCGTCGATCCCCGGCTCGATCTCGACGAAGGCACCGAACGAGGTGAGGTTGCGGACCTTGCCGACCATGCGTGTGCCGGTCGGGTACTTCTCCGGCAGCGCGTGCCAGGGGTCCTCCTCGATCTGCTTCATGCCGAGCGAGATCTTCTCCTCGTTCGGATCCACCTTCAGCACGACCGCTTCGACCTCGTCGTTGAGAGAGACGATCTTGCTCGGGTGGCGGACGTTGCGCGTCCAGCTCATCTCCGAGATGTGGACCAGCCCCTCGACGCCCTTCTCCAGCTCCACGAAGGCGCCGTAGTTGGTGATCGAGACGACGCGGCCACGAACTCGTGAGCCGACCGGGTACTTCTTGTCGACGTCCTTCCAGGGGTACGGCTGGAGCTGCTTGAGCCCGAGCGACAGGCGCTCGCGGTCCCAATCGATGTCCAGCACCTTCACGTCGAGCTCCTGACCGATCGAGACGACCTCGCTCGGATGGCCGACGCGGCCCCAGCTCATGTCGGTGATGTGGAGCAGCCCGTCCATGCCGCCGAGATCGATGAAGGCGCCGAAATCGGTGATGTTCTTCACCACACCGGTGCGAACCTGCCCGACCTCGAGCTCCTCCTTCAGCTTCTCGCGCTTGACCTCGCGGTCGGCCTCGAGCAGAACGCGGCGCGAAACGACGATGTTCCGGCGGCGTTTGTTGAGCTTGATGATCTTGAAATCGTACGTCTCGCCGATCAGGTCCTCGATGTTCGGGACGCGGCGAAGCGCGATCTGCGAGCCCGGCAGGAAGGCGTCGACGCCCATCAGGTCGACGGTCACGCCGCCCTTGATCTTGCGCGTGAGAACGCCCGGTACCGGGGTCTCGTTCTCGTAGGCCTCGCGGATCTTCTCCCACACACGGAGGAAGTCAGCCTTCTTCTTGGACAGTACGACGATGCCGTCCTCGTCCTCGAGATTCTCGAGGTAGACTTCGACCTCGTCGCCCTCCTTCAGCGACTCGGGATCCTTGAACTCGTCGAGGGCGACCGAGCCTTCGCTCTTGAAGCCCACATCGAGGATGACGACCTTGTCCGTTACCCGGAGAACTCTGGCCGCGACGATCTCACCCTCTTCGATGTTCGTGAGGGTCTCTTCGTACATCGCGAGGAGTGCTTCGTATTCCTCGAGGTCGTACTCCTCCTCATCGAAGAGATCGGCCCGCACATTGACGGTGCGGGCGCGCTCGGCGACTTCTCGCTCGGTGAGCTCGTCGGCTACGGCGACGCCGCCGGCCGGCATGGAGGGGATGGCGGAGGTGGGGTCGGGTGCGTGGTCCTGATCCGGAATCGCGTCCTGAGTAGTCTGATCGGCCATGTGAGGGTGTAGCCTTCCATAGCAGGGGCCAAACTGCGCCCCGGCAAGGGGTTGAAGGTTAACGGACGATGGGGCCCAGGGGCCCCGGGGAACAGGATAATCTAGCCGTACCGGAAATAGGCGTCAAGCGCCGGCGCGTTCGGCCGCGAGGGTGGCGATTGCCCGCACCTGCTCGTCGAACGAGAGGGGGGTGGTGTCGAGAATGACGGCATCGTCGGCCTGGCGGAGCGGGGCGACCGCGCGTGACTCGTCGATCCGGTCGCGTTCGACGAGGCGACTGGCCTCGGCCCGGACCTCGGCGGCGTCAGGCTCCCGCCGGCCCTGCTGCAGGAGTCGTCTCCGGGCGCGCTCCTCCGGTTCGCAGATGAGGAAGATCTTGAGCTCCGCTTCTGGGAAGACAACCGTGCCGATGTCGCGGCCGTCGGCGACGAGTCCGCCGCCGCGACCCGCGGCCCGGAGGGCGTCGAGGAGCCAGGCGCGCACTGGCGGGAGCGCGGCCATACGGGCGACCTGGGCGTTCACTTCGAGCGAGCGGATGCGGTCGCCGACCGCCTCGCCGCCGATGGACAGGGCGAAGCCCGTGTCGGCCGGCTCCGCGTTGATCTCGAAGGCGTGCAGGTCCGCGGCGCTGAGCGCGTCCCACTGTTCGGGAGGAATGCCGCGGTCGAGGGCGGCGAGGGTGACGGCGCGGTAGAATGCGCCCGAATCGAGATGCCGATAGCCGAGCGAGGCCGCGACCGCCTTGGCGGTGCTGCTCTTCCCCGAGGCAGCCGGCCCGTCGATAGCGACGACGATATCGCGCTGCTGGTCGTTCATGTGCCCGGGGCGGCCGGGGTAGCGGTGAGCTCGTC
Source organism: Gemmatimonadota bacterium (assembly GCA_040905505.1). Lineage (GTDB taxonomy): Bacteria > Gemmatimonadota > Gemmatimonadetes > Longimicrobiales > Longimicrobiaceae > WHSP01. The sequence goes on along the minus strand of JBBDRL010000065.1, from coordinate 29,477 downwards.
GAGCGTCTCCCAGAACCCGGGATAGGAGACATCGACGACGCCGGGTGTGTCGATGGCGATCCGATTGCCGGGTATGGCACCGAGGACTCCGAACGCCATAGCGATGCGGTGATCGTGGAGGGCGGCCACGGTTCCCTCGAGCGGCTCGTCGCCCCCGCGGACCAGCAGGCCGTCCGGCAGTTCCTCGGCGTCGGCGCCGAGCGTGCGCAGGTTGCTGACGATCGCGGTGATCCGGTCGCTCTCCTTCGCGCGAAGCTCTTCGGCTCCGGTAATGCGCGTCTCGCCGGCGGCGCGGGCCGCGAGGCAGGCGAGGATCGGGATCTCGTCGATCATGGCCGGCACTTCCGCGGCTCCGACGGAGATTCCACGCAGATCGCCCGGCCGCGCTACGATGTCCGCGATCGGTTCCCCCCCACTGACGCGCTCGTTCTCCAGGGTGACGTGGCCGCCCATCCGTCGCAGCGCGCTGATGAAGCCGGTGCGGGTCGGATTCACGCCCACCGACCGGATGCGAATTTCCCCGGAGGAGGCGAGTGACGCGAGCGCGATCAGGAAGGCAGCCGAGGAGGGGTCGCCGGGAACCGTCATCTCGAGCGGCGGGATGTCGCCGGACGGCGCACGGCTGCGAACCCTCCACCCGCCGGCCTCCTCCGCTTCCGTGATGTCGACCCCCAGCGCCGCCAGGATGCGTTCCGAATGGTCGCGCGAGCGGATCGGCTCCCAGACGGAAACGTCCACGCGCGCCGAGAGCCCGGCGAGCAGGACCGCGCTCTTGATCTGCGCGCTGCCCTTCGGCGAGCGGTAGTCGATTCCGGTGAGGTCGCCGCCGCAGAGCTCGAGCGGCAGTCGATCGGGCTTTTCCAGTTCGGTGACCCGCGCGCCCATCCGTGACAGAGGGTCGGTGATGCGCCGCATCGGCCGCGAACGTAGGGAATCATCGCCCGTGAGCGTCGAGCAGAAGGGCCGCCCCGCCAGCAGACCCATCATCAGCCGGGCCGTCGTTCCACTGTTGCCGCAGTCGAGCACCGTCGTCGGGGCGGTCCACGCGTCGATGCCGTCCGACGTGACGGTGATCTCGGAACCGTTCAACGGGAGGATCGGGGCGGAGACGCCGAGGGCGCGAAGGATCGCGGCGGTGCTCTGGCAGTCTTCGCCCGGCAGCAGGCCCCGGAGACGACTCTCGCCACGGGCGGCGGCCGCGAACATCAGCGCCCGATGGGAGAGCGACTTGTCCCCGGGTACTGGCAGGTCGCCGGCGATGTGGAAATTGGAGCTGGGCATCCACCGAATGTAAGGTAACGGGTCCTAAGTGCTGCATTCGCAGGCACTACATGTGTGCACAATTTCGTCTTTCCGCGGCTCCCGATCGGCGATGCGGAGGCGCGGGGTCCGCTCCGCCGCCGGCGGCAGCTCACTCGCGGGCAATCCCCGCCTGCGCCAGCACGACGAGGAGCGTGCTCTGAATCGCGAGGTGACCGTCGCGGTTCAGCCACCACTCGTCGAGCGCGTGGCTGTTTCCACCGGCGCCGCCACGGCCGAGCGTGACGGCGGGGATGCCGAGCGAGATGGGGGTGTTCGAGTCGGTCGAGGAGCGCGAGAGCGAGGGTTCCTCACCGAAGTGCCGGGCGGTCGCCATGGCGCGTTGGACGAGGGGAGTCGCCGGAGCAATGTCCCCCGAGGGGCGGTCGCCGATCACCTCGAGGTCGACGGACAGCGGCTCGCCGCCCTCTCGGCGCTCGTTCTGCTCCGCGACGGCCTGCTGCGCGCTCTGCTGGAAGAGCTCGTCGATGCCGGCGAGGCGTTCCGGGTCCTCCGAGCGCATGTCCACCTGCATCCAGGCCTCGAAGGGGATTGCATTGACCGAAGTGCCGCCGCCGATCACGCCGACGTTGTAACTGGTCCGTGGGCCTTCGGAGACGTACTCGGCGGCGCGCTCGTCGAAGATACGGATGGCGCGGCCGAGCGCGTGCGCGGGGTTACCGAGCCCGAAGGCGCCCCAGGAGTGGCCGCCGGGACCGTTGAAGGTGGCGCGATAGCGGCGGGAGCCGAGTGCCTGGTTCACGATGCGCCCGATGTTGCCGCCGTCGATGGAGATGAAGGCGTCGATCTCCGGCCCGCCCTCCCGGAACAGGTGCTTCACCCCGCGCAGATCGCCGAGCCCCTCCTCGCCGACGGTTCCAACGAACCAGACGTCATTCACGGTGCGGATATTGGCGGCGTCCATGGCGCGCAGGACGGTCAGGACGACCATGAGCCCGCGAGTGTCATCGCCCACGCCCGGCGCGTAGAGGGTGTCGCCGCGCATGCGCACCGTGACGTCGGTGCCTTCGGGAAAGACCGTATCCAGGTGGCCCGAGAGGACCATCGCGGGCCCGGAGGCGGTTCCCCGCCGTATTCCGATGACGTTGCCCTCGTCGTCCACAAAGGTCGTGTCGGCGCCGGCGTCGCGGAGCATCTGGAGGAAGCGAAGGCCGCGCTCGGTTTCCTGAAAGGGGGGCGCGGGAATCTCGGTGAGCGTGACGAGATCCTCCATCGTGCGGGGCTCGAGGTCCTGGATCACCTGAAAGGCCTGCTGGACGCGCGGGTCCGTCGCCAGTCCCGCGATCTCCTCGACGTACTGCTGCTGGATCACCGTATCCGCGGCGACCTGGCCCGCCGGCGCTCCGGGGCCTTCCGCCGCGGGGGCCCCCTGGCAGGCGGTGAGCAGAACGGTGAAGACGATCGCGGTGCGCGGCGAAACGGCGGAGCTGGTCATCGGCCTCTTCTGGACGGTTGATGCATGCGGTCGGCCGCTGGTGGGGCCGCGGGGATCGGAATCGACCCAAAGTAGCGCCGTGAGCCCCCGGAGTCACGCGTCCGGGAACGCGTCGGGTGCGCTCCGGCCGTCACAGAGATCCCGGCGCGCCGGACGTGGCAACGACAATGCGCCGGTGGAGTGGTGCGGCGGCTCAGAGGAGGACGGCTGCGAGCACCGCCGCGTTGGTCAGGGCCCAGGCCTGGAGGGCGTGGTACATGCCCCGTTTGTGGTCCGAAGGCGACATGACCGCATAGCGGGCGAGCCAGCGGAAGAGTAGTGCGAACCAGAGTGCCGCGGGGACCAGGATCAGCGGCCAGAGGTCGCCCGAGGGGCCCGCGCGAAGGCCGGCGATCAGGAGGACGAAGGCCAGGGCGGCCATCATCAGTGAGAAGATGAGCGACGTACGCATCCCGAGGGCGAGAGCGAGCGTGCGGTCGCCGCGCGCGCGGTCCTCGTCGAGCTGGTAGAGCTGGGTCAGGGGGTAGAGCGCGGCGAACAGGGGCCCGAAGGCGAGCAGGATCGTCAGCGCCCAGGTCGAGAGCGGAAGATCGGCGAGGGTCCAGCCGGCGAGGGCCGTCAGGGTGCCGAACCCGGCGGCATTGATGACCAGGTCGAGTCCCGCGACGGCCTTCCACCGGAACGGCGGTACCGAGTACAGGAGCGACATCGCGACGCAGGCGGCGTAGACGATCGCGAAGGGAGCGGGCAGGAGGAGAGCGGCGAGGAGGAGCCCGCTGGCCATGAGAACCGTCCCGAACGCGAAGAGATGGCGGGGCGGAGGTGGTGGGGCGTCGAGATAGCCGACGTCGCCTTCGTCGCGATCGAACGCGGAGTTGATCGCCAGCGTTCCGCCGTTGAGGAAGACGACGAAGAGGAGCACGCCGCCCAGCGCTTCGGGCCAGCGACCGATCACGTCTGGAGATTCGGGGATGGCCAGCAGGAATCCGAACAGCGTATGGGCGGCGACGATCGGCCACTCTCTGGGCCGAAGGTGGAGCACGTAGGAGTAGCCGTCGCCCGGGAGCAGCCGGTACCCTATGCGCCGGCTCCAGCCCACCGTCCGATAGCGTTTCATGGATCCGAGTCGGCGAGTCTGACCGTGCCGGTTCGGACTTCCTGACGGCCATCGCGCGTATCGACCCGGAGCGCGCCGTCGGCGCCGATCCCCGCAGCGCGTCCGGTGAGGAGAGGGGCGCCATGCTCCGATTCGAACACGCGTACGCGGCGACCGAGCAGCGCGTCGCGGGCGGCGAGGTCCGGCTCGTGGGCGAGAGATCCTCCGGTATCCTGGAGAGTCTCGCGGAGGTGCTTCACCACGGCTCCGGCCACCTCGAAGCGAGCGATCGGCTGACCTGTCGCGGCGCGCAGGGATGTCGCGTTCGCGCGAAGGTCCCCGGGAAGATCGGCAGGGCCATGGAGGAGGTTCAGCCCGATACCCACGACCACGGAGCGGAGTCGTTCGCCTTCCCAGGCGCCTTCGCAGAGGATGCCGCCGACCTTCCTGCCGTCGAGGAGCAGGTCGTTCGGCCACTTGATGCTGATTGCGTTCCCGTCGGCCCAGGGATCCAGGGCTCGGGCGACCGCCAGGGCGACGCGGAGGGGGAGCGGGCCGGAAGCGGTCGGCGACGCCGGCCTCGAGACGTAGGAGAGCCACAGCCCTAGGCCGGGGGCGGAAGCCCAGATTCGCCCGACCCTTCCCCGCCCCGCGCTCTGCTCTTCGGCGAGGACGACAGTCGCATCCGGAGCCCCATTCTCAGCCAGGATCCGGGCGACGTCGTTCGTGGAGCCGACCCGCTCGAAAAGGTGGATGCGCGTGACGCCCCACGCCTTTCGCAGTTCGGCCGCGGTACACCCCTCCCAGCTCTCCAGTGGAACGCTTTCCGGAACTCCGGCAGCGCGGTCCCTCGGCTCTGCGGGGGAGCCTCCCGTCTCCGGCCCAGCCTCGGAGGCGTTCCTCATCCGGAGCGCGGCCGGATGAGGAGCGACAGGTCGAGGGCGGGGGCGGAGTGCGTCAGCGCGCCGACGGAGATGAAGTCGACGCCCGTCGCCGCGACCCCGCCGACGGTATCGAGCGTGATGCCACCGGAGGCTTCGGTCTCGGTGGACGAGGAGGTCGCCTTCACGATGCCGACGGCCTCACGAAGCCGGTCGGTTGCCATGTTGTCGAGGAGGATCCGATCGACGCCGACGGCGAGCGCTTCGCGCACCTCGGCGAGGTCGGTGGTCTCGACCTCGACCGCGAGCCCCTCCCGGTTCTGTGTTGCTACCGCCTTCACGGCCGCCGTGATTCCACCGGCCGCGCGGATATGGTTCTCCTTGATCAGGACCATGTCGTGGAGTCCGAAGCGGTGGTTGGCGCCGCCTCCCGCGAGCACGGCGTCCTTCTCGAGCCGGCGGAGCCCGGGCGTGGTCTTCCGCGTGTCCAGGATGCGCGCGCCGGTCCCCTCGACCGCCGAGACGTACCTGCGGGTCAGCGTGGCGATTCCGGACAGGCGCTGAAGAAAATTCAGGGCGACCCGCTCGCCGGTAAGGATCGCTCGGGCCGATCCCCGGATCCAGGCGACCTCCTGGCCCGCTCGGACGGCGTCGCCGTCGCCGAGGTGGAGGGTGACCTCCAGCGTTGGGTCGATCCGCGTGAAGGTCGCACTGGCGGCCTCGATGCCCGCGACGGTGCCCGCCGCCTTCGCGACGATGGTCGCCTCGGCGCGGGCGTTCGCCGGCACGGTCCAGAGCGTCGTCCAGTCGCCGGCGCCGACGTCCTCGGCGAGCGCGGCGTCGATGGTCGCGAGAAGGTATTGGGGAGAGGGCACGGGAAGGAAGGGTTCTCCGTTGTCCGTTTTCATCGGTAAAAGACCAGGAACAGCCCCGCGACCGCCCAGCAGTAGTAGGCGAAGGCATAGAAATTCTGGCGGCGGAGCATCGCGACGAAGAATCGGATCGCGACGACGCCGCTCAGGGCCGCGGCGACGAAACCGGCAACGAGCGCGGTAGGCGACACGAAGAGCCCGGCGCCCATGGCATCCGGCACCTGTAGGACCGCGGCTCCGAGGATGGCGGGGATGGACATGAGAAACGAGAACTCGGCGGCGGCGACCGGGTCGATGCGGCGCCAGAGACCTGCGACCACTGTGCTGCCGGAGCGTGTGATACCGGGAAAGATCGCCAGTGCCTGGGCGATCCCCATGATGACCGCGCCGCTCCACGTCGGCTCGGTCAGCTTGACCTCGGGGGGCGCCGTGACCCGGGCGATCGTCAGCAACGTGGCCTGGAGGAGAAGCACGCCAGCGAACGGTACGACCGTACCCGCGTAGATGGAGAACGCCGCCGCGACGATGAGCGGGAGCCCCTCCAGGGGCCCGACGCGGTGCGTTCCCAGCGCCCATCGAGAGCTCCACACGACCGCACCCGTCACCAGGATCATCGTCGCGGCGAAGATCGGGTCGTCGAATCGTGCCTCGAACCAATCCTGGAGCGTGAACCCGACGATGACGGCGGGGACCGTGGCGGCGGCCACTTTGAGGATGTAGCGCCAGCTGCTCTCGTCGCCGCTCCGGAACATCCCCCCGATCAGGCTCCAGATCTTCTCGCGGTAGACGACGAGCACCGAGATCAGAGTCGCGACGTGGACGGCGACATCGAAGATGATGCCTGGTACGTCGAGGCCGAGAACGGCCTGGCCGATGACGAGGTGACCGGAGCTGGAGACTGGGAAGAACTCGGTCAGGCCCTGAATGATGCCCAGGAGTAGCGCTTCCCACCAGCTCATCGGGCCTCCTCGCTGTGGCTGTCGCGATCAGCGGGCACGGGGTGATCGGCCGAGAGAACCTGCTGGTAATACTCCTCGTAGAGAGGGACGACTCGCCCGACACTGAAGCGCTCCGCGGCCTTGCGAGCGGCGGCGCCGTACCGCGCGACGGTGTCGGGATCCCGGAGGATCGCGGCACCCGCCGCGGCCATCCCGGCGGTATCCCCGACTTCTCCGAGGTGCCCGGCCACGCCGTCCTCGACGACCTCCGGCAGGCCCCCTACGCGCGTGGCGACGACGGGGACTCCCGAGGCCATCGCCTCCAGGGCGGTGAGGCCGAACGACTCGGAGGCGGAGGGCAGCAGGAAGAGGTCGGCGCAGGCGAGCAGCTCCGCAACGGAGTCCTGCTTCCCCAGGAATACCACCTGGGCGCTCACTCCGAGAGCGGTAGCCTCATCCGCGGCGGCCTGCCGGTCCGGTCCATCGCCCACGAACACGAGCCGCGAGGGGACCTCGCGCTGTATCGCCGCAAAGATCCGCACCACGTCTCGGACACGTTTCACCTCGCGGAAGTTGGAGATGTGCATCACCACCTTTTCGCCGGGGCCAGCGAGGAATTTCCTGTGGCACGGGTAACGCCCGCGGTCGTAGGTCTTCATATCGACGAAGTTCGGGATGACGGTGATCCGATCCGGCGGTACGTCGAAGTGCGCGGTCGTCTCATCTTTGAGGTACTCCGAGACGGCCGTGAGTCCGTCGGAACGGACGATCGAAAAGCGCGTGATCTCCTGGAACGAGCGGTCCTGCCCTACCAGCGTGATATCCGTTCCGTGGAGGGTGGTCACGATCTTCAGCGGATGACCGGGGCCGAGCATCTCCCTCGCGATCCACGCCGAAGTAGCGTGTGGGATGGCGTAATGTACATGTAGAATGTCGAGCCGCTCGTGCTCCGTCACCTCGTGCATCTTGGCGGCGAGCGCGAGCGGATAGGGTGAGTGATCGAAGAGTGGGTAGCGTACGACCTCGACCTCGTGGAAGTAGACGCGCTCGAGAAAGCGCGGCAACCGGAATGGGTGGGCGTAGCTGATGAAATGGACCTCGTGGCCCCGACCGGCGAGCTCGATGCCCAGTTCGGTCGCGACCGCGCCGGAGCCGCCGTAGGTCGGGTAGCAGGTGATGCCGATTCTCATGTATGGAGAGGAGCTTTCCGTTATCCGTTATCCGTTATCCGTTATCCCTATCCGTTGTCCGGTCGAAGGGGCGGCTCAGCGCTCTTACCGTGAAGCGGCGGCTCGGCGGGCTCCGTTCGGTGGCCACCGCGGGTTCCAGGCGGGGCAGTGGATCGGCTCCTGGACGGCATTGTACTGGATCCCCGCTTCGCGGGGATGACGGTCCCGTTGTCGACCTTCACGCCTCACTCCTCGCTCTTCCTCGCTAATCTTCTCTCGTCTCTTCTCTCGTCTCTTCTCTCCGAACCATTCGCGCGATTTCCGCGACGAGCTCGTCGCGGGGGCGTGTGGCGTCGAGCCAGACGGCGGAGTCGGGTAGCTGGTGGCGGAACCATGTGAGCTGGCGGCGCGCGTAGGCGCGGGTATTTCGCCGGATCCGGTCCAGCGCTTCGTCGAGCGGGATCTCTCCTCGCAGATGCGGGACCAGCTCGGCGTAACCGGTGGCGTTCATGCCCGGAGCGTGCTCATCGTAACCGGCGCGAAGGAGGGAGGCGACCTCGTCGAGGAGCCCGTCGCGCACCATCTCCCCGACGCGGTCGTCGATGCGGCGATAGAGCTCGGGGCGTGGCACGTCGAGGACCAACACGAGCGGCCGGACCGGGGGAGCTTCGGGCGGCGCGTGGGCATGCCACCAGGAGAGGGGGCGGCCGGTCAGGAGCGGGAGCTCGATCGCCCGGAGAACCCGCTGGCGGCCCCCTCGACTACCGAGTCGCCGCGCCGACTCGGCGTCGAGCGTCTCGAGCCAACGATGCAGGGCCGCGTCGTCCAGCGCGTCCAGATGTTCAGCGAGAGCGGCGCGGCGCGGGGCGTCGAGCGTCGGCTCCCGAAATATCGGATGGGTGAGGGAGCGCAGGTAGAAGCCGGTGCCACCAACCAACATGGGAAGGCGTCCTCGGGCCCGGACCTCGTCGATGCAACGCCTGGCATAGCGTGCGAAGCGGCCGGCGCTGAAGCGCTCGTCCGGGTCGACGAGATCGAGGCCGTGATGGGGTACGGCGGCGCGCTGGCTCGGCGAAGGCTTCGCGGTCCCGATGTCCATTCCGCGGTAGACCTGTCGCGAGTCCATCGAGATGATTTCGCCGCCGAGCTGCTCGACCACGTCGATCGAGAGCGTGGTCTTGCCTGTGGCTGTGGGGCCGGTGATGGCCAGCACCGGCCCATCGGCGTTCATCCGCTGCGCCGGAAGCGGTTGTGCAGCTCCGCCATCGAGAGCTGCACGACGGTCGGCCGTCCGTGGATATCGTGGAAGGGAAGCTCCGTGGCGAAGAGGCGGTCGAAGAGCTCGGCGATCTCCCGATCGTCCAGCGGCTGCCCCGCCTTGATCGCGCCCTTACAGGCGAACGAGAGCGCCAGGCGCTGGTGCTGGTTGCGCGCGGAGTCGACCAGCTCCGAGCCCTCCGTCAGCTCACGGATCATCTCACGCAGGCAGCTTTCGGCGTCGAAGTGCGGATGCGGGTTGGGAACCGCGTGCACGATGATCGCGCGGCCGCCGAACTCCTCGATCTCGTAGCCGACACGGGTGAAGAGCGTACCGAGCTGTTCGATGATCCCGAGCTCGGCGGGGGTGAGCCGTATCGTGAGCGGAAAGAGGAGCCGCTGGGCGGCGCGCGCTTCAGGTGCGTTCCACTCCCCCATCAGCTCCTCGTAGAGGATCCGCTCGTGCGCGGCGTGCTGATCGACGATGACCAGCCCATCGCGCGTTTCCGCGAAGATGTAGGTGTTGTGGACCTGCCACATCACGGGCGGCTCGAGCGCCTCGCCATCACCCGCCCGCTCGTCCGGTGCATCGGGATCGGCCTGATCACCCGGCCGGCGGCCCGAGACGAAGAGGCTCATCTGATCCGGCGACGGGATCGCGCCTGGCCCGGCCGCTGCGCCGCCCGCGGCCTCATGACCGCCATTGCCCCGCCCTCCCCACCGGGCCTCCGGGAATCCGTCGGATGCGCCTTCCCCCCTGATCCCGATCGCGGGCGAGCTTTCCAGCGGCTGTAGCGCTGTCCGGACAGCCGCCTCGATCGCTTCCTCGATGCCGATGTGGTGGCGGAACCGCACCTCGGCCTTGGCCGGGTGGACGTTCACGTCGACCTCACCCTCGGGCACGTCGAGGAAGAGGAAGAACGATGGTCGCACGCCCGGCGGGATGGTCGTGTGGTAGCCTCGGTCGAGGGCGCGCACCAGGTGTCGGTCCGTGAATGAACGGCCGTTGACGAAGAGGTACGATCGCCGTCCACCGGCTGTTGCGGCATGCGGTCGCTCGATCAGTCCGGTAATCGCCCCGCGGGGGCCCTTCGCAGTCACCGGAATCAGCTCGGCCGCCGTCTCCGGACCCCACACGTCGGCGATTCGCGTTCGGAGCTCGGGCGCGGCGGGCACATCGAGCAGCGTGCGGTCGTTCGACTCGAGCGTGAAGGCCACGTCCGGGTGCGCGAGCGACAGCACGGTCACCGCTTCGCTGATCGCCCGGGTCTCCGCCGCGGTCGAGCGAAGGAATTTCGCCCGTGCGGGCGTGTTGAAGAAGAGATTCCGGACCTGGATCGTCGTTCCCACGCGTCGGGAGCAGGACTCCACGCCGGTGAGCTTTCCACCCTTCACGAGCAGGCGCGAGCCTTCGCCCTCGCGCTCCGCGGTCTCGACGACCATTCGCGATACGGAAGCGATCGAAGGAAGCGCCTCGCCGCGGAAACCGAGCGTCCGCACCCGGGCGAGATCGTCGGCGCTGGCGATCTTACTGGTTGCGTGCCGGTCGAGCGACATCAGGGCATCCTCGCGCCCCATCCCGGACCCGTCGTCCGCCACGCGGATCTCCGTCTTCCCCCCATTCCGCACCGCGATCGTCACCCTTCTCGCGCCGGCGTCCAGCGCGTTCTCGACCAGCTCCTTCACGACCGAAGCGGGACGCTCCACGACCTCGCCCGCCGCGATCTGATTCGCGAGGTGGTCAGGGAGGATCTGGATGCGACGAGCCATGGCCGGGTGTCGAGGGGAAAAGGGTACAGCGTGCGCCGAAAGCCGCGTCACATGTCGAGGCGGTAGAACGCCCGGGCGTTTCGCGTGGTCGTCGCGAAGAACGCTTCGGGCTCCTGCCCGCGCAGCTCGGCGGCGCGTTCGGCCACCAGACGAACGTAGGCGGGCTCGTTTCGCTTGCCGCGGTGGGGTACGGGCGCCAGGTAAGGGCTGTCCGTCTCGACCAGAATGCGATCGTCGGGCACGGCACACAGGAGGTCGCCCGCGTCCCATCGCTTGAAGGTGATCATCCCGGCGAAGGAGATATACCAATCGAGCTCGAGCGCGGCCTCCAGCAGTGCACTGCCGCTGCTAAAACAGTGTAGCGCCCCGCGCCGCCACCCCGCCGCTCGGATGATCTCGGCAACTTCCGTATCAGCATCACGCGCATGGACGACGACCGGCAGGTCCAGTTCAGCCGCGAGAGTCAGGTGGCGCTCGAAAGCGTCACGCTGCGCATCCCGAGGCGAGTTGTCGTAATGGAAATCCAGACCCGTCTCGCCGAGCGCGACGACCTTCGGATGGGCCGCCAGCTCGCGGAGCCGATCGAATGTGCCGCCGTCGACCGTATCGGCGGCGTGCGGGTGGACCCCGACCGTCGCGTAGACACCGGCGAAACGCTCCGCGGCCGCGATTGCCCGCGCGCTGTCCGCGAGGTCCGAGGCGATGGTGACGAGCCACTCGATTCCCGCCGCTTGCGCGCGGGCCACGACTTCGGCGGCCTCCGGGGCGAGCTTCTCGTCGGTTAGATGGGCGTGTGTATCGACCAGCTTCATAGCGAATGGTGCAAAGAAAAGAGCCGCCGCGAAGAGTTCGCGGCGGCTCGGGCATTCCAGGCCGTGCGGCTCAGACGCGCGCGGCCTCGCGCCTCCTGGCAGAAGCCGACCCGCGACTCGACTTCTTCGCCTGCCTCGGCCATTTCGCTTCGATCGCCGCCAGGGCTGGCGAAGCGACGAAGATCGAGGAGAAGGTACCGATCGTGATCCCCAGGATCAACACCAGGGCGAAGTCGCGTATCACCGCGCCACCGAACAGGTACAGGGCCAGAAGCGTCGACAGCGTCGTGCCGGACGTGAGGACCGTCCGCGGCAGCGTTTCGTTCACCGATCGGTCGATGAGCTGGGCGAGCGTCTGTCCACGCTTCCGCTTGGCGACATTCTCCCGTACACGGTCGAAGACGACGATCGTATCGTTCAGCGAGTACCCCACGATGGTGAGGAACGCCGCGATCGTCGCGATCGAGATCTCCATGCGCAGCGCCGCGAGGAAGCCCAGCGCGATGACGACGTCGTGCGCGGTCGCGACGATGGACGCGACGCCGAAGCGCCATTCGAACCGGACCGCCAGGTATGCGAGCGTCAGGACGAAGGAGATGAGGATGGCGAAGAGCGCGCGCTGCTGGAGCTCGGCGCCGACACGGGGCCCGACGCCCTCCGTCCTGGCGACCTGGAACGCGTTCTCGCCGAACTCCGCTGCCAGCGCTGGTTCCACGCCGGCGGTCGGGTCGGCGCCGAGGTCCTCCTCGAAAATCGGCACCCGGACGATGTAGCCGTACTCATCGGCCTCGCCGAAGCGTGTGATCTGCCAGCTCGGATCGACGGCACGAACCTCTTCGACCTGCACGGGCTCGGTGAAATCGACCTGAACGAGGGTGCCGCCGGAGAAATCGACGCCGTAGTTGAGCCAGGACCCGTAGGTGGCGATGTTCGCCACGATGCCCACCAGACCGACGGTGAGCATGATGGCGCTGGCGATGTATCCCTTACGTCGCCAGCTCAGGAACGGATAGTCCGCGTCAGCGAAAATTCGCATGCTACTGCCTCAGGTTCCCTATCTGTCAGATGCTGACGCCATCGGCCGCGGGGCGGCGGGCGAGATACAGCATGAAGAAGGTCCGGGTGATGAAGATTGCCGTGAACATCGATGCCACGATGCCGATTGCAAGGGTGACCGCAAAGCCGCGGACGGGGCCGGTACCGAACTGGTAGAGCACGAACGCGGTGAGCAGCGTGGTGAGCTGCGCGTCCACGATCGCCGATAGGGCGTGGCCGAAGCCTTCGTTGATCGCGATTCGCGGGCTTCTGCCGACGTCGAGCTCCTCGCGGATTCGTTCGAAGATCAGCACGTTCGCGTCGACGGCCATACCGATCGAGAGGATCAGGCCCGCGATGCCCGGCAGCGTGAGCGTCGCATCGATGCTCGATAGGCCCGCCAGTACGAGCATAACGTAGATCGCCAGTGCCACGACGGCCATGGCGCCCGAAAAGCGGTAGTAGGCGAGCATGATCGCAACGACGAGCAGAAGGCCGATGATCCCGGCGAGCATCCCCTGGTCGATCGAATCCTGACCGAGCGACGGGCCGACGCTGCTTTCCGCCACGATTTCGATCGGCGCCGGAAGCGCGCCAGCCCGCAGCACCAGAGCGAGATCGCTCGCCTCCTCGATGCCGCCGGCGTTCATCTCGATCTGGCCGCGGCTGCCGATCTGGGACTGGATGATCGGCGCGCTGACGACCTGATTGTCCAGGACGATCGCCATCAGATTGCCGACGTTGGCGCCCGTACCCTGCTCGAAGATGCGGCCGCCGCGGCGGTCGAACTCGAAGGTCACGATCGGCTGGCCGAGCTGCGCGTCGCGCTGGGCCTGAGCATCGGTCAGATACTCGCCGGTGATCAGAGGCTCGCGTTCGAGCAGGTATAGCGTCCGATAGCCGAGCTGCTCGGCCTCCGGATCCATGCCCCATCGCAGGACGACGTCTCTCGGCAGCGCCTGCTGGACCGCCGGAAGCTCCAGATAGCGCTCGAGGAGCGCAGCGTCCGCGTTCTCGACCATGTAGACGCCGTCACCGCCGGTACCACCCGGCGAGAGCAGCGAGCTGAAGGGCTGCTGACCCGGCGGCTCCTGGCTGGCCACGGGCGCGGCCCCCGCATCGGTCGTGTCGGCCTGCGCGGCCGTGGTGTCCGCCGCGGTGGTGTCCGTCGCGACCGTATCGGTCTCGAAGAGCCCCAGGCCGGCGTCGCTCGCTTCAGCTTCCGCGGGCGTATCCGCCGCCGTCGCCGGCACCTGGATCTGGTCGGCGGCCGCCGCGGCCGCCCGATCGATCCGCGGCAGGGCCTGCGCGACCTCGGTCGAGGGACGCACGATCTGGAACTGAAGGAAGGCGCTTCGGCTGATGACATCCTTCGCCCGCTGCTGCGCCTCGCGTGTCGCGCCCGGCAACTCGACGACGATCCGGTCCCGCCCGGCCTTCTGGATGGTCGGTTCGGCGACCCCGAGCTCGTCGATCCGCGTACGGATCACGGTCAGGGCACGATCGATGGCATCCTCCCGCTGCTCGATGTTGAGCGCGCCGGAAGGATCGCTGACTTCGAGCGCCAGCTGCGTCCCTCCCTGGAGATCCAGCCCGAGGGTGATCCCCCGCGCATAGAGCAGCCAGCCGCTCAGAGCGGCCAGAAGGACTACGGTGGCGATGCGGACTCTTAGATCGTTGAACATCAGAGAACTGGTTCTCCCTCAGAAGAGAGAGAAAGATTGGAGGACGGCGGCCACGAGCGAATCCTCGAAAATACCGGAAAGGCAGAGCCAGTGTCAACCGCTCGCGTAGAACCCGTCGAGGAGGCGTGGGCAATCGATCGTGGCGGGCGGCAGACGGAAGCGTATGCGAAGCGGCGAAGGCCGCTTCGCCGCTGTCTCGGGCTCCTACCGCGCGTCGCCGACCATCGCCTTGCGCAGCGCCCCGACCTCCGCGCGGAGCTCGCGCGCCGCATCGAGGATCGCTGGCGGCCCGTGGGGGAGCGTGGGCTGTGGGTCGTCCGGGTCGCCCAGACCCGCGTCCCGATGGAGACGGACGCGCTCGCGGATCGCCGCGCGGATCGTCTCGGCGCTGTCCACGCCGCGGAACCACGCTTCGTGCATGGATTCACCGAGGGATCCGCCGCCGGACTCGCCGTGGCCGGCGCCGCCGCCCGCGGAGCTTACCTGAACGTCGGCGATGCCGAGCGCCCGCTGAAGGGGGTTCTGGCGGATGGAGATCTGCTGGACGTTGGCGAAGGTCATCGTCTTCTCGCGCAGTGACAGGATGCCTTCGCGGATGCGCAGGCTGCGGTCCGAGAGGACGTACCATCGCAGCTCGAAGTCGAGCCGGAGAAGGACGAAGCTGACGGCGAGTTGGATCACGAAGAGGGTCCAGGCGAGGAAGCCACCGACACGGATGAGAAGGAGTAGAACGGGGTGGGAGACACCGCTCGTGAAGACGGCGACGGCGTACGTAGCGAGCAGGATACCGACGAGGACCGCCACCTGGCCGAGCGACCAGAGCACGACCCGATAACGGTAGTAGTTCGGGGAAGCTCGAAAAACCTGGAGCTCACGCGACTCGCCGAGTCGGGGCGGTTCGGTCGGGACGCGCAGCAGGCCGAGGATCCACAGTCTGAAACGCTCAAGCATCGGGCGACCCGGCTCGAGTGGTGGGCAATGCCTCGCGAAGCGCCCGTATCTCAGCGGCGACATCGCGGAGCGTCCGGGTCAACTCGGTCATGGCGGGGTCGCCGATCGGGTGGGGCCTGGCCGGGGCGGTTGAGCGGTCCGGGTCACGGGCGCCACGCATCCGTGAATAGAGGAAGTCCCGGACAGCGTCGGGATGGGGAAGCCCCTCGATCGTCATTTCCGCGCTTGCGCTCCCGCTCGCGGTCTGCACCTGTATCCTGCCGAGTCCGAGCCATCGCTCTACGAAGTTGCTGGAGAGGTGGATGTCCTGGATGCGGGTGTAGGTCAGCGAGATCTGCCGGCGGAACAGGATCCCCCACTGCATCGTGATGCCCTCGGCATCCACCTCGTAGCGCATCGTGCGGTAGCGGAAGTACATCGGCACGAGCATGAAGATGAAGGCGGGTCCGAGCAGGAGTGACGAGAGGGTATAGTACGTCAGAAGCCCGCGATTCGGCCGGAGCTCGACGGGAAGATCCGGGAACGGCCCGGCGCCGGCGCTCGCCTCGGACCGGATGTGCGGAGCGGGGCTGGAAGCTCGTGTCGTCATGGCGACGCTGGAGGTGCGCTGAGGATCGCGGAGGCCGGTGTACGGTAGCGCAGGAATGTAGCTGCTACCGCGCGGGATATGCAAAGCCCGGGTTCGCCGTCAGATCGGACAGGAGATAGACGTGCCGTCCGCCGGGCCACTATGAGGGGCGCTCTGCGCGAGGCGGCAGGCTCGCGGATCAGGAGGCGGCCTCCGCCGAGGAGGTCTCGTCGAGGAGCGATTCGAGCCGGGGTACCACGGTGCTGACCGGCAGGTCCGCCAGTGACCGCGTGGGGCTCTCGAGGTTGATGGCGCGAGCGCCGTAAACTCCCCACCGGCTGGCGGTATCCTTCAGATACATCGCAAGCGTAGGCTTTCCAAAAGCCGCGGCCACGTGCGCGACGCTGGTGTCGGGCGTGAAGACGCAATCCGCATGGGCGACCAGCCCGGCGACATGATCCATCGACGGCGTGGAGACGGCCTGCGATCCCGTTCGGTCGGCAACGGCCGAAGTAAGCGCCCATTCGTCCGGCGCTCCGATGACCAGCGGCACGAGGCGGGGATGTCGTGACTGGACAGAGCGGATCACCTCGACGAATCGATCTTCCGGCCAGGCACGCGACGGCTCCCCGGCGGAGACATTCACCAGCAAGCGATCCGGCCGTCCGGTCGCGGCGGCTTCCCAGAGTGTCGACGCCCACTCGGCCGTCTCGGCCGTGAGCGGCAGGTGCGGCCGCCAATCGATGCGGGCGGAATCCAACCCGAAGGGTCCCGCGAACCCGGAGAGTAGGTCGATGATGTGGCCGTCCCGCATTGGAACGCGCACGGTGTAGCCGGCGTCCGCGCCCCGGCCGCCCACCCCCATCCGGTGCGGGGCACCGCTGGCCAGCATGAGCAGCAGGCCGGTCATGGAGGGGGCGATGATCCGCGGGTCGATGACGGCGTCGTAGCGGGCACGGCGGAGGCGCAGCGCGAGTCGGGCGAATCCGCCCTTCCGGCGCTTGTCGAAGACGTGCACCTCCCGAACGTAGGGGAGCTGCCGGACCAGCGGCGCGTTCACGGGGGAAGCGAGTACGTCCACCTGAAGGTCGGGTGAGATGTCCCCGATCGCCCGCAGAAGCGCGGTCGATACGATGGCATCGCCGATCCCGTCCGGCCGCATGAACAGGATCCGCCTGCGTCCGGTCCCCCACTCCGGCAACGGGCGCTCGGGTCGCCAGAAGCTCACATGAGCGAAGAGCGCGCGGAACCAGAAGGCCTTCCAGGCGCGTTCGAGTGCTTTCAGCGGCATTGCGCGGCGCCTGGATCCCCGCTCCTCTGGGCTTTCGAGCGACCGATCACGAAAGGGTCTTCAGGAAGGCGTCGACCACCACGGAATCGAAATGCTCCCCGGCCGCTTCGATGATTCCCGAGCGCACCTCCTCGGGGGACCACGCGGGCCGATAGACGCGGTCGTGGCTCAGGGCGTCGTAGAAGTCGGCGACCGCCACGATCCGCGCCGGAAGGGGAATGTTCTCCCCCTCCAGCCCATCCGGATAGCCCGTCGCATCCCAACGCTCGTGATGGAATCTGGCGATGCATTCGGCCATCGCCAGGAGCATCGAGTCGCCGCGCGCCAGAATGTTCGCTCCGATGGTCGTATGTGTTTTCATGACGGTGTACTCCTCGGGCGTGAGACGCCCAGGCTTGAGGAGGATCGTGTCCGGAATGCCGATCTTACCGACATCGTGCAGCGGCGCGGTTCTTCGGATCAGGTCGACCTCGGCGCTGGGCCGGCCCAGCTCGCGGGCGATGCGCGCCGCTACTTCTCCGACGCGGCGTGTATGAAGGCCGGTTTCGTCGTCCCGGAACTCTGCGGCCTGAGCGAGGCGGTCGAGGATCTCGGCGTTCGCCTTCTGCAGGGATATCGTACGCTCGCGCACCTTCTCCTCCATGTGGAGGTGGAGCGCTCGGGTGTCGAGCAGGTTGCGAACGCGCAGCAACACCTCCGCTGAATCGAAGGGCTTGGTGAGGAAGTCCATGGCACCGAGTGCAAGCATTCGGCGCCTGACCTCCGGATTCGCATCCGCCGTGAGAATCACGACCGGCAGATAGCTCTCCGGCGCCACCGACGGCCAGAGTTGCTCCAGTACCTGTTGCCCGTCCATATCCGGCATGTGAAGGTCGAGGAGCATCAGGTCCGGTTCTATCTCCCCGGCGAGCGCAAGGGCCTGCCGTCCATCAGACGCTTCATAAACGTTTTCGTACCCCTCACGTTCGAGAATCCGGCGCAGCAGGCGGACGTTCGCCTTCATATCGTCAGCGACCAGAAGCTTCGCCTCGCTCCAGATCGCCTGATCCCGTCTCATTCCGCCCTGATCCTTCCCGGGCCGAGGTCGAGCTCGCTGGCTACGACCGACATCAACTTCTCCACGTCGAAGGGTTTGGTAAGATATTCGCGCGCGCCCTCGTCCAGGAATCGTGCGACCTGCGCGGGCGTAGCGTCTGCGCTGATGACCACGACCGGCACATGCCTGAGCGCGGCGTCATCGCCGAGCTCCGCCAGTACCTGCAAGCCGGAAATGTCGGGAAGATGTGCGTCGAGCAGGATGAGGTCTGGCCGGTGCTCGCGAGCCAGGTCCAATCCGATGCGCCCCTGCATCGCGGCGATGAGGCGGATGTTCGAGTGACGCTGGAACAAGCGCTCGACGAGCTGAACGTTGGAAAGGTTGTCCTCGATATAGACGATCGTACGGCCGCCGCCATCGAATTGCGACCGCACTCCGCGGTCTGCCGGAGCGGAATGGTCCGGCTGCAAGGTGGCGGCTTGCGGTAGCTCGACCCAAAAGGTGCTGCCGTGGCCCGGCCGGCTCGTCACCCCCATCTGGCCGCTCATCGCTTCCACCAAGCCCTTGGAGAGGGATAGTCCGAGGCCGGTTCCCTCGATGCCCGTCCGGTCGGCGTCCAGCCGTTCGAAGGGTGTGAACATGCGCTCCATCGCACCCTCCGAGATTCCGACGCCGGTATCGGCAATGGAGATGCGTAGGATGCCGGCGGAGCTTTCGTCATAGGCGATGCGTACGCTTCCACCCGGCCGATTGTACTTGATCGCGTTGGAGAGCAGGTTCAACAGCACCTGCTTCAGTCGCTGCTGATCGGCCGCGACGAAATACTCGCCCTGCTGAACTTCCACCGTCACGCTGCGTTGGCGGGCCATTCCCCGGACGAGCTCGAGCGATTCCTGAACCGTTTCGCCAACCGCGACCGGCTCGACCGAGAGGCTCATCTGCCCCGCCTCGATCCGGGAGAGGTCGAGCACTTCGTCGATGAGCTGAAGCAGGTGTCTCCCACCGCGCAGGATCTGTCGCACGCTCTCGCGGTCCCGCTCGTTGTTGACCTCCAGGTCGAGGAGCTGCGCGAAGCCGAGAATGGCGTTCATGGGCGTCCGTAGCTCATGGCTCATCCTCGACAGGAATGCACTCTTGGCGTGGCTCGCCGTTTCCGCAGCGCTCTTCGCGACCTCGAGCCGGCGGTGCTCGGTGACGTCGGAAAGCGTACCAATGACCTCGACCGGGTTGCCGTCGGCATCACGCAGCACCCGCTGTTCGTCCCGGATCCAGCGGTAGCTGCCGTCCGCATGGCGGAAGCGGTACTCCTTCGTGATCTCGCCTTCGTCGCCGTTCTCGAGGTGATTGGCAAACCGATGACGGAACTCCGGATCGAGATTTTCCGTCCACCACCCGGGTTCGTAGGCTTCTGCGACGGTGTACCCGAGCAGCCACTCCACGTTGTCGCTGATCCAGTCCAACTGGATCGGCCCGTCAGCGACCCGCAGGGAATAGATGATGGCGCGGCTCGAAGCGATCAGATGCCCCAGCCGCTCGCGCGTCGCGCGGGTTTGCGCCTGGGTGCTCGCAAGCTCGACCACCTTCTGCTCCAGCGCGGTGTGGGCTCGCTCGACACTCTCCGCCATGGTGTTGAAGGCACGACCCAGCGTGCCGATCTCGTCCTCACCCATCACGGGTGTTCGTCGGGAGTATTCGCCGGTGGTGATCGCCCGAGCGGCGCTCGCCAGCGCTGCCACCGACCCCGTCACCCGGCCCATCAGCAGCCACGCGATCGCCCCCGCAACGCCCAACAGAATCGCTGCGAAGAGGATCAGCCACTGCATGGCCGACCGGGGACCGGCCAGGACGATCTCGAGCGGCAGCCCAACCAGGACGGTCCATGCGGTCCCCGGCACCTGCGCGCCTGCGATCAGCGCTTCACCGACTCCCGGGTCGTCGTACCGTGCGAAGCCGGTCGTCATTGCCCCCGGCTGCACGGGCAGCGGGACCAGGCGCTCGCCCAGATCTGTCCAGACGTCACCTCGCGTATTGGCCAGGTATAGCGCTGCGCCGGGAGAGATCAGCGCTTCGACCCGATTGCGGTTCTCCTCAGACGTCGCCAGGCGCCGCCAACGAACTACGTAACCAAGTGTCCCATCCGCACCCTCCGCCCTGCTGATGGCGGCGTAGACGGCACTATCCCCGACCTCGACGAGCGGTCCCACGCCGACCCCAGGCGCCGCCGCCGCTAGCCCCAGCAGATCCGGATCGAGCCGGTCCTGCAAGATCGAATCTTCGCCCTCAACGAGCAACCGGCGGCCCTCGCCATCTCGTATCTCGGTCGCTACCACATTGCCTTCGTCGTTCGGCGAACCCATAGCCGCTATCGCCGAATCCACTTCCGCGGAGTCACCTTGCAAAAAAGCGACAACGGCCGGGTCGCTTGCGATCTCGGCCACCTCGTCGGTCATCTGCGCCGCCGAGGTCCCCAACATCGTCGATAGCTCCGTCGCAGACTGCGCAACGCGATCCCCCGCCGTCGCCAGCGCCGAGCTGCGCATCTCCTGGTACGCGGCCGCCGCAAACGCCACGATCACGGCGAGCACGAGCCCGCAGATCACCAACGTAGCCCTGAGTCGCATCGACACGCCGACCCTCACTTCCCGTACCCCTCCGCTTCGTGCGCTGAGGACTTGCCCATGGTTTCGATCGGCTCGTTTTGAGGTGGATGCCGCCACTTCACAGAGTCGAAGCTGATCCTGTCATTCCCGGTGTGGGTCGGGTCCGACATGAGCGATAGGCGGGCGTCAACAGGCGAGCTGTCGCTTCTCCTGCAGGTGGCGGACCATCGGATCGGTAGGGACACATTCTGATACCGCTGGGGGAGAATAACAGTAAAGCACGCTGTTGGCGAGCGGTGTCTACGTGGAGCGCGTAGCGGGTCGATTGTCGGGTGGAATTCTCCGGCTTACGTTCAGGCGCACCGAACAGGCCTTCGCATATCTTGGAGGCCGTTGACGACCGATCCTGGAAGCGATACCGAGTAGGATCGGCCCACCATCCATTCCTCCCAAGCATTCATCCATGAATATGAGACTCCGCACGCGCGCATCGCGTCACACATCGCATTCATCGAAGGTCACACTGGCGTTGCTGCCGCTACTCCTGATGACGGGATGCGAAGGCACATCGGGCGGAGAGGTGGAGGGCGGAACGAGCAGGGCGGCCGTGACGTTGACGGAAGGGACCAATATGGCGGCGGCGGCGTCACCGGACGGCGAGGCCATCGTGCTGGCGCTCCAGGCGGGTCTGTGGCGGGTGGGGGGTGAGGGTGGCGCGGCGGAGCGGCTCACGGACTGGGAAATCGAGGCGACTGCGCCGGCGTGGTCACCGGACGGGTCCCGGATCGCCTTTCAGAACTTCACGGACGGGTACTATCAGATCTGGACAGTGGGGCCCGACGGGTCGGGTGCTCGGCCATTGACGGAGGGTCCGTTCGATCATCGAGAGCCGGCGTGGTCACCGGACGGATCGGAGGTAGCGTTCAGCTCCGATCGGGGGGAGGATGGATCGTACGACATCTGGACGATCGGCGTAACGAGCGGCGAGTACGAGCGCCGTACGAGTGGAAGCGGAACCGAGCATACGCCCGCGTGGTCGCCTGACGGATCGCGCATCGCGTACGCCTCGGGATCGTCGATCGAGGCGGTGGATGAAGGCGGCGCCGTCGAGACGCTCGCGAGCGTGGGGTCGGGATCGGCGGGCGCTCCTGCATGGCGCCGTGACGGCGAGGGGATCGTGTACCAGGATGCAGAGCGCCAGCTCGTGATGGATGGAGCTGCCGTCACGACCGGCGAGGACGTCTTCCCCTTCCCCGTGAGCTGGCTGCCGGACGGCGGCTTCATCTACACGGCCGATGGAGAGGTGCGGGTCCGGGACGCGGAGGGTGGCAATCCGCGGCAGATCGCCTTCACAGCCGAGCTCGAGCTGAACCGGCCGCAAGCCGGGCGCAAGGATCACGGCTTCGACTCGGCCGAACCACGACCCACGCGGGGGATCTTCTCGCCCGTCCTCTCACCGGACGGCGAGCGCGTCGCGTTCGTGGCGCTGAACGACGTCTGGGTGATGGAGATCGGCGAGGCGCCCGTCCAGCTCACCGACGACGTGTATGTCGAGTGGGTTCCGTCGTGGTCGCCCGACGGCGCGGCGCTCTACGTGTCGTCCGATCGTCACGGCGACGGCCGGCCGGACATGTACGCGATCGATCTGGCCACGCGCGAGGTCTCGCGGGCGTCGGTGACGCCGGACTCACGCATGGTCTTCCCGACGCTTTCTCCAGACGGCCAGCGATTCGCGTACATCGACGGGGGCGATCAGTCGTTGCGGGTCCACGATCTTACGGCGGGGACGTCGCGGCAGGTGGCGGAGCAGGCGTATCGCAGCAACGTCGGCAAGCCGAGCTGGTCACCCGATGGCTCGCGCATCGCGCTGGCCGACGTGGAGCCGGCGAACAGCCGGTTCCGCGAGGGTCGTAACCTGATCCGGGTCGTGGAGGTGGAGACCGGCGAGTGGAGCTTCCATGAGCCAGGACCGGTGCCGCAACAGCTTTCCGAGCGATTCGAGGCCGGGCCGGCGTGGTCGCCGGACGGGCAGTGGATGGCGTTTACGATGGGAGGCACGCTGCACCTGATCCCGGTCGACGCGGCCGGCGCTCCGACGGGCGAGGCGCGGCAGCTCACGGACCACATCGCCGACATGCCGTCGTGGAGTGCCGACTCGGGCACCATTCTGTACGTATCGAACGGCATCCTGCGGGCCATTGGGGTGGATGGGGCGGGGGCGCGGGAGATTCCGGTCGACCTGACCTGGACGCCCGCGATCGCCGAGGGTGTGACTGTGGTTCACGCCGGAGGGCTCTGGGACGGCCTGGCCGATATGATCCAGGAGAACGTCGAGATCCGGATCGAGGGCGGTCGAATCACGGGGGTCGCGCCGATCGAGGCTGGTGCGGAGGAGGCGGCGCTGGCCGAGGGCGCGCGCTTCATCGACGCGACGGGGCTGACGGTGATGCCGGGCATGCTGGACGCCCACGTGCACCCGCGCGTGCAGGACTATGCCGGTCAGTGGTGGGCGGTCCAGCTCGCCTATGGCATCACGACGGTGCTGTCGAACGGCACGTCGACCTATCACACCTGGCTGGCGCACGAGTCGCTGGAGGCCGGCACATGGGTGGGGCCGCGCCTGCTGACGGCGCTGATCTTCGACGGTCCGCGGCCCTACTACGGTCACCACCGAGCGGTGACCGACGAGCAGGTCCTGGAGCTCGAGCTGGAGAAGGCCCGCGAGATGGGGGCGGATTACCTCAAGGCGTACGTCCGGGCACCGGCCACGTACATGCGGCGGATCGCGGAAGTGGGCCAGGAGATGGGCGTGCCGACCGGGTCGCACTTCCTATCGCCCGGGATCCAGGTAGGGCTCGGCGGCACGACGCATCTCTCCGCCAGCCAGCGGATGGGTTATAGCTGGGCCGAATCGCCGGCGGGCCGGAGCTACCAGGATGTAATCGCGCTGTACAGCCAGGGCGACTTTCACCTTTCCAGTCACCACACGCAGGGCAATAACATTCTGGGCGACGACCCGGAGATCGCGTCGGATCCGCGGCTGCTCGAGCTGATGCCGCCGAACTACGTGGAGGGGCTCATCCAGCAGGCTTCCACACCGCCGACCGAAGCGCAGCGTGAGGCGACGCGACGCAGCGTCGCAACCCCCGCGGCGATCATGCGCGCCGGCGGCCTCGTGACGATCGGTTCGGACTCTCCGCTTTCGGCGCCCGCTCTGGGCCTCCACGCCCGGCTGCGTGCCTTCGCCTACGAGGTCACGAACCACGAGGCGCTCCAGGCCGTGACGATCAACGCGGCCCGCTACAGTCACGCCGATCACGAGCTGGGGAGCGTCGAACCGGGGAAGATCGCCGATCTCGTCATGGTTCGTGGCAACCCGCTCGAAGACGTGGCGAACGCCGCGAACGTGGAGCTGGTCATGAGGAACGGCATCACCTTCACCATCGAGGATATCCTTCAGCCGTATCGTCAATAGCGGCATCGGTCTGGTTCCGGCGGAAGCTTCGGCCGGCACCGGCGGTCGGCTGTCCATCTGGCGGGGCGCCTCTTCGATCACTGGATCGAGGGGGCGCCTTCGTACGTTCCTGCGGCCGACCGGGCCGGCCGGACGACCGCGGTGTCAGGGAAGTTCGCATAGCGGCCGGTGGGTAGTCCCCCACACTTATGGTCTCCGGGCCGGAACCAATGTTGCATAAGTAACGTATTTAGCGATAGTTATGTGATTTTGCAGTCGACTTCGACTGCTTCGGTTTTCAAGAGGATGCGATGAGGTTCATGAGAAACGGCGCGGTGCTCGCCGCGCTTGGATTCGCCGCGCTGGGTTGCGCAGACGCCGGCGATCAGCCCGGTAGCGAAGGTGTGTCCGACGATCTGATCGCGCAGTTACAGGAGACGTACCCGAGCCTCGGTGAGACGCCAGCGCCGGAGCCGCAACCGGGCGCGTCGGCCAATCCGACGCAGATTCCGGATCGCCTTCGGGACGCGGCGTCCGCGCGAGCCCTGGAGGCGGCCACGGGCGAAGCGACCTTCTACGCCGACATGTTCGAGGGCCGCCGCACGGCGAGCGGGATTCCCTTCCGGCAAAACCAGATGGTGGCGGCTCACCGGTCGTTTCCTTTCGGGACCCTGCTGCGTGTGACCAACCTGGGGAATGACCGGTCCGCGAATGTACGGGTCGTCGATCGCGGGCCGTTCGGAGGCGGGCGTAGCGGCCAGCCCGCGGTGATCGATCTCTCGCGTCGTGCGGCCGACCAACTCGGCTTCATCAATGCGGGCCGCGCGAACGTCCGGGTGGAAGTGATGGAATGGGGGGATGGGCTGCCGCAGACTTCCTGAGGCGGACGAACTCCAGCCGAAGAAGGTCGACCCGTATGAGTCGGAAGCCCCGCCTCTGATTGAGTGCGGGGCTTCTCTGTACCTCGAATGGGCCCACCAGGACTCAAACCTGGGACCTACGGATTATGAGAGCGGAAAGTAGCGTCGGTCGACGCCTGGAAACCCGCATAGATACTTGCGGTTCGGTTTTGCTTCGCCCACTCGCGTCGGCTCGCGTTGGGGGGTTTTGATAGAGGTTTTGTCACAGGTCCGACTTTCGCCACCGACCGGGGCACAAACGGGGCACACGAGAAGTCGAATCTATCCCCGAATGATTCCATTCTCCTGCAGTCGCCGGAGGTAGTCTGCTGCTGTAAGGGGGCAATCGATGAAATCGCCAAATTCCTTTTTTGTAAGGCGAAGCTGTCGCTGGATCTTACGCAGGATTGGGTCCCCAAGCGTCCTATAGCCGCTACCTCTGGAGAGCTTTGTAAAGACCGGCTCCGCGAGGCCATCATGGGAATACATGTAGAAGTCGTGGTCCCGCTTTCCCTGGTGCAGTTCGAAACCTTTCCTCTCGAGGGCACCAGCAAGATCCTTTCGCGGTCGGGGCATCTGAAATTAGACGACAGTCAGTGCGAATTCGTACATACGAAGCGCTTCGGGACTCAATTTCGAAAGCGGCACCGCATCAAGCGCGGATCTAACGTCTCGGCACTCCTCGACTAAGTCCTGCTCGGCTTCAAGTAAGCTCTCTCCGGCGCCAATCAAGGACCACTCAGGATGGCGCACATAGACCGTCCGCCCCTCCAGTTCGATATCGAAGACTTCCCCATACAGTTCAATCTCACCCATGAGGCCTTCCGCCTGCGGTAAAGTCTTTCGAGTCGTTGCAGCCGGCGCTTCTGGAACTTGTGGAGCTGGTCCGGAGCTATTGGATGCGCCCCGGGGGATCTGAGTTGGATTCGACGATCTACCGACAGCCCATTCATCGATCAATCCAATTGGTCGATCGAGCAAGGCCGTGCCGCTATAACTTCCCATCTAACCCCTCTTCTTACTGGACTGATCAGAATCGCCTACCGCACGCCCGCGGGTTTGCGCGGCGAGGGCCGCCTTGTCGATTAAGAATTGCCCGATTGAAGCGGCATTCTCTGGCGCCAGCACGAGCGTTGCAAGCACCTCGCGTGTAGCGTCGCCTCGGGTGACTGCCTCCCCTTTATTCAAGTCGACTCGCCCTCCCGCCTCAACATCAAACGTCATGACGCTCGGCACGGCGCCATATTCAACGTAGAGATGAACCACCACAGCGGACCCATCTGGAGTAGGTCCCCCCCATGCGCCAGTTGCCGGAATTGAAGGCTTATCGCGGACCTCCTTGTACACGAAGGAGAGCGTCTTGGGTTCGTTAGACATGCCGCCTCTTCTCTGAAATTGAGCGCGAACTGATCGGTGGGACTCCAACCATGCAATGGTAAGGAGTCGCAGATCGGAGCGCCATGCTTGCGTGATGGACGCTAATTGTGGCGCATCCAGTCGTCGGGACCACGCCGCGCGTGTGGTGGCGGTGCGGGTGGTCAGGCTTCCTCGACGACTGCCGCCGCTGCCTGGCACGATGCGTTGCAGGCTTCGAGCTGCTCGAAGAGGTTGGCGATCCGCCGGATAGCTTTCTCTGCGTTCGCCACCTCCCGCTGTATCGCCCCGGCGGTCTGCCAGTAGGGCTCCAGCTTCCCCTTTACGACGGCATCCTGCTCCGCCAGGTGCGCGAGCTGTGAAAGGCTGCGGACTTCCATCGCTTCGGGCGAGGCGCGGGTCAGGACCGGCACCATCGCCTCGACGGCCGTGACGATGTCCATCTTGCTGGCGTGCTTCGGGCTCGCCACTTTGGCGATCAGGCTTTGCGTGCGTTCGTTCGGCATGATTCAGTAGGTTCGGGCGTAGCTTCCCACCGTGTATTCCAGCTCCATGTACTGAACGCGCGCATCGTCGGCCGCCGCGTCAGGGTTCAGGATAATCACGGCGAAGTAGATCTCGTCATCTTCGGTCGTGTGGTCGACGCCATATTCGAGCGTCTGCCAGCCGGTCGTGCTGTGCGTCTGAATCGGCGCGATGTTCTGCGGCGTGCCGCCGTCCGGCACGCGCCACCCGGCGAATGAAACGGCATCGTTAGTTGTTTCCCGGTATCCCCGGACGCGCATGTAGTCGAGCACCACGCCGATGGGGAGGACTGCGGAGGCGTTGAAGGTCGCGGGAGCCGTAGTGCCCGGGTGCAGGTATCCATCGTTCCCGCCGTCGGCACTCCAGGCCGTGCCGCTCGTCTGCGGCTGTATGCTCGTGAAGGGGATACGCAGGGACTTGGTGACGCTCTGCAGATTCGCGAGCTGGATAACGTCGCCGATCGTGACGCTGTTGCCTCCTTCGTCCGTGTAGGCAACCCGCCACTCGAAGACGTCGTCGGTGCCGTCCTCAACCTCGATCTCGAGCTGCCGGGTCAGGCTCGTGCTCGACCCGATGGTGCCCGTCGATGAGTTCCAGGCGCTGGATCAGCTCCCTCCATTCACGCTGTCACCCTCCTGACTTCCACGTTCGGCGGCGGTCTGAAACTGTCGCGGATC
Source organism: Gemmatimonadota bacterium (assembly GCA_040905505.1). Classification (GTDB taxonomy): domain Bacteria; phylum Gemmatimonadota; class Gemmatimonadetes; order Longimicrobiales; family Longimicrobiaceae; genus WHSP01. Next base: position 1,832 of record JBBDRL010000065.1, on the reverse strand, counting down.
TCTTGATCTGATAGCTCCGCGATCTCGGCGCTCTCGCCTTTTATGAAGAACTGAGCCAACCCGCGGCCCCGCCGTGCGAGGATGCCGAACGTGACCCCCTCGCTCACGTACCCGGTTCGGTCTGCCGCCTCCTGTAGCAACGCCGCGGCGCCCCGGATGCGTTCGCCTGCCGAGCGGTACGCCTCGACCTGCGGAGCGTACTTCGAGATGAGCTTGCCCTGCGGATGCCGGGCGGCCAAGTCACCTGCCGATCGCCGGGGCGGATCATCCCGCTCGGCGCGCCGATGGCGAGAATACCAGTGCCGAAGCCGACCGATGCGGGAGCCGTAGCGATGACGATGAACGTCGAGCCAATGTCGGTGCCTTCCAGGTGCGGCAGGTCACGGAGGATGGCGCGGTTCTTCTGTTCGTGCCGGCGGCGGAGCTCGACTTTGAGCTTCGGGTTGTCGGCTTTCATATCGAGAACGTGCGCAATTGCATGGTCGCCGGCAGTCGCGTTGCCGGTGTGTGAGATCCAGCCGTCTCGAAGCGGAAACACCTTCGTCGGCCTGTCCGGCGTGAAGCCTTCGGAGTCCGCCGTCCGCGTCCAGATACGGCGGTCGAATGCGAGAAATGCTAGATCAGGGTCGGCGAGGGCGAAGATCAGAGACATGGTTCCTTGTCGGAAATGTCGAGAGTCAGGGGGAGCGCGGCGGGGGGTGCGCTTTACGGGTCTGGTATTCGCGGCGCCTTCCCCAACCCCTGTCTCTCAAGTTTGCGCCGCGTGCCAACCTCCAACACGATACGGAAAGCGAGTGACTCCACACCTCTCAGCCGTGCCGCCAGGGAGTCCGGCCGCGCGATGTCACAACGGGTGTCCCGGATGTTCGGCGGGGTCATGGTCGGCGTTATCGAGGTTCGTGCGATCTATGTCAAAGCCAGCAGGGGAAGCGCGGGAAACGCTTTGCCGGGACTAGCGAGGTTAGGCGCCAATCTCCCGAACCCCTGCCGGCTGAATCTTCGGCTCCTCAGCGGCTCGCCTGCGATCAGGCGCCGTACATCGTCACCGCTTAGGGTGCCCCGCTTCTCCAGGGCGTCCGCTACCCGCTCGCCGAGCTGCTGCATTTCTTCCCGCCAGCTCGAAGGCGAGGTTTCGGCGTTCACTTCGCCACCGCGCAGCGAGTCGATGGGGATCTGGGACGCAGGGCGGGGGTGGCTTGCTCGCAGCTCATCCTTGCGGCGGCGGACCCGGCGGAACTCCGCGGCGATCCGGTCGCGCAGCGCGGCAGCTTCGGCGTATTCCGGGTAATCGGAGAGGTGGGGGATTTGCTGCGTCGGCATATCCAGGGTTCCTCTATTGGGTGCAGGTTCTACTCCGAAGCTACGCGATCTCGCGGCGGTCGGTAGGTTAGATTATGACCCAATTAGCGCCTTTTTTCGGGCGGATTTGATTCGGGAGCGCAGTGTCTCGGCGGGGATGCGTAGCTCAGTAGCCGCGGCCTCGATGGGGCGCTCCCGAGTGCGGCCGGCGGCGGTCAAGTCGGCGACCACCTGTGCAGCCAGATAGAGCTCCAGGAAGGCGGACACGGCGGGAATGCGAGGGAGCCGGTCAGTCTGTAGGACATGGAGTAGCGCGCCGATGTCGGCGAGTGCTCCCCCGATCAGCTCGTGCTATACGTCCGCGACTTGAACCCGACTCGCCTTCGGCATCGTCAGACGGCCTCTTCGGCTTCCGCTTCCGCTTCGGCCTGCTCGCACGCCTCGATCATGTTGGTGAGGACTTCGCGAACCAGCTCATCTAGTCCTTGAAGAAGCGTGATCGCTCACGCGCCCCTGTTAACGAAGACCGGAAA
>JBBDRL010000064.1:0-5884 GCA_040905505.1 Gemmatimonadota bacterium | reverse complement strand
GAATCCTGAATCCTGAATCCTGAATCCTCCTCCTACCATGCGCCAGGTTCCCGTTCTCCTCACCATGCTGACCGTCCTAGCCATTCCGCCGCTGGCGGGACAGGCTCCGGCGCGGGCCATACCGATGCTCGTGAGCGCGGAATGGGTAGCGGACCGGCTCGGCGAGCCCGACCTGGTGGTGCTACAGGTAGATCAGCGTCGTGAGGGGTATGCGGAGGGGCACATACCCGGTGCGGTATTCCTGCCCTACCAGCAGATCGCGATCGAGGTGGATGGACTACCCGTGGAAATGCCAATGGTCGACGCGCTGGAAGCCGCCTTCGAAGAGGCTGGCGTGAATGATGGCAACCGCATCGTCGTCTACGGCGCCCCTCTGTCGGCGGCGCGGGCATGGATGACGCTCGATTACCTCGGGCTGGGCGATCGGGTGGGCATGCTGGATGGAGGCATGAGCGCCTGGCGTGCTGCGGGGCTGTCCGAATCGACGTCAGACGTGGACGTATCGCGGGGGAGCCTCACGGTGCGGCCGGAGCCGAACCGGATCGTGGGCGCCGACTGGATTCTCGATCGGCTCGACGATCCCCAGACGGTGTTGATCGATGCGCGGCCATTGGACGAGTACACCGGCGAGGACGGCGGGAATGAAGGCCGCTATCTGGCCGGACACATCCCGGGGGCGCGGCACCTTTACTGGGAGGAGCTGACCCACTCGCGAGAGGATCCGCGCCTGCTGCCCGAAGCTGAGCTTCGCACCCGGTTCGACGCCGCGGGCGCAGCTTCGGACCGCCGGATCGTGGTCTACTGCTTCATCGGAATGCGGGCCAGCATGGCCTATTTCGTCTCGCGGCTGCTCGAGTACGACACGTATCTGTACGACGGATCATGGCACGATTGGAGCGCGCGCGATCTGCCCGTCCAGTCCGGACCGGATGGACTCGTGGGCGTTCGGCGGTAGCGGCGTCTACCCGGCGCGCCTGATCGCCTCGGCGAGCTCGTCCTTGCTCATCCCGCTCCTACCGGGGATATCCAGCGTCTTGGCCCGCTCGTACAGTTCGGCCTTCGACTTGTCGGAGAGATCCCCACCGCCATTCGGCTGGGGCGGTTTCGCGGGCTCCCCTCCTCGAAGGCTCCGCTGGAGCATCTGCATGAGGTCTATCACGTCGCGACTTTCGTCCGCCTTCGCCTCGGGCCGCACGAGGTCCTCACCGGCACCCCGCTTCTGCTCGACGAGGTTCAGGAGCCTTTCGGCCGACGTATCGACCAGGTCCGCCGTGTCCATTCGCTTCTCGAAGAGCTTCTCGATCTCCTTTTCAAATTGCCTCACCTGTCCGGCGGGCGCCTCGATCGGGTCGGGTAGTCCGACGTCAGCCGGGGTGCGGACCTCGTCGGCGAAGCGCAGGGTTTCGGCCCGCAGGATCCCGTTCTCCGCCAGAATCGCGACGAGATACTCCTTGGCGCGCATGACGAAGGTCGCGATGCCTGCCCGTTCGGCCTCCTCCATCGCGTGCGCGAGAAGTCGGTAGGCCTTGGTGGATCCGCCGGCCGGCGTGAGGTAGTACGCGCGTTCGAAGTATATGGGGTCGATCTGGCCGACGGGTACGAAGACACGCAGATCGATGTCGCGCGTGCGCTCGGGCGCGAGGCGTTCGAGCTCGTCGTCGTCCAGCACCACGAAGCTACCCTCCTCGACCTCGTAGCCCCGAACGATCTCGTCGGCGGACAACTCGCGGTCGTCCTGCGGCGAGAAGTAGCGGCGGGAGAGGGGATTACCCTCGGGAGACACCATCCGGAGCGAGACGCCCTGCGAGCGGTTTGCAGGGAGCAGATTGACGGGCACGCTGACCAGGCCGAAGGTGATGGTCCCCGACCAGAACGGGCGCGTCGAGACAGCATCGGAGTCGCCGTCGGCTTCAGGCACTTGCCCTCCTCTTTTCGGCTTCCGCCAGACTACGCTCGAGGACGTCGGTGAGCGACTTCTCGATCTTCCGAGTCGGAGCCTTCGGGAATTTCACGACCTTGCCCGCCGCCTTGGCCTCGATCAGCTCGAGGACTCGATCGCGATACTCGTCCCTGTACGCGGCGATGTCGAGGTCGTCCTCCATGGTGGAGATCAACTGCCTGGCCATCTTCAGCTCGCGCTGATCGAGCGCGCGGCCGCCCGGCGGCTGGAGCGCCGATGCGGGGACGACCTCGCCGGCGTTCCGCAACGTCATCAGGACGAGGTAGTCGCCCTCTGCCCGGAGCGCCCCGACGTACTCCTTCTTCCGCATCACCCAGCGCGCGACGCCCTCGCGAGGCCGCTTTCGCAGTGCAGCGGCCAGCGCGAAATACGACTCGTCCTGCCCGTCGGGGCCGAGGTAGTACGGCCGGTCGTACCACTGGTGCGTGATCTGTTCGGAGGGCACGAAGCGCGTGATCTCGATGTCGCGCGAGGGCTCCGGCTCGAGCGACGCGAGCTCGTCCTCGTCGAGGACCACGAGCTCACCTTCTTCCACGGGGAACGCGCGACGCACCTCGCCGTAATCCACCACGTCTCCAGTCGCAGGGTCGATCATGCGCTGCTTGACAGGCTCCTTACGCTTGGCGTCGAGCAGGCGGAAATGCACCGAGCGGTCCTGGACGGCCGAATAGAGCTTTACCGGCACGTCGGCCGAGCCGAAGCGTATCCGCCCCTTCCAGATCGCTCGGGCGGCCATCAGCTCGCCGCCTCGACGGTGTGGCACTCGACGCAGAAGACGGCCAGCGCGGGGCGGACGATGACCGCGCACTGCTCGCAAAGGCCCCGATCACACGCGACGCACCGGTACTCCATCTGGAGCACGTAGGCGTGGGTGCAGATCAGGCACGTCTCGGTCCCGGTGGAGAGCCAGTAGGGTCGGTGTCGTCGGTGCATGATGGAGGGCGTTGGGCAAGTTGTCTGCCAGCGGGAGGAGCCGTACCTTCCCGGCGAACCTGCTCCCGGCGCGCCCCTCCGGCCGAGCCGGGGTTCGGCACCATCCCTCCGCCCGCGGCCTTCTGAATGTTCGAATCGGAATTGTTGGGCTGGCTGTCGACGCACCTTGTCCGGCTCGGCCCCGGGCTCCTGTTCCTCGTCTGCCTGCTGGAGACCGCCGTGTTCGCGGGGCTGATTTTACCCGTTGGGGCGCTCATCGCTTTTTCGGCGATGCTCTCATCGCGCGGTGTCTTTGACCCGGCGGAGGTGGTGGCGGCGGCGTTCTTCGGAGCGCTGCTGGGCGATCAGCTCGGATTCGTGATCGGCCGCTGGTTCGCGCCCGCCGTGCGCCCGCCCCCACGGGGCGACATCGCCCGCGTCTGGGCCGCCGCGATCGAGCGCACGGAGAAGCTGGTGCGGACTCGCGGGCTGTTCGGCATTTCGGCGGCCCGCGGGATCCCCTTCGTCCGCACCATGATGCCCTGGTTCGCAGGGAGAACGGAGATCGGCTGGGGGAAGTTCCTTGTCTTCGATTTTCTGGGGGTCCTGCTCTGGGGCACGATCTACATCGGCGGCGGCTTCCTGGCGGGCGAGGGCTGGCGGCAGATCGCCGGAGCCTGGGGCGAAACCGCCGGTGCGGTCGCCCTCGCGCTCGCGGTGATTCTCCTCGTCCTGTTCAGCCGCGGCTGGCTGAAACGGCTCTATCGCCGTCGTGCGGGAACGGGCAGTCCTCCCGGCCCCTGACGACGGAGTCTTGACTCGGCCGTGGTCGCGGCCGGATCTTGTGAACTGTACGTCGCCTTCCCCTCCCCCTTCTCTCGCGATCTTCGATGCCCCATTCCAGACTCGTTCTCCTCGCGCTCGTCCTCGGCCTCGGCGCTGGAGTGGTCGTGGCGGCCGTTCCGAACCCGGCACTGCTGGCACTGGTATCCGTCATCGAGCCCGTGGGGACGCTCTGGATAAACGCGCTGCGGATGGTCGTCGTGCCGCTGGTCGTGTCGTTGCTGGTCGTCGGGGTCGCTTCCATCGCCGACCTCCGCGCGGTCGGCCGGATCGGCGGGCGCTCACTCGCGACGTGGGTGCTTCTGCTACTGGTCTCGGGCGTGATCGGGCTGACCCTCGTCCCGTTCCTGTTCTCGGGTCTCTCGATCGACGCCGCGACGACGGCGGCGCTGCGGGAGAGCGCGGCGAGCATGTCCGAGAGCACCGTCCAGGGGCTGGAGCAGATGCCGGGCTACGCGCAATGGCTGGTGGAACTGGTGCCGATCAACCCCATCAGAGCGGCAGCCGATGGGTCGATGCTTCCGCTCGTGATCTTTGCTCTGGTGTTCGGCCTGGCGCTGACCCGGGTCAAGCCGGCCGATCGCGCATCGGTCACGAGCTTCTTCCGCGCGATCGGTGACGCCATGCTCGTGGTGGTGCGGTGGGTGCTCGCCGTCGCCCCGATCGGGGTGTTCGCCCTCTCGCTCGGCGTTGCGAGCCGAATGGGTCTCGCTGCCGCCGGAGCGATCGGCTACTACATCGGGGTGACGGCGCTTTCGATGCTCGTGCTGGTCGGGATGCTGTTCGCGATCACCGTCGTCGTCGGCGGGGTTTCACCGGCAGCGCTCGCACGGGCGGTGCTCCCGGCGCAGGTCGTCGGGTTCACCTCACGATCGTCTCTTGCGTCGCTACCGGCTCAGGTGGAAGGCGCGACCGCGACACTCGGGCTCCCATCCCAGATCAGCGGCTTCGTGCTTCCGCTGGCCGTGTCCAGCTTCAAGCCCCATGGCCCCGTGAACTGGACGGGACTGGCGATCTTCACCGCTCTTCTCTACGGCGTGCCAATCGGCCCACCTGAGCTTCTGACGGTCGCGGTTGCCGCCATCCTGCTGAGTTTCGCGGTGCCGGGCATCCCGAGCGCCGGGATGCTCCTGATCGCGCCCGTCTTCACCCAGATCGGTCTACCCGTTGAGGCGCTAGGGCTTCTGATCGCGGTCGACGCCATTCCCGATATGTTCAAGACGCTCGCGAACGCCACCGGTCAGTTCATGTCCGGCGTGCTGGTCGCGCGCTTCGCCGGTGATGTGGCGGCGGCGGTTCCCGTCACCCCGGTGCCTCCCCCCGCCGTCGGCGAGGCGTCCGAATCGGTGTCCTGACGCGTGGGCTCGCGAGATGTGCCGCGCGAGCCGCGGTAGGCGAACTGCCATTCGGGTTCGCGTATCGTACGGCGCCGATCGGCCAGATCCTCGATGTAGCGCACGCCCTGATCAGTGATACTCACGCGTGGCCCCGAACCGAGGTACGCGAGATAACCGTTGTATTCGAGGAAATGGACCACCCGGTAGAGGTCCTCGTAACGAAGATTCAGCATCGCACCGATCTCGGAGCCGGTCACGGGGCGATCGACGCGTCCCTCGGTGCGATCGTAGACCGCCCGGAGGATGCTGTACCGTAGTCTCTGTTCCCCCCACTCTGGCCGGATCCCCGGCCGTGAGGTCATCAGGTTCATCGTCATAAACGTCATATGCTGGTCCGTCGCCCATCCTGCCAGCAAGTCAAATGCCATGATTGCAACGTGTTAGGCTCCTCCTGCGGCGATCGGGAACGTATGGCGGCGGGCGGCTACACAGCGGCGATCAGCTCACAGACCCTCGGCGCCGGGTGCGCCGTGGCGTAGGTCCTCGTCGCAATCGGCGCCCAGCGCCGCCGCATACGGATCTCGAGAAGTAAGAACCCTCCTGGCTCGAGCGGCTTCTCTCGCGCTGGAATAACCGAAAACGAAAGAAGGCCGCCCCCGTGGCGGGGCGGCCTTCTTCACGGACTCGAGCTTCTTCAGTCGAGGCGTACGACGTTCTCCGCCGCAGGACCCTTCTGGCCCTCCACGATGTCGAACTCGACCCGCTCACCCTCCGCGAGGCTCTTGAAGCCCTGCATCTGGATCGCGGTGTGATGGACGAAGCAGTCCTTCGT
>JBBDRL010000063.1:0-33595 GCA_040905505.1 Gemmatimonadota bacterium | reverse complement strand
CGCCGCCGAGACGCCGGAGTAGGACCCAGCGGGGATCGGAACCCAAGGAGCCATCATCTCGGCGTCAGGTGCCCGCTGAGCCGCCTCCGTCATTCCCGCGCAGCGGGAATCCAGTACGATGGGGACCTGGTCATACTCGTCGCTATCGTACTGGATCCCCGCATTCGCGGGGAAGACCCGCTTGCGGGATGAGGCATTCGCGGGGAAGACCCGCTTGCGGGATGAGGCATTCGCGGGGAAGACCCAATGCCCGAGCCGCCGCGGCCAAATTCAAGCACCTGACCGCCTCGACCTATACTTTGCAGGAGACCTCCCCGCCACCGACGGCGGGCTCGCGACGGAACGGACTGGAGATAAATGAACGCGACCAAGACCCTGAGCAGGCTCGTGCCTGCGCTCGCAATCCTGATCATGGTGGGTGGCTGTGGTGGTGATGCCCCCGACGCATCGGCTCCGCAGGACGAGGAGTTCGGCGAGCCGACGGATGGCGGAACGGCCGTCGTGCTGATCGGCGCGGACATGACTATTCCGCTATCGATGCTCGCGCAGGGAACCATCGATGGCAATCTCGGTGGCGACGTCATGTTCATGGAGCTCTTGCGGGGTGCTTGGGAGGACGGCCGGCTCGTCTTCAAGACCGCCGAAGAGAGCCCGATGGCGATCGCACGTAGCTACGAGTATGTGGGGCCGGACTCCGCTTCGCTCCGCTTCCACATGCGACCGGACGTGACGTGGTCGGACGGGGAGCCATTGACGGCGGACGACATCGTGTTCAGCTACAGTATTCTCGGGGATCCGGCGCTTGCTTCGCCCATGCAGAGTTATGTCGAGCTTATCGACAGCGTGGAGGCGGAGAACGACTCGACAGTGGTCTTCCACTACTCGCGGCGCCATCCTGAGATGCTCACCCATGCGGCGCTCCCGCCGATCCCGGAGCATATCTTTGGCGACACCCCGCCCGGCGAGATCATCAATCATCCGACTCTACGAAATCCTGCGGACGGGAACCTGGTCGTCAGCGGGCCGTTCATGATCGACAACTGGGAACGGGGCCAGAGCATCACGCTCATACCCAATCCCGAGTTCGAACCCCAGCCTTACCTCGATCAGCTCGTCTTCAGAGTCGTTCCGGATCTAAACACGCGGCTGGTGGAGCTACAGACCGGAAACGCCGATTTCCTTCAGGGCATCACCTTCGACCAGGTGCCCCGCATCCGGTCTCAAGCGCCACATGTTCGGCTGGAGCGAGAGGAGAAGCGGTTTTACGACTACGTCGCCTACAATCCGGAACAGTTCGAGCCATTCGCCAATCCGGAGGTCCGACGGGCACTCGGGTTGGCGGTCGATGTGCCAGCGATGATCGCGGCTCTGCAGATGGATGAGTTCGCCGTCCCCGCGGGTGGGCCGTTCGCCCCGATCTTCGAAGGCCTCTACGATCCCGATGCCCAAGCGCCGCTCCCGTATGATCCGGACCAGGCGCGTAGCATCCTGGAATCCCACGGCTGGGCGGATACGAACAACGACGGCGTGCTCGACCGTGACGGTCAGCCGTTCCAGTTCACGCTGATCACCAATTCGGGTAATCAGCGCAGAGCGGACGTATCGCAGATCCTCGAACAGCAATGGAGCCGCCTCGGCGTCGACGTCGAGTTGCGGATCGTCGAGTTCAACACGATGAACGACAATCTGGCCACGGGTAATTTCGAGGCGGCCCTCGGCGGTTGGAGCGTGGGGCTGTCTCCAGATCTGACGATGACGCCGATCTGGTCGCCCGATTCCCCCTTCAATTTCACCGGCTACGAAGATCCGGACGTTGTCCGGCTCATGGATCAGGCGCGACAGCAGCCGACCTACGAAGCTGCGAGTCCGTTCTGGCGTGACGCCGCTAGTGCGATCGTCGAGGACCAGCCCTATACGTGGCTCTACTACATGGACAGCGTCGACGGCGTGAACAACAGGCTCCGTGGCCCCCGGATCGACACCTACGGTCCCTATCAGAATACCTGGGAGTGGTGGATCCCGGAGAACCTTCGCTGAGCTGGAAGATCGAGGGCCGATCCAGCCGGTAAAGCCGGTGGTCGGTCCGATTTCTGCGGAAGCTACGCCCGCCGCGACGTCGCGCGGCGGGCGTAGCTGTTGGTACGCTCATGCGGCGAGCTGCCTGAACGTCCTCCGGGTCCGACAGCGTGGCTCCGTGCATGGGGCTCCAGGGGACGCGAGTCGAGCACCGTGCCGCCGCCACCTGCCGAATACGCTGGTAATCCTTAGCCAATGCTACGGATCTGCACTCACGAGATGCCGAACCGAACCCACATAATCCGGAGCCGAGGCCGCCGTCGGGCCGGTTGCCGCGGGTCTCTCGCCGTTGACCGTCCGGCAGCGATGGCCGGATCGGAAGCCCCTCGCGTCGGGAGCTTTCCGACGTGATCGGTTACCTGCTTCGTCGGCTCCTGGGGGCGATCCCGCTGCTGCTGGGGATCCTGACGCTCATCTTCTTCATCATCAACATCGCGCCCGGCGACCCCACCGCCCGCTACTTCAATCCGAACGTGGCGCCGGAGGTCATCGAGCAGATGCGGCGCAACCTCGGGCTGGACCAGCCGCTCCACATCCGCTACTTCCGCTGGCTCGCCTCGTTCGCGCAGGGCGATTTCGGCTACTCGTTCGGGCAGATGCGCCCGATCGCCGAGATTCTCCCGGGAGTCCTCTGGAACACCGTTCAGCTCATGCTGGTGGCGATCATCATGATCTTCGCCCTGGGCATGCTGATCGGGATCCTCCAGGCGGTGCGGCAGTACTCGATCGCCGACAACGTCCTCACCTTCCTCGCGCTCTTCTTCTACTCGATGCCGTCGTTCTGGCTGGCTCTGATGCTGATTCTGATCTTCAGCCTCAAGGCGAGCCAGTGGGGATGGGACCTGACGTTCCCGGCCTCGCAGATGACGAGCGTCGGGTACGAGTTCATGTCGGCCGGCGAGCAGATCCGCGATCGGTTCATGCACATGGCGATGCCGGCGCTGGCGCTCGGGATCGGCAGCGCCGCCGGTATCGCCCGGTACATGCGGGGCTCCATGCTCGAGGTCATTCACCAGGACTACATCAGGACCGCTCGGGCGAAGGGGCTCTCGGAACGGACGGTGATCTTCAAGCACGCGCTGAGGAACGCTCTGATCCCGATCGTTACGCTGCTCGGCCTCTACCTCCCCTACCTGCTGTCCGGCTCGGTGCTGATCGAGACGATCTTCGCGTGGCCGGGGATGGGGCGGCTGATCGTCGATTCGATCTTCCAGCGCGACTACCCGCTGGTGATGGCGACGAGCTTCATCGCGGCCGCGCTGGTCGTGCTGGGGAATCTGATCGCCGACGTTCTGTACGCGGTGGTCGATCCGCGTATCCGCACCGATTGAGAATGTGCCCTGAGATGGGGCCGCAACCGCTGTTCGACGTGAGGTGACCGCTATGGTTCGAGCACCCGCAGATACAGAGTTTTCGGCGCCCGAGCCGATCTCGGGGGAGGTCCCCGCGGCCGGGACCGCCGCTCGTGGGCCGGTTTCCACCGGGCACCTCGTGCTCTCGGGCGTGCTGCCCGGCGGGGGTCATATCGCCCGGGGCGAATGGGTGGCGGGAATGCTCCTCGCCCTGACCTGGGGCGCGCTCCTGAGCGCCGCCTACCTGGCCTGGAGCCGGATCGTGGGCGTGTTCACCGGGCCGCGGATGCCGATCGACGGGATCGCCGCGGTCGCCACCCTCGCCGTACTGATCGCAATGGTCTGGGGCGGCGCAATGTACGATCTGGTGGTCCGCGCTCGGCGGCCCGCGCGGCGCCATGGCGACTCGCAGTGGGCGATCGCCAGCCGGCACTTCCGGCGTAACCGGCTCGCGATGGTCGGCCTCGCGGTCATGCTGGTGCTGTACGCCGTCGCCCTGCTGACGCCCCTGATCGCGCCCTACGATCCGACGGCGCAGGGCGACATCGTCCTGACCCGCTATCAATCGCCCTCGTTCTCGCACCCGATGGGGACCGACAAGTTCGGGCGGGACATCCTCTCACGATCCCTGTACGGCGCGCGGATCTCCCTCACGATCGGCTTCATCGCGGTCGGCCTGGGCGTGCTCGTCGGCGGGGCGGTCGGGGCGGTGGCAGGCTACTTCGGCAAGTGGACGGACACGGTGCTGATGCGCTTCACCGACATGATGCTGTCCTTTCCACGCCTCGTCCTGCTGATCGTCATCATCGCCCTGTTCGAGCCGTCGATCTGGCTGGTCGTCATCGTCCTGGGCCTGACCGGCTGGATGAGCGTCGCGCGGATCGTTCGCGGCGAGGTGCTGTCACTGCGCGAACGCGAGTTCATCCAGGCGGCCAAGGTGCTCGGGATGAGTGACAGCCGCATCATCGTGCGGCACATACTGCCCAACACCCTGGCCCCCGTGATCGTCTACGCGACGCTGGGGATCGGCAACACCATCCTGGTCGAGGCGGCCCTCTCCTTCCTCGGCCTCGGCGTGCAGCCGCCGACCCCGAGCTGGGGGAACATGATCAACGACGGACGTGACTCGCTGCTCACCGCCTGGTGGATCTCGACCTTCCCCGGCCTGGCCATCGTCGTGACCGTCACGGCGTTCAACCTGCTGGGTGATGGACTGCGGGATGCGCTGGACCCGCGACTGAGAACATGAACAGAAGCTATCGGCTATCGCCTATCAGTCCGCGGACTGGATGCCGTTCGCTGATAGCCGATAGCTGATAGCCGATAGCTCTCTATGCCCGACCCGATACTCAAAGTCACCGACCTCCGGACCTACTTCCACACGGACGCGGGCGTCGCGCGCGCCGTGGACGGCGTTTCGTTCCACGTCAATCCCGGCGAGACGCTCGGCATCGTGGGGGAGTCGGGCAGTGGCAAGTCGGTGACGGCGCTCTCGGCGATGCGCCTGATTCCGACGCCGCCGGGCGAGATCCAGCCCGGATCTCGGATCGAGTTCCGGGGGGAGCGTGGCGTGGAGGATCTCGCGACCGCGACGGAGCAGCGCATGCGCCAGATCCGCGGCAACGACATCGCGATGATCTTCCAGGAGCCGATGACCTCGCTGAACCCCGTCTTCAAGGTCGGCGATCAGATCATGGAGTCGTTGCGGCTGCATCAGGGACTCTCCAAGCGGGGGGCGCGGGAGCGCGCGATCGAGATGCTCAAGCTGGTCGGGATCCCCATCCCCGAGCAGCGGGTGGACGAGTATCCGCATCAGCTCTCAGGGGGGATGAGGCAGCGCGTGATGATCGCGATCGCGCTGGCGTGCGACCCCAAGGTGCTGATCGCCGACGAGCCGACGACCGCCCTGGACGTGACCATCCAGGCGCAGATCCTGGAGCTGCTGAATCGCCTGCAGGAGGAGCTCGGCATGGCGATCGTCCTGATCACGCATGATCTGGGCGTGGTCGCCGAGACCTGCGACCGCGTCATCGTCATGTACGCCGGTCAGGTGTTCGAGGAGGGGCCGGTGGAGGATGTCTTCAAGAATCCGCAGAATCCGTACACGGAAGGGCTGCTGCGGTCGATCCCGCGTCTCGGCACCTCGGCAGAACGGCTGGCGGTGATTCCCGGCGTGGTGCCCAGTCCCACCGAATGGCCGAGCGGGTGCCGCTTCCACGACCGGTGCCCGTACGGCTGGGAGAAGACCGAGCGGGAAGAGCCGCCGCTCTTCGAGCTGGGGCCAGGTCGCAAGAACAAGTGCTGGCTGGTGGAACATCCCGAGCGGCGGGAGCAGGTGAGACGCGAGACCGGGGGCTTCACGCCTCAGGGAGCGCTTACGGGCACCGGCGCCGCCACACCGGCCGCGGGCGACCCGGACCTCGAAGACAAGGCCCGTGCCGGCCGCCAGGGTGAGGAGACCCGATGAGCAGTCCCGAGGGTCGTACCCCGATCGGTAGCGTCAGTACGGGCGACGCAAACCTGCGCGACGTCGCCCGCATTCCCGAGCCGGGCGAAGACAAACCTCTCCCTCCGGCGAAGGGGGATAGCGACCTTCGTGGCCAGACTCCGGAGGACGTCGAGCCGCCCGGCGACGCGCTGCTCGTCGTGCGGCAACTGAAGAAGTACTTCCCGATCCACAAAGGCTTCTTCTCCCGCCACGTTGGAGACGTGAAGGCCGTCGACGGCGTCTCCTTCCACCTCAGGAAGGGCGAGACGATGGGCCTGGTAGGCGAGTCCGGCTGCGGGAAGACGACCACGGGGCGTACACTGCTGAGAATGGAGGAGCCCACCGCGGGGACGGTGCAGTTCGGCGGCGAGGAGGTGTTCTCGATGTCGCGCGACGAGCTGCGGCGCCTTCGCCGCCAGGCGCAGTACGTCTTCCAGGACCCGTTCTCCTCGCTCAACCCGCGCCTGACCGTCGGCGACACGCTGCGCGAGGTGCTGACCGTCCACAAGCTCGCGTCGGGCTCAGCGGCCGATCGTCGGGTCGGCGAGCTCCTCGAGATCGTCGGCCTGCGGGCCGAGCACGCGGTACGCTACCCGCACGAGTTCTCCGGAGGACAGCGGCAGCGGATCGGCATCGCCCGGGCACTGGCCGTGGAACCGGAGCTCATCGTCTGCGACGAGCCGGTCTCGGCGCTGGACGTCTCGGTCCAGGCGCAGGTCATCAACCTGCTGCAGGACCTCCAGGACGAATTCAACCTGACCTACCTGTTCATCGCTCACGACCTCTCGGTCGTGGAGCACATCAGTGACCGCGTCGCAGTGATGTATCTGGGGCGCCTCGTCGAGATCGCCACGCGCGACGAGCTGTACCGCAATCCGCTGATGCCGTACACTGAGGCGCTGCTCTCGGCCGTCCCGATCGCCGAACCCGGCCGCAAGCACAATCGGATCGTGCTGCAGGGCGACGTGCCGTCGCCGGCGAACCCCCCGAGCGGCTGCCCCTTCCATCCACGCTGCCACCATCCGCTCAAGGATGCCGACTGCGCCAAGATCGTCCCGCCGCTCGCGGACAAGGGCGGTGGTCATTACGCCGCCTGCATCAAGGTCCCGCTGGGGGCAGGCACGGGAGGGGACGGCGGCAAATAGGGAATAGCCTCCAACGCCCCTACGATCCCTCCGGACGCGTTGCAGGCGACGCCGCACCTGCGTGCGGGCTATTCCCTATTCCCTATTCCCTGCCGTCTTCCCCTGCCGTCTTCCCCCTTGCGCAGCTAAGACATTGCGTGCATAGTTCTCCGCCCGCTGTGTGCGGTGAGCGGCAAGAGAGTGGCTAAACGGGTACGCAGGACGTTACTTGACACGTTCCCAGCGCCCGGATATGTTCCAAGCCAATCTTCGCCATAACGTCACTTCTTTGGCGCGGCACCTCCCGTCGCGCCGAATCCGTTTCCCTGGAGGCCAACCTTGAGCTCGATCTTTTCCCTCGCTCTACTGCAGCTCCCCGGCTTGGAGGCACCCGATCTGACCTTCCAGGAGCAGGTCGCCGACATCTGGGAGGGCGGCGGCTTCATGATGTACTTCCTTGCGGCGGCGTTCCTCATCGCCATGGTGGTCATCGTCTGGAAGCTGATCGACCTGACCGCGAAGAGCGCGCGTACCCGCAAGACGCTGCGGACCATCGACGAACTCGTCGCTGAAGGCCGGATCGCCGAAGCCGTCGAAGCTGCCGAGACGTCGAACACACCCGCTGGGCGCATCCTCTCCGAGGGCCTGCGCCGGCATGAAGAGGGCACGGAACGGGTCATCAAGGCGATCGAGAACTCCGGTATGATCGAGATGGCGAAGCTCGAAAAGGGGCTGGTCGTTCTCGCCACCGTTTCCACCGTCGGACCGCTCCTCGGCTTCCTCGGGACGGTCATCGGAATGATTCAGGCCTTCCAGGCGATCGAGCTGGCGGGCGAGGTCGAGGCCACCACGGTAGCGGGCGGCATCAAGGTGGCGCTGATCACGACGGCATCCGGTCTCGCGATCGCGATCCCGGTCAGCATCGCCCACAACTACTTCGTCGCTAAGATCGACCGACTCGTCATCGACATGGAAGAGTCGGCGCAGCGTACGATCGATCACCTGCACGAGATGGAGATGCGGCGCGGCGCAGCCGCCCGATAAGCTCTACCATCGGGTAGCGTGACGGACGGAACGAAGGCGGGCCACCAGGCGGTGGCCCGCCTTCGTTTCGCAGGTGCTCGCGAGGCGTCATCCTGAATCGAGCCCCACGCGCGTCGAGGCTGCCGGCGCTGGCATCCCCCGCGGTCCGGCCGATCCCAACATCCCGCCGCTCGATCCGAGCACCTCCTGCATCGTCTCGAACGCCACCAGGCCTGAATCGTGCCCCGCACCGCAGAGGGTAACGGAGGATTTCAGCCGCCGGATCGAAATGTCGAGGAGACAATTGGTCGTCATGATTGGAATGATCGCAGTGATCGTCGGGGCTGCGTTGTCGATGGGGCGCGAGGACGCGGGAGTCGCCATGCTCGCGGCTCCACAATCCGTTCAGGTCGGCCGCGACACGATCGTCACCGGCCCCATACCGGCTGAAATCTCCGACCTCCTCGGGGAGGGTCGATCGTGGCGGGCGGCGCGCGCGCTCAGAAGCTACCTGAACGGGCTCGTCGATCCGCCGCCGGAGACGGTGCTTCTCGCGGCCCGGGCGGAGGCGCAGTGGGGGGGGTGGGGGGCGGCACGCGGGTACCTCGAGGGGCAGCCCTGGCTCGACCGAGTTGCCGATGGCGAGGGCTGGTACTGGCTAGCCCGGGCACGCGACGAGGAGGATTCGCTGTCGGAGGCGCTGCAAGCGTACGACCGCTTTCTCTCGCTCAGCGACGACGACGGGTCGGACCAACGAGCAGTTGCCGAGCTCAGGCGCGGACTCGTCCTGCTTCGCATGGGCGAACGGGCGTCGGGTGCCGCGGCGTTGAACGTCGTGCGGGGCAACGCGCCTTATATTGCGGATTGGATGTCGGTTCTTTCGGCCGAGGCACTCGCTCAGAGCGGCGATACGACCGCCGTACGGGCCCTGATCGGCGAGCTTCCTCCCGACGCGGGCATGAGACAAAGGGGCAGACTGGCGCTGGTGGAGGCGTACGAGACCGTCGGTGATCTCGCCGGCGCCGTCAGTGCGGCCATCGCCCTGCGCTCGGACGCACAGGCCGCGGGTGAGCGGGCGGCGCTCAGCGCTGCGGCGGGTCGCATCGCGCTCGAGAACGATCAAGCGGAGGTGGCGCGGCGGGAGCTCTGGGCGGCAATCGAAGCGGCCCCGTCGGCCGCTGCGGCGCGCGAGGCTGCCATGCGGATGTCGGGTCTGCCCGACCTGAGCACCGCGGAGCGACTCGCGATCGCCCGGATATTCGAACGACACGGAAATGCGCGGCGGGCGGCGGACGGGTTCCGGGACGTGCTCGCCGCGGGGACCACTTCCGGTGCCGAACGCGATGAGCTGCGTCTCGCCCTGGGCCGAGCGCTCTTCAACGCAGGTGACAACAGCGGCGCGAGAGCGGCGCTCGTGCCGCTGCTCGAGGCGGATGCCGCGTTCGCCCGTGAGGCGCTGCTTCTCACCGGCCGAGCCGAGTACCGTGCGGGAGATCATCAGCAGGCGTTCCGCGTCTTCCGGCGGCTCGCCGAACGCTTCCCCGGCTCCGTCGAAGGGTCGGAGGGGCTGTTCCTGGTCGCCGATCTCGCCCACGATGCCCGCCAGTTGAACGATGCGGCCGCGACATACCGAGCTGTCGCCACCAACTTTGCGGGCACCGACCGAGCGGGGCTCGCTCTGATGCGGCTGGCGGGAATACGCTTTCTGGACGGGGACCTGCCGGGTGCCTCTGCCCTCTGGGAGGAATACCGATCCAGCTATCCCGACGGTCAACGCTGGCTACAGGCGACCTACTGGGCGGGGCGAACGCATCAGGAGTTGGGGGACGCGGCGCGTGGCGCCGAACGCCTGGGCGCGGTGCGGGAGCGTGAGCCGCTCTCGTATTACGCCCTCCGCGCGGCCGACCGCCTCGGTCTCCCGTACTGGCCCGTCCCGATGAGCGAAGCGCCGCCCGTGGTCCCGGAGGCCGAGGCACGGGTGGCGGATTGGATGCGCGGGGTAGACCTCCTCCGTGAGGCGGGTCTCCACGGTGAGGCGGACGCCGAAGCGCAGCGGCTCTCCACCCGCGCCGCCGGTGATACGGCTCTGCTGTATTCACTCGCGGAGGCACTGAACGAGCGTGGCTATGCGATTCATGGGATACGCCTCGGCCAGCAGCTCGACGCATCCTCCACCGGAATGAACCCGCGGCTGCTCCGCATCCTGTACCCGTTACCCTATCGCGATCTGCTGGAGGCCGAAGCGCGGGAGCGGGGGCTGGATCCGTTCGTGGTCGCTGCGCTGACACGCCAGGAATCGCTGTTCACCGCGCGTATCAGCTCACCGGCGGGCGCTCGCGGCCTGATGCAGATCATGCCGGAGACCGGGAGCGCGCTGGCTCGTGGCGCCGGGATTTCTGAGTGGGACACGGAGCTGCTGTATCAACCCGAGATCAACGTGCATTTCGGGACGACCTACCTCGCGGAGCAGATGCGGCGGCACGATGGCTCCCTGCCCGCCGTGTTCTCGGCTTATAACGCCGGCCCCGCCCGGATCGCGGTCTGGCGCGAGTTCCCGGAGTATGGAGACGAGGAGTTGTTCACCGAGCGTATTCCCTACCGGGAAACCCGCGACTACGTGAAGATTCTGACGCGGAACATCGCCGTCTACCGCGGCCTCTACGGAGGCTGATATCGTTCGCGAGCCCAGGCGGCCCGTTTCGGCCGAGAACTCAGCGCCGCGCGCGGTCCATCGCCGCGACCCGCTCGGCGGAAGGGCGGAACTGGCTCGGAAGCTGATTCATGTCGGCAGCGTTGCCGTCCCACTCCTCGTCTGGTTTCTTCCGCCCGCCTACGCTGCGGCACTGCTCGTCGGAACCGTCGTCGCCGCCCTCGGCGTCGAGATCGCGAGGCTGCGCGTGCGCTGGGTTCGCTATCATTTCCTCTCCCGGACCCGTCGCCTGCTCCGCTTCCACGAGCGCCGCGGCGTCGCCGGTGCCACCTACATGGCGGTGGCCTATCTGCTGGCGTTCCTGCTGTTCCCGCGACCGATCGCCGTGCTCGCAATGCTCTACAGCGCACTCGGTGATGCCGCGGCCGCCCTCATCGGCAAGCGCTGGGGAAACCACACGACCCGCTGGGGGAAGAGCTGGGAAGGGGCCGCCGCGGGGGGCTTGACCAGCATTTCCGTCGGCATGTTGATGCCGGGTGTTCCTACTTCGGCGGCGTTGGTAGGCGGTATCGCCGCCGCCACACTGGAATTTCTGCCGCTACGGCTGAACGACAACCTGCGCGTCGTGATCGGGGGCGGCGCTGCCGTGTGGGCTACGGCCATTCTGGCCGCTCCCATCGGCTGACGGGGGAGCCGCGCCTCCTTGTCGCCGGCTGCTCGTATCCCTAGCTTCCTGGCCAGTAGGCGGTTGCGTGCGAGCTCTCCACCGAGCTGCTCGCTCGGCTCCCCGTCATGTGACCGGACGGGCTCTCAGGCAAACGGACTACCGCAGCGAGGCTTGTGGCAGACATTGCAATCGATCTCGGAACGGCCAACACGCTGATCCAGGTGCGCGGGGAGGGGATCGTCCTCAACGAGCCTTCCGTGGTTGCCCTCGATCGCTCCACCCGGCGCGTTCGAGCGATCGGGCTCGAAGCCAAGCGGATGCTCGGGCGTACACCGGACGGCACCATTGCCATCCGGCCGCTGCGCGACGGCGTCATCGCCGACGTCGACATTGCGGAGATCATGCTCCGCCACTTCCTCCAGTCGATCCTTCCCAAAGGTCTCTTTCGGGCACGGCCGAAGGTCATCGTCGGTGTTCCGTCCGGGATCACCGAGATCGAGAGGCGCGCCGTGCGCGCCGCGGCCGCCGCGGCGGGCGCGAAGGAGGTCTACCTCATCTCCGAACCCATGGCCGCGGCGATCGGTGTCGGGCTGCCGGTGACCACACCCAGCGGGAACATGGTCGTCAACGTCGGCGGCGGTACGACGGAGATCGGCGTGATCGCCCTCTCCGGAATCGTCGCGGACGCCTCGATCCGCGTGGGCGGCAACGAGCTCGACGACGCGATCGCGGCGTTCGTCCGCAAGAACTACAATCTGCTGATCGGTGAAGCGACGGCGGAGATGATCAAGATACAGATCGGCTCGGCCTCGCCCGCGGATGAAGAGCGCTGGATGGACGTGAAGGGCCGCGACCTGGTGAGTGGAATCCCCAAGACCATTCAGATCCACTCCGAGGAGGTGCGCGACTCGCTCCAGGAGCCGATCCAGGCGATCGTCGAGGCGGTTCGGAAGGCACTCGAGGTGACCCCACCCGAGCTCTCGTCGGATATCGTGGACGAGGGGATCGTGATGACCGGAGGCGGCGCCCAACTCCGCGGTCTGGACTGGCTCATCGGCCACGAGACGGGGCTGCCGATTCACCTCGACGACGAGCCGCTCACCTGCGTCGTTCGTGGGGCTTGCATGGTGCTGGAGGACTGGTCGACCTATCAAGGAGTCGTGTCCACCTGAGGGGTGCCCGCTCGAAGCTTAACACTACGTCGTCATCCCGAGCATCGCCGAGGGATCTGCAGTTTCGGCACCGGCTAGGTGCAGGCCCCTCGGCTGCGCTCGGGGCGACAAGGGGTTGAGAGAGAGCCCCTCGACCGACTTCCGGCCGAGGGGCTCTCGGTTCACGCCGGCCGGCTCATGACTCCGGTTACCCGCCGGCCTTGATCTGTCCGCGGATCTCACCCGGAGGGAACTGGTCCGTGTGCACGTTCACGTAGGCACCGCCTGTGGCCATCGCGTCCAGCAGCGCGCTCAGCGGCTGCCCCGCGAGCGAGCCTGTCAGATCATCGGCCGCGATCGTGCCCTCCGCCAGGATGCCGTTGGTTCGGCCGGGGATCAGCTGTGGAGGAGGCCCGTCCGGATACAGCCAGACGACGATGCCTCCATTCTGACCCGCGGGCGCAAGGTGAATGTGCGCCATCCGTACATTCTCGATGTTGGCGACGATCAGTTTGTAGCTCAGCGATTCGCCATCGGCGGATAGCTGAAACTTGGCCAGCCCCCGCGCACGGCTGTCGTTCGCGGGCACTTCCTCCCCGCCGGAGAGTGGCGCGACGTAATTCTTCGCCACCGTGCGCTTCGCCGCGGCGATCTCTCCCGGTCGTAGGTCCCCGGCTGTCGGGACGTCTCCCGTGCAGCTTACCAGCACACTCACCAGCACCAGCACCAGAGCGGTACGCATGAGACCCTCGCCTTGCTAAGGGTGCAGAGCGGCGACCGGAATGGTCACCGCGGGAACTACGTCACGAAAACAGGACCGGCCCATCCGGGAGGACTCATGGGTCCACGATCACCACCCCTCGCATCGTCGGATGCGGAATGCAGTAGTAGCTGTAGCGCCCGGGCTCAGTGAAGGCGCGACGGTAGCGTTCCCCCTCCGCCAGAGCGCCACTGTCCCACGCGTCGCCTTCCGCCGTGACGGTATGGATCAGCGGATCGATGTTGATCCACTCCACTGCCTCGCCGGCGCGGATCCGGGCCTCTGCGGGCACGAACGACAGATTGCTGAGGTTGACCGTCGCGGCAGCGGTGTCGGCGGCCGACACCGGTGGCTGAAACGGACGAATCAGCCGCGCCCAACGGCTCCGGCTTCCCAGCGGGACGGTAAAGCTGAAGCCGTACCGCACGTCGCTCTCGCCGACGGTCTTCTCGCGGGATGCACCCTGGAGCGTCATGGCTCCGGAATTCGCGATTTGAAATGAGAGTGAGTGCGGCGTCGCGGGAATCTCGAGAGCGAGAGCGCCGCTCCAGGCGGCAGGGATACCATCCTCCGTAAGCACACGCCCCAGGTCGCCGGTGATGGCCACGTAGCGGTTGAGCCGAACGGCGGCGCCGATCGTCCCCGAAAGGGCCGCCGACCCGGCACCGAAGAGATCGCTGTGGCCGCGTCCCTCGGCGAAGAGTGACAGCCGATCCACCGCGTACGACAGGTCGAGCGCCGCCTCGGCGCTCGAGGCCGCCGTGTTGTAACCCACCAGTCCGGCGGCCCTGAGAGGCGAGGTGATCCCGAGCCCGCGTTTCAGCCAGTACTGCGTCTCGTTCCCCGTAACGTTGCCGGGAATGACCTCGCTGTACGAGGTGTAGTCGAGGCCCGCGGTCAGCGACATCGGCAGGCCGAGCGCCAGGGTCAGCGTCGGAAAGCTCGAGAGTTCATCGCCACCTGATTGAATCTCGAAACGGTGTGAGAGCACGAATGCCAGATCGCCGGGCGGTAGGCCCCAGACCCCCTGCACATTGGGTGAACGTTCCAGAACCGTTTGCGCCGCAGATCCAGAGGCCGCGAGGCCGGTTGCGAGCAGAATCGGCAAAAGCCGAATCCTCATTGAACCGTCACCTGCCCGCTCATTCCCGCATGGAATTCACAGAAGTAGTCGTAGGTCCCGGCGGTCGGGAAGCTGACCTGAAGTGCCTGCCCGGTCTGGGCGGTCTGAACCCGCGACCATTCCGAATGCCCGTCAGGCGTGATCGTGTGGTCTGTCGCCGTCGCGTTGTTCCAGGTGACGCTCTCGCCCACGGAGACGGTGATCTGCGATGGATCGAAGGTGGTCGCCGTGAGGCTGACGGTGTTGTCGCTCTGGGATGGAGGATCGTTCCCGCCTGGCGGATCATTGCCACCCGGGGGGTCTCCTCCCGGATTCGTCGGACCGTCGGATCCACCGCACGCCCCGATCGACAGGAACAGGATGAGTACGAGTATGTGTTTCATCAGAAGATCGACTCCCGCCCCCCTGCATCCGGATTCCGGCGCGGGAGGCCTGAAAGATGGAGGAAGGATGAGGACCGGCTGACCGGCGGAAGGGGCAACCCGCATTCCCGCACTCGCGGGATCGCGAGTAGAGGTGCTAAATGATTGTGGTGACAGGGGATGCGGTGCCTGGAGAAGGCGTGGGGGGCGTTCGCGGGACTGTCCCGAATCGCTACAGCTGTTCGGCCTCGGGCGTGAGCGTGGTGAGCAGCTTGCGGGTCGCGTCGATCTCGCGCGTAGCGCCGATCTGGCGGAAGGCCTCGAGAGCTTCCCGGAGTGCGTTCACTGCCGCGGAGGTGTCGCGCAGGTCGACGAGAACGAGACCCCTGTCGCGCTGGATCTCGGCTCTGAGTAGAAGGTCGGGATGGGCTCGCGTGGTGCCGAGCGCCTGGTCGAGGCGTTGCAGAGCGAGATCGGGAGCGCCGCGGGCGAGAGCGGCGCTGGCGAGGACCCGGACGGCGTTCGCGGCGCCGGCCGGGTCGCCCATCCGCTGGAGTCGGCCGAGTGCGCGCGTCGCGAGGGACTCGGCGAGGTGCCCATCACCATCGCGGGCGCGCAGCAGGGCCCTCTCCGTCTCGGCGAGGGCGATCACGTCCTCGCTGTCGGTGTCCTCGGCGAACTCCATCGCCCGGGCGTAGTGGGCGTCGGCCTCGTCGGTGAATCCGAGGTCGCGATACGAGATTCCCAGGTTGAAGTGCGTCTGCGCGAGCCCCCGCGCGTAGCCGATTCGGTGGTACGCCGCGAGCGCCCGTTGATAAGACGTGAGGGCGAGTTCGGTCTGCCCTCGGATATTCGCCAGGATGCCGAGATTGTTGGACGCGCGGGCGGCGAACTCGTCGTCATCGGCGTCGGAGGCGCGCTCGAGCAGCTCGGCGAAACGGCGGCCGGCTGCATCCATCGCACCGCTCTCGAAGTCGATCATTCCGATCAGGTTGATCGACCGCAGGTGAAGCCGAGCGTCAGCGGCTCGGCTCGCGCCGCTCTCCGCCTCCTCCGCGAGGGGCCGCGCCCGCTCCATCTGACCGGTGCGCCGCAGTGCGTCGCTCAGCAGATAAGCCAGCTCCGGGCAACCGACGAGGTCGTCCGGCGAGACCTCTGTCTCGTGGAGTGCGGCCAGCTTCGGCCACTCGCGGCGGAGCGCGAGTTCTCGCGCGCGCTTCAGAAGGTTCAATTGCCGAATCCGGAGGAGATCACGTCCGGCCGCCGATCGCTGGCGAGCGCATATCTCGTGAAGCCGGTGATGTCTGCGTGTACCTCCTGAATCCCCGCGAGGTGAGTCGAGGGCAACTTCGTCCAGGGCTCGCCGGGGGACTCCTGCCGCCAGAGCTGGAGGCGCTCGAGGTCCTCCGCGTCCCTATCGTCGACCGCGCCGTCGCCGTTGACGTCGTCGTCGGCCCATCGATAGCGCACCTCCAGCCGCGCGGGATGTGCCGCATCGAAGCGGAGGCCACCGGGGTCGAACTCGAAGAGGAATTGCTGAGGGTCGAGTACCCGGACCGTGATCTGAACGGAATCGCCGGGCTCGACGACGCTACCGTCGGCATGTCGTAGAAGCGCCTGCGCCGGGACGACGAAGCGGAGGCACTTCCCGTTGTACCCGGCCTCGGTCGCATAGCGGATCTCGACTTCGCGAGCCTCGCCGCGGACCGCCCAGAACGATACTTCCGTCGCGTTCAGCGGCGGCGCATCGGGTGCGACGCGGGCGACGGGGAGCTCACCGTCCGGGACCACCGTCGCAGCTTCCGGTGACAGGAAGCTGTCGCAGCCGGTGGAGACGACCACCAGGCTCAGCAGCGCGAAGAGCGTAGTGAGAGAGCGGAGCATGGACGCGGCGTGGTGAGGGGGGCGGTTCGGTTCGATCGGCAACTGCACAGGGCAACGTTCGCACCGGCCAGGAGGCGCCGTCGTACCGGCATTCTGAGGACCTGGAGTGTCGCGGCGTAGCGCAACTGTAGCGCGATGGGACATCAGAGGGGCGGTGTGAGGGGTGACACGCCAGGTTCGCCACCGGAGTCGTCGCCGAGCAGGCGGTAGAGCCGCGAACGGGAAATGTCGAGAGCCGCGGCGGCCGCGCTCTTGTTGCCGTCGAACCGATCCAGCATCTGCCTCGCGGCTTCCCTCTCGATCGTATCGAGCGGGGCCGGGAAGGGCAGGGAGGTGGATGGCGCGGGAGGCGAGGCGTGCGAGGTGGCGAAGAGGTCGCTCGTATCGAGCCGGTCACCACCTAGCAGCAGGGCGCGTTCGAGCGCGTTACGTAGCTCTCTCACGTTGCCGGGCCAGGAATGGGCGAGGAGGGAGGAGCGCAGTGACGTCTCCATCTTCGGCACCTCCATCTCGTACTGGCGGGCGAGGCTTTCGAGAAAATACTGCGCGAGCATGAGCACGTCGTCACCGCGCTCGCGGAGCGCAGGTAAATGAATCGGGATGACGGCGAGTCTGTAGTAGAGGTCGTCGCGGAAGTCGCCGGACTGTATCGCGGCCGCCAGGTCGACGTGGGTGGCGGCCATGATCCTGACATCGACCACTCGGGACTCGAGGGAGCCGAGCCTTCTGATTCGTTTCTCCTCGAGCGCCTTCAGGAGCTTGCCCTGGAGAGACACCGGAAGATGTCCGATCTCGTCCAGGAAGAGAGTTCCCCCGCTCGCCGCCTCGAAGAGACCGGGCTTCGCGGAGCGTGCGTCCGTGAATGCGCCGCGTTCGTAACCGAACAGCTCGGATTCGAGCAGGTTGCCAGGGATGGCTGCACAGTTGATGTCGACGAACGCCCCGTCCGCCCGCGGGCCATTGAAGTGGATTGCCCGCGCCACGAGCTCCTTCCCCGTCCCCGTCTCTCCGGTGATGAGAACGCTGGCGGCCCCGTGGGGGATGATCCTCGCGGCACGTTCCAGAGCAGCGCGAAGAGGTGGGCTGCGTCCGATGATCTGACTGAAGTCGTAATGCGAACGGTTGCTCTCGCGGAGCCGGGAGCGCGCGGCATCCTCCCGCCGCCGCTCGGCGATCGCGCCCACGGCGGAGTCGAGAAGGTCAAGGTCGTGGGGCAGCGCGAAGTAATCCGCGGCGCCGGCCCGGAGGAGTGAGACCGCGAGGCGGTGGTCCGGGGCGCCGCCGATCACGAGCGCAGCACCGAGGCCAGCGGTGCGCAGGGCGCGAAGCTCCGACTCGGCCTCACCCTCGCGTCCCGCCACCACGAGGAGCGGCGGCAGGAGGCCGGGCTCGCTGGCGAGGTCGGCGGCGCGGCCGACGAGCCGCAGCTCGAGACCATGCCGGCTCGCGAGCTCGGGCCAGTGGGCTGCGAACGTATCGCCCGAAACGACGACAGGAAGAATTGACACCAGGTGCGTCGGCGGGAGGCGAAGTGAACCCGCTCGCGAGGGACGCGATCGGCGGGTGGTTACAGGACTGTCAGACTCCGCTTCATCCCCTCGGTGATGTGGTCGAACTCGTCACGGATGGTGCAGACGAGCTGGTACTCACCCGGGCTGAGCTCCACGCGCATTACCGCGGTCTCACCCGGCAGCAGATGGGGAGTTCCGGAGAACAACGTATCGTCGCGGACGATGAGCCAGTGGGTGGTGGTGCCACCGTTGACGACATGAAACTCTACCTCGCCAGCGGGCACGGTGTCGCGAGTCACCTCGATCTGGTACTCGCGGAGCCGGGCCCCGATGGCGCGTTCGCCCTCGGGTCGAGGAATCGGGACGAGCTCGTCACCGGATTCGCTCGGCTGGGCCTCAGCCGCTTGCGCGGCTTGCGTCTCCGTGGAAGGTGCGGCATCGGGGCCGCAGCCGGCGACGAGCAGGATGAGCGCCAAGTCGACTACCGTCGCCGGAGCTCGGAATGGGGTCGTACTGAACATCGGGAAATCTGCCCTTCGAGTCGGCAGCGGCAAGGTCCGGTGCTGGCGCGCATATGGACGCAGGACGCATCGAAGCCGTGACGCAACAAGACGTTGAGTACAGATGAAAGGTGCCGTGCCAGCCGCACTGCCGCAAGTCCGAAGAATCGCCGGCGCGTCCCCGCCCGCTGATCAGCCTTTGATGCCGACGAGCGACTCGCCGCCGTCGATCCACATCTCCGTTCCCGTGATGTGGTCGGCGGCATCGGACGCGAGAAACACGACCGCTCGAGCGACCTGGTCAGCCGTCCCGGGCGCGCCGCGCAGCGGGTGCCACCCACGCGGAAAATCGACGGGGACCCCGAGCTGCTCGGTCCCTCGCTTCTCGGTGTTGTCGCCGATCTCCGTCTCGATCGCTCCGGGACACACCGCGTTCACCCGTATTCCGTGCTCGGCGAGCTCCAGTGCGGCCATTTTGGTGATCGCGATCTGAGCGGCTTTCGTCGCGCCATACGCCGTGGCGCCGCTGTTGCTGAACACGCGCGTCCCGTTGACCGATGAATTGATCACCACGGCTCCACCCTGCTTCTTGAGATGAGGGATCGTGTACTTCAGCGTCAGGAAGGTGCCGCGCAGATTGATCGCGATCGTATGGTCCCACTCGGCCGCACTGAGGTCCTCGAGCGCCGCCCATACGCCGTTGACGCCGGCGTTGGCGAATACCACGTCGATCGTACCGAAGGCCGCGACGACCTCCGCGACGCCGCGGATCATGTCGTCCTCGCCCGAGACGTCGGCGCAGGTCGAGATCGCTTCCCCGCCCGCCGCCCGAATCTCGTCGACCGTCTCCTGCACTTCTTCCACCGTCCTGCTCATCGCGGCGACGCGGGCACCCTCACGCGCCATCAGCAGCGCCGTGCTGCGGCCGATCCCGGAGCCCGCGCCAGTGACGAGACAGGCCTTGTTTCGTAGCTGCATCAGTCTTCCTCTCCGCCTGACGGGACTGGCCGCCGGCTGACGGACACCCGCACCTCGTGGCCGACGACTTCCACATCGAACGTCTCGATGCGGTGCTCGGCAGGGCCCGCGCACGCGGTGCCGGTGCTTACGTCGAACTGAGAACCGTGCCACGGGCACACGACGCGCCCGCACGCCATGACGCCCCCCGCCAGCGAGCCACCTTTGTGCGTGCAGTGGTCGGAAAAGGCCACGAACCGATCCTCTACACGTGCCAACACGACCCGGCGGCCGCCGATGTGCAGGAGCTTCATCTGATCGACTTCGAGCTCGTCTGTCCGTGCTACGGTCGTCGAGCCCGACGAGTCAGCTTCGATGTGTGCCTCGGACCACTTACCGGCGCGCGCGTAGCGGTGGTCGACTCCGATCTGGTTGCGATAGACGAGCGTGCCGCCCATCCAACCGCCAAAGGTGAGGAGGACGACGCCAATGGCTTCGGCGCCGAGCAGCGCGAGATCCGGCGGGACCGCCGGGCCACCCCTCAACCACCACGCCCCCGCGAAGAGAGCGATCGCCGTGACGTTGACGATCATGTGGCGCGTCGCGCGCTGCTTTGCCGAGCTGTCGGGCGGGACGGTCGAAAAGTAGTCGATCAGGCCGGGAATCGCGGCGATCACGCCTGCAAGGACACCGGCCGCCAGGAGGTACCAGGCGGTGACTCGCAGGTCCACGCTGTCGAATACGAGGCTGCCGATGTCCGCGAGGAAGCCGCCGACCAGGAAGGCCAGCGGGAAAGCAACGAGCATCGGGTGGATCGGGTGAGTACGAAAGTTCGCGCGGCTTCTCATCGTACCTCCGGGTGCGGGAACGGCCGAGGGTCTACCCGCCGTCCCACGTCAAGCTCCGCGCCAGGGGGCCCGGCGAGGACTTATTCGGCGGCCGCCACTGCCCACTCGAGAAGGGTTCGGAAATGATCCGGCGGCAGCGCGCCTTCCACAGGACGGCCGTTGATCACGAAGGTGGGGGTCCCGCGGACCCCGGCCAGCCGCGCGAGCTCGTTGTGCCGCGCGATCCGCTCGGCAGGGTGATTCTCGCGGTAACACGTCCCGAATTCCGCCAGGTCCAGACCGATGGAGTCGGCCATCTCCAGGAACAACTCGTCGGCAGGGCCCTGTCGGCGCCAGTCGGACTGACGCGCGTACACCATGTCGTGCATCGGCCAGAACCGGTCCTGTCGGCCAGCGCACTCCGCGGCGATGGCCGCCGTGTCGCCGTTCGGGAAGCGGCCGATCACGAAAGGGATGTAGATCCATCGGACCTGCCCGGAGAGGACGAACTCGCCGTGCAGGTCGGGGTAGCTATCTAGCGCGAATGCGGCGCAGTACGGGCATCCGAAGTCGGAGAACTCGATGACGGTCACCGGGGCGCTCTCGAGACCCGTGGCGTACCCGAGGCCCTCGACCGGCAGGCCGGCGGCCGGGGGAGCCTGGGGCCCGGCATCCGCACCGGAGTTCGCCTCCCCGCGGCAGCCGGCGGCGGCTAGCAGCACGGCGGCCGCGACGAGTCGGTGATCGGGTCGAAAGTTCATTGTCTAATCCTGCGCTGATGTATCCTTGATGGCCCGGGGCGCTGCGGACCTGGCAGCTTAGGTGTACACCATCCGGGCGGCAAGCGAGCCGCGGGCGGCATCCATCCGACCTAGAGCCGCGGCACCTGCCGGTATCCCGGCGCAAATGGCCAGCCAGCCGGTCGACCGCGCCGGCGCGAATACCGCGCGACTCCGAATCGACCATGGCAAGACTCTCACGAAAGGCCGGTAGAGCATGCTGATCCGACGTGGGTCCGACCAGATTCCGTCTTCCGAGATCACGCCGGAGGCCGAGTACCTGAATCGGCGGCAGTTCATCCGGCGATTGGGCGCCGGTGCGGCGGCGGGCATTCCGGCAGTGTCGGCGCTCGCCTCGACGGCCGGGGCACAGTCCGCCGGGGCGGCGGAAGACGAGCTCACCTCCTTCGGCGCCATCACCAGCTACAACAACTTCTACGAGTTCGGTCTCGACAAGGAGGACCCGGCTCGCTATGCCCAGGACTTCGTCACCCGGCCATGGACGGTGCGGGTCGATGGCCATGTGAAGCGGCCCGCGACATACGATCTGGCCGATCTCATCGGCCCCTTCCCCCCCGAGGAACGGATCTACCGCCTCCGCTGCGTGGAAGCGTGGTCGATGGTGATACCGTGGCACGGCTTTCCGCTCGCGCAGCTCATCAACCGCCTGGAGCCGACGCCCAGCGCCCGCTACGTCGCGTTCGAGACCCTTTACGACCCATCGCAGATGCCAGGACAGCGCGACAACGTGCTCGAGTGGCCATATCGTGAAGGCCTGCGGATGGACGAGGCGATGCACCCGCTGACGATCCTCGCGGTCGGCCTCTATGATCAGCCGCTCCCGGGGCAGAACGGCGCGCCGTTCCGGCTGGTCGTGCCCTGGAAGTACGGCTTCAAGAGCATCAAGTCGATCGTTCGGATCAGTTTCGTGGAGCAGGAGCCGCCGACGACCTGGAATATGATGGCGCCGAACGAGTACGGGTTCTACGCGAACGTCAATCCGGAAGTCGACCACCCGCGCTGGAGCCAGGCCCGCGAGCGGCGTGTCGGCGAGTTCCGCCGCCGGCCGACCCTCATGTTCAACGGGTACGGTGATCAGGTCGCCAGCATGTACTCCGGAATGGACCTGCGGAGAAATTTTTGAGCGAGACGACCTCTCTCGCGGAGCGGGTCGACAGGGGAGGGCTCGGCACGGCGGTCCGTGTCCGCCGGCCGCCCATCGCCGCCGCCGCGGCCCTCCTGGCCCTCGTCCCGCTCGCCAACATCGGCTGGGACGCCGTGACCGGCGGGCTCGGTGCGGAGCCTGTCGAGGCGTTGATGCGCCGGACGGGGTGGTGGGCTCTCACGCTGCTCGTCATCACGCTGGCGGTAACGCCCGTGCGGCGGTTCAGCGGGTGGAATTCGCTGATCCAGGCCAGACGCCCGCTCGGCGTCATCGCATTCGCCTATGCCTCGCTCCACTTCACGATCTACATCACGATCGACCAGTGGTTCGCCGTGCAGTACATCGTCGAGGACATCCTCGAGCGGCCTTTCATCACTGCCGGATTCGCGGCGCTCGTGCTGCTGACACCGCTGGCGGCGACTTCGACCCGTAACTCGATCAGGCGCATCGGCGGCAAGCGCTGGCGAAGGCTACACCGCCTCATCTATCCGGCGGCCCTGCTCGCCGTCCTCCACTACTTCTGGCTGGTGAAGGCCGATACGAGGCCGCCGCTGCTGTACGCGGGGATCGTGATCGTCCTCCTCCTCCTGCGCGTGCGCTTTGCCGGCGCCCGGCAGGGTGGGAAACGTGGCGCGCGCTGAGGGACGTGCCAGAGGCTTCCTGCTCCCATATCGCTCCCCGGCCCTTGATTCGGTGCCTCTCCGCACCGCAACTTGCGGCGGCGCACGTCATCGCCCACGGAGGCGGTCCAGTACCGCTACGAGGCGGATCCGCCGCCCGTCATCCCCGCGGGAGCGGGGATCCAGTACACTGGCGACCCGGAGCGTATGAGCGAGATCGAACCGGATTCCTCCCCCTCCCCGTCATCCCCGCGGCAGCGGGGATGACGGGGAGGGGGCATGACGTTCTGGCCGGCACGACGTTCTAGCGGGGGATTCGCTGGAACGCGAAACCGTAGGAAAATCTCGGCGTATGCCGAAGAGACCCGCGCCGAATGACCAGGGATATCCCACCGCGTCACAAAACGCTGGAATGTCGCGGTCCAACTTCAATCTCCCGGAGGTATCCGATGAAAGCCGATCTGACGCTGTCCTCGCTCTTCGCGCTGCTGCTGTTCGCAGGCTGCTCCGGATCTGAAGTAGACGTCGCTTCCGAGTCGACGGAGCAGACTCCAGCGACCACAGCCGCCACCGCCGAGGCCGACCTCCCCGCCGGCGCCGACGGAGCCCTCGAGCAGATTGCCGACTCGCCGCGCCATGGCGAATGGGTCTCGATCGATACGGGTGCGCAGGACAGCGTCCGTGCATGGGTCGTCTATCCGGAACGGAGCGATCCGGCACCCGTCGTACTGGTCGTTCACGAGATCTTCGGGCTGTCTCATTGGGTCCGTGCCGTAGCCGATCAGTTCGCCGCCGAGGGCTTCGTCGCCATCGCGCCGGACCTCCTGACGATGCGCGAGATCCCGGAGGCCGAGGACGGCGCCCCGGATCCGGAGGTCGCTCGGAGTGAGATCCAGACACTGGACCGGGACGCGATTCACCGGCAGCTCCTGGCCGTCGCCGACTACGGGATGTCGCTGCCCGCTGCCTCGGACACGTACGGGATCGTCGGCTTCTGCTGGGGCGGAACAACCTCCTTCGAGCACGCCATCCGTTCGCCCTCGCTCGGCGCGTCCGTCGTGTACTACGGCACGACGCCGGACACGACCCTTCTCGGGTCGATCGAGGCGCCGGTGCTCGGACTCTACGGCTCGGAGGATGCCCGCGTGAACGCCACCGTTCCGGGTGCGGAGTCGACGATGGAACGCTTGGGCAAGACCTACGAGAGCGAGATGTATCCCGGCGCCGGCCACGGATTCCTGCGGGCGCAGGACGGCCAGGACGGCGCCAACCTGGAGGCGAGCCGCGCCGCCTGGCCCCGAACCGTCGAGTGGTTCCGGACGCACCTCGGAAGCTGACATCCACCCCTTCACCCGAGACACCTGACATGCTCGTCCTTACGACGCCCAACATCGAGGGCAAACGAATCACGGAGTACCTCGGCCTGGTGACGGGCGAGGCGATCCTCGGGGCCAATATCTTCCGTGACTTCTTCGCGGGAGTCCGTGACGTCGTCGGCGGGCGCTCCGGTGCGTATGAGGAGGAACTGCGAAAGGCGAAGCAGATCGCGATCCGTGAGATGGTCGAGGAGGCGACGGCGCGGGGCGGCAACGCCGTGATTGCCGTCGACCTGGACTACGAGACGATCACGGTAGGCCGCTCCGGGGGCATGCTGATGGTGAGCGCAAGCGGCACCGCCATCAAGTACGAGGAGTGATGGCGAAAGCTGAGGAAGAGAGGCGGCCACGGCTCTACCTGATCGACGGCTACGCGCTCATCTACCGTGCGTTCTTCGCGCTCATCGCGCGGCCGCTGATCACCTCGCGCGGCGAGAACACGTCCGCTGCGTGGGGCGTGACGAAGTTCCTGCTGAAGATTCTGGAGGAGCACCGGCCGGAGTACCTCGGAGTCGTTTTCGACGCGGGGATGTCGCAGCGCCACGAGATCTATCCTGCGTACAAGGCGACTCGTGAGAAGATGCCGACTGAGCTCGAGGCCTCGCTGCCGCGCGTCCGGGAGATCGTCCTCGCCTTCAACGTTCCCGTCCTCGAGAAGGACGGCTACGAGGCCGACGACGTGATCGGGACGCTAGCGATTCGCGCCGCCGACGCCGGGCTGGAGGCGGTGATCGTCTCCGGAGACAAGGATTTCTACCAGCTCATCCGGCCCGGAGTCTGCCTCCTCAACCCCGGCCGTGGTGGCCCCGCCGCGGTGGAGGAGGAGTGGGTGGACGTATCCAACGCCCACGAGCGGCTCGGCGTCGCTCCGGCGCATGTGGTGGACTACCTCGGGCTCATAGGGGATTCGTCGGACAACGTGCCGGGCGTCCGCGGCATCGGCCCGAAGACCGCCATCAAGCTGATCGAGACCTTCGGCTCGATCGATGAGATCCTGGCGCAGACGTCACAGATCACAGGCAAACGCGCCCGTGAGGCGCTCGAGCAGTCGGCTGAAGAGGCGCGGCTGTCGCGTTCGCTCGTGACCATCCAGACCGATCTCGACGTCCCCCTCAATCTGACGGATCTGGAGTGCGGCCCACCCGATCGGGAACGGCTCAAGGAGCTCTTCCTCGCGCTCGAGTTCCACTCACTCGTCAGGGACTACGGCGCCCCTGAACCCGCGGCACCGCGCCAGCGGGAGGTCGATTATCGTACGCTCGTCGAACCCGAGCAGGTCCATGACCTCGTGCGGCGGATCCGCGAGCAGGGGAGCTTTGCGGTCGACACGGAGACGACCAGCACGGATGCCACCCGGGCCGAGCTGATCGGCATCGGCCTGGCCCTCCGACCCGACGAGGCGTTCTATCTTCCGTTCAGGCACTGCCGCCCGGAAGGCGAATTGCTCGAAGGGCCTGAGGTGCGCAACCTGCCGGACCTGCTGAGCGAAGAGATGAAGCCGCTGGCCGAGCTGCTTGCCGACGCCACGGTCGAGAAAATCGGTCAGAATCTGAAGTACGATCTCCTCGTGCTGAGGCGAGCGGGCGTCCCGCTCCGCGGAATCGGGTTCGACACGATGATCGCGAGTTACCTGATCGATCCGAGTCGTCGGGAGCACGGGCTCGATTCGCTCGCGCTCCAGTACCTGGACCACCGCACGACCACATACCAGGAGCTGGTGGGGAAGGGCAAAAGCGAGATGCCATTGGCCGAGGTCGACGTCGATCGGTGCCGCGATTACGCCTGCGAGGACGTCGATATCTCGCTCCAGCTCCGGGACATCTTCGCGCCCGAGCTGGAGCGGTTGAAGCTGGAGCACCTCTTCCGAACGATCGAGATCCCGCTCATCCACGTCCTCGCCGAGATGGAATGGACCGGGATCCGGACCGACGGTCCGTTCTTCAAGGCCCTCCAAGAGCGCCTCGCGGCCGAGCTGCGGACCCTCGAGAGCGAGATCCACGCGGCGGCCGGAGTTCAGTTCAACATCAACTCGAATCTCCAGCTCCGCGAGATCCTCTTCGAGCACCTTCAATTGCCGGTCATCAAGCGCACCAAGACCGGCCCCTCGACGGATGCCAGCGTGCTCGAAGCGCTCGCGGCGCAGGGGCATACGCTGCCCACACTGCTACTCCAGTACCGGCAACTCGACAAGCTCCAGTCGACGTACGTCAGCTCCCTCCCGAGGCTGGTCAATCCCATCACCGGGCGGCTCCACACGTCGTTCAACCAGACGGTCGCGAGCACCGGCCGGCTCTCGTCGAGCGATCCGAATCTCCAGAACATTCCTATCCGTACGGAGATCGGCGCGGAGATCCGGCGCGGCTTCGTCCCCGCCGACGGCCATGTGTTCGTCTCCGCCGACTATTCACAGATCGAGCTACGAATCCTGGCCCATTACTCCGAGGACGTCGCCTTCGTGGAGGCGTTCCGCGCCGGGACGGACATCCATCGTCAGACCGCGGCACTCGTCTTCGGTGTGGAGGGCGATGCAGTCACCCGCGACATGAGGGCGCGGGCGAAGACGGTGAACTTCGCTGTCATCTACGGCATCGGCCCCTTCTCGCTCGCGCAGCAACTGGGAGTGTCGAACGCCGAGGCGAAGGAGTTCATCGACCGCTATTTCGAGCGATTTCCCCGCGTCCGCAGCTACCTCGACCAGCAGGTGGAGCTGGCCCGCGAGCGAGGATACGTGGAAACGCTGACCGGGCGGCGACGCTACATCCCCGAGATCCGCTCGAAGAACTTCAACATCCGCTCGTTCGGTGAGCGGGCGGCGACGAACGCTCCGATTCAGGGCACCGCCGCC
Organism: Gemmatimonadota bacterium; assembly: GCA_040905505.1. GTDB lineage: Bacteria > Gemmatimonadota > Gemmatimonadetes > Longimicrobiales > Longimicrobiaceae > WHSP01. The sequence continues at coordinate 6,355 of JBBDRL010000063.1, read as the reverse complement.
GACCTGATCAAGATTGCGATGATCCGGATCCAGGCGGCGCTGGACGAAGCAGGTGCCGCTGCGAAGATGCTGCTCCAGGTCCACGACGAACTGCTGTTCGAGACGCCACGCGATCAGTCGGACGCGACGCTGGACCTCGTTCGCGAGAAGATGGAGGGCGCCGCTGATCTCCGCGTGCCCCTGCGCGTCGAGAGCGGCATCGGGGATAACTGGCTGGAGTGCAAGTAGAGGGATCCGTCGCGACCGCGCACTCGAGCCCACACTCGACCGCGAGGTCTCAGCCGGGTGGCGAGCTTGGTCGGTCGTTCATCACCTGCAGCAGGTCGTCCATCGCGATCGAGCAGCCGCGCGACTCGGCGAGGGGCGCCCGGCCCAGCAGCTCGATTTCCCCGGCCGTGACGCGCCCCAGGTCGGCGGCCTGAATCGCCATGACGGAGTGCAGGTTGGCGAGATCGTAATGCCGGAGGATGCCCGTCTGACCGTCGGGCACGGGCCGGAGCGTTTCCGGGTCTACGACGACGGTCCGGAGCCATGCGGGCCCGCTGTGACGGCGCGGTTCTCCGACCGGGGCCGCCCTGCCGGCGACGCCGTCGTAAAGCTGGGAGCTCATCTCGGTCATCCCGTACTCGTTCACGATGTATCTACCCGGGACTCCGAGCCCGCGCTCGATCATCTCGTAGAGCTCATCCCTGCCGATCTCCCGCGACCGCCCCTTGAACCCGCCGGTGTCCATCACCCGGCTACCGGGTGGGAGGTGAAGGTCTGCCCCCGTCTCCGCCAATCCGTCCAACAGGTGCACGAAGGCGAACGAGGTGCCCACGACCATGACGGGCGTCGCGCGGGTCGCGGCACGTTCGGCGAAAGCGAGGAACGCGTCGAGGCGAAGCGACCCGCCCCCGACGTGGAACCCGCTGCCTTCGGCCCCGAAAGTCTCGACGACGTCTCCGATCATGAAAGAGAGCGACGAGTCGGCAGCGTCGGCCGGCGGCGGAATGAGGGAGCCGATCGGGAGTGAATCTGCATCCGGCAGGAGGCGGGCCCGGAACCCGGCGCGGAGCGCTGCACGATACAAGCCGGTGTCCAGCAAGTAGTGCGTTCCTCGCCGGGCGGCGCCCCCCGTGGTGCCGCTCGTTCGAAACACGGCTTCCGCCGCGCCGGGGTCGCCGCACACGAGCGGTGCCACCTTGAAGGCCTCGGTCGGGACGGCGGGAATATCACGCCAGGTGGCGATGCCATCCGGAGCCGTCCCCCGGGCGTCGCAGTATGAGCGATAGATTGGGTTCAGCGCGTACTGAAACGCAAAGACGTCGTGGGCGAGACGGCTGAACTCGGCTTCGGCGAGTGCGCTGTCCGCGCCGTGCTCGATGACTGACAGCAAGCGGTCGCGGAGATCCAAACCAGCCGGCGAGTCGCGCACGCTCAGTTTCCTCCATGCTCGGAGAGGAGAACGCCGAGGTCCTCCTGTGCCGCACGCGCGCCGTTTGTATTCCCGCCGTTGTAGAGGAACGAGAAGGCGATCAGCTCTCCGCTCCGGGAGCGTACATAACCCGAAAGGGTTCGGGCACCGCGGATGAAGCCGGTTTTGGCGTGCAGATTCCCCGCGGCAGGCGTGCCGCGGAAGAGCCGGTTCAGCGTGCCCTCCGGATCTGCCGCGACGGCCATCGACGCGTGCCAGAGATCGGCGTACGGCTTGCGATTCGCATAGATCAGCGCGCGGACCAGGGCGTGCGCGCTCGTGCGGCTCAGTCCCGACAGCCCGGAGCCGTCGAACTGATAGATCTCGCCGGGTGGCACGCCGGCGTTCTGAATGAAGTGAAGCGCGGATGCCGGTCCTCCACGATGGTAGCTTCCGATTCCGGTCGCCGCTGCCGCACTCGCCTTCCAGAGGTGCTCCGCAAAGAAGTTGTCGGAGTCCTGATTCAGGAACGGAATCATCAGCCCTACCGGCATCGAAACATGCCGGTGTACGAGGATGGCGTCCTCGGGCGTCGCGCCTACCCGCGCGGCTCCACGTACTTCGATCCCCGCCTCGCGCAGCGCGTGTGTCAGCGCGCCCGCCGCGAGCAGCGCCGGGTCGGCGACCCCGACCCCGTATCGGTGCGTACCCGCCCCCGCCACCGCTCCGCTGATCCGGATCGTGTCCTCGTCCGGCCGACGTACCGCGAGTGCGCGGCCGGCTCCCGTCCTGACGGTCGCTACCACGGGGATCACATCCACCGGCGGGTCGAGTCGGATCTCGGCCGGCCCTCCCGAGCGGGGGATCGCCACCAGCCAGAGCATGTTACGCTGAAACGCCAGCCCGCTGACTCGCGGCGCGTACTGTGCCGCGCCTGCGCCGGTGTCGGCCGGCCAGTCGGGTCCGACGAGCACGGTGTCGAAGACCGCCGGATCGCCGACGATGTCACCCTCTACGACTCTGACACCCTCACGCACGAGCTGCTGCGCCATCGTCCGAAGTGGCGTCAGCGGCTCCTCGACGAATTCGGGGTGCCCCAGTCGCCGCGGGTATCCGAACGCCGGATCGCCAGATCCGCGGAGGACCACGTCTCCGCGCAGGACTCCGCTCTCGACCGGGCCGGCCACAAGCAAGTCGGTGTGGAACCGGTGTTCGGGCCCCAGTTCGTCGAGCGCCCAGATCCCCGTGAAGATCTTGTTGTTGGAAGCCGGAACCAGCGGCTCGGTCGCGTTGATCGAGATCAGGGTCGACTCCCCATCGATCGACCAGGCAAACACGCTCCAATCGCCAGACACGCCGTCGACGATCTGCGCCGCGCGAGCCTGGAGCGAACCGCCCGTCGGCGCGGCCAGAACCGAGTCCTGCTGCGCTGTGAGCGGCGTTTGCACCGCCAGTAAAAAGAATGCGAGCCGCACGGCTCGCATCGCCACGACTTTGATGAAGTGCTGCATCCCGCGTCTACTCCAGTCTGAACCCTTCACGAGCCCTATCGAACTACCCGCCAAATCGCTTTCCGCGGGTCACAGGCGTGTGCACGGTCATTCTCCGCTCGATGGCGCGGACCTGAACGTCTCCAGAATCGCCTGCTGGATTCGGAAGCTGGCGCGTGAGTTCTCCTCGAGGTCCGCGAGGATCTCGATCAGCGTCGCGACCACGAAGAGACTCGTACCGATCAGGATCGTGCCGAGCAGGGTCAGCACCCGCGCAACCAGCGCCATCGAGTCGTCGGCGAAGATGAAGAGCAGGAGCCCGACGAGCCCCGTCGCGATGCCAAGAAAGCGAACGAACCCGAGGAGCAGCCGCAGGTTCTCGTACTTGCGCTCCACGCCGGCGAGCCGGCTCGGTGTGCGTCGCTCCATCAGGAGCTTGCCGCAGTTGGGGCAGTGATCGACCGACGGATCGTCCACGACGGTCCCGCAGTTCTTGCACTCGACGGGTGTCGGAAATAAGTGTAGGGCCATCGAGCGTCACGATTTCGGCAGCGGCGAAGACGGGGCAGACGATGATCCCGTTCCGGATCTCCGGTGCGCTCAGGGAGCGGCTGGTGCTCGTCGCTTCGCGGTTCGAGGTTGATGTGGAACTGCTCTGACGGGGAGCAAGAGAGGTGCCAGGGTAAGGAGATCCCGCACCGTTCGACACACGCCGCGGACAGGGCTCCGGCTCACTCCCAATCGCACCATCGCACGAGGTCCGAGATCGGCGGGCGTCCGTCGTGATTCCAGTCGGCCGGGGGCCAGGGCATTCGCTCGAAGGAACTGATGCGGCTGGCGCCGAGCCGCCCGAGCGCGATAGCAAGCTCCGTCGTGCGGGCCTCCGGCCCTTCGAGGCCCACCGTCTGGAGGACGCCGGACAGCGGTGCGATGTGGGGCAATACGCTCTCCAGTGATCCGACCGGCTTGACCCGGACGAGGCGGTTCAGACACGAGGCGGCGAAGGCCGGATCGGGCTCGACGATCACCGTCCACGCCGTACCGGCGGTGGATGCCAAGAGCCGATGGCCGCGCCCCGCGAGCCCCTCGAATTCCGCGTGCGAACGTGCCTGGCGGATGGCCACGGACTCGCCGGGCGCGAGCGTGCCGCGCGGAAGATGCTTCTCGAGCCGCTCCATCCCGGCGGCCAACATCTCGGCCCACTCGCCTGCGGAGACCTGGCCGCCCTCCTCCACGTAGAATAGGTGGGGCGATACGCAGCCCTGCTGATCGAAGGTGGCTACCGCCAGCGCCGCCTGCCCGGCAAGGTCGAGGGCCCTCTCGCTGGTGAGGGCCTCACGGGCGATCATCCCGAACGAGACCCGGTGGCCGTACGCCAGAAACGGAACGCCGTCCGGCGTCCGCTCGCGTAGCGAGGCGACGGCCGCCCGCCCGCCGTATGCGACCACCGCGCCCGCCCGGCCGAGCGCGCACGCCTCGAGCGCCTCGTCTCCCCCCGACCAGTAGGTCACCGCGACGCAGGCGCCCAGTTCGGGATCGACGTCCGCGATCGCCTGGGCGAAGAGCGCCGGCAGGATCGGCTCTCCGGCGGCGCTCTTCCCAAGCGTCGCCGACTTCACCAGCAACGATCGGATCAATGACGTGACGGACACCCCCGGCACGTTCCCGCTGAAGACGTGGAACGTCAGCGACGGGCCGATGGCGTGAGATCGTACCCCACCGGCCGTGCGTCTCACGTATCCATCCAGGACCCGCGGATCGGCGAACTCTCGTTCGAGCATGCGCGTCAGCGCTTCCTCTCGCCAGTCGCTCGCCATTCCGCCGATGATCCGCTCCGCCATCGGTATCGCCAGGCCCGTCACACGCGCGACCGCGGTCACGGCGTTGTGACGAAGCTCGTCGTCCGGATCCAGGAAGCGCTCCGCGACGCCTCCGATCACCCGCACGATGTCGAGTACCGGTCGCTGCGACAGGTGGGCGGCACGGGCGGCCAGGAGTGCGTCGATCTGGCGGGTCAGCAGGTCCGGGGTGATTTGGGCCACCCGAAGCTCCACCCCTTCCTGTCCAGCGTACGACCAGCTCGTGACCGGCGGCTTGCTGAGCGCCGGAAGATGGAAGGCATTGAGCTTCATGTCGAATTCACCGCCAGGACGAGCATCACGTCGTAGAGGGCATGCGTCCAGGCGGTGATGCCGAAGCCGCGCGTCAGGAAGAGACCGCTGAAGACGATCCCCGCGAGGAACCGGAAGGTGAAGGAAGGCAGCGCCAGATCGTCGCCGTACGGGCCGATGTAGTGGAAGCCGGAGAAGATCAGGGAGGAGAGGATGATGGCGAACAACCCCGCTCGGCCGGCGGTGAGACCGCTGTTGCGAAAGACGCCGAACAGGCCGCCGACGAGCAGCACCCGGAACACGATCTCCTCGTATAGCCCCGCACCGAGCGATAGGACGAGGCCTTCGGCGAGCGAGAATGATGTGGGCCCGGCGCTGGCCAGCGGCAGCGCGATCCCCTCCATGATCCATCGTGTCGTCGTTCCCACGACGATCCCCAGGAGCGCCGCGTAGAGCACGCTTTCGATGATCATGCCGATGAAGGGCGGCAGCCGAACGGGTACCGCGCGCCGCCGTCGCTCGAGCGTGACGATGGCGATCGCCGCGCCGATTACGACGAGCGTCACCGCCGCCGACCCCTCGACCCCGCCGACCGCCAGCAGCGTCCGCAGCAGCACGTCGGCCCCGTTGCGCAGGTCCGAGCCTTCCGCTCTCGCCACGTAGATCGCCCCCACCTCGTACAGCAGGAGGAGCGGCAGGGCGAAGAGCAGCGAATAGGTGTGGCTCCGGGTGAGCGTCAGGTAGCGGCTCATGCCGTAAAGTTACAGGAGAGGCAACGCGGGAGATAGGAGGCCTTCCGGTAGCCCGCGCGCCTCGCCCAGTCTCCCCCCTACTGGCTTCTCCCTTGCGAAGGCGCCACCCTACATCCAAGCTGCTGAATCTTCGGAACTGCACCGGACCCAATCCTTCTCGTCATGATCGGACAGGCTGGCATAGGCGCGGTGCGGCTCAAACAATGCGGGCTCCTTCTGCTCCTCGTCCTGGGCGGCTGCTCGGCGCTTCGACGACCGCCGCCGGTCGTGGACCGCAGTCACGACGCCCATATCCTCCAGGAGGTCCAGGCCCGTCTTGCCGCCGAGCCCGCCGTAGCGACGTCCTCCTTTCGTGTAGAGGTCGACGGTGGCATCGTCCTGCTCTACGGCAACGTGGAGGGGATGGGAGCCTGGGAATGCGCGATCCGGAATGCCCAGCTCGTTCCGGGCGTCGTCACCGTGGTCGACTACATGACCATCGAGCGCGGCCCTCGCGACATCCGCTGCCTCGCCCCCAGCCCGCCCCGGACTCCGACCGCCGAGCCCCCGAACCTGAATCCTGAATCCTGAATCCTGAATCCTGAATCCTGAATCCTGAATCCTGAA
>JBBDRL010000062.1:0-35417 GCA_040905505.1 Gemmatimonadota bacterium | reverse complement strand
GGCACGGCGGGCGGGGAAAGAGGTGCCGGGCGGATTCGAACCGCCGAATGGAGGTTTTGCAGACCTCTGCCTTACCACTTGGCTACGGCACCGAAAAGCGGGCAACCGGATTCGAACCGGCGACCTCAACCTTGGCAAGGTTGCGCTCTACCATCTGAGCTATGCCCGCGGACAGCCAACAAGTCGCTACGCCACTACACCCGATCAAAGTCCCCTCTGCCCCCCTGGCCCCGCAGACGTTCGGAGCACTGAGCTATGCCCGCGGAACGAACGAATGAAGCGGCGGCGTCCAGACGATGAAACGCGCGCGGCCCGCTGTCGGGCCGCGCGCGAACCTCGCCGGCCGCGCTCCCGCGGCGCAATGGCTACGGAATTTTAGCCGTATCGCGTGCCCGGGTCAAGTCGGGATGCCTCCGATTGACAGGACGGTTAGCTTCCCTTCCGACTGCGGCCGCCCTGAGCAGCGGTCCGAGGCGAAAGTGCACGAGGTATCAGATGACGCGATCCTACTGGCTCCTGATTCCGGGGCTGATGCTGGCGGCGGCAGGCGGGCTCCATTCCCAGGAACGAGACGCACACGTCCTCGGGCCGGGCGAAGTGCGTGTGGCTGCCGAGGCGGAATACTGGAGCTTCGGAGAAGTCTATGGCGAGGATGGCGACGTGGGCATCGGCGCGGCGTTCGGACGGGAGCTGACCGCGACGACGTACGCCCCGCTGACGGCCGTGGCGGCGGACCTGTCGCGCTTCCTGGAGGAGACCTCGGAGAACGGCGACGGGACGACGCTCGACCCGGCCGTCCTCACGGCCGGGAGACTCGATCTGGCGGCATCGATCACGACACGTGTCGTGCCGCTACGCGTCTCCCTGGGGCTGCTGCGCCGGGTCGAGGTCGGGGCAAGCCTGCCCGTGTACAGGCGAGAGCGGATGATCGAGCGGTTCGAACTCGAGCCGGGGAACGTCGGAATCAACCCGGAGCCGGCCGCCAACGCCGCGCTACTCGCAGGCGTTTCAGCGGCTGGCGAGGCGCTGGGCGGCGCACCGGTTCTGCCGCTGGCGGGCAGCACCTCCGGCGAGGCACTCCAGCAGCGCGTGGAGGCACTGACGGGTGAACGTCTGACCCTCCCCGCGGCGCCGCCGTCCGGACCGGCGTTGCGTGACTCGGTGGGCGGCGTTCCGACATCGTATCACCTCTCGGAGTGGCTGCCGGGCGACCTGGAGGTGAACGCGCGGGTAGAGGTCCTTCGCAGTTTCGGCCCGGGGGCCTACCCGCCGCTGGCGGACGACGGCCTCGATTATCGGCTCACCGCCCTCGTCGCAGCGCGCTTCCCGACCGGCCGGCGGCCCGACCTGGACTGGGGCTTCGATCCCCGAATCGGCGTGGGGTTCGGCGGCGCGAGCCTCGGAGTCGTCGGAGACCTGTTCGTGGCAGAGCGGTTCTGGCTGAGCAGCGGCGGCTCGCTCGAGCGCCTGGGCGCGCGAGCCGTTCCGTTGTTCGTCGCTGTCACTGAGGGGCCGCTGGCGGCGGGAAGCGGCGAGCAGGTCGTGCGACGGTCGCCGGACGACGCGTTCGATCTCTGGCTATCACCGCGGGCGCGCCTGACGCCCGAGTTTTCCGTCGGCGGCTCGATCAGGATCGAGCGATCGCTAGCGGGAACGGACGAGATCGGTGACCAGACCGTACCCATCGCCGAGGCGACACGCCATTCGGCGGGCTTCACGCTCCGTTATTCCACGCTTCCGGCCGTCACCGCGGGCCGCGGCTCCGTACCCGCGGAGATCGCGCTGGGCTATTCCGCCGCCTGGGGGGGCAGCGGTGGCGCACCCGCCGGAGCAGTCGCGTACCTGAGGGCGTCGCTGTTTCAGCGTCTGTGGGGAGGACCGCCGGAGGGCGGGCCCTGACGATCAGTCCGCGACGGGCACGCCGCCCTTTTCCAGCAGCTCGCGTGCGTGCGTGAGCGACGCCTGACTCTCGGGGTCACCGCCGAGCATCCTCGCGATCTCTCCCACTCGCTGCAGCTCATCGAGCAGAGTCACGGACGTGGTTGTCCGCTGCCCGGAATCATCCTTACGGACCAGAAGGTGGCGATGCGCACGCGATGCGATCTGCGGTAGGTGGGTGATGGCGAGGACCTGATGGCTCTCGGCGACGCCTCGCATCTTGTCGCCGACCTGCAACGCCACACGGCCGCCAATTCCGGCGTCGACCTCGTCGAAGATGACCGTGGGCACCGCGTCGAGCCGCGCTAGAATAGTCTTCAGTGCCAGCATGACGCGAGACAGCTCGCCGCCCGAAACGACGTGGGCGAGCGGCTTCGGCTCGAAGCCCCGGTTCAACGCCACCCGGAACTCGATCTCTTCGGTGCCGGCCGGCCCCGGCTCGGTGAGCGGAAGAATCGCCACCTCGAGCTGCCCGCCGTCCATGCCGAGCTCGGGAAGGATGCGGTTCACGTCAGCGGAGAGGGCGGCGGCCGCTTCCGTCCTGAGGCGCGTCAGCTCGGCGCAGAGCGCGCCGAGCTCGGCTCGAGCACTGTCGCGACGACCCGCGAGCTCACCGATCTCGAACTCGGCGGTCTCGATGACGCCGAGCTCCCGCCGGGCATCCTCCAGGGTACGAATCACATCCTCTAACTGCGGCCCGTACTTGGAGCGGAGACGGAACAAGAGATCCTGCCGTCGATTGATGCTTTCCAGGCGGGCCGGATCGTGCTCGACGAGCAGAAGGTACTGCTCCAGCCGGGACCCGAGCTCTTCGAGCGCATAATAGGCCGTGTCGAACAGCTCGGAGAGCGCGGCCTGCGATGGGTCGATGCGGACGAGCTGGTCGAGCGAGCGGCGAACCGAATCGAGTCGCTGCACGGCGGATGATTCGCCGGTCGCGGCCGCATCGGCGAGACCGCTCGCCAGCCCGATCAGCTCTTCCGCATGAGACAGACGCGCCGATTCCTCCGAGAGCTTCTCCTCCTCGTCCGGCTCGACCTCCGCGGCCTCGATCTCATCGACCTGAAAACGCAGGAAGTCCGCGCGTTGCAGCGCGTCACGTCTCCGCTGTTCGAGCCCCTCGATCTGAGCGGACAGGGCGGACACGGCGGCGTGGGCATCGGTGATCCGCTGGAGCAGCGGCTCGTGGCCGCCGAACGCGTCGAGGATCGCGCGCTGTTCATCCCGCCTCAGCAGCGTCTGGTGCTGGTGCTGTCCGTGCAGGCTCACGAGCATCGCGCCGAGCTCGCCCAGCAGGGACGCGGTGGTCGGAGAGCCGTTGATCCATGCCCGATTGCGGCCCTCGAGGGCGACCTCACGTTTGAGGATGAGAACCCCCTCGTCGGCGTCGATCCCCCGCTCCGCAAGCCAGTCGACGAGCCCATCGTCATCCAGCTCGAATACGCCCTCGACGGACGCCCGGTTCGCTCCGGCGCGAACGACATCGGCCGAAGCCCGCTCTCCCAGGAGCAGCGAGAGTGCACCCACGACGATCGACTTGCCCGCTCCGGTCTCGCCGGTGAGGACGTTCAGCCCCTGTCCCAGACGCACCGATAGGTTGTCGATGAGCGCGAAGTTTCGGATCCGGAGTTCGGATAGCATAAGGTTGGGCTTCGACCTGGTCAGGACTGCGTGAGAAACGCTCTTAGCAGCTCTTCCTGCCGGCGGTACATCGGAGAGCCGCTCCGGCCTTCTTCAGCCGGATGATTCCACCCCAGCACGTGGAGCGTACCGTGGATCGCGAGCCGCAGGAGTTCCTCATCGGGATCGACGTCCAGATCGGCCGCCTGGCGCCAGGCCTGTTGGAGGCCGATGTAGACATCGCCCACCAGCCGCGTTCCGGGCTGCTCGAGGGGAAACGAGATCACGTCCGTAGGGCCATCGTGTGAAAGGTAGCGGCGATTGATGTCCGAGATCGATTCGTCGGACACGAGGGCGACGGAGAGATCTACGTCTCCCGCTCGCTGCCGCGCCAGGGTCCAACGGACGGCGTCCTCGATCTTCGCGAGCATGGTCGCATCGAACGTGTCGTCCTCCGCGGCGACTTCGATCTGCCAATCGGTCATGGGCGCGGACGAGCTTCGACCCGCGGGCCGTGCGTGGGGGCGCCTTTTGAGAGCATGGCTACCTGGTAGCAATCGTCGACCATGAATTGGGTCCCCGCATTCGCGGGGAAGACGACGGGGGCCACGGGATCCGACGGGGCTCCGGAGGCGAGAACCCGCTGGTTGTCTCAGGGCAGGCTGGGACCGCCGGCCCCTACGGGGTGCTCCTCCCGGTCGGCGGGCGCGGATGCGGGCGCCTCTCGCGGCGGCGGCGGCGGCGCTGCGGAAGGATAATCGATGCGATGGTGGTACATGCCCGTCAGCACCGACGTCAGGGAGTCCTTGATCTGATCGATCTCACGAAGCGTGAGCGGGCTCTGGTCGAGCTGCCCTTCCGAGATCTTCTGCCCGACCAGGCGATCGACCATCTCCCGGATGCGGCCCGGTGTCGGATCCTGTAGAACTCGCGCCGCGGACTCGACGGTGTCGGCCAGCATCAGGATCGCCGTCTCCTTGCTCTGCGGCTTCGGTCCGGAATAGGCGAAATCCGCCGGGTTGATCTGCGCGTCGGGATCCATCTCGCGCGCGCGATTCAGGAAAAACGCGATCTGCTGCGTTCCATGATGCTCGGGGATGAAGCACTTCACCGCTTCCGGCAACCGTTCCTGCTCGGCGAGCTTCAGCCCCTCCATGACATGACTTCGGATGATCGCCGCGCTCATCGAGGGCTTCAGCTTGTCGTGCGGATTGCGGCCGCGCGGCTGGTTTTCGATGAAGTACTGCGGCTTCACGAGCTTACCGATGTCGTGGTAGTAAGTCCCGACGCGCGCGAGCAGGCCGTTCGCGCCGATCGCGTTGGCGGCGGCCTCGGTCAGGTTCGCGACCGCGATCGTATGGGCGTAGCTCCCCGGCGCTTCCAGCGAGAGCCGTTTGAGCACCTTCCGGTTCAGGTCGGAGAGCTCGAGCAGGGTCTGATCGGTCGTGATACGCGTGAACGCCTCGAGCAGCGGGAGGAATCCAATGGCGAGCAACGAAGCGACCACAGCGTTCGTGATCCCCCATCCCATCGACCACCCGACGTCGACGACGCCACGGCCACGCAGCAGGCCGATCGTGATCGCGGCCGCGATGTAGGCGAAGGAGACGATCGAGATGAAGTGCCACGTCTTGGTCCGCCTCTGTACGACCCGGACGCTGAACGCGGCGGCGGCACCGCCGAGCGCTGCCGTGAAGGCCGCCGTGACACCGAGGAAGGGGCTCTGTCCCCCGATCAGCAGCGCCAGCACGAGGGCGATCGACAGGCCGAGCCTGCCGTCCCAAAGGAAGGCGACGATCAGCGCGGCGAAGGTGACCGGTATGAGCTCGACGGGCAGCGAGAGGCGGGCGATGAACGAAGCGGCCGTGGCCACGGTGAGGACCAGCCCCGTCAGCAGGATCAGCGCACGCCAGTCGTGGTAGAGCTGCCTCCGGAAGAAGAACAGCAGCGCCCCGATGATCGACAGGACCAGCCCGTTGAAGAGGACCGAGCCGACGCCGCGCCAGAACGTATACTCCTCGCCGTCCATCTGGATGCCGAGGCCGGCGAGCTCCGCCTGGTACGCCCTGAGCCGCTCCTCCTCGGCTTCACCGATCTGCTCGTGCGCACCGACGATCTTCTCGCCCTGGAGCACCCGACCGCTCACCGGGTCGACGGCCGCGCGCGCGCGGTCGCGAGCCTCTTCCGTCCGTACGAGGTCGGGAACAAGGCTGGGCTGGAAGTATCGGATGAGGATCAGGCGCTGGAGCTCGAGCGCATCCGCACCCTGATCCTGGAGCCGGTCGGCCGCGAGACTGTAGAAGCGTTCGGGCGTGACGAGCGAGTCGCGGGCCACGAGCCGTTCCATGCCGGACGGCATCTGCGCCCGGACCGTCGAGATGCCCTGGCTCAACGACGACGATGCGACGCCGAGCGGGAAGAGATCCCGGACCGCGCGCTCGATGGAGGTCCGCAGGGCTGAACGCCGCTGCGGATCGACGAAGAGGTCGATCGAACCGGCCGTCGGTGAGATGCGGTTCCGTTCCATGAAGGCGCGGAGCGCGCCGCGGCGGTTCTCCGGCTCCGTCGCCTCGATGATGGAATCGACGCTCGCGAAGAGCCGGTTCACGCCCGCGAGGACGGAGTCGGCGGCGGTCGCGTCGTGCGCGAATACCGGCGGAACCCCGCTGGCAGCCTCGAGCTGCTCGCGTAGTAGTTCGTCCTGTGGCTTGGGGATGTCGAACCCGACCTCGGCGATGACATCCTCGGGCGCGACGACGCCGCGCTCGAACACCGTCGCATCCGGCGCGCGGGGCTCCGGGAACAGCAGGTAGATGGCGATGGCGGTGAACAACAACAGCAGTGCCCGCGCGCCGTGGTGCACCACGAGCGCGAACCAGCGGCTCTCGGGCTCCTCTTCGAGCGCGATCGCCGCCCTCCGCCAGACGGATTCGTTCTTAACGACGCGGTTCATTTTCGCGGTTCTGGTCCCTGTCGGCGTCCGCCGCGGTGTCGTAGGCGCGAATGATGTCCTTCACCAGACGATGTCGCAGGACGTCCGTCGCCTGGAGGTAGACGAAGGCGATCCCATCGATCCCCTTCAGCACGCGCTCGATCTGCACCAGCCCGGATTCCTCCCGCTTCGGGAGATCGATCTGAGTCTTGTCACCCGTGATCACGGCCTTCGAATTGAGGCCGAGACGGGTGAGGAACATCTTCATCTGAAGCGCGGTCGCGTTCTGCGCTTCGTCGAGGATCACAAACGCGTCGTGCAGGGTTCGACCGCGCATGTAGGCCAAGGGCGCGATCTCGATGGCCCGGGTCTCGAGCGCCTTACGGACCCGCTCCGTGGGCATCATGTCCTCGAGCGAATCGTAGAGCGGGCGCAGATAGGGGTCCACCTTCTCCTGGAGGTCGCCCGGGAGAAAGCCGAGGTTCTCCCCGGCCTCGACGGCCGGGCGCGCGAGGACGATCCGCTTGACCCGCTTCTTGTGGAGCGCGTCGACCGCCATGGCCACGGCCAGGTACGTCTTCCCCGTACCCGCCGGGCCGATCCCGACGACGATGTCGTTGTTCTCGATGGCATCGAGGTACTCGTGCTGGCCCTCGGACTTCGCGCTGATCACGCGGCGCGAGCCCGAGACGGCGATGCGGACGCCGTCGGAGAGCCGCGAGAGACCGCCCTCCATCGCTTCCGCCGTCTCGGCGAACCGCGCGATGTCGTGGCTGGCGAACCCGACACCCATCCGTGCGAGGTCGATCATATGCTGCGCGACAGGCACAATGCGCTCGATCTCGTGGACCCCGCCCGAGAAGAGCAGTTGGTCGTCGCGCATGACGACGCGGCAGCCGCAGACGCGTGCGAGCTCGAGCAGGTTGGTATCATTGACGCCCGCCAGCAGCAGGGGATCGACGCCCTCGACGGAAATCCGATGTTGTACCGGCCCGGTCTTCACTTCAGGCATCGACCCTCCGGGAGGGGAGGCACGTGCCGGTCGAGCATGTATGGCTTCGAATCACTTCTTCTCGTCGTCCCTTGTACGGATATGTAGTTCGCGCAACTCGTCGTCCGACACGGGAGCCGGGGCTCCCTCGAAGAGCGCCCGAGCCGCGGTCGTCTTCGGAAAGGCGATCACGTCGCGGAGGCTCGGCGCACCGGCCAGCAGCATGGCCAGCCGGTCGAAACCAAAGGCGAAGCCGGCGTGCGGCGGCGCACCGAAGCGGAACGCCTCGAGCAGGAATCCGAACTTCTGCTGGGCTTCATCCTCCGTCAGCCCCAGCGACCTGAACACCACGCCCTGAAGGTCCTGGTCGTGGATCCTGATCGACCCGCTGGCGAGCTCGTTTCCGTTGTACACCGCATCGTACGCGCGGGATCGCAGCCCCGCCGCGTAGAGCTTCCATGCGCCTTCGGGCGTCCGAACCTCCTGGTCTCCCGCCAACTCGCGCAGCCGCCCGACGTCGTCGGGGTGCGGCGCGGTGAACGGGTGATGCGCCGCGACGGCCCGGTCGTGTTCGCCGTCCCATTCGAACATCGGGAACTCCGTCACCCACACCCAGGCGTGCGCGTCCGCGGAGATTACATTCAAGCGGCGGGCCAGGTGCCGTCGTAGCTCGTCCAGCGCCGGCTCCCGCGGCGCCTCGCCCTTGGGTAAACCGGTGATCTCGCCGCCGGGCTCGCCACCCGTACGGAAGTGCCCGACCACGCCGACGAACAGATCGCCGTCTCCCATCCCGGTCGCCTGCAGGAACGCCTCGTCGAGCTCCCCCTGTAGGGCCTTCGCGAACTGGCCCGACCATCCACCCTCGTTGCGCTTGACCCAGAGCGCCCCCGGCGCTCCGCCCCGCTTGGCGACCTCCTGGAGCTCGTCCAGCTCCCGCCGTGACAGCTGGGCCCCGCCGGGGATGGTGATGCCCCGGATCCGCTGGGCAGTTCCCGCAGTGCCCGTGAAGATCCGGAAATCCGAGCTCTGGAGCAGCTCCGTGAGGTCGACGATCTCCAGGCCGTAGCGGAGATCCGGTTTGTCCGTCCCATAGCGACGCAGCGCGTCGTCGTAGGTGAGCCTGGTGAATGGCACCGGAAGATCCACCTGTAACGCATCGCGCCAGAGCCGGGCGACCATCTCCTCGCCGATGCGATAGACGTCCTCCTCGTCCACGAAGGAGAGCTCGGCGTCGATCTGGGTGAACTCGGGCTGCCGGTCCGCCCGCAGGTCCTCGTCGCGCAGGCATCGAACGATCTGGTAGTAGCGGTCGTAACCGCTGACCATCAGCAACTGCTTGTAGATCTGCGGCGACTGCGGCAGGGCGAAAAACTCGCCCGGGTGAACGCGGCTGGGCACGAGGTAATCGCGCGCACCCTCGGGCGTACGGCGGGTGAGCATGGGGGTCTCGATCTCGACGAAGCCCTGCTCGTCCAGATAGCTGCGCACACTGCGGGCCGCGCGGTGACGGAGCAGCAGGTTGCGCTGCAACTCGGGGCGACGGAGATCCAGGTAGCGATACCGGAGGCGCAGGTCCTCCATCGGCAGCTCCTCGTCGGGCGCGCGATAGACGGGAATCGGGAGGGGCTCCGCCTGCTGGAGAACGGACATCGATTCCGCGCGGACCTCCACCTCGCCCGTCAGTAGCTCCGGGTTGACCTTGCCGCCCGGCCGCTGCTCCACCAGGCCTTCCACCTGCACCACGTCCTCCGGGCCGAGCCGGCGAGCCTCACGGACGACCTCGGGCGGGGCGGCGTCCGGGTCGAACGAGACCTGGACGATGCCGGCGCGGTCCCTCAGATCCAGGAAGACCAGGCCGCCCAGGTCGCGGCGCCGATGGACCCATCCCGCGAGCCGCACGCGCGTGCCGGCGTGCTCGGGACGGAGAGCGCCCGCGAGATGGCTTCGGAAGGCCGTTTCTCCAACTTCAGTCATGGTGTTTTGTACCTTCGGCGGTGGTGCCCGGCGCGAAGTCGGCCCGCGAATCACGCTTCCGCCAGACGTAGAGAAAGAGAAGGACGCCGGCCGCCGTACCGAGGGCATCGGCGATCCAGTCACCGAACTCGGCGGTGCGGCCGGGTACGGTACTCTGATGCAGCTCGTCGAGTGCTCCGTAGAGGCAGCCGAGCGCGACCGCCACGACGGGCGTCGCCGCGACATGGGCGGACCCGTGCGCGAGTAGCCAACCCAGCACGAGATACGCGCAGAAGTGAGCGACCTTGTCGAGCCCGGAAGAGAGGTCGAGCGGAACGGTCGCGCGTGAGCTCACCAAAAAGAGAAAGGCAGCCCACGCGGCTGCCGGTCCCCACGCGACCAGCCAACGCCTCACGTCGCTTCGGCCTCGACGATGATGGAGTAGAATTCGTCGGGGGTGGTCGCCTCCATCAGCCGCACGCGAAAGGAGTCGCGGCGCAGGAGACGTGAGATGCGGCTGAGGGCCTTGACATGCTGCCCCGCCGCCGCTTCGGGGCCAACGAGGAGGAAGAACAGATTGACGGGCTTACCGTCCAGCGCCTCGAAATCGATCCCCGCTCGGCTGACGCCGGCGACGAGGGACAGCTCGGCGATCCCTGCCGATTTCCCGTGCGGGATGGCGACACCATTACCGATGCCGGTGCTGAGCACTTCTTCGCGTTCACGGACGGCGCGCAGTACTTCGTCCAGGTCCCTGATCGACGCATTCTTTCCGACCACTTCCACTAGCTCGGTAAGAATCTCATCTTTCGTGGAGGAGACGAGCGGAATACTGATGCGGTCCGGGGATAGGAGTTCCGTAAGCTGCACGGGTCGTCGAACCGTCGTAAGAGTCAGCGTCGCCAGGCGACGAAGGTGCGTAGCTTGCACAAGGTAACGAAAGGCCGAAGCGCCATCAAGCGCGTTCCGCCGGACCTGGAATACAAGCGTTTTTCCCCCTGCCGACCGGCATCCCGGTCATGGGAGCTTCATTGATGATCTCGACCGCGCAAGGTCCGGACCTCGCCGGCCTCGCCCCCGAAGCCGCGGAATCGCGGTTGCGCGAGCATTTCGCCGACCGCGAGCAGCCTGCCTACCGGGCGACGCAGGTGCTCTCCTGGATCTACGAGCGGCTGGTGACGTCGTTCGACGATATGACGAACCTGCCGCGCGAAGAGCGCGCCGCTCTGGCCCAATCCTTCGATCTGACGCTGCTCGCCACCGAGCGCGTCTCCCGATCCGTGGACGGGACTGCCAAGCATCTCTGGCGCCTGGCGGACGGTGGCCTGATCGAGTCGGTCCTGATACCGACGAGCAACCGCCTGACGCTGTGCATCTCTTCACAGGCGGGCTGCGCGATGGCGTGCACCTTCTGCGCGACCGGGTGGATGGGCTACGACCGTCAGCTCAGCGCGGGGGAGATCGTCGCCCAGTATCGGCAGGCGCGGATCTGGGCCGAGGAGAACGACTACGGGGACATCACCAACATCGTGTTCATGGGGATGGGTGAGCCGCTGATGAATCCGAAGGCGGTGTTCCCGACGCTGGAGGTGCTGAATCGCGGCTACGGAGTGGGGGCGCGGCGCATCACGATCTCGACGGTCGGCGTCGTTCCAGGAATTCAGCGACTGGCGGACATGCCGGAGCAGTATGGGCTGGCGGTGTCGCTGCACGCTCCGACTTCCGACCTCCGGCGGCAGCTCATACCGCTGGAAAAGAAGTATCCCCTGCCGCGGCTGATGGAGGCGCTGCGGGAGTTCGATGCGGCCGGCGGAAAGCGGATCACCTTCGAATATGTGATGATCGACGGCATCAACGACTCGGTCGACATCGCGGACGAGCTCGCGGACCTGATCGGCGAGTTCAAGGCCTTCGTCAACCTGATCCCCTTCAATCCCATCCCGGCGAACGACTGGAGACCGACGCCGCCCGATCAGCTCTCCGCCTTCGCGGCGCGCCTGGAGCGCCGGGGGGTCTCCGCATTCGTCAGGACCCCCCGTGGGCGCGACATCGCGGCGGCCTGCGGCCAACTGAAAGCTGAGGCCACCGAGGGCCGCTCGCTGGTGCAGCTGGAACGGCAGGGAGTAGGGAATAGGGAATAGGGAATAGCCTGCACGAACAGCCTGCTTCGGCTCCGACGGGCATTGGCAAGCCGGCCGTGTCTGCTATTCCCTATTCCCTATTCCCTATTCCCTGCTGTTCCTCCCAGTCGGGGCCGAGGATGAGGGTCGCTTCGAGGTAAAGCGTCGTGTCGATCGCGGAGACGATTCGATCGACGCCGAGCGCCTGGCCGAGCGCCTCGGCGGCCGCCGGGTTCCCGGCACGATCGAGGATCGTAGTCGAATCACGCGCGAGGGATCCGGCGTTGCCATAGAAGACCACGTCGAAGCCCTGGTCGCGTAGCCGCTCGGTGACGCGTCGGGCGAGCCCGGAGACGCGAGTTCCGTTGAGCACCTCCACGCGGATCGGATCAGCGGCCGGCGGCACGGCGGTCGTGACGGGCACACGATAGTCCTGGGGGGACGCGCGGTCGCCGAGCCCGGCGACGAGAGAGCCCAGGAGGACGAAGACCGCCGCGAAGGTCGCGAAGAGGCCGACGAGGCGCAGCATCAGGTCGATTCATCCGCTCCGACGACGGCCGACCAGAAGGCCGCCGTGTCCGCTCGCAGCGGCTTCCGTCGATCGATGGTTTCGGTGATTCGGACGGCGGCGACCTCGACGAGCACGTCGTCGAACTCGTGCGGCATCCGCTGGCGAAGACCTTCACGCCATTTCCGCTGGGCCTTGCGGCCCGGCTCCAGAAAGTCCGCCAGAAAGACGGCGCGCCCGAGGCGGTCGAGGTCTGGATGCCCGATGGTATGGTATCGGACGGCGTTCTGGACGCGGGGGTCCACGTCGCCGGCCAGGCGGGCCGCGGCGGCCGGCCCGTGCAGGAGGGCCCCGGGCAGATCGCGCTCGGCCGGGGCAACGAGGTCGATCAGCGCCTCGGGATCGGCATCCCGGAGGGAATCGTGCAGCCAGCCGGCGGCCGCCCACCGTAGCACTTCGGACTCGGGCAGGTCGAGGTCTCGCGCCCACCGTTCCAGCAGCCCGGCAACGCGAGCCATGTGTTTGCGGCGTTTGCTGCCCGCGTGGCTCCACTCCGGAAGCGCGCCGCGGGCAGCGGCGAACTCGATCGGCGTCAGACCATCCAGATCCTTCTCAGTCGAATCCGCGCCGGACATACGGCTCCAGGATTGCTCGGTTGCGAACGGAAGTGTGCGCGATGTAGTTCCAACCCTTCAATTCGACCCCGCTGCCGATCCAGCTATCGGTGATCCGGCAGCCGGGCCCCACCACCGTCTCCTGCCCGATCGTCGTCTGCCCCTCGATGGTCACGCCGGGATAGACGATGCTGTCGCGGCCGATCCGGACGTCCACGTCGACGAGTACGGTCTCCGGCAGCAGAAAGGTCACGCCCGATTCCATCAGGGACTGGACGAGCGTGTCCCGGGTGCGCCGGTTGAACCGCGCCAGGTCGGAGCGGTTGCGGACGCGGAAGAGGCGGGACGATGCTTCGAGCCGGCGGTCGACCTCGAGACTTCGGATCCGGCGCGCCGGATCCTCGGCCTGAATGACGCCACTGAGCTCGGAAGATCCGACGAGAGCGGCGATTACGTCGCCGTCGGGGCTGCCGAGCCACCCGCCGGGACCGCCGTCGAGAAGCTGCGCGAGCGACTCCGAGTCGAAGCAGCAACCCGCGTGACAGACCAGCGCCGTCGCAGTGGTGATCTCGAGCCCCGCCGGCGCCGCGTCCGCCGCGAGCTCGGTGATGCGGATCTCGACCGGAAGATCGTCGAAGAGGCCCGTGATCTCCTCCGGCTCGGTGAGGACGACGACTTCCTCCGGAGGGTTCGCCAGCGCCAGGAGGGCCGTCACCGAGTGCCAGATCAGCGGCCGGCCAGCCACGGGATGGAGAAACGCGGGCAGCCGGGACACCATCGGATCCGCTTCCCCTTCGGGAAGTGCGAGCACGACGGCGGACCAAGAAGTCATCTGCGCAGGAGATCGTGGCGAATGGCGGTCAGTCGGTCGCGAGGTCGAACTCGGACGAGTCTGCTGGCGCTGAGGCCATTGGACCGGTCCCGAGGATGTGATTGTCGATCAGCCGGGTGGCGCCGGCTCGCGCTGCGAGCATGCAAACGACACCCTTCGCTATCTCGTCGGTGGCGGAGAGCGTCACGGGATCGACGGCCTCGCCGTACTCCAACGATACACCGGCACCCGAGGCGCGGTGCAGCCGCTCCCGATAGGCTTCTGCATTTCGCTCGCCAGCTCGAAAGAGCGATTCGCAGTCCCGCAGCGCACGCGAAAGGGCGCGTGCGCTCCTCCGTTCGTCGGGCGCGAGATAACGGTTGCGCGAGCTCATGGCCAGCCCGTCGGCTTCGCGCACGATCGGACCGGCGATCACCTCCACCGCGTAGTCGAGATCCGCGACCATCCTCCGGATCAGGACGAACTGCTGGTAGTCCTTCTGACCGAATACCGCCGCGTCGGGATGGAAGATACCGAAGAGCTTGGCGACGATCGTGAGCACCCCGCGAAAGTGTCCCGGCCGATGGCTGCCGCAGAGCCGATCGCCACCCTTCTCGGGAATCACCGTGGTCCAGGGCTCCCCCTGCGGGTACATCTCGGCGGCGGTGGGCGCGAAGACGACATCCACGCCGGCCGCGCGGGCGGCGTCGACATCGCCGGGAAGGTCACGCGGGTAGCGCTCGAAGTCCTCGCCCGGACCGAACTGCAAAGGGTTCACGAAGATCGAGAGGGCGACTCGATCGGCGGCCTGCTTCGCGATCTCGACGAGCGAAAGGTGGCCCTCGTGCAAGGAGCCCATCGTCGGAACGAGTGCAGTTCGCAGGCCCTGCTGCCGCGACCGTGCGGACCAGGCGCGTGCTTCAGCGCGGGTCTGGAGGACCTGCATACCCGTCGGCCTCAATCACTCGAAGGTATGCTCGGAGGCCGGATACTCGCCCGCGCGCACAGCCTGGACGTAGTCGCGGATCGCTTGGTCGGCCTGCTCGCCGAGGTCGCCGAAGCGGCGCAGGAAGCGAGGGTGAAAATCCCGGTTGAGGCCGAGCATGTCGTGAAGGACCAGCACCTGCCCATCACACCCGACACCGGCTCCGATTCCGACTGTCGGGATCGGAACGGACGCGCTGATCTCGCTTGCCAGGGGGCCGGGTACCAGCTCGAGCACGATGCTGAAGGCACCCACATGCTCCAGACGGGCGGCGTCCTCGAGCATCCGGCTGCGCGCCTCGCCGTTGCGGCCCTGCACGCGACTCCCGCCCAGGGCGTGGACGGACTGGGGCGTGAATCCGAGATGTCCCATCACCGGGATGCCGGCACGGACGATGGCAGCGATCGTGTCGGCCATCTGGGGCGACCCGCCCTCCAGCTTGACCGCATGCGCACCGCTCTCCTTCATGATCCGGCCCGCGTTGCGCACCGCGTCTTCCCGGCTCACCTGATAGGTGAGAAAGGGCATATCGACGACGACGAGCCCGCGCTCCACGCCGCGTGACACGGCGCGGGCGTGGTAGATCATGTCGTCGAGGGTGATCGGGAGCGTGGAATCGAGGCCGAGGACGACCTGGGCGAGAGAGTCACCGACGAGGACGACGTCGGTGCCGGCGGCGTCAACGAGCCGAGCGAAGAGGTAGTCGTACGCGGTAAGCGCGGCGATTCGCTCGCCGCGGGCCTTCATCTCCCGCAAATCCAGGATCGTGACCCTTCGCCGCGCACCCCCGCTCTGCGTGGACATCTTCCCCTGTCATCGGGCGAGCCGCTGCCGCCCACCAGGTCACGGACCCGCCGCAACACGTGAAAACCCTTGCCTTACAAAGGCTTGTTGACGAAGCGAAAAGGTAACTTCATCTTAAAACCGTGTCAAACACGATCGGGTACGATCCGCTGCTGGTACGATACCTGGCGGACGAGCTGAATTCGCGCCTGCGGGGCCGCAGAATCACCGCGGCCCCTCTCTTCGCGTCCGACCTCTCCGTGACGCTCCGCTGTGAGGGAGGAGAGACGCTGCGCTTCGACCTCCACCCATCCCGCGGGTGGGCCCGCCTGATCCCTTCCGAGCCGGGCGAGAGTGCCGAGCTCGACGCCGAGTGTACGGGCGTTTCGGCACCCCCGGACGAACGCATCCTGAGAATCGGCCTGAGCGACTCGGGGCGTTTTCAGAGCCAGGAGCGAACTCTCGTGATCGAACTCCACACCAACCAGTGGAATGCGATCCTGGTCGCCGAGGATGATCGGATCGTCTCACTCCTGCGCGGCCGCCGCGCGGGGTCGCGCGCGCTCTTCCCGGGCGAGCGGTATGCGCTGCCTGGGGCGCAGCGGCGCTATGGGCTGGACGCGGACCGGGAAGAGGCCTTCGACGTATGGAAGTCGGAGCTGGCCGAGGTCGAGCCGGCCAAGCGGCGCGGCAGGCTGCTGGGACGCTTCGCGTGGACGGGCGCGACCAATGCCGACTGGATCATCGGAGCGGAAGGGAGTGAGGCGTCGCTCGCTGACGCCTTCGGGCGCTGGTGGTGGCTGCGGGGAATGCCGGAACCGCACCCGTGCCTGCTGAGGCTGAACGACAACCTTCAGCCCTACCCCGTCAGGCTCGGGGGCATCCCGGCCGAAGCAGCCGCATCGCTCCGGTCGGCGATGGCCGCGGCTGCGGAGCAGGCCGACGCGGAGGCGGCGCCGGCGGTCGACCCGCGGCAGGCCGCGGCGCTGACCCTCGCACGGGACCGCAAAGCGTCAGCGGAGCGGAAGCTGGAGCGGCTTACGGAACAGCTCGGCCGGACGGGCGATGCGGAAGTCCTGCGAAACATCGGCGACCTTCTGCTGGCCCGTCTACACGAGGTACCGAAAGGCGCTTCTTCGACCTCTCTGGAGGATTGGGAGGGGAACCAGGTCGAGATCGATCTCGACCCGCAGCTCGAGCCGCCCGAGAATGCGGCCCGGTACTATGATCGGGCGGGACGCCTGAAGCGAGCCGAGGAGCAGCTCCCATCCCTGATCGAAGCCGCCGAGGAAGAGATTGCGCGCTGGAGTGCCGCGGTGGAGGAGGTCGAGGGCGGTGACACGCCGGGATGGTTGATCAGGCAGATGCAGCGAAGCGAGCAGCGTAGCGCGGCGGAACGCGAGCCCGGGCCGGCGCTGCCGTACCGGACCTACCGGACATCGGGGGGTCTGGAAGTCCGCGTCGGGCGCAACTCGCGGGACAACGACCGCTTGACGTTCCATTCGTCGTCCCCGAACGACGTCTGGCTCCACGCGCGCTCGGTTCCAGGCTCACACGTGATCCTGCGATGGGCGGATGTCGGTGGCGCCCCGCCGGCCCGGGACCTCGCGGAGGCGGCTCAGATCGCGGCGGTCTTCAGCCGCGCACGTACGTCAGGCGTAGTCGCCGTCGACTGGACGCGCCGGAAGCACGTGCGTAAGCCGCGCGGTGCACCGCCGGGCGCTGTAGTACCGCAGCAGGTCAAAACGCTGTTCGTCGAACCCGACGAGACCGCGGTGGCGCGGATGCAGGAGAGGGAGTGAGGCAGGGGTCAGGGGTCAGGGGTTCCCCGCGAGCGCTTCGCGAAGCTGGCGGACGAGGTCCGCGGCGGCGCTGACGCCCCGCGTGGCCAGCGAATCGACCACCGCGCTGCCGACCACGACTCCGCTGGCCGCCGCCGCGACCTGAGCGGCCTGTGCGGGCGTCGAGATGCCGAATCCGACGGCCACCGGTAGCGCGGCGGCCCGGCGCAGGGCCGCGACTTCGTCGGCCAGTCCCGCGGCCACATCCTGACGAACGCCGGTCACGCCCGTCCGGGAGATATAGTAGACGAACCCCTGCGAACGAGCGGCGATGGCCCGAGCGCGTTCCGGTGTGGTGGTCGGTGCGATGAGGCGGACGAGATCGAGCGGCGACGCCTCGAGCCGGGCCTCCAACTCCGGATCGGCATCCAGCGGAAGGTCGGTCAGCAGGAGCCCATCGGCACCCGCGCGCGCGGCATCCTCCAGGAACGCATCGACCCCGTGGTCCAGGATCGGGTTCAGATAGCTGAACACCACCACGGGCGTCTGCCGACGTTCTCTGAAGCGTGCGAGCAGGTCGAGAGTCCATTCGAGATCGACCCCGTCCTCGATCGCGGCGAAGGACGCTCGTTGGATGGTGGGTCCGTCGGCGAGCGGATCGCTGAACGGGACGCCGAGCTCGATCACGTCGGCCCCCGCGTCGGCGAGGGCGATGAGGGCATCCAGCCCCTGTTCGCGGTCCGGACAGCCCGCAGTGGCATAAACGACGAGCGCCGCTCGTCCTTCAGCGGCGGCTGCCTCGAACGCCTCCTGAATTTTCCCCTCTCTAGACAACGTATTCCTTCACGTCGATTCCGTACTTTTCCGGGTCCGTGGTCTTGATAATGGCTCGTTTCGGCGATCCGGTCGCCGGATCGATCTCGCTGAGGTCCACCATGGGCGGCGGCAGGACGGGGGCACCCATGTCGTCGTAGACGATGCGGACGATCGGCTGGTTGGGCGCATCTGAATTCGTCTCGTAGACGATCGCCAGCTCGAAGGTATCGAGGACGACCACACTGCCGACAGGGTAGAAGCCGGTCATGCTGATGAAGGCCTTGACCAGGAGAGGGTCGAAGCCGCGAACCGGGTTGTCTCGCATCTCGCGGAGGACGGCGTCCGGCAGCCAGGGCTCTGCCTGATAGCTGCGCCGCGTGGTAGCGGCATCGAAACCGTCGGCGATACCGACGATGCGCGAGAAGAGCGTAGGATCACGCGGTCTGACTGACCGCGGATACCCGGTCTGGTCGATCTTCATATGGTGCTCGTAGGCAGTCAGCATCGCCCGTAGCGGGATCTCGCCCATCCGGCGCATCTCGAGGAGCGTGAGGAGACCATCCGTAGGATGCTCACGGATCATCTCCCATTCGGGCTCGTCCAGGTGTCCCGTCTTGGTCGTGAGCTCGATCGGCATGCTCACCTTGCCGATGTCATGCATCAGGGCACCCAATCCGAGCTCGTACAGCTCGAGCTTGGAAAGCCCCAGCTTCTTCCCGAGCGCGATACTGAAGATGCAGACGTTGACGGAGTGCGCGAACGTGTACTCGTCGTAGTCGCGCAGCGCCGTCATGCCCATCATCGAGCTCTCGTTGTTCAGTACCTGGTCGACGATCTGCTGGACGGCACGCTTCACACGGCGAACGCTCACCGCCCGCCCCATCCGCACCCCCATCATGGCCTCGCGCGCGACCGCGACCGAATGCATGTACGTCTGGCGAGCCTGCTCGCGGGCGTTCTCGGTCGTCGGCGTCTGCGTGGCCTCGTCCGGCGGCGTGACCTGGATGTGGCGGACGGACGACCGCTCGAGACGCTCCTGGAAGTCGGAGAAGGCGTCGGCGCTCGCGGGTTCACGGAGGAGGAGAGACAGCCACGCAGTCCATTCCTCGCGAGTTACTTGATCGTCGACCTCGACCTGGCCGATGTCGTGGGCGTGTAGCGCACGGCCTACGGCCCCGAACGTGGCGTAGCTGGCCAGATCGACGCGCAATCGAAGGTCGTTGATGAAGCAGAAGTCGCCGACGTATCGAAGGGTCAGCCCGTCCTCCCGCCCGCCGATCCGCCGGGCGATCTGGTCCAGCTCGGCCAGGGCCTTCTGAACGGCCTGGTTCTCGAGGGGATACAGCTTCAGCGCCCTCAGCGCGGCGTGCATGGCGAAGAGGAAGTCACGCCCGGAGCGCTGACCCGCGCGATCTTCGGGGCTCAGCGACTCGCGGTCGGGGTGCGCCTGACCGCCGCTCGGATCCACCGGCGTCATGTAGCGTCCCCTTTCAGGGCGCGGGCGACCGCCGTGCGCACCACGGGATCCGTATCGCCGGCGGCGGCCTCGAGGGCGTCACGCGCCGTCGGGTGGCGGATCCGCGAGAGGCCCACGACAGCACATGCGCGCACCTCGGCAGATTCACCCCGCCCGAACCACCCGCGGCCGTTCAGGATGCGATCGAGGACCGGGACGCCGTCGGGCCCCGTCAGGCGGCCGAAGGCTTCGAAGAACGCAAGCTTTTCCGTCCGATCCGCTTCGCGCAGCCGCTTGGAGGACACGGTGTCCTCGAGAGCGTCTCGCGCAGCGGCGTAGCCGAGGGCACCGAGGGCACGTGCGGCGCTGATGCGGACCTCGCGAGAGCCGTCCCGAAGGAGCGGAACGATTCCGTCGGCGGCAGCGGCCGCCCGCAGCGACACGAGGGCTTCCACGGCGGCCACCCGGACCGCCGCATCCGCGTGGTCGAGGTAGTTCCCGACACGGCCCGCCGCCGACCCGATCTCCAGGCGACCGATCCATCTCAGGGCTCCCGTCAGGACCGCGGGATCGTCGGAGTCGAGAAGATCGACTACCTGGTCTCGGTTACCCTCGGCGAGGCGTTGCACGCATGCTTCGAACGCCCGCCGAACCTCCGGGCGCTCGATGCGGTCGGTAGCCCGCATCATGGCCGCGATCGCGCCCGGCGGGAAATAGCTGAGGAGCCGGAGAACTGCCTGGTCGGCCAGCCGATCCGGCATCTCCTCCAGGATCTCCGCAAGCTGCACGATGGTCTGCTCGCTGGCGAGGAGGTCGAAGAGAGAGCGGATCGCGCGAACCGCCGGAGGCGAGAGCAGGCCGGGCCGGCTGGCGAGCGTCACCACCTCCTCGAGGAGGGAAGAAGCGCGTCCGAACTCGGCGGTGGCCATCGCGGAGGGCAGCAGCTCGCCGAGAATCGTCACGATGCGGACCTGGCGCTCCTCGCCGCCGTCTTCCAGGCGGTCGAGCAGCCCGTTGACGACGTCGCGCCAGATGTCCCGGTCGTTCTCCCTGCGCACCTCATCCTGAAGCTTTCGGAGCTCGGCCTCGTCCAGGAAGTAGAGGGTCTCCTGGAAGTCCTCGGTGGTGAGCGGCTGGGCGTCGCCGGCGGCGGAGCGGACACTGGCGGGGTCGATCGGCTTGGGATCCGCGCTGGGGGTGGGTGCCGGCTCGATCCCCTCGACTCCCGCCTCCACTACCTGATATCTGAGCTTGGCGAGATCCTCCTGCCAGAGCAGGGTGATGAGGTCGTCCTCGTCCTGCCGTACCGAAGGCGCGCGGGATAGGACGCCCAACAAGGACAGAAGCTCCTCGTCCTCGAACCCGGGAAGGATCGTCAGCTCGCGGATGCCGTCTTTGTAGAAGAGGAACGGGAGGTCGGAACCCGTGTCCCCGACGGGGAACACGACGGCGTCACCCCAGAAGATGCGGTCCTCGTCGATGCGGATTCGCAGGAAAGGCAGATCGTCCCACAGCGCTGAGAGCTTCTGGCGGGCCGTACCCACGAAGCGATCCAGCATCGGGTTGCTTCCCTCGTAGAGCCGGTAGCTGCGCAGGGCGGCGCCGAGCGCGTGAAGGGCCTCCTCGACCGGTCTCGCGTCGATGCTCTCGGGGTCCGTCTCCGTTGACGGGGGCGGGCTGCTTTGCTGGCTCATCGTTGCCCGCTCAAATCTCCCCCTCCCTCTCCGCGACCTGGGCGACGTCCTTGTCGCCGCGTCCGCTGAGACAGAGTATGACCGGGCCGGAACCGGCCCATTGTTCCCCGTCCCGGAGCAGATACGCGACGGCGTGCGAGCTCTCCAGCGCGGGGATGATGCCTTCGAGACGAGCGAGCTTGTGAAAACCGTCGAGCGCCTCGTCGTCGGTAGCGCTGGTATAGGTCGCTCGACCGCTTTCCTTCAGGAACGAGTGCTCTGGACCCACCCCCGGGTAGTCGAGCCCTGCCGAGATGGAGTGCGCCGGCGCGACCTGGCCATGCTCGTCCTGGAGCAGATAAGAGAGGGAACCGTGGAGCACACCGGGCTTGCCGAGACTCAGCGTCGCAGCGTGGTGGCCGGAATCGACGCCCTCTCCGGCCGCCTCGACCCCAATCAACGTCACCTCACTGTCGTCCACAAAGGGGTGGAAGATGCCCATCGCGTTAGAGCCGCCGCCGACACAGGCGACGACCGCTGCGGGGAGCCGGCCGGTAACGTCCAGACATTGTGAGCGGGCCTCGCGCCCGATCACGGACTGAAAGTCCCGGACCATCCGCGGGTAAGGATGCGGGCCGACGACCGAGCCGATTATGTAATGTGTGTCGGTGACGTTGGTCACCCAATCCCGAATCGCCTCGTTCGTGGCGTCCTTGAGGGTCCGCGTGCCGGAACCCACGGGGCGGACCTCGGCGCCCAGCAGCTTCATCCTGTAGACGTTCAGCGCCTGCCGGCGCACGTCCTCCTCACCCATGTAAACGACGCATTCGAGCCCGAAGAGCGCGCAGACCGTGGCCGTCGCGACGCCGTGCTGTCCCGCGCCCGTCTCCGCGATGATGCGGTCCTTCCCCATACGACGGGCGAGCAGTACCTGGCCCAGCGTATTGTTGATCTTGTGAGCGCCCGTGTGGTTGAGGTCCTCGCGCTTGAGGTAGACCTCGACACCCCCCGCCGCCTCGCCGAGCCGGTCGGCCCGATAAAGCGGCGTCGGCCGCCCCACGTAATTGCGCCAGAGTCCTTCCAGTTCCTGCCAGAATTCCGGATCGACTGCCGCGGCCTCGTAGACGGATCCCAGCTCATCCAGCGCTGCGATCAGCGTCTCGGGCACGAACCGGCCACCGAATCGCCCGAAGCGATCCGGAGCCGGGGGCGCCTCACCCGTCGCGGTGCCTGCCATCAACCTACACTCCCCTCTGCGTCTCGACCGCGGCGCGCACGTTCAAGAGGTACGTGCCCTGCCGGGCGCGGACCGCTTGGCCGGCTCACGCGAGGCCGTCGTGATAAAGCTTCGGATCAACCGCTCGTCCTTGATACCCGGGGCGCGCTCGACGCCGCTGCTCACATCGACCACCTCGGGCGTGAGCCGCGCCACGGCTTCGGCGACGTTGCGGGGGGTCAATCCGCCCGCGGCGATGAGCGCCAGGTCAGCCAGCGCCATCCGATGTGGCGCGATCGCGGACCATGGAAATCGGGCGCCGGTACCGCCTCTACCCGCGGCCGACCAGCCATCGAGCAGGAGCCCGTCGACCGCGCCGCCGTAGGACTGCGCGGCGGCGACGAACTCCTCGCCGCTCCGCGGCCGGATCGCCTTCCAGACCGTCACGCCGCTGCTGGCGCGCAGCTCGGCAGCCCACTCGGGCGGTTCGTCGCCGTGGAGCTGCACGACCGACAGAGCCAGCTCCGAGACCAGCTCCAGAATCCGGTCGCGTGACTCGTCGACGAAGACGCCGCACCGATCGAGGCTGGAACCGCGGAAGATCTCCGCCACGTGCGACGGGGCCACCGTCCGCGGACTCCCGGGCGCAAGAATGACCCCGCCGAACGCGGCCCCGGCCGATTCGGCCGCCACAACGTCCTGCCGGCGCGTCAGCCCACAGATCTTTACCTGCACCATCAGTCATCCCTTCCGGATCAGCGGGTTACGCGGGTGGCCGCTCAGTCGGGCGGCCGCATTCTTCACGTCCGGCTGCCGCATGAGCGACTCACCGACGAGAATCGCGTCAACTCCGGCGGCGCCGAGTCGCTGGACGTCCTCGGCGGTGCCGATCCCGCTCTCGGCGACGAGCGTCACCTTCGGATCGACCCGCGGCGCCAGATCCAGGGACAGCGACAACTCCGTGATGAAAGTACTCAGGTCACGATTGTTTATGCCAATCAGAGCAGCTCCGAGCTCGAGCGCACGATCCAGCTCGAAGCTGTCGTGGACCTCGACGAGCACGTCCATGCCGAGCTCATGGGCAAGGGCGTGAAGCTCGCGGAGCGCGGCGTCCTCGAGGATCCGAACGATCAGCAGGATCGCATCGGCACCGGCGGCGCGGGCCTCCCACACCTGGACCGGGTCCAGCACGAAGTCCTTGCGAAGCAGCGGCAGCTCCACCGCTCGGCGGACCGCACGAAGCGCTTCCAGACTGCCGCCGAAGAATTCCTCGTCCGTCAGAACGGAGAGCGCGGCCGCGCCTCCCTCGGCATAGCTCCTGGCGATCGCAACGGGATCCACGTCCCCCCGGATGATACCCGCCGACGGGGAACGATGCTTGATCTCCGCCAGTAGGCGTACCTCTGCCGACACCCGAAGTGCCGACGCGAACGGCTTCGGTGCGGACGCGGCCTCCGCAGCCGCGCGGAGCCGCGCCCCATCGGAGCGCAGGCGCACGACCTCCTCACGCTTCGCGCGGACGATCCGCTCCAGTCGGTCGTCTACCCGCTGCTCGTTAAACACCGTTCTACGTTCCTTGCCTTTCGGCTTCGCTTCGGGTACATTGCGCTTCGGTCTCTATTCGGCCGCTCACCCGAACGGTTCATGCCATGCCCCTGACGAAACGTCAAAGAGAGATTCTCGACTATATCGAGAGCTTTCTCGACAATTACGGCTACTCTCCGAGTTTCGAGGAAATCGCGGCTTTCTTCGGCTACTCCTCGCTCGCGACCGTGCATGAGCACCTGACCAATTTGGAGAGAAAGGGTTACTTGCGGAAGAACTACAACAAGAGCCGTTCACTGGAGCTGGTGCCGGCGGAAGGAACCCTCTCGGTGGACCTGCCGCTTCTGGGCAGCGTCGCCGCCGGTCTTCCGATCGAAGCGATCGAGGAACGTGAGACCGTCTCGGTGCCGCACGACATGCTCCGCTCCGGCAACAATTACGTGCTACGCGTCCGCGGCGACTCCATGGTGGAAGAGCAGATTCGCGACGGCGACTTCATCGTGGTCAACTCGCGGCAGACCGCTGAGAACGGCGAGATGGTCGTGGCGCTCGTGCATGGGGACTCCGCGACGGTCAAGAAGTACTACCGGGAGCGCGGCGGGCGCATTCGGCTGCAACCGGCGAACGTGACGATGGAGCCCATGTACTACGACGAGACCGAAGTCACGATCCAAGGTATCGTCGTCGCGGTGATCCGGAAGTACTGACGACGGCCCGGGTTCGTAGCATACGGTTCCGTCGTCCCGAGCGCAGCCGACGACCTGCACCATTCGCTCCCGCGCCAGCACGTCATTACTTGCGCCAGCACGTCATTCTTGCGCCAGCACGTCATTCCCGCGCCAGCGGGAATCCAGTAGCAGGCCGACCTCGCGCGGATGGGCGACATCGAACTGGATCCCCGCATTCGCGGGGATGACGATATTGTGCGGGGATGACCATCCTGGGCGTTGATGACCATCCTGGGCGTTGATGACCATCCTGTGCGTTGATGACGATCCTGTGGTGATGAGATATTGCGCGCGGTTGACCATCTAGCGCGCGGATGACCATCTAAAGTTCCGGATGACAGCGTCGGTTCGGGCTGAAGTCCGGGGTTCGGGATCGGAGGCGTTTTCACCTCCAGGGTCGGCGCAGCAGAAGAGGAAAATTCGCGATGACTCCGTTCACACCCACGGGAGCAAGAAAATGACGAACGAGAAGAGTGGGCTGTTCATGGTTGGGCGGATCGACAAGAAGGGTCGCCGCGTGGTGTTCGTGAACGAACCGGCGCTGCCTCCATTCCCCGGGCCGTGGGAACTACACGCGGTCTTCACCGTCTGACGCGTTTTCTCGGGGGCTCAGGCGTGGGTCGCGTCTCGGAGGCGCTCGAGCTGCGTCCAGCCGGCACCCGAATCGAGCCCCTCTTCGGCTTGGGCGACGCCGTCGCGCAGGTCGGCCGCGCGTCCTGAGACCAGCAGGGCCGCGGCGGAGTTGAGCGCGACGGCGGCCCGTGCAGCGCCTCCGCGCTCCCCCTCGAGGACGGCGCGGATCACGGCCGCATTCTCCGCCGGATCCCCGCCGGCAAGCTCCCTTTCATCGAAGCCCTTCCAACCCAGCTCGGTTTTCGGGTCGAAGCGGGATTTCCGGATCACGCCGTTCCGGATCTCGAAGACATCGGTGATCCCGAGGGGGCTCAGCTCGTCGAGGCCGGGTTCACCGTGCACGACGAGGGCGTGTTCGTGGCCGAGGGCCGCGAGCGCACCTGCGACGAGGTCGAGCAGGAGGGGATCCGAGACTCCGACGACCTGCCGACGGGCGCCCGCGGGGTTGGTGAGCGGGCCGAGAAGGTTCATGATGGTGAACATTCCGAGCTCGCGCCGGACCGGCCCCACGTGGCGCATAGCGGGATGATGATTCGGCGCGAACATGAACACGATGCCCACCTCGTCGAGCACTCGTGCCTGCTGTTCGGGCTGGAGATCCAGGTTGACGCCGAGCTGCTCCAGCACGTCGGCGCTACCGCAGCGTGAGCTGAAGCTACGGTTCCCGTGCTTCGCGACCTTGACCCCGAGGCCGGAGGTCAGCAGAGCCGACGCGGTCGAGATGTTGAATGTGGTGAGCGTCCCCCCGCCGGTCCCGCAGGTATCGACGATGCCTGTCGCGTCGACAAGCGAGAGGGGCACCATGGCGCGGCGCAGGGCGCGGACGCCTCCTGCGACCTCATCCGCGACGGCTCCGCGGGCGCGCATCGCGACGAGCAGGGCCGTGATCTGGACGGGTGACGCCCGCCCCTGCATCACCTCGTTGAAGGCAGTCTCCGCCTCAACACTCGAGAGAGGGCGTTCTGCGGCGGAACGGACCAGCTGCTCCAGACTCATCTACGTCGCTGCGTGCAGGGTTGAGGCACAGGCGAGAGAGGCCGGTCGGCGGGTTCACTTCCGCGCCCGCCTCTCATTGCCTCCGACCTCCCGGATTTTATCATGGATTCGATCTGCCAAGCTACCTGGTGGCCCCGGGGCTGTCAATTCGTGAAAGACGAGGCCCGGACTGCCGGAGAGTCGGTCTGCCGGCGGCGAGCGGGTGGCGAGATCCGTGCGCCAGGCGCTACCTTCCGCCGCCATGGTCGAAGGGGACAGCAGGCGCATCGCGTTCACCGTGCAGTATGACGGCGGGCCGTACTTCGGCTGGCAACTGCAACGGAACCGCCGCTCGGTACAGGGTGAGCTGGAAGCCGCGCTCGCCCGACTGTTCGTGCGGCCGGCCCGGGTGCTCGGCTCGGGACGGACCGATCGCGGCGTCCATGCGACCGGCCAGGTGGCGTCCGTAGATGCGCCCATTCAGTGGGAGCCCCGGGAACTGAAGAGGGCGATGAACGCGCTGCTCCCGCCGGAGGTTCGGGTCGCCCACGCGAATGATGTAGCGCCGGGCTTTCACCCTCGCTACGCGGCCACCGCGCGGTCGTACGTCTACCGGATCGGTGTAGCGGCGGCGACCACGTCGCCATTTCATTCGCGCTGGTGCTGGGCGCTACAGCGGGAGCTCGATGCCGACGCGATGGCTCGCGCGTCGGAAGACGTCGTCGGCGACCTCTCGTTCAGGGCCTTCGCCAAGGCGGGCCAGGAACACCGCGGTGACCGGTGCATCGTCACTTCGGCCCACTGGGAGCGGTGGGACACGATGGGGCTGGCGTTCCACGTCACGGCCAATCGGTTCCTCCACCACATGGTCCGATACCTGGTGGGCACATTCGTCGAGGTGGGACTTGGCCGCCGGCCGGGCGAGGACGTTGCCCGGCTGTTGAACGGCGAGGGAGGCGTCGTGACGTCGCCACCCGCCCCGGCCCACGGGCTCTTCCTGGCATCGGTGAGCTATCCGCCGGACGCCTACCGTGAACCTCGCGACGACCTGTTGGAGTCACTTCCCCCGAAAATCGTCTGATCGTACAAATGCACATGGACTCACCCGCCGACCGTTACTCGAACCCGCTGACGGAGCGGTACGCGTCAGCCGAGATGTCTCATATCTTCTCGGCGCGCTTCAAGTTCGGCAGATGGCGGCGCCTGTGGCTCGCTCTCGCCGAGTCTCAACGCGAGCTCGGTCTGGAGATCTCGGAAGAGGCGCTGGAGGCCATGCGCGGCCATCTGGACGACGTCGACCTCGCGCGGGCAGCCGAGCTCGAGCGCGACCTGCGCCACGACGTGATGGCCCACGTCCACCTCCTGGGCGAACAGGCGCCCGCCGCGCGGGCGATCATCCACCTCGGGGCGACCAGTGCGTTCGTCGGAGACAACACGGACCTGATCCAGCACCGCGAGGCGCTCCTGCTCGTTCGGAGGCGACTCCTGGGCGTCATCCTCGCCCTCGCCGACTTCGCCCGCCGCTATCGTGACCTGCCGACCCTCGGCTTCACTCACTTCCAGCCGGCGCAGCCCACGACGGTCGGAAAACGCGCAACGCTCTGGCTTCAAGATCTGCTGCTGGACCTGGAGGAGCTGAACTTCCGAATCGACACCCTTCGGTTCCGAGGCGTCCGCGGCACGACCGGAACACAGGCGTCCTTTCTCGACCTCTTCGACGGTGACCACGAGAAGGTCGAGGAACTGAACAGGCGAGTAGCCGAGCGGATGGGATTCTCCGAGCTCTACGGGGTCACTGGCCAGACGTACACGAGGAAGGTCGACTATGCCTGCCTGTCGACGCTCGCGGGAATCGCGCAATCCGCGTCCAAGATCGCCCACGACGTGCGGCTGCTGTCGCATCTCAAGGAGGTCGAGGAGCCGTTCGAGGAACATCAGATCGGATCGTCCGCGATGCCGTACAAGCGCAATCCGATGCGGTCGGAGCGCATCACGGCCCTCGCGCGCCACGCCATCACGCTGGTCCTAAACCCGGCGTTCACGGCAGCGACGCAGTGGTTCGAGCGCACGCTCGACGATTCGGCCAACAAGCGAATCGCCATACCGGAGGCATATCTCGCCACCGACTCCATCCTCCTCATCCTGCACAACGTATCGGCGGGGCTAGTTGTCTATCCGGAGATGATCCGGCGACGGCTGATGGAAGAGCTGCCGTTCATGGCGACGGAGAACCTGATGATGCGCAGCGTCAAGCGTGGTGGCGACCGGCAGGAGCTTCATGAGAAGGTCCGCCGGCACGCGGTGGCGGCGGGTCAGCGGGTGAAGACCGAGGGGCTGCCGAACGATCTTCTGGACCGGATCGCCGGCGATCCCGCCTTCGAGGTGACGCGCGCCGAGCTGGAGGAGGAGCTGCGCCCCGAGAAGTACGTCGGTCGAGCGCCGGAGCAAGTGGACCGCTTCCTGTCGGAATGGGTGCAGCCGGTGATCGACCGCTTCGGGAAGGAAATGGATACATCCGCACCGGAGCTACATGTCTGAACGGCCGATAACACCGCACGCCGCATACGACGCGCTCCGAAGTGAGCTGCGCGAGACCGAAGTCTTCGCTTCGATCGGCGCCCTCCTGTCATGGGATCAGGAGACGATGCTGCCGCCCCGAGGCACCGGGCTCCGCGCCGAGCAGTCCGCGGCGGTCAGTCAGATGGTGCACGAACGGCGGACGTCGGAGCGGTTCGGCGAGCTCCTTGCCGCGTGCGAGGAGGATCCCGGCCTGAGCGCCGACCCGGTCGCCGCGGCGAACCTGCGCGAGATCCGCCGTAGCTACGATCAGGCGGTCCGCATCCCGTCGTCACTGGTGCGCCAGCTCGTCGAAACGACGACGCACGCCCAGCGCGCATGGCGGGACGCACGGGAGCGGAACGACTTCCCCGCATTCGCGCCCTGGCTGGAGAAGATCGTCGATCTGGTCCGCGCGAAGGCCCACTGCCTGGCGAACGAAGAGACAACCGACCTGTACGATGCCCTTCTGGACGAGTACGAACCGGGCGCCAGAACGGCCGACGTAGTCGAAGTCTTCACCGGGCTCCGGAATCGGCTCACGCCACTCATTCAGGAGATCAGTGAAGCGGAGCGGCGCCCCGACGGGCGCATCCACCACCTCCGAATCCCGGTGGATCAGCAGGCTGCGCTCAACAAGGCCATCGCCCGGCAGATCGGTTTCGACTTCGACGCCGGTCGTCTCGACACATCGACGCACCCGTTCTGCCAGGGGGTAGGTCCCGGCGACACGCGCCTGACGACGCGCTATGGGGAAGCGGGCTTCTTCGACGCCCTGACCTCGACGCTCCACGAGGCCGGCCACGGGATGTACGAACAGGGGCTGCCGAAGGAACGCTACCTGGGGGAGCCGCTGAGCGACGCCGTGAGTCTCGGCATCCACGAGAGCCAGTCGCGGCTGTGGGAGAACTTCGTCGGCCGGTCGCGACCGTTCTGGGAATGGGCGCTGCCCCGCGCGCGGGAGACGTTCGGCGGCACGCTCAGAGACGTCGATCTCGATGAAGTCTACGGGGCGATGAACCTCGTGGAGCCGAATCTGATCCGCGTCGAGAGCGACGAGGCGACGTACAACCTCCACATCATGCTCCGCTTCGATCTCGAGCGGGCGATGCTCGCGGGGGACCTTGCGGTGCGGGAGCTTCCGAGCGCCTGGAACGAGCGGATCGAAGCGGACCTTGGGGTCGAGGTCCCGGACGACAGGCGCGGCTGCCTGCAGGACGTCCACTGGTCGATGTCGGCGATCGGCTACTTCCCGACGTATACCCTCGGGAACCTCTACGCCGCACAGCTCTGGTCGGAGATCGGGCGCGCTATTCCGACACTGGACGAGGATCTCAGACGGGGGGAGTTCTCGGAGCTGCTGACATGGCTCCGGCGCGAGATCCATCAGCACGGGCGGCGGTTCACGGCTCCGGAACTGTGTGAGCGCGTCACCGGGCAGGCGCTCGGCGCAACACCCTTCATGAGCTATCTGGAAGGCAAGCTGCGCCCCCTCTACGGTATATGAGCCGAGGCCTCGGGCGCTTGCCGGCGGAAGGTCGGAACTGTTAGCTTCCCGCTTCTGGCGACCTGTCCGACGAGCGGCGATACGAGCCCGGTTTTGAACCAACCCATCACGCGAACCGATCTACCCCTGCCCCTCCTTATTCGGGGTAAGGTTCGCGACGTGTACGACCTGGGCGAGACGCTCCTGATGGTGGCGACCGACCGCGTCAGCGCGTTCGACGTCGTGCTCCCGCAGCCCATCCCACGCAAGGGCGAGGTCCTCACGCTGATCTCAGCCTGGTGGTTCTCCCGAACCGCGGACCTGGTGGCGAACCACCTGATCTCCGTCGACCCCGACTACATCATCGACCGCTTTCCCGACCTCGCGTCGACCCGTTCTCAGTGGGCTCGCCGGTCGATGCTGGTGCGCAAGCTCGAGCCGTTTCCCGTCGAGTGCGTGGTGCGCGGATATGTCGCCGGCTCCGCCTGGAAGGAGTACCATGGCTCCGGAACGCTCGCCGGTGAGGCCCTGCCGGAGGGGCTCGTCGAAGCCTCCAAGCTGGACCCGCCGATGTTCTCGCCGGCAACCAAGGCGGAAGAGGGTCATGACGAGAACATCACCTTCACGCAGGCTGCCGAGGTGGTCGGGGCGACAGTGGCGGAGGAGCTGCGGCGCGCGAGCGTTCTGCTGTATGAACGAGGCCGGGACATCGCGGAGGAACGGGGGATCATCATCGCCGACACCAAATTCGAGTTCGGCCGCGACGATGCCGGAGTCATTCGTGTGATGGACGAGATGCTGACGCCCGATTCCTCGAGGTTCTGGCCGGCCGCCGAGTACCGCGCCGGCCGTACGCAGCCCTCCTTCGACAAACAACCCGTCCGCGACTACCTCGAAGGGCTCGTCCAGGCGGGACGTTGGGATCGGCAGCCCCCAGCGCCGGACCTGCCCCGTGAACAGGTCGAGGAGACCTCCCGCCGCTACCAGGAAGCGTTCCGCCGCATCACCGGCGCCTCGCTGGCCGATGTGGCGCTCTCGGACTGGACCGCCACGTGAAGCGCGGCGGCCGCCGACTCCAGCGCGGTGTCATCGTCCTACCCAGCGCCTTCACGCTGGGCAACCTCTTCCTGGGGTTCTGGGCGATCGTCTCGGCATCGCGCGGGCAGTTCGAGATTGCCGCCTGGTTGGTCGTGACTGCCTCCGTCGTCGACATGCTCGACGGCCGCATCGCGCGCTTCACCAGCACGGGAAGCGAGTTCGGAGAGCAGCTCGATTCACTCGTCGACGCGGTCAGCTTTGGCCTCGCTCCGGCGCTTATCTTCTATTACCTCTTCCTGCTCGACGGCTGGAGCTGGACGGTCGGCTTCATCTATGTCGCGGCGGTCATCATCAGGCTCGCCCGCTTCAACGTGGAGCAGGCCGGCTCCGCGAAGGCCAACTTCCACGGGCTTCCCTCCCCCACCGCGGGGTTGACGGTGGCCACGTACTATCCGTTCAGCCAGACGGACTTCTTCCTCACGCACCTGGCGCACCTACCCTGGACGACGCTCACGACCGGGCTACTCCTGATGCTGTCGGCGCTGATGATGAGTCACGTACTGTATCCCGTCGTCCCGCGATTCGACCTCAGGACCTTCCGCGGCAGGGCGACGCTGGCCGCCGCCCTGATCGCGGTGTTCCTGGCCTTCACCATGCCGTCGCTCTTCTTTTTTCCAGCCGCGATCATCTACATCACCTTCGGGCTCCTCCGCTCGGTCATCCTCGGGTTCAATGAGCGGCTGCCGGACCGTGACCCGCTGATCGACGTCGACGAGACCGAACAGAGCAAGCGCGAGCTGGATTACGATTCGATCGAGCCGATGCAGCGGACGAGCCGACGCGTCGACTCACCTTCAGATGCGAGTGAATGATGGAATATCAGATCGAGATACGAGTGGTCCCGCGCAGGGGCATTCTCGACCCACAGGGTAAGGCCGTACACGGCGCCCTGACGAACCTGGGGTTTCCGGGGGTCGGCGAGGTGCACGTGGGGCGCCTGATTCGCATGGACCTCGAGGCAGGCAGCGCCGAGGAGGCGAACGAACGTGCGGTCGCGATGTGCCGTCAGCTCCTGGCGAACCCCGTGACCGAGGACTATGACGTCCAGGTCCTGGCGCACGCCGAGAGCGCACGATGAAGGTCGGCGTGGTGACGTTCCCGGGGTCGAACTGCGACTACGATTGCTATAAGGCCGCTCAGGAGGTCCTCGGTGCCGAAACGGTGTACCTCTGGCACCGCGATCACGACCTGGACGGGGTGGACGTCGTGTTTCTACCCGGCGGCTTCAGCTACGGCGACTACCTCCGCGCCGGCTCGATCGCGAGCCTCAGCCCGATCATGCGCGAAGTGCGGGCGTTCGCGGAGGGGGGCGGGCCCGTGGTCGGTGTATGCAACGGCTTCCAGATCCTGTGTGAGGCGGGGATGCTGCCGGGCGCGCTGATCCGGAACCAGTCGCTGAAGTTCAGCTCCAAGGTCGCCCATCTACTCGTCGAGCGCAGCGTGGCGCCGTTCACGACGGCATACCGCGAAGGGCAGATCCTGCGCGTGCCCATCGCGCATGGTGAGGGGTGCTACGTGGCGCCCGACGACGAGCTGGACCGGCTGGAGGCGGAGGGGCGGGTGCTCTTCCGATACTGCAATAGCGAGGGCCGCGTCACCGACGCTGCGAACCCGAACGGGTCGGCGCGCAACATTGCCGGGATCGTGAATCGAGCCGGGAACGTGCTGGGTATGATGCCGCACCCCGAGCGAGCGGTGGATGCACTGCTGGGCTCGCGCGACGGTGTGGGTCTGTTCGAGTCGCTCGCCGCGCATCCGATGGAGATATCGTGACGGTGCATTCACGTCCGGGTGATCCGGCGATCACGGCCGAGCTGGTGGAGGAACATGGGCTTTCACCGCACGAATACGAGCTGATCCTCGGTATTCTCGGCCGGCAGCCGACGTACACGGAGCTGGGCGTGTTCAGCGCCATGTGGTCCGAGCACTGCGGATACAAGAACTCGCGGCCCCTCCTGCGGACGCTACCCACGGAGGCCCCGTGGGTCCTGTTGGGCCCCGGCGAGAACGCCGGGGTGATCGACGTGGGTGACGGCCTCGCGGTCGCTTTCAAGATGGAGTCGCACAACCACCCCTCGGCGGTCGAGCCCTACCAGGGGGCGGCGACCGGGGTCGGGGGAATCCTACGCGACGTGTTCACCATGGGCGCGCGCCCGATCGCCGTTCTGAACTCGCTGCGCTTCGGCGATCTGGACGGCGAATCGAGCGGGCGCGTTCGTTATCTCCTCGCCGGCGTAGTCAAGGGCATCGGCGATTACGGCAATTGCGTGGGGATCCCGACCGTCGGAGGGGAGATCTACTTCGACGCGGCATACGAGGGGAATCCGCTCGTCAACGCGATGGCCATCGGCTTGATGAAGCGCGACGAGCTGATCACGGCCGTCGCCGAGGGCGTCGGCAATCCCATCATGGCCGTCGGGTCGAAAACCGGCCGGGATGGAATCCACGGCGCCACCTTCGCCTCGGCCGAGTTGAGCGAGGAGAGCGAAGCCAAGCGCCCGATGGTCCAGGTGGGCGATCCATTCACGGAGAAGTTGCTCCTCGAAGCATCGCTGGAGCTCATCCGCTCGGGTCACATCGTCGGGATCCAGGACATGGGCGCGGCTGGCCTGGTCTCGTCCTCGACGGAGATGGCGGCTCGCGGCGGGACCGGCGTGGATATCGAGATCACCAAGGTGCCCGTCCGCGAGAAGGAGATGACTCCGTACGAGATTCTCCTCTCGGAAACGCAGGAGCGGATGCTCGTCGTCGCCAGAGAGGGGCGTGAAGAGACGGTCCGAGACATCCTGGGCAGATGGGAGCTCGATGCCGAGACCATCGGGCACGTCACCGACACCGGGATGTACGTCGTCCGGGAGAATGGCAACGTCGTGGTCGAGATCCCTGGCGAGCCGCTCGTCGATGGCTGCCCGACCTATACCCGCGAGGGCGTAGAGAGCGATCACGTGCGGAAGCTCCGCGAGTGGACGCCGGACCGGCTGCAGGCGCGGGAGGAGGAGCAGGATCCTTCGTGGGCGCTCTTCGCCCTGCTGGATTCGCCTACGATCGCATCGAAACGCTGGATCCACGAGCAGTACGACAGCACGGTCCGGACGAACACCGTCGTGGGTCCCGGATCGGACGCCGCCGTGTTGCGGCTGCGGGGAACGCGCCGAGCAATCGCGGCGACGACCGACTGCAACGGCCGCTATGTCTACCTCAACCCATACCGAGGCGGGCAGATCGCCGTCGCGGAGGCCGCGCGGAACCTGGTCTGTACGGGCGCCCTGCCACGTGCGGTGACCGACAATCTGAATTTCGGCAACCCGCTCAAGTCCGAGGTGTACCATCAACTGTCCGAGGCGGTTCGGGGGATCGGCGAGGCCTGCAGCGTGCTCGAAACGCCTGTCACGGGCGGTAACGTCTCGCTTTACAACGAGAGCCCGACTGGCGCGATCTACCCGACCCCGACGATCGGGATGGTGGGGGTCATCGAAGACGTCGACAACGTGATCACCTCCGGCTTCAGGACCGAAGGCGACGCCGTGATCCTGTTGGGCCGCAACACGGACGAGCTGGGCGGAAGCGAGTATCTCAAGGTGGTGCACGGACTGGTCGCGGGAGACGCCCCGCACATCGATCTGCAAGCCGAACGCACCCTGCAGCGCGCGCTACTCGGGGCGATCGGCACGGGGCGGATTCGCTCCGCGCACGACCCGGCCGAGGGCGGTCTCGCGATCGCGCTCGCGGAATGCGCGATCGCCGATTCGAGCCGACCAACAGGGATCGAGATCGAGCTCGACGATCCCCTGGCGCTTCCGGCGCTCCTCTACGGCGAGGCGCAGACCAGAGTAGTGATCTCGTGCGCCCAGGCAGACGTCGAGGCGGTGCTCGCTCATTTCGAGACGGAGGGTGTCGCGGCGCGGCGGATCGGCAGGGTCGGCGCGGCCAACGGTCGGTTCAGAATCCAGACGCCGGAGGCGACCATCGACGTGCCCATCGCAGCCGTCGCGCGGACGTACTACGATGCGATCCCGCGCCGGATGGAAGCAAGCCCGATCGACGTCGCGACGGCGCTGGAGTCGGAAGTCTCGGTGCCGTGAGCGCGAGGAGACAGGAGAGGGTAAGGGGAGCCGGGGTTCTGCTGCCCTGAGGACTGATCCCCACCTGAATCCTGAATCCTGAATCCTGAATCCTGAATCCTGAATCCTGAATCCTGA
>JBBDRL010000061.1:0-35993 GCA_040905505.1 Gemmatimonadota bacterium | reverse complement strand
CGGTTGCAATCACGCCACACACCCGCGGCAGCTTCATGACCATTCGCCCGTCCTACGTTCGCCTAATCCTGGACGATCCGAGCCTCGACCAGGCGCGCAGTCGCACCCAGGGTCGTCTGAGCGGCGTTGAAGCCGAGACGGAAGTCCATGTCCGAAAACGTCACGTACAGATCCGTCGGCTGGTGCCAGTGCGGATCGGAGCCACGTCCGATCTCGTAGAGGCGCCGGTTCTCACGCAGGCTCACCGCCGCCGTGAGGTCCGCGAAGGGCATCGAATCCGTGCTGCTCATCGAGTTACTCATCACGGCGGGGTAGTCGGTCGCGAACATCCGGTTCGCGTTGATGAGCTGCAGCGCAAGCGCAGCAGATTCCTCCCACATCTCCGAATTGAGCTGGAACTCGACA
Organism: Gemmatimonadota bacterium; assembly: GCA_040905505.1. Classification (GTDB taxonomy): domain Bacteria; phylum Gemmatimonadota; class Gemmatimonadetes; order Longimicrobiales; family Longimicrobiaceae; genus WHSP01. The sequence continues at coordinate 35,588 of JBBDRL010000061.1, read as the reverse complement.
TCCACGTCCGCGTTCAGCACCTGCGAGTGGTGGACGGGGTTGCCGTGGTCCCACATCACCTTGTCGTGCTGGATCTTCCCCAGCCACCTGGGCTCCGGAAATTGACCCGAACCGGCAGGCTCCTCGATGCCCTGCAGCTCCGCCCGCTGCTCGACGTACGCCCGGGCACCGTTCAGGCCCGTCTCCTCGTTGTTCCACAGGGCGAAGCGCACGGAGCGGGTGGTCTCGACGTCCGGTGAACCCAAGACCCGCGCGATCTCCATGACCAGAGCCGTGCCCGACGCGTTGTCGTTGACTCCCTCGCCGCCGCCCCGCCCGTCCATATGACCGCCGATGATGTACATCTCCCCGGGAACCGTGGAGCCGTACTTCGTCGCGAACACCTGCTCTCGCGGCTCACCGTCGTACTCGTAATGGATCCGCTCGGTCTCGTAGCCCCAACTCTGTAGCTGCGCCTCGATCCAGTCGACCGCCTGCGCGTTACGCTCGGTTCCCTGCTGCCGATCGCCGAAATCCGCCAGACCACGAACGATCTGCTTATAGCTGTCGAAGTCGAGCCGCTGCACGACCGCGTGTGCCGCACTGTCCGCCGCCGTCATCTCCACGCCGCCCAACACTCCGCGAGGTATCGGGCGCGGATCCCAGTCCACCACCGGCTGCTGGGCACCGGCGGGCACCGCCGCGACGCCGACGATCGCCGCCAGAGAAAACGCCGTGACCAGCGATCGCCACTTGTAGCCGCCCGTTGAGTCTCGATCCAGCGCCATCATGTCAGTCCTCCGGTGAATGGGTGGTGCGCCGACGCAGGTTCCGTCCGTTCGATCCCGTTCGTGCCGCAGCAGCGGCAGGAGTGCTACGACTTCACGGCCCGAAAGGAAGGGTACTGGGAGGGGGCGAGCGAGGCAAGAATAGCATCCTCCCACTTACGCTAACGGCGCATTTCATTTATCTAATTTATAGATTCGCGCGCTTCCCGGCGGCATCGAGAGGCGCGCCCAAGTGATTCCCGGGAAAGCGGAACGGGGTGTAGATGCTATGAGGATGTCCAACGTATCCATGGGTTTCACGCTCCTCGCCGTGATGATGGGCGGGGCGGCATGTACGAGCGCGACGAGCCAGTCCGGTCCCGGCATCGTTCAGCCGGGCGCGCCTGGCGAAGGGACGCGCTCACTCGAGGGGGAGGACGTCTCGGGCGTCGGTCAGCACCCGTACACCGAGGCCGATGTCGCATTCATGCAGGGCATGATCGCCCATCATGCCCAGGCGCTCGTAATGACGAACCTGGTGCCTGAATCGACGGACAATGAGACGATCCACCTTCTGGCGCGACGAATCGACATCTCGCAGGAGGACGAGATCATTCTGATGGAGCGCTGGCTGGAATCGCGGGGCGAGGAGGTTCCCGATCCGGAGATGGTCGCCCATCATGCTGCCGGGCACGGCGCGCTCATGCCGGGTATGCTGACGGGGGCACAGCTCGCGGAGCTCGAGGCGGCCAGGGGTAACGCCTTCGACCGTCTCTTTCTGCAGTACATGATCCAGCACCACGTCGGCGCACTCGATATGGTGCGTGAACTGTTCGCCAGCGAGGCGGGCGGGCACGAAACGGAAATCTGGCAGTTCGCGTCGCATGTGGACGCGGATCAGCGCGTGGAGATCGATCGAATGTCGCGACTCCTCGAGTCTATGCAGTAGACGGGGCGCCGCGCGATTTCAGGTCGAGAAGCCTTGATCCGCGGACCGTCGCCGGACATGTTAGAACGAATCGGCCGCCATCGGTGGATCGTGTTTTCCCTTCCAGGTGGAGACCCCTACCTCTTCTTCAGTGAGGTCCAGCATGAAGTTCGAAACGATTGTACGGAGCACGCGAGGCAGATGGGGCGCAGGTCTTGTCGCCCTGATGTTGCTGGCGATTCCCGCCTGTTCGTCCACGACCGCCGGTACGGCGATCGAGACGCAGATGGCGAACCAGGTCGATCCGCGGGTCGGGCTCAGTGCGGGTCTGCATGACGCCGGTCAGGCGGCGATGGGCATGGAACACGTGGTCAACCTTCCGAGGCCCGAAGGCTTCTCGACGAACTCGGATCTCGCCTTCAGCGGCGACTACGCGTTCATGGGGAACTACAACGGGTTCAACGTCTACGACATCTCGAGTCCGCCGAACCCCGAGCTGCGGGTCTCGGTGATCTGCCCCGGCAACCAGGGCGACCTTTCGGTCTACGGCAACCTGCTCTTCCACTCGGTACAGGCGACGAGCGGCCGTCTCGACTGCGGCACCGAAGGGGTTTCGGGCGAGGTGAGCCCGGAGCGCTTCCGCGGAGTCCGCATCTTCGACATCAGCGACATCGACAACCCGATGCAGGTGGCCGCGGTCCAGACCTGCCGTGGCTCGCACACGCATTCGCTCGTGTCGAACCCGCAGGACGACGACAACGTTTACGTCTACGTCTCGGGGACGAGTGGACCGCGTCCCGCGGCCGAGCTGCCGGGGTGCTCCGACCTTCCGCCGGACGAGGACCCGAACACGTCGCTCTTCCGTATCGAGGTGATCCAGGTTCCGCTCGCGGCGCCGCAGAACGCCAGGATCGTGAGTGAGCCGCGCGTATTCGCCGACCCGCAGACGGGCGAGATCGCCGGGCTCTGGGAGGGTGGCGACCATGGCCCGGGAACGCAGCGGACGTCCGCAACTCGTGCGTGCCACGACATCACGTCGTACCCGGACCTCGGCCTGGCGGGCGGCGCCTGCTCGGGCAACGGCATCCTGCTCGACATCTCGAACCCTGTGAACCCGGTCAGGCTCGACGAGGTCGCCGATCCGAACTTCGCCTACTGGCACTCGGCCACCTTCAACAACGAAGGTACGACGGTCCTCTTCACGGACGAGTGGGGCGGAGGCGGTGCACCTCGCTGCCAGGCGACCGACCCGCCGAACTGGGGCGGCAACTCGATCTACAGGCTGGTCAACGGCGAGATGCAGCACGCCGGCTACTACAAGCTGCCGGCGCCGCAGACGGAGTGGGAGAACTGCGTCGCGCACAACGGGTCGCTCGTGCCGGTCCCGGGGCGTGATATCAAGGTGCAGGCGTGGTATCAGGGCGGGATCTCCGTGTTCGACTTCACGGACCCGGCGAACCCCTACGAGATCGCGTTCTTCGATCGCGGTCCGATCAGCGATACGGAGCGCGAGGGCGGCGGCTTCTGGTCGGCCTACTGGTACAACGGCCACATCTACGGCTCCGAGATGGCGCGTGGGCTGGACGTCTTCCACCTGACCCCGACCGAGCATCTGTCGAGCAACGAGCTCGCCGCGGCCCGCGCGGTTCGAATGGATCAGTTCAATGCGCAGCATCAGCCGAGGTTCGAGTGGCCGGCGAACATCTCCGTGTCCCGCGCGTACCTCGACCAGCTCGAGCGCAACGGCGGGCTGGCCAGGGACCGCATCGCCAATGCGCGGGCAGAGCTCGACCGCGCCGAGCAGCTTTCCGCGCCGGCACAGCGCCGGGACGCATTCACTCAGCTAGCCGCGCAACTCGAGGCGGACGTCCAGACTGCCGGCGATGCCGAACGCGTTCGGGACCTCGCCGAGTCGGTGAGGAGGCTGGCGGCGGAGGGGTGACAGGTAGGAGAGAGTTGACAGTTGACAGGCAGAAGGGGTCGGCATCGAGCGTGGTGTCGGCCCCTTGTCACGTCCGCGTTCCTGTTAACTGCCAACTCTTAACTGCTAACTCTCTCACCCATCCAACTCCTCGATTGTGGCCGTCGACGGCCCGCGCTCCTGGCGCAGGCGCTGCGAGACGCGCTCCGCCTCGGTCCAGGCTCGAAGCACGTTCTCTCCGGCCAGCTTCCTGAGGTCCGCCTCGCTCCAGCCGCGGCGTGAGAGCTCGGCGAAGAGGGCAGGAAAGGTCGAGACGTCCTCCAGGCCGACCGGGACGGTCGAGATGCCGTCGAAGTCGCTGCCGATCCCCACGTGGTCGATGCCAGCCACGTCCCTAACGTGCTCGATGTGCAGGATCACGTCCTCCATCGTGGCCTGAGGCGGCTCCTGGCCCCGTCGTGCGCTCTCCGGGACCCGTTCCCATTCCGCGATTTCTCGGCTGATGAAGCCGGGTACGAAGGTTACCATCACGACGCCTCCATTCTCAGGCATACGGCGGAGGACGTCATCCGGCACGTTGCGTGGCACGTCGGTGACGGCGCGGGCAGAGGAATGAGAGAAGATCACCGGTGCTTCGGTCACTTCGAGGGCATCGTGCATCGTCTGGGGTGCCACGTGCGACAGGTCCACGAGCATGCCCAACCAGTTCATCTCGCGTACGACTTCCCGGCCGAACTCGGTGAGCCCGTTGTGCTCGGGCAGAGCGGTACCCGCGTCGGCCCAGTCGGTGTTGGCGGAATGGGTGAGGGTCAGGTACCGGGCGCCGAGATCATAGAAAGCCCGCAGTGCGCCCAGCGAATTCTCGATGACGTGGCCGCCCTCCATTCCCATTACGGACGCGATGCGGCCGCGCCGGAACGCGGGCATCACATCACCGGGGCTCAACGTCTCTTCGAAGACGTCGGGGTACCGGTCGAAGATCTGCTTGGCGATCTCGATCTGCTCGAGTTGGACCTTGGCGGCACCCTCCTCGACCGCTCGCGACGGGACGTAGACGGACCAGAACTGCGCGCCGACCATCCCTTCTCGCAGTCGCGGGATGTCCGTATGACCCGACGTCCGCGTGCGGAGGTCATAGGCGGCGACGTCGTGCGGTGCCGCGTCGTATCCTCGGATCGCCCAGGGCAGATCGTTGTGGCCGTCGAAGAGCGGCGTCGTCGAAAGTATGCGGCGTGCCACGTCCATGTGCGGATCGCCCGATGGCTCGATCTGCGCGGATGCGCATCCAGCGATGGTCAGAAATACGAATGCGGCGAACCGACGCATGTGGACCTCCCGATGGTGTGATTGGTAGACGACGGTCTTCTCCTGGTTCCCAACCCGTGCCGCAGTCGTTCGGAGCTCATCTGAGAGATCTGCATCCGCGCATCTCGGCGGGGCGCAGGTCCCGAACCTGATCGTCGCCGCGCGCGAGCTTCGGCACGGCGGCACCGCCTCAGTCCTCTCGGACGTCCGGATTGAGAGTGTAGGTCCCCATCCATTCCGCCGTCGCGAGTACGTGTCCCTTCATGGCCTCCCGGGCCTGCGGGCCGCCGAACGAATCGGGCAGATCGAGCGCCGGAACGTCCAGCGCGTGGACTCTGAAGTAATAGCGATGGATTCGCTCGTCGTTCCACGGGGGCCCCGGTCCGTCATACCCGCCGTACACCCCCTCCATCTGGGCGTCCCCGGCGAACCAGCTCGTGTAGTCGTTGCGGCCGGTGCGGCCGACCGGGGTCCGCCCCGGTGACTTGCCGCGCGGTGTGACCTCGTCGGAAACGGCGCCCTCGGCAATTTCCCGAGCGTCGGACGGGATGTCCACGAGCACCCAGTGGAAGAAGTCGCCGCGCGGCAGGTCGTGGGGCACGGAGCGACCCTCCTGGTTCGCGTCGTCCGCGACGGTCGGGGCATCGGGGTCGTGGCAGAAGAGCGCGAACGAACGCGTCCCGTCCGGCGGGTCCGACCAGCGCAGGTGCGGGTTGCGATTGGAGCTGAACGTGACGTGCGACTCAGGGTCCGGCGCGCCCAGGGCGAACTCAATCGGAATGGCCGCGCCGTCGGGGAAGGAATCACTGGTCAGCTTCATCATGGACCTCCGGGATTAGAGCGAGAGAGTCAGCGTAGGCCGAGGTACCAGTTGGCGATGGAGAAGTAGACGATCACACCCGTCACGTCGGCGACGGACGTGATCAGCGGGGCGCTGGCGATCGCCGGATCGGCGCCGATCCGTGTGAGGATGAACGGCATCGACATGCCGATCAGGCTGCCGATCAGGACGACGATGAACATCGTCAGGGCGACGACGACGAGGACCTCCGGCGCGTGAAGCGCTCCCACGGCGGCGACGGCCAGGCTCATGGTCGCCGCGATCGCGGCGGCAACGGCAAGCTCCCGGACCAGCAGGCGGAACCAGTCGGCCGTGGTCACGTCTCCAGTCGCGAGTCCTCGCACCATCAGAGTCGCCGCCTGTGCACCAGCGTTGCCCGCGCTCCCGATCAGCAGTGGGAGGAACACGACCAGCGCGATGACCGCCTGGATCGTCTCCTCGAAGAAAGCGATCCCAGCGCCGGAGAAGACATTGACCACGACCAGCGCCAGCAGCCATCCGATTCGCCGACGATAGAGCAGGCTGAGCCGCGCGTCCTTCAGGCTCATCTTGAACGGGCCCACCGAGCCGACGCGCTGGAAGTCCTCCGTCGCCTCCTCCTCCTGCACGTGCAGGAGGTCGTCGACCGTGATGATGCCCAGCAGAACGCCGTCGGAGTCGAGCGCCGGGAGGACCGTCTGGTCGTAGCGGCGGATGAGTTGCACCGCGACCTCGCGGTCCGCGAAAGCGGAGACGCTCGCGAAAGAGTGGTCCATGATCGTGGAGACGGGCGCGTCGGGATCTTCCAGGATCAGCCAGCGGAGCTCGATGTCGTCGAGCAGCCGCCATCCGTCGTCGATGACGAAGACACGGTTGATCGTCTCGCTGTCGTGCCCGAAGCGGCGCACGTGCTGGAGCGCATCGCCGATCTTCCAGTCGGCGTGTATGGCGACGTAGTCGGGCGTCATCAGCCGGCCGACGCTTTCTTCCGGGTACCCGAGCAGCCAGCGGGCCTCCTCGAGGTCCTCGGGGCTGAGCAGGTTCAGCAGGCGCTGTGTCGCCTGGCCGGGCAACTCCTCCAGCAGACTGGTCCGATCATCGGGCGGGAGGTCGCTGAGGAGGTGGCGCGTCTCCCCGTCCGTGAGGTCGCGAAGCAGGTCGTCCTGCTGCTCGAGCGCAAGGCGCGAGAAGACGTCTGCGGCGAGATCGCGCGGCAGCACCCGGAAGACGAGGACGCGGTCCCGCTTCGGCAGGTCGAGGATGAGATCGCCGATCTCCTGCGGCGGAGCGTCGACGAGGACGTCGCGAATGACGGCCCACTCGCGGCTCTGCACCAGCTCCAGGATTTCCGGTTTGAGGAGGGCGGTCAGCATCCGCTACCCGTCGGAATATTGGGGCGATCGGATCGGTCAGTCCTTGCGCTGCCGGCGCTCGGGCGCACCCGCGGTCCAGATTCGATAGGGCTTCCCTGTCGCCCGCTCGAGGACCGAGTGAGCGACGTTGTAGACGGGAATACCGCTCGGCGTGCGCGCCTCCGCTGAGCCGATGTGTGCGTGCCCGTGAAATACGACATTCGCGCCATAGGTCTCTAGCGGTGGAAGCAGGCGCGAAGAGCCCATGAACGGATAGATCTGCTCGGGCTCGCCCATCAGCGTCTCGGGGATCGGAGCGTAGTGCAGGAGGGCCACGCGGGTCTCGGTGTCGAGGGTACGAAGCGCGGTCTCGAGCTTCAGCGCCTCGTCGAGAGCGGCCTGCACGAACTCCTTGTATATCCCCTCGCCGAAGGGGCCGAGTGTGTGACGGCCGAAACCGCCCCCGAAGCCTTTCACGCCCGCGAAGCCGATCCCGTCGATCACGACATTGTTCCCGTCCAGCACGTGAATTCCGCGCTTCGAGAGGACCTCACAGATCCTCACCTGATCGTCCGCCTCGTAGTCGTGGTTCCCGAGCACGGCGACGATGGGGATGTTGACCCCCTCGAGCTCGTCCAGCAGACCCTCGGCCTGTCGGCACTCACCGTGGGTCGTGAGATCGCCACAAATTACCAGGATGTGAGCCTCGCGCGACATCTCTTCGAAGGTGCCGCGCAGTCGCCCCTTGGACTGACCATCGAAATGGATATCGGCGATCGCGGCGATTCGTACTTCCCGGTCGGTGGCCATCGTCCCCTGTAGCAGCGCGCTTGGTGAGTACGTGCCACCCCGCGACGGTGGTGCGGCCCGCACCACGGGATGGCGAACGCGGTCCGGCCGATGCCAGGAACGGGCCACCGCCAAAGCCCCAAACTGCAACCGTCACGCATCGCGGCGCGGCTCGCCCCGTGCTGACCGACGGCTCCTAGACCGCCGGCGCGTCCTCGGTCCGCGGCCGGCGCAGGAGCCCGACCGGGATCTTGTCCTCGTCGACCACGATGACCGGAATCGCGTTGCGGCGGCGGTCTTCCGGAGAGGCGCGGCCGGCGGGGCGCGCGGATATCGTGGTCGCCGCCGTTCCGAACACCTCGTCGAGTGATTCCCCCTCGAAGCAGAAGTCCATGTCCGTCTTGAGGTGTCGGACGAGGGGGCACGCTTCGGGGTCGTGTCCGCGAGGCTCGCAGCCACGCTCGAGGCTGCGTCGAAGAACCACGCCGAGCAACTTACCCGTCACGGGCGCGACCACGATCAGGAACGAGAAATCCACAGCGCCCATCAGCTCGAGTGCCGTGGCCGTGCTATGATGTAATGACAACCGGGCTGGAATCGGCTCCATCTGGTCGCCGGCGCGAGGGGCACCGCGCTCTTCGTCATCGAACGTCGTACTGCTCGTCATGAATTACCCACGGACCTCATATCAGCGGCGGCGGACGGCGTCCCCGCCCGGTGACGTCAATTCCTCTCCGGGAAAAGCTAGGCGCGCCGCGCCGGGCCAGCAACGGGCGAATCGTTCCGGAAGGGAGAGGCCGATTGCCTACGCGTGTTGATTCCGTAGCCCGCATCGGCGCTGCGATCGCAGCCCTGATCCTCCTCGGTTTTCTGCTGACGCGCTGGATTTCGCCGTTTGTGGGCGGCGACGTCGTCTACGACGCCGAGTCCGAATTCGGGCGGGTCCGGGTGGTGGACGGTGCCGACGGCGTTCGCTCGCTGTACGTCGGCCCGGGTCGGGCACGTCAGACGGCGATCGTCCCGGGACGCCCCCGCCACCTCGTCAGCGAGTATGCGCGCGTCGCCATGATCGGCCTGGCACTGACTCCGGCGGGCGGACGGATTCTCTATGTCGGGCTCGGAGGGGGAGCGATGCCGACGTACACCCGGGCGGTGTTTCCATCGGCTCGGATCGAGGTCGTCGAGATCGATCCTGTGATCGTTGACGTCGCCCGGCGGTATTTCGACGTGCGTCCGGACTCGAACCTGGTCGTCCATACGGGTGATGGGCGCGCATTCATCGAGGGCGCTGCCCAGGGCACCTATGACCTGATCGTTCTCGACGCCTTCTCGGACGACGCGATTCCGATCGCGCTGGCTACGCGCGAGTTTCTTGCCGCCGTGCGGACCGCCCTTGCGGCGGACGGCGTGGTCGTGAGCAATCTCTGGAGCTCGAGCCCGCTCTATCCGTCCATGCTCGCTACCTACGACGCGATTTTCGACGAGGTCCACAGCATTCGGGTGGGGCGTACGATCCAGCGGATCATCATCGCTGGGGACACGGTAGACGGGATGAATCAGGAGGACCTCGAAGCCGCTGCGGGGCGCCTGACGAGCCGGGTCGATCTCGGCTTCGATCTCTCAGATCTCGTCCGGAGCGGCTACGAAGGTGTAGCGGGGGCCACCGCACCGGTCCTCTCGGACAGCGACAGCTGATCGGATCCCCGGGCGTGGCCGCGAAAGTCTTGCGGCGGCGATCGGTCAGGATGTAACCTTTGGCTCCCGAGGGTCGTCAGTGCGGCAGGTCGGCGGCCCCCTCCAGCGCGTACGTCATCCGCGCAGGTGCGTCCCACCGGGGCGAATTCGGACATCACCTCGTCACGCCTATCCACACGAAGTCCGATCATATCCGGGCAATCGAACCGCCCATGTCCCGGCACAGTTCCCAAACAGGAGGATCCATGAGGCATTCCGGTCTGAGAGCCATTCTCTCGTGGCTGGTGCTCGCGCTCCTGCCGATCACCGTATCGGCGCAGACGACCCCCACCGAGGGCCTGAGGCAGAACAACAGTGGGGTGCATGCCCTGGTCGATGCGCGCGTGGTCGTCGAGCCCGGCCGGGTCATAGAGAACGCCACCGTCGTGATTCGCGACGGGGTGATCGAAGCCGTCGGTGCCGATGTGAGCGTCCCGGCGGACGCACGGGTCTGGGAGCTCGCCGGGCGCACGGTCTATCCGGGCTTCATCGATGCGTACGGCGACGCGGGGATGAGGACGGAGCTGCCTGAAGCCGATGAGGAAGATACGCTGCGAGGCGCGACTTACTGGAACCCGCAGCTACGCGCGGACGCTGACGCAGCGGGCGAGATGGCCAGGGAGGACGATCGGGTCGCTACGCTGCGGTCGCAGGGCATCACCGTCGTCAACGCCGTGCCGCAGTTGGGCATGTTCCGGGGCCATACGGCAGTCGTGAGCCTGGGGGAAGGCCCAGTGGCGGATCGCGTTCTCCGGCCGCAGGTCGCCCAGTCGCTGGTGCTGCGCCGCGACAGTGAAGTGAGCAGCGGCTATCCGACGTCGGCCATGGGCGGGGTCGCCTTCATCCGGCAGACGCTGCACGACGCCGACTGGCATGAGCGCGCGCACGCCGCGTACGCACGCGACCCCCAGGGCCTCCGGCGGCCCGAATGGAACGCCGCTCTGGACGCACTGAGGGCATCCGCACGAGGTGAGCAGCCGCTTCTGGTCGAGGTCGGCGACGAGGAGGAGTTCCTCCGCGCCCTGACGTTCCGCGAGGAGTTCCCCGTTACGCTCTGGATTCGCGCGAGCGGGTCCGAGTACCTGATCGCCGATCAGGTCGCCGACGCGGGCGTCCCCGTCATCCTCCCGCTCGCGTTCCCCGAGGAGCCGGAAGTCGACAGGCCCGAGGAGGTGCTCGACCTCGACCTCGCGGAGCTCCGCCGCTGGTATCTGGCGCCCGAGAACCCCGCGCGGCTCGCGGCGGCCGGTGTCGAATTCTCCTTCACCACCAACGGTCTCGACGACCGCGAGGACTTCCTTGCCAACCTCCGCGCCGCCAACGCCGCCGGCCTGAGCCGGGACGTCGCCCTTGCGGCGCTCACCACGCGGCCCGCGGAGCTGCTGGGCGTCTCGGCGACGCACGGGACGCTCGAGCCCGGCAAGGTCGCCAACCTGGTCGTCTTCGACCGTGACATGTTCGCACCCGACGCCGCGGTCGAGGATGTATGGGTCGACGGACGCCGCTACGAGGTGACGGAGCCCGTCCGCTTCGATCCCCGCGGCGGTTGGACGGTCACCGGTCTCGGCGGCGATTCCTTCGCCGGGCGTCTGGATATCGGCGGGGGTCTCGACAGGCTCAATGGAACCTTTGATGCCACGGGTAGGGCAGTCGAGCTGGTCGACGCGGCGTATCGCCACGTATCGCGTCGCCTCCGCGTCACCGTGCCCGATCCGATGGGGCTCGACGGCGTCGTCGCACTATCGGGATCCGTCAATGGTGACGAGATGGTCGGCTGGGGCGAGCGGCCGGACGGATCGCGATTCAACTGGCGCGCCTCCCGTGCCAGCGCCTATACGGCGGCCGCCGGCGACGGTCCGGCCCGGGGGTTGGCAACTCCTCCGGCGCGCGTCGCGCTCGCCGAGATTCGCCCGGCCAGCGAGTACGGGCGCGCGAGCATCCCCGATCAGCCACAGAACGTTCTGGTCCGCAACGCCACCGTCTGGACGATGGGGCCCGAGGGGATTCTCGAGAACGCCGACGTGCTCGTCAGGGAGGGCCGGGTGGTGGAGGTCGGGCAGAACCTGAGCGCCCCGGCCGGCGCACAGATGATCGATGCAACCGGCAAGCACGTTACGCCGGGGCTGATCGATGCCCACCTGCACGCCGGGGCCTCGGGCGGGATCAACGAGACGGGCAGCGCCATCGTCCCGGAGGTTCGCATCGGCGACGTGGTGACCGCCAACTCGATCTGGATGTATCGCCAGTTGGCGGGCGGTCTGACCACCGCGCATGTGATGCACGGCTCGGCCAACCCGATCGGCGGCCAGAATCAGCACATCAAACTCCGTTGGGGCGCCGCTCCCGAAGATCTGAAGTTCGAGGGCGCGCCAAAGACGGTCAAGTTCGCGCTCGGAGAGAACCCCACCCGCAGAAGCGGCCGCTATCCGGACACACGGATGGGCGTCCAGCAGATCGTCCGTGACCATTTCCTGGCGGCGCGCGAGTACGAGCGCCTATGGGCCGATTGGGAGCGGTCGGGCAGCGGAATCCCGCCGCGCCGCGACCTTCGCCTCGAGGCCGTTCGCGACATCCTCAACGGCGACATCCTGATCCAGTCCCACAGCTACAGGCAGGACGAAATCCTGATGCTGATGCGCCTCGCCGAGGAGTTCGGCACGCGTATCACGGCCTTCCACCACGGCGTCGAAGCTTATAAGGTCGCGCCCGAGCTCGCGGAGCACGGGGCGGCGGCGGTCGTGTGGACGGACTGGGGCGGCTTCAAGATCGAGGCGTACGACAATACCACCTACAACGCGCGAATTCTCCACGACGCCGGTGTGCTCACGTCGCTCCACTCGGACGACAGCCAGCTCGCGACCCGCATGAACTGGGAGGCCGCGAAGATGCAACGTGCCGGGCTCACGCCCGAGCAGGCCCTGGCGCTCGTGACCATCAACACGGCAAAGATCCTCGGCGTCGATGAGCGCGTCGGCTCGCTCGAGGCCGGGAAGGACGCCGATTTCGTCGTCTGGAGCGGCGACCCGCTCTCGACGTTCACCCGGGCCGAACAGACCTGGATCGACGGCCGTCGCTACTACGACATCCAGGAGGACCTTCAGTTGCGAAGGGAAGCAGAGGCCGAGCGTGCTATGCTCCTCCAGCTCATCCACGACGGACCCGCGGGAGACACCGATGAGAACTGAGACGATGAGTGCTTTCAGCATGACCATGAGCCACCCACGCCGGTTCGCAAGCGCCGCCCTCCTGGCGATGTTTGCCGCGGGCGCAGCGCCGCAGGCTTCCGCGCAGATTCCGGCTCCTGCTCAGAGCGGCCCGGTCGCGCTGACCGGCGCCACCATCCATACGGTCACTCAGGGAATCATCGACGGTGGAACCATCGTCTTCGAGGGCGGCGTGATCACGGCGCTCGGAGCCAACGCCGAGGTGCCGGCGGGTGCTCAGCGGATCGACGTAGCCGGGCGACACATCTACCCGGGACTGATCGACGCGTACAGTCAGATGGGTCTCTATGAGATCGGTGGGTTCGACCAGACGATCGATCTCGTGGAGTTGGGCACCATCAACCCGAACGCCCGGGCCGAGGTGGCCTTTCACCCCGAGAGCCGCCACATCGGCGTGGCTCGGTCAAACGGCGTGCTCGTAACGGTATCCTCCCCGAGCGGGGGGCTGATCTCGGGGCAGGCCGCCGCCATGATGCTGGACGGGTTCACCTGGGAGCAGATGGTTCTCAGACGCGGAGCCGGCCTGGTCGTCAACTGGCCATCCACCTCCGACGAGGACGATTACGACGACGCTCTCGGTGAGATCCGTGATGCTTTCGCGGAGGCGCGCGCATACCGTACCGCGGTTCTCGCCGACGGCGAGGAGGGCGGTCGGTACGTCGCCAGCGATTCGCGCTGGGAGGCGATGGTGCCTGTACTCGACGGCTCCATGCCCGTGATCGTGAGCGCGAGTGATGTGCGGCAGATGCAGGACGCCATCGCGTGGGCCGCCGAGGAGGGCGTCAGGATCGTGCTGCGCGGGGGGGCGGATGCCTGGCACATCGCCGACCAGCTCGCGATGCAACAGATCCCGCTACTGGTTACGTCAGTGCTCGATTCGCCGGGCCGCGCATGGGAACCGTACGACGCCGCGTACGGCCTACCGGGCCGGCTCCACGCCGCCGGTGTGCGATTCGCCATCACCGGAGGCGCCAGCGCAGCGTACGCCAACCGCCTGCCGTACGAGGCGGGAGCGGCCGTCGCCTATGGCCTTCCGCCTGAGGAGGCACTCAGGGCGGTCACCATCTACCCGGCCGAGATGCTCGGCTTCGACGATCGTGTGGGGTCGCTCGAGGTCGGCAAGGACGCCACGCTTCTCGTTACCGACGGAAACCCACTCGAATACGCGACGACCATCGAGTCGATCTTCATCGAGGGCCGTGAAATCGACCTCAACGACGCGCATCGGGCAGCGTTCCAGAAGTACCACAACCGCCGGCGGTAGATCGGCGACGGCGGAACGCAAGAGAGGGGCGTCCTTACGGCGGCGCGCCTCTCTTACTTTTCCAGAGGGGGCGCGCCCCGGCGGGCGAAGCGCGCCGCCGTCTAGATGTCACGGAACGTCGACCGTGTCCACGTCGGCGTCGATGTCGATCTCGGTCTCCACGACGGCCGTATCTTCCGTAATGACGGGCATCTCGACGGTCTCCGTATCCGTCGGAGTGATGACCTCCTGAGTCTCGAAGTCCGCCACGTCGTCATCGCCTCCACATGCGGCCAGACCGAGGAGTGCGAACGCTGCTAACAGTGCGGAAGTTCGGTTTGCTTGCATTTGGTCTCCTTCGGAATAACGAGTGATACCCGCATGGTCGCGGCTTTCCACCCGAGCTGAATGCAGCGCCCGTGCCAGGCGGCTAGCTCTTCAGCAGCTCCTTCGCGATCGTCTGCAACTGCATGTTGCTCGTCCCCTCGTAGATGGTGCCGATCTTCGCGTCGCGGTAGAGCTTCTCCACCGGGTACTCGCGCGTGAAGCCGTAACCTCCATGAAGGTCCACGCAGCTCGATGCGATCCGCTGCGCGGCCTCCGATGCGTAGAGCTTGGCCATCGCCGCCTCGCGCAGGAACGGACGACCCGCATCCTTGAGACGCGCCGCGTTGTAGACCAGCAGCCGCGCCGCCTCGAGCTCGGTCGCGAGCCGCGCGAGCTGAAACTGGACGCCCTGGAACTCGGCGATCGCGGTGCCGAACTGCTCCCGCTCTTTCACGTAGCCCAGCGTCGCATCGAGAGCACCCTGTGCGAGCCCGATCATCTGTGCGCCGATCCCGATCCGGCCTTCGTTCAGCGTCTCGATCGCCACCTTGTAACCAGCGCCGGCCGTGCCCAGCACGTTCTCCCCCGAGACAAACACGTCGTCGAGGATCAGCTCCGTGGTCGACGAAGCCCGGATCCCGAGCTTGTCCTCCTTCTTCCCGACCGTGAACCCCTCGGAGTCCCGCTCGACTACGAACGCCGTGATGCCCTTGTACCCGGCCTCGGGATCCACCGTGGCGAAGACGATGTAGACCTCCGCCTCGGCACCGTTCGTGATCCACAGTTTCCGCCCCGTGAGCCGATATCCGCCGTCGGCCTCGACCGCCCGTGTCGCCAGGGCAAAGGCGTCGGAACCCGAGCCCGCCTCCGACAGCGCGTAAGCCCCCACCTTGCCGGCGCAGAGCTGAGGCAGATACCTTTCCTGAAGGGCTTCCGATCCCCAGCGGAGGAAGGCGTTGTCGACGAGTGTATTCTGTACGTCGACGAGAACTCCGACGCTCGGATCGACCCGCGAGAGCTCTTCGACGATCAGGACGGCTGTGAAGAACGACGAGCCCGCACCGCCGAAGCGCTCCGGCACCTCGATCCCCATCAGACCCATCTCGAATAGCTGACGGATCAGGTCTGCGTCCATTTCCTGGCGCTCGTCCATCCCGTTGGCGCGCGGTCCGATCTCGCTTACTGCGAAGTCGCGCACCGCGGCACGGAAGAGCTCCTCGTCTTCGCTCAGAACTGAAAGCGGTGTCGGCCTAATCTGCGACTCGGCTGTCGCCATCATCTTCTCCAGGGCAGGCGGGCTGATTCTTGATCGGCATCGGATGCAGCAACTCCGGGACCGGACGACTGAGATCATACAGACGGAATGCACGACAGCATACCGCGCGGTCAACACGCGCCTCTTCCGCGAACTTCAGGTCCCATCTCCGTACCCAACGGTTTCTCGCCGTGGCTGGTACTATGCCACGATACTCGAACTGTGCAGATAGTTTCACGGCGCTCCCCAGCCCCGATCCGGCGACGGGTCGCCGATGCCCCCCGTCGGAGTGCGGCATGCTCCGCCTTGATCCCTATCACCAACCCCCGGCACGGATGACGAATCGCCTGAAGGACCTCCGCACGGAAAAGAAATGGACGCAAGCGGAGCTCGCACAACAGCTGGAGGTCTCCCGCCAGACTGTCAACGCGCTCGAGCGCGGCAGGTACTATCCCAGTCTCCCTCTCGCGTTCAGGATCGCTCACATCTTTGGCACTCGTATTGAAGAAGTTTTCGAGCCGGTGAGCCTGCACGCCGCGCTACGACGTAGCTCCTGACGGCGAATTCGCTCGACCGGTGAGCTCCGGCCGCCGCACGCATTCGCCGAGCGCTCCTTTTCCGCCCAAGGGTGATACCCCGCAGGTTAGGCAGCTCCGCTCACTGTCCAGGTCCCGGGGATCACATTGACGCTGAGCACAGGATGCATGACGACTCTGTCGACGAGATCGGCGAATGGAGGGACGTCTCGATTTCGATGGACCGGGCGGTCTTCCAGGGTGCGCTGTTGTTCCCTATCATACTTCTCACCGGCCTGGCCCCGCTGGTTGCGCTATGGGGATGGGCCACCGTTGCCGGTGGTTTCAGAACGGTGTTTACGCCCTGGTACTTCTTCCCCGGACTGGTCGCCACGGTCATCGTGCACGAAGGACTTCACGCGATAGGTTTCATCGCCTTCGGCCGAGTAGGGGCTGCGGGGTTGCATTTCGGCGTGGACCGCTCGACGCTTTCGCCGTATGCGGGGTGCCGGACGCCGATGAGGGCGAGGGCGT
Source organism: Gemmatimonadota bacterium (assembly GCA_040905505.1). Classification (GTDB taxonomy): domain Bacteria; phylum Gemmatimonadota; class Gemmatimonadetes; order Longimicrobiales; family Longimicrobiaceae; genus WHSP01. Next base: position 18,895 of record JBBDRL010000061.1, on the reverse strand, counting down.
ACCGAGGCGCCGTTCTGCTTCCGGCGGTGGTGCTGGGAGTGGTGCCCCTGGTGTGGGGGTGGGTGCTCGGCGTCGGCTGGTTGGGGGTGCTCGGCACGCTGCAGCTCTGTGCTGCGGCGGGCGACCTCGTCGCGTACTGGGCGTTCCGCGCGGTACCCGGTGGCCGCCTGGTTCTGGACCATCCCGAACGGGTCGGATGCCGGGTTCTGGATGGATAATCTCGCACACACCCTGGCCGGTGCTGCCCTGGCCGAGAGTGGCCTGAAGCGCCGCACGAGTCTGGGGATGGCCACGCTCCTGATCGGTGCGAACCTGCCGGATCTCGACGTCCTCGCGCTGCTGACGGGGAGCGGGCTGTCGTTCCGGCGAGGCTGGACCCACGGCGTGCTGGCGATCGCCGTGCTGCCGATGCTCCTGGCCGGCGCGATGGTCGTATGGGATCGGGTGGTCAGGCGGCGGGGCGGTCGAGAGCCGGCCTCTCCTGTTCGGCCGCGTCAGCTCCTGCTCCTGGCCTTTGTGGGCGTGTTGAGCCACCCGGTGCTGGACTGGCTCAATACCTACGGGATGCGGTGGCTGATGCCGTTCGACGGCAGGTGGTTCTACGGCGATGCACTCTTCATCGTGGATCCCTGGCTATGGCTCATACTCGGAGCGGGAGTGTTGATCGCGCGGCGGTGGGGGAGCCCGAGGGCGGGCCTCGCTGGCGTAATGGTGGCGACGATATATGCCGGTCTGATGGTCGGCACCGCTGTGTTGGGGGAGCGACTTGTCGAAGATGGCGTGCGCGCGGAGGGCGTGTCGCCCGACGTGGTCATGGTCGGGCCGGTTCTCCTGAATCCGAATCGGCGTCAGGTCGTACTACGACAGGGATTTCGCTATTACACCGGTACGCTCACCTGGCTGCCTCGTCCGCGGCTGGTGGTGGACGAGCGGGTCGTTGACGCGAACTGGGACCATCCTGCCGCGATGCGAGCCGCGGAACTGCCTCAGGCGCGGAACTTTCTGACCTGGGCGAGGCTACCTTTCTTCGTGGTCGCCGAGCAGGCAGACGGCTACACCGTCCGCATCGACGACATGCGCTACAGCGACGGCACCTCGCCATCGTGGGCCGCCGTCGAGGTCGAAGTGAGTCGAAGTGCGATGCCGGCGCCGGATCCGGCGGTCGCCTCGAACGACAGTTCGGCCGCGGTGCCGATCGATGGCCCGCTGGCGGGGCGGGGCTACACGTTCCCTGTCGAGGCGTTGATCCGATGATGAGGAGTTGAGAGGATGATTTTCCGCTGGATATTCAAGACGGTGCTCCTGTGGATCCTCGGCAGGATTTTCGGGCGCGTCTTCCCACTACTACGGCGCGGGCTGGCGATCTTTCGCTGAGGCTTTCAGCGCTTCGCCGAAGATCTGGACGTGCTCGTTCGCGATCGCCGGCCAGGCGAACCGGCTGCGCACGTGTGCCGCGGCCTCGAGGGAAGCGGTGCTGAGCCGTTCGCGATCCCGGTAGTCGTCCAGCGCATCGGCGAAGGCCCCGGCATCACCCGTCGGCAACAGTCGGCCGTTACGGCCTTCGGCGATCACATCCCTGATTCCCTCCAGGTCGGCGGCGAGCACCGGCAATCCCGCGGCTCCCGCTTCCACCATCACCACGCCGAACCCTTCGATGTCTCCGGGCACGGGAATGTTCGGCATGATGAATACATCCGCTCCGGCGTAGAGCGTCTGCAGGGTATCTTCGGAGACCTTGCCGAGAAGGATGACCCGGTCCCCCAGCCCCCGCCGCTCGACCGCCTGCTGAATGGCACCCGCCATCGGACCCGATCCGGCCAGCAGGTACACCGTTTCCTGTCCCGCGCGCGGCATGACCTCCTCGACGAACCAGTGGAAGCCTTTGCGCTCCTGGTGCCGGCCCACGCTGAGCAGTAGAAGTGCGTCTGGGCCGGGGGCGCAGCCGCGTTCCGCGAGCAGGTCGAGAACGGCTGATCGCTTCCCGGAGCGGTCTATCGCCGGAGGATCGGATGGGAATGTGGTTCCACAGGGGACGACGCGCACCCGATCCGCGACCGCCCCGCGGGAAAGGCAGGTCTCGGCCGTGGCGCGGCTGATCGGCAGCACCAGGTCGAGACTCTTCAGGATGCGCGGGACGAGCCGCTGGTAAATGGGATTTGGCAACGTCACGTCCCGGCCCACTGGAATCGCGGCGAGGAGGGCGCCCGCCGCGCGCACCCGGCGATGGATCAGTGGCGCGATGGAAGCGGTGACCATCGAGGAGAAGAGCACGACGTCGATCCGGTCCATGCGCACGCGCCGGGGAATAGCGGCAAGCGCGTGCAGGAGGAACGGCGGCGTGCGGACGGCGGTCCATCGCCAGCTCGTCTCCAGCACGAACGAAGAGAGCTCGACTTCCGAATGCTGCGCCAGGGCCGCGTGGAGTTCGACCGCTACGCGCTGCATACCGCCTACGTTCGAGAGCGGCTGTTGCGGCAGTGGGAAGGAATGTGAGACGAAGAGGATCCGCAACTCAGGGTCGTCCGCCTCCGGCGATGGCCGTCGCACCGAGCGAGGTGGAGGCGGCTTCGCCTTCGAGAGGCGCCGGACGAAGCTCGACTTCGACGGCATTGTCGTAGAAGACCGCACCCCCTCCGAGATCCGTCTCCGCGGCCGAGGTCGTATCGTTGACGGTTTGCCCGCCTTCCGACAGTCGCGCCCATCGCACGCCATAGGAAACGGCGATTCCCGGCCGCACGTCCTCCGTGACTTCGGCGAGGGCCAGGAACTCGCCGCGGTCGTTCCAGATGCGCACCTGCTCTCCGCCCTCGACGCCCCGCTCCGCGGCATCGTCAGGGTGGAGCAGGAGCTTCGGAGGTCCTGCAGAGGCCGCCAGTCTCGACACGTTCGCAAACGTCGAGTTCATGAACGGGTGCTCAGGTGGGGACAGGAGCGTCAGTGGGAAACGAGCGCCCGGCTCCGTGCGCGGCTCCCGGGGTGGGATGTAGGTCGGGAGCGGGTCGAAGCCCATCCGCTCGAGCGCCGGAGATCGAATCTGGATCCTGCCCGAGGGCGTATTCAGCCTTCCGGGCGCCGCGAACGGAGCGTACGGCCGCGGCACGTTCAAACGGACATGACCCTCCCGCAGAAGCCGTTCGAACGTCACCCCCTCGAGGTGCGCGTGGCCGCCGCCGATCGCCTGACGAATCAGGTCGAGGTCGGAATCGGCGAACGCCGGATCGTCGAGCCCCATCCGCGCCGCCAGGCGCCGAAAGATCTCGGAGTTGGGGAGGCTCTCTCCGAGTGGTTCGATCGCGGGTCGGTTCAGCGTGACGTACAGATGGCCGTACGCGGCGTGCACGTCCCAGTGCTCCAACTGAGTCGTGGCGGGGAGGAGCCAGTCGGCATAGTCGGCAGAGTCCGTCTGGAAATGCTCCAGCACGACCGTGAACAGGTCGTCCCGCCGGAGCCCCTCTCGGATCCGTCGAAGATCTGGTGCGACCGCCGCGGGGTTCGAGTTGTAGACCACCAGAGCCTGGATTGGCGGTCCGCCGACTCCAGCGTTCGACTCGGTGAGCGCCTCGCCCAGGCGGATCATGTTGATCGTCCGCGTCTTTGGCGGGATCCAGTCGGGGCGTTCCAACCTGCCCTGGTCCATATGGAACGTCCCGGAGGTCGAGAGCGTGGCGCCTCCCCCGACGTCGCGCCACGCTCCCGTGATCGCCGGCAGGAGAGAGACCGAGCGAACCGCCATTCCACCGCCGGCGTGTCGCTGCATGCCGTAGTTCAGCCGGATGAAGGCGGGGCGTGTGGTCGCGAACTCGCGCGCGAGCGCTTCGATGCCATCGCTATCAAGGCCCGTTTCGGCGGCCGTACGCGTCGGTGTCCAGGTGGCTACCTGGTCGCCGAGCTGCTCCCATCCGTCGGTGTATCGCTCCAGGTAATCACGATCCTCGAGCCCGTCCCGGAGGATCACGTGCATCATGCCGAGCGCCAGGGCGGCGTCGGTTCCGGGGCGTATCGCCAGGTGCTGGTCGCATTGCGCGGCCGTGCGCGTTCTGATCGGGTCGATCGCCACCAGCTTCGCGCCACCCTCACGCGCCCGGCGAAGCGCCGGCCACAGGTGCGGATTCGAGGTGAGCGTGTTCGTTCCCCAGAGAAGGATCAGCCGGGCGTGCTCGACCTCTTCGGGAGTCGGTCCGGTCCGATCCCCGTAGGTGTGCTTCCACCCCTCGGTGCCGGCCGCTGCGCAGATCGTTCTGTCCAGCAGACTCGCGCCCAGCCCATGGAAGAAGCGCCTGTCCATCGAGCTGCCCTGGACGAGCCCCATCGTCCCCGCGTACGAATACGGCAGGATCGCCTGCGGGCCATGCTGCGCGATGACCCGCTGCAGCCGGGTCGCAATGTCATCGAGCGCCTCCTCCCAACTGGCCGCTTCGAAACGCCCCGAGCCTTTCGGACCCACACGCCGCATCGGTGTCCGGAGGCGGTCCCGATGATAGGTCCGCTCGATGTACCGATTGACCTTCGTACAGAGGAAACCCTGTGTGATCGGGTGGTCCGGATCACCCTGGACCCGTACTGCGCGGCCGTCCTCCACGTGCACCAGCATGGCACACGTGTCGGGGCAGTCGTGCGGGCAGGCTCCGCGGACGACGCCGGTCTGCAGTAGCGGGAGAAGGGTCGATCCGGACATTCGCTGGCGCAAAGGGAAATGATGATGCTGCCGGGCGAAAGATAATCGAGCCTCTTGCCTCCGGCCAACCCTGCGAAATCATCTACGGCGCCTGCCTGGAGTCTCGCCCGGCGCCGTGCTCCGCCCGGCGTTGTTTGTCCCACGACGAGACCGGCTGCTGGCCCGCGGCGTGACGGCGGCCGCCACCGTGATGTTGCCGAGGCCCCGTCGATCACTGCACGGGGGCGGCGTTGTTGGAGGGATCGATGTCGAGCAGGACGTCGTCCGGGTCGAGCACCGCCCGCTCGGGACGTTCGCCCGTTACGACCTGCACGACCTGGCGTCGTTCACGACTCGTGAGTCGGACCTCCTCCTCGCCGACCTGGAGCGTCACAGGCATCCACGCGTCCCCCAGCCGGACGACATCGACGCGGGTCACCCACCGGCCATCGGAGCGGCGAGTCGTCACGGCGCTGCGGACGCCATAGTCCAGTTGGGCGGTCGTATGTAGCCATTGATCGAAGAACCAGTCGAGATCCTCGCCAGCGGCCTCGGCCACCGCGGCGCGGAGGTCCTCCTCGTCGACGTGCTCCAACGCGTTCTGCTGATAGAAGGTGCGCAGGGCCGACCGCATGGTCTCATCGCCGATCATCCAGCGAAGCATCCGCAGCACCAGGGCGGTCTTCGTATACGTCATCGCCGCGTACGTGTTGTAGTCCTGGAACTCGGCGGCGGCCAGGGAGATCGGCTGGGTCCGACCGGCGCGCTCGAGCTGCTGGATCCCGGCGAGAGATCCCTCCCAAACGTCCGACTGGCCCTGGTCCTCGAAGTACCAGTCGGTCATGAAGGATGTAAAGCCTTCGTCCAGCCACCCCTCCCTGAACTCGTTGTTCGCCAGGATTCCGTGGAGGTACTGATGCGTGCCCTCATGAACGATGAGCCCTTCGCTCGGAGAGCCGTTCATCATCATCATGGGGAACTCCGTACCGCCCGACTCCACGCGGTGCAGATTCGTGATTTGCGGCCATGGGTAGGGTCCGAACATCTCCTGGAGCCAGTCGAGTGCGGCGACGGTTCGAGAGAGGGCCACACCCCCCGCCCATCCCTCGTCCTCCGGCCAGTACAGCACGTGCACTGCGATCTCACCGGACCCCGGCGATCGTGCCGTCCGGGTCCCCTCGTAGATGAACTCCGGGTCGATGCTCCAGGCGAAGTGGTGAACGTCCTCCGCCCTCCACCTGACGCGCTTCTGCCCGGCCGGGGTCGTGGTGCCGAACAGTCCCAGGTCGGTGGGGATGGATGCCGTGTAGAAATCGCCGCGGACCGCGGCCACGTCGTAGCCGGGGGCCGCGCGAGAGGCCCAGCCGGGATCCCCGGAGACCGGTACGCCGGTGGCGCCGAAGATCTGGTCGTCCGCTACCTCCAGCGTGACGTCGTAGGCGGCGAACTCGCCGAAGAACTCTCCCTGGGGGAGCAGCGGCTGCACCTGCCATCCCTCATTGGTGAATGCGGCGATTCTGGGGTACCACTGAGCGAAATCGTAGTGTCTGCCGCTGCGTCCCTGGCGACGGGGCAGGGTCGACAGACGAGCGGTCCAGTCGAAGCGGACCGTGGCGGTCGCCCCCGGTGCCAGTGCTGCGGGCAGCGGAAGCCCGACGACGGTGGAGTCCGGAGCGCCCGGGTAGACGGGTTGGACCGGTGACCCATCGATCTGAACCTGGCCGAGACGATCGAACGCATGCTCCGCGGCGGAGAGGTCCTGGAACCGGTGCTCGCCGAATTCGAGCTCCCGCCGGGCCCAGGCGCTGTTCGGGCGGAAGGCGTTCAGGTGCTGGTGCAGCCACAGGGTATCGATCTGTACGGCCGATCGATTCGTATATGTCAGCTCCGCCCGCCCGGTCAGCACGTCGGTCGACTCGTCGAGCGAGGCCTCGATGCGGTAGGCGACGCCCTGCGCGAAGTCGCTGGTATCGGCCGGCACCTGTGCCGTGACGAGCGCCGCGAGAAGTGGGATCAGCATGGTCTATCAGGCTCGAGGGTCGAGTGCGGAAACTGGCCTGGTGGGGCATCGCCAGCAAGCGGCACGCCTCGCTTCGTCGCGCCCATTCGCCTATCTTTTCCTGTCTTCCCTACAGTTCCACCGGCAACACGGCCGTACTACCCGGAATACTTCCAGATGCGGCAAGATTGGCTCCTTCGCATTGTTCTGACTTCGACCGTCGCGACGGCTGCGGCCTGTGGCGCCGAGGCGGACGGCCGGCAGGTTCAGGTCGGCGAGATCGGCTTTCCCGAGACGCCGTACCTGGCGCTGGCTGAGGCAGAGCGACAGACCCTGGCGGACCTCCTCGCCTTTGCCTCGGCAGTCGCGAATGATCGAACCGACTCGCTGCTCGGACCGGTGGTCGCGCGCGAGGTCGCCCGGGCGACGGTCGCCCTGCTGCCCGTGCACGTCGGCGCCCGAGCGATGGCGCTGGACGAGAGCGAGCTTCGGGAGGTCTATGCCCAGGAGCCCGAATGGGAGCTCTCCGTCCGCCATATGGTGCGGCTGGTCGATGCCGCCGACCCAATGGCAGAGCGGGACCGTGCCCGCGCCGTCGCAGAAGATGTCGCGGCGCGAGCCGCGGCCGCGGCCGATTTCGCCACTCTGGCCGCCGAATTCAGCGAGGAGCCGGGCGCGGCCGAGCGCGGCGGGCTCTTGCAGCCGGGGCGGCGGGGGAGCTGGGTCGAGCCGTTCTGGGAGGCAGCGGTGGCTCTCGGGCCGGGTGAAGTGAGCGGAGTGGTCCAAACGGAATACGGCTATCACGTGCTGCGACTGGACGAGCGGAGGCCCGTCCCGTTCGAGGAAGCGAACCGAAGCGCGATCCTCGCTCGCGCGGTGCCGCCAGACCTCGCTGCCGATGCCATGGAGGCGTGGGCGGCCGACGACGGCAGGATCTTCCTCGATCCACCGGCGGTTCAACGCGCACGGGATTACGTATTGGGTGGGGCGGCTGTGCCGGACAGCCTCGAGATCGGGCGGAGTGCGGCAGGAGGTCTGTACCGGGGCCGCGACCTGGCAGCAGGCTGGGCGCGACTCGCGTCCGAGGAGCGACAGGCCCTGGAGGGCGCGGACGACCTCGGGTTTGCCGCGTGGATCGAGAGGGACGCCCGCGAGATGCTGTGGGCACGGGCCGGAAGGGATACGGGGATCACGCCGGACCCGCGCGTCGAAGCGGCGGCCGCACTCGACTGGGGCAGCCAGGCTGCCACCTGGGCGGTCGCCTTCGGCTTTCGCCCCGGCATGACTCACGCGCAGATCCCCGACGCCGCCCGCCAGGCACTTTTGAGTGGCGCCCCGGAGGCCCGCTCCGCCAGGCGGGAGTTGCAGTCGCTGCGGCCGCTTCTCCGAGCGGATTCTCCCGTGACACTACCGGAGCCTTCGTGACGGGAGCGGGAGTTCGGCCCGTACGCTGTTCCTTCGCCTATACCATCTCGGAGATCCGGAAGAGTGACAGGACCTTGTGCCCCGCTTCCTCGATGGCCTGACGCCCGCCCGACTCTCGATCGAGGACGGCGAGTATCCCGAGCACGTCGGCACCGTCTGCTTCGAGCGCCGCGCAAGCCTCGAGCGCGCTGCCCCCCGACGTGATCACGTCCTCGATCACCACGACCCGATGGCCTGGCTCATAGCAGCCCTCGATCCGCTTGCCGCGTCCGTGCTCCTTTGCCTCCTTCCGCACCGAGAACGCGTTGACCGGCTCACCCGCGAGCCAGCTCGTGTACGCGAGCGCATACGAGACGGGATCGGCCCCCATGGTGAGCCCTCCGACGCTTTGCGGGTCGAGCCCCGAGCCCTTGAGGAGCTCCCAGCCGAGCTGGCCGACCAGTACCTGACCTTCGGCGTGCATGGTGGTGCGGCGGCAGTCAACGTAGTAGTCGCTTCGCGCGCCGGACGAGAGGACGAAATCGCCCCGCTCGAGTGAGCGCTCGCGGATCAATTCGAGCAGTCGCTCCCGGTGGGTCATGAGGCAGTGTGATATCGTGAGAGTGTCACTGGGCCGAGTCCGCGTCCTGCCACTCCTCCTCGTCGCCGGGAGCGATCTCGTGCAGCCGCGCGGCGGCATCCCTGAATGCCCGCCTCTGGCGGGGGTCCTCGCCGGTGCGGAACTCCCAGAACTCGATGTAGAGCGAAGTGTTCTCGGCCGCTCGGAAGCGCCACGCCTTGGCCCCCGCGGTATCGGCGGCTTTCCGAAGGGCGTCCCAGGCTTTCTCGTAGCGCTCGACGCCAGGCTCGGAGACGCGCCGGCGGGTGCTGACGAGAGTCCGCTGCGACGTCGTCAACTCGGCCGCCGCAGGTCACTGGCGGGCCGCCGTGACAGCGGTGGTGGGCCTCCTGTCCCCAGTCCGCCGCTGCGTCGCAGGACCTGTCGAAGCACGAAAGCACCGATCCGCGTCAGGGTCGAAGGCCGATAGCGTGCCGCCCGGCGCTGGAGCGAGCGGATGGTGAAGTCCACCGTGGTCGGGCGCAACCGTTGGTGCCGGACCGCAAAAGTGAGGCGGTCCACGTCGTTCGCGATCTCCGGACTGGCCGCTTCGGCATCCCAGAGCATCCGGTCCGCCGCTTGCCTCGATCGCTCCAGGAGCGCTTCGACTCGCACATACTCACGAGTCCGAACCTCCCCATCGTTCACGACGGCGACGTGGTACTCATCGGCGAGCTCGGCAAGGACCTCGTCGAGTACGATCGCCCACGTTTCCGCCGCGCCGAGGTCCCGCCGGTCCATGCCGCGCGTGACGATTCGATCGACCGCACGGCGGAACCGCACGGCGGCACTCACGACGCCTTCGCCGTCCTCTGGGAGCTCGGCGAGAAAGTCGACGATAGCATCGTAGACGCGAGCCGCCGCGACGGAGTCGAGCACATCGATCTCGTCGACGAGATCGCTGATCCGGGCGACCATGCCCTCGCGGAACAGTTCCAACGACGGAGGCCTGTGTTCCAGAAAATACCCGATCTCCGCCTCGATCAACGCCTCGAGAACGACCAGCTTCGCGAACGTATCTGCCTTCATGAAGATCCCGAGGTCGGGGGTGACAGCGGCCTAAAGGTCTCCGCGGTATCTCGCCGCGTCAAGGTCGCACTACGGAGCGTCTGGGTCGCTTCCTTCCTGCTGCTGCCGACCCCGGTAGCCGCGCAGCAGCAGGAACCTGGAAGGCTGTCCGGCGTGGTGCTCGACGCGGCTGGCGAGGGCATCGTCGACGCGGCGGTCAGCCTGCGAATCACCATTACCGGAGAGTCGCCCAGAATCGTGCTTACGGACGGCGCCGGGGAGTTCGAGTTCGGGACGATCCCTGCCGGCGTCTACATCGTCCGGGTCCAGCGACTTGGTTACGCTCCTGAGGAGCGTTCGCTCTCGCTCGCTCCCGGCGAGGTCGCACGCCTGGAGCTCGTTCTGCGGACGGTGGCGCTCCGGCTCGAGGGCGTTGTCGCGGAAGCCGCGCCGGACCGGGAACGCGAGCGCTTCGAGCAGGATGCTGGAGTCACCGCCCATGTGATCGAAGCGCGCACCCTCGGGCTCCTGCCAGGACTGGCCGAGCCGGACGTGATGAGGGCCGTGCAGCTTCTGCCTGGCGTGATCTCCACATCCGATTTCTCCAGCTCCTTCAACGTACGCGGCGGCTCCGCGGATCAGAACCTGATCCTCCTCGACGGGTTCACCGTCTTCAATCCCTTTCATCTGGGCGGGCTCTTCAGCGTCTTCAACTCGGACGCCGTCGAGCGCGCAGAGCTCTTCGCGGGCGGGTTCGGAGCGGAGTTCGGGGGCCGTGTTTCGTCCGTACTCAACATCGAGAGCCGTCGAGACGTCCCCGACGGCGTGGAGATCCGGGGTGGCGTATCGATGCTTGCGTCCCGAGTCCTGCTTCATGCACCCCTGCCGGTACGGCTCGGAACCGCGCTCGGCGGGGATGGGGGAAGCGCTTTCCTGTCGTTCCGGCGCTCCTATTTCGATCAGCTCCTTCGCCCCATTGCTGATTTCCCCTACCATCTGGCCGACCTCCAGGCTCACGCCGGCATCGGCACGCCCAATGGCGGACGACTCTCCGCCACGGCGTACGCGGGACGCGATGTGCTCGACCTGTCCGGCTTCGGCCTGGCCGACTCGGGCGAAGCCTCGGACGTGCTGCGGCTCACGTGGGACTGGGGGAACCGTCTGATCGGGCTGCACCTGGAACAGCCCCTCCCGGGCGACTGGTCCGTCGACACTCGCGTCGGCTTTTCCCGGTTCGCCGAGAGCCTTGAATTCCTCGACTTCGGCGACGTGCGGTTCGAAAGCCGCATCGAGCAGCTCGTATGGCGGGGCGATCTGACCCGCACCTATTCGCCTGGCCTGGCGCTACAGGTCGGCGCGTCGGCGGAACGCCTGAGCTACGCCAACTTCGCCGCAGGTGGCGGCACGACATTCCTCGACCTTCCCGGGAGCGGTGCTCTGGCCGGTGCGTACGCGGCGCTGCGGGCACGGCCTGGCAGCCGATGGCTCCTGGAGCCGGGAGTGAGGTTGGACGTCTGGTCGGCCGGGACTGGGCGCCGCACGGTGATCGCACCGCGTTTCGCTCTGAAGCGCTTCTTCGGCGCTCGGGGTGATCTGGCCGTCAAGCTGGCGCTCGGTCGATACAGTCAGTTCCTGCACTCGCTCCGCGACGAGGAACTACCGGTCTCGAACGATACCTGGGTCGTCAGCGACGCAGCCGTTCCCCCGGTGATATCCGACCAGGTACAGTTGGGGGTCGAATCATTCTGGGATGCCGGTTGGTCGGCTTCGGCCGAGATCTACGCGCGTGACTTCGACGGGGTCACCGAGTTCAATCTCGCACAGAACCCCAACATTGCCTCGGACGATCTCCTTGCCGGCGAAGGGACTGCCCGAGGCCTCGACCTCGAGCTCCGCAAGGCGCAAGGCCGATTCACGGGGTGGGTCGCGCTCTCGCTTCTGCGCGCCTCTCGCGAATTGCCCGATCCGCTGGCCGACGAATGGAACGACCTGCCGCCGACGATCTCCTATGCGCCGGTGTTCGACCGCCGTGTCAATTTCGACCTCGTCCTCCAGTACACGACAGAGCGGGCGCTCGAAGTGGGCGGCCGCTGGAACTACGGGTCGGGCCTGCCATATACGCGACCCGTGGCACAGCACTTCGCCTGGCGACATGGTCCCATCACGGGCCTGGCAGAGCCTTCGCAGCAGGGGTTCGAACGAGACGGGGTTCCGCTCGGCGTCGTATTGGGGCCACGAAACACGGAGCGATATCCCGCCTATCACCGCCTCGATCTCACCGTCCGCCGCACGTTCGAGCGCTCGTGGGGAAGCTTCGTCCCCTATCTCCAGGTTCTGAACGTTTACGATCGCCGCAACGTCCTCTTCTACTTCTACGACTATGATCGAACGCCTCCCGTTCGGTCCGGATTCAGCATGTTCCCCTTCCTTCCGGCGATCGGGGTGGAGGTGGCGTTCTGAACGCGCGCGCAATGGCGCTGATCTGTGCAGCGGGGAGCGTCATGACCGCGTGCGAACTGGCGCAGGTGGCCGCACCCGACGGCGAGAATGTGATGGTCGTTGAAGCCGTGCTGCGCGTCGGCGCCTCGAGGCAGTCGGTGCTGCTTCACCGCTCCATCGATGACGGGGCGATCGCCGGTGACCGGGGCGCGGACGTCACGATCACAAAGCCGGATGGCGAAGAGTTCGACTTCGTCGAGTCGCATTTCTCCGATTGCATCATCGGGAACCCTGACTCGTGGCAAATCGACCTCGATGTCGATTTCGCATGCTACCGGTCGCTGCCCTCGCACGGCCGCTTCGTGCGGCCGGGAGCGACCTATGACCTGCACGTCGAGACGGCCGACGGCCAGGTCGTCCGCGGCCGGACGACAGTGCCGGAGGCGCCGGAGTTCCGCACACCCGCCGTCTCCGTCGATCGGCGCGACCGGACCGCCTGGTGCGCGCTCCCGAACCACACGTTCACGCTCACATGGACGCGGGCCGATGGCGCCTGGAGCTACATCATCACCACGGAAATCAGCCAATGGGGAGACGAACTGCGGGCGCAGGGCGTGGAGGTGCCTGATCCGCTCGAGCTGACGGGGGTCTCCGTTTCAGCGAGCGATACGACTCTCGTATTCCCCCGGAATCTCGGACTCTTTCAGCGCGCGGACCATGATCAGCGCGTATTTGCCGCTCTGGAGGATGGATTGCCGGAGGGTTCCCGTTCAGTGCTCGTCGTGCTCGCCGCCGATCCCAACTACACGAACGCCATCCGCGGCGGTCGCTTCAACCCGTCGGGGAACGTCAGATTCTCCAGCGTCGTCGGCGACGGCGTCGGCGTGTTCGGCTCGGTTGTCCCGCTCGTTATTCGTTCACATCCGAGCCCACAGGGACAGCCTCTCGAGCCCTGTCCCGTGCCGGCGCCTGGCGGGTAGGAGCGGGGGATCGACCGAGACGGCGAGCGCCCCGCTAGCCGGCGTTCTCCGTATGGTCCGGGGAAGCTCCCCGGTCAAGCGCCAGGGCATTCGTTCGCGCTACTCGATCGCAAAGACGAGCGACGCCGTGGCGCGTACCGTCTGCTGCCCCGGTTCGATCGGGGTCGGCGCCGCGGCCGCCATCGACTCCATCCGGTCCTGAGCGACGGCCCGGTATAGCGGCCGGACCGGTTCGGTGCCCGTGCTCGCATCCAGGACCGCGCCGAGCTGAACGCCCAGCGCGCGTGCCATCGTCTCGGCCGCCGCCCGCGCCTCTCCCACCGCGTTCTCGAGCGCCGCGGCTTCGGTCGCGGCCGAATTCCTGAGCTCGAAGGATACCCCGTGCAGACGGTTCGCGCCCGCCGCCAGCCCGGCGTCGATCAGCGAGCCGATCCCCTCCATGTCCATCGTCTCCACAGAGACCTGATTCGAGGCGCGATACCCCGTAATCTGCGGCGGATCCATCTCGCTCCCTCGGTTTTGTTGCGCATACACAGGATACAGGGCGTAGCCGCTGGTCATGATGTCGTCCGCCCCAACGCCCGCCCCCCGCAACGCCTGGATCACCCGATCCATCAGATCCGCGTTCGAGGCCGCGGCCTCCGCCGCCGTTTCACCCGTCGTCTCCACGGCGAACTGAAGTGTCGCCAGATCCGGCTCGGCTCGCGCCTCGCCAACGCCCGAAACACGAATCGTGCGGTATTCCGTCATCGTCGGCGTGCCGACCTGAGCCCCCGCGGGGGCCCCATCAAACATCACGATCGCCACAACCGCTGCGCAGACGAGTCCTGATTTCCAGTCTCTTGTCATTCGAAAAACGCTCCTTCGTTAGTTGGCCGCATCCCCTGCTCTCCCCTGCCGGGTGCGACTACTTGTATCCATCGCAGGCGCGAATTGATCCAGCATGCGCCTCCGGAGTTGCCGTCCCTCTCGACGCAGATGCCGAGCCGCCCTGTGATCAGCTGGCCGCCTCTCGGTGAGCACCACAATCCACCAAAACGAATTGGCGGGGCAGGGTGTGACACCCCGCCCCGCCCACCCGAGGAGGCCCGATGCGCTGCGGAGCAAAGATGAGATCTGGAGGTAATAACCGCCGGTAGGACGTTGCTGCGGATTCGAATGCGGGCGAAGATGCGCGCGAGCGCTGGCCTCCTGAACACTATAACGCGACGCCTTCAAAACTCTGAAGCGACGCCTTCTGCGTTCCGGTTTACGAGTGCAAGGCAGAGGCCACTTCGCGCCGTTTGTTCCAACTCCTGCGATCGGCAACGCTTAGGCTTACGTGACCGGAGCGCCCATTGTTGAATTCTTGGGACACGCCTGGTACAGGTGGGACGCTGGCGCCACGATCGCGGGGCTGGCGGACGGCCAGCGGACTGGCCGAACGGACGTCGCGGCGCCCGCCGGGGCAACGAGCATTGAACGGAGAGTGAGTTGAAGAAGTACGCCATCCGGGAAGTATTCGGGACGTTGCAGGGAGAGGGGGCGCAGGCGGGCACGCCTGCGGTGTTCCTCCGTTTTGCCGGCTGCAATCTCGGCTACGAGGTCTGCCCATGGTGCGATACCGACTGGGTGAAGGCGCGTCACACGCTGCCGCTGAGCGAGACGCTCGACCTGGTCCGAGTCCGCGCGCATGAGGCGTTCGGCGGCGAACGGGAGGGGATGTTGCTGGTGGCGACGGGGGGTGAGCCGAGCCTTCAGCTGGACGAGGCGCTATCGGCAGGGCTGCGCAAGCGCGGTTACCGGATCGCAATGGAATCGAATGGATCCCGGCCGATCGATCGAAGTTTGGTCGACTGGCTCACGATTTCGCCCAAGCAGTCGCGGTACGTGCAGAAGGAGGGAGACGAGTTGAAGATCGTTTACAGCGGTGGGGCGGCGCCTGGTCCGGCGGAGGATACGGAGGCGGTTCTGAAGCTGGCTGAGGGGACACGATTCGACCACCACTTCCTCCAGCCCCTCGACCTGCCGGAGACGGGGCCGAACTACGAGGAGACCGTAGCGGCCGTGATGCGGCTTGGGCCCCCCTGGCGCGTGTCGGTGCAGACGCACAAGGTGCTCGAGATTCCTTGACGATACGATCAGGGCGCGCGTCTACGCGGGGCACCGATGATCTCTGTCGCGTGGGCCAGGAGGTCAGGGAGTGAGGGGGAGGTCGGTGACTTCGATCGCTGTCCCGGTCGGCGATCCGAGGTGGACGGACGCAGGCGGCACGATCTCCCGCCGCAGGTAGCCGAGCGCGATCGTCTGCTCGAGTCGTGGAGAATGGGCTGCGCTCGTGATCCAGCCGACTTCCTTGCCGGTATCGGCGGCGTGGAGCGGTGTTCGAAGCGCCGGCGCGGCCTGGTCGCCGAGCAGCAGGCCGCGAAGCTGGCGATTCACGTGTCCGCGGTGGGCAATCCGGATGACGACTTCCTGACCGGTATAGCAGCCCTTCTGGAAGGAGATGGTCCGTTCCATCAGGCCGGTGGATTCGAGCGCTTCGGCCGCGAGCGTTTCCTCGGTCAGCTCTGTCCCGAACCGGGGGCGGCCCGCCTCGATCCTGGACGTTTCAAGGGCCGCATGTCCGGCCGGGCGACCTCCTAGCGCATCGGAACGCTTGCCGAGCTCGTCCCAGAGTTCGGCGGCGCGCTCAGCCGGGACCAAGAGCTCGTAGCCTTCCTCGCCCCCCGCGATCCGGCTCGCGATCGCCGTGATCGGCGCCTCCTGCCAGGTCCCTCGCGTGACTCGATCCTCCGCCAGGTCGGGCTCCTCGGACAAGAGCCCGGCGAGCACCTCTCGCGCCTTCGGACCGTAGACTCCGATCGCGATCAGCCTGTCGTGTACCGGCTCCCACCGGGAGAAGAGTGGCGGGAGGAATTTCTTGAAGTGCTCCCCGATCCGCGGGAGCGCCGCCGTGGGGACGTCGACCATCAACTCGGACCCGGTCGACGAAGGCCACGAAAGAACTCGAAGGTCCGTGATCACGCGGCCCTTGGCCGTGAGTGCGAAGCCGTACACCGCACGTTCATTCGAAAGTGCGGCGAGGTCGTTCGTGATCAGCCCATTGACCATCCGGACGGGGTCTCGACCCCAGAGCCGGACTCGCGCAAGATCACTTCGAACGACGATTCCGACGGTCTCGCGAATCGCCCGGTACTCGGCCGCCGGCTCCCCATAATGACGCACGACCTGCACACCGCCGAGGTCCGCGAAGATCGCCCCGACCGATTCCAGTGGCTCGCGGAGGCTCGCCTCGATCATGCGGTCTCGCGATCCCTCATCATGGCGCGGAGCCGATCGTCCGCACCCTCCAACTCGCGAACGGTCCGTCGCACGTCGGCCGTCGACGAGGCGTTGGCGAGCTCGACCTTCACCTCGCCGCCATCGTCACGGGGTAGGTAGACCAGCGTCATCTTCCACCCCTCGACTCCCGTCGCCTTACGAGCGACGAGGTCGACGCTGTATTCCGATCCGTCACATTCCAGGCGGTTTGCCAGGCGATGTTCCTTCCAGGATGAACTCCGAGACATGGCCATGGCCGCGATCCTCTTTGCGAGTTTGCCCGAAGCCGCACCGCGCATTGCTGCGCAGCCGGTAGCTTCCCATCTTCACCGGGTCGGCACGGCGCTTCCATGACCCCGGCCGGTATCCGAAGATAGCTGGACCGAACGGATCCTTCAAATTCAGTGATCACCCATGCAGCCAACCCTGCCCCTCTGGTTTCAGAGGCTTGCTCCCGAGCGGCGCAGGCGCCTCGAGCTCGCGGTCGCCGCCGCTGCCGAGGCGCGTCTGGAAACACATGCCGAGCAGGCTGTGAACCTCGTTGCGGTCCTCGCCCCGCGGATGCCCTTCGACGAGGCCGTCGAGCGATACATCGAGATCATGGATCTCAGCGGCGAGGAGGCGCAGATCGTTCGCACGCGTGCACTCGTCACCCTGAGCAACGCGGGACTCAGCGAGGAGCTGGAGAACCCGAGACGTCGCCCCGGAAGGCTCACCTGGCGATACGCCACGCCTCTCGGCGCCGTCCGGTTCGTTCGCCGCCAGCTCAGACGGAGTGCCGAAGAGGACCTCTGGATGGAACTGTCGGCCGCGCGAGCCGAGGAAGCACTCACCCGCACCCACGTGAGGCACGCCCTCGCCTTCATCGATCTGCTGGACGATCAGTTCCCGCCTACGCGCTGCGTCTCGCTCTATCTCGAACAACTGTCGGTGCCCGCCGCCCGGGCTCGTGGCGTATATCAGCGGACCCTCGCCCGTCTCGCGGCAGTCGAACTGCCCCGGGTCGATCTCGCCGGAAAGCGCATCGCGCCCACTGAGCGGCGCGTACCGGATCGCCGGCCCATTTGACCAGCTCCGACGACTCGCCCGCCCACCCCGATCCGCCCGGGAACCGCTGAGGCCTTGCGAACCCTCCGGTCGCGAGGGTTCCGACCTCCCCGACGCGACTGGCGAAGCCCACGGAGGACCGCAACAGAAAGGCCGCGACCAGAAAGTGGTCGCGGCCTTCGCTTCTATCAATCGGTCTCTATCAATCGGTCCGCCGGTCAGGCTTCGCCCTTCGCCTCCGCCGGCTCACGGGCAGCCTCTTCCTTCCGGGGCTCTACCTGAGGCGCCGACTTTTCCTGAGCCGAAGGTACCGCCGTGGGACTCTGGTTCCCCTGGATCGACGTATCGTCCATTCCGTTGATGGCGCGTTTGAAGTCCCTGATCCCGCGGCCCATTCCCGAAGCCAGCTCGGGCAGGCGCTTCGCTCCGAAGAGTAGCAGCAGCACTGCAAAGATAAGAACCAGCTCGCCAAAGCCGAGTCCACCGAAGGGCATGATGCCTCCTTTAAGTACGAGAGGGGGTGTGGACGCGAGAGGAACCACAGCTCACCGTGGCGATGCCAGGCTCCGGGGCGACAGCTCGGACCAGCAGTCCATCGAGCTCCACCCGACCTTCAAGTATATCTACGCCACCCGGATAGGACAACCGGCGCCGAGAACGAATTCGCCTGCCCCCTGAGCGGCTCCGAAACTGCAGATCGCGAGACGAACGAACATATCGGTCTACACTGAGTCCCTGGCGAAGGTTTCCCCTGGGACGGCTCGCACTAGCCGTGCATTCCTGCGATCGCGGATCGTACGTCCGCCGGGAGCGCCGCCTTCCGGCCGCTTCCATAATCGTACGCGACGACGATCGCCTCACCTTCCGCCGCAATCTCTTCCTGCTGCTCGCTCACGACCCGGTATTCCATGGTGAACCGGTCATCACCCACCGCGCTGATGCGGGTGCCCGTCCAGGCCACGTCCGGAAACCTCAGCGGCCGCCGAAACCGGGCACTGGTGGAATGCAAGATCGGGCCGATCCCGTCCGGGCGGGTGTCGTCCCCCAGTCCAATCCTGATCAGGCATTCGATCCGCGCATTCTCGAAGTAGCGGAAGAAGACCACGTTGTTGACGTGTCGGAAAGCATCCATTTCCGCCCAGGACACGCGATTGGGCATCACGATCGGCATTCGAGACAGGTGTGCGGCTACGGTGTGGTTCATGATCGGCTATCTTTTCGGCTTTCGGCTCATTCATCACGGTCGATACGAGAGCGCGGCGGAGTTCGGCGGCACTCGCGCCCATTTCTTTCGAAGCGGCCGGACTAGCGATGGCGGGGTGGCCTCGGCGGCTCGCAGCGCATGGAAAACTCACCCCCTTTCACAGGGGACATTTCTATCCGCGACAACCGGGGGACACTTCTATCCGTGCTTGACAAATGTGCACCACCGGCATTGACAC
>JBBDRL010000060.1:0-6509 GCA_040905505.1 Gemmatimonadota bacterium | reverse complement strand
CCTCACTGCGTTCGGGATGACGTGTCGGGACCTGGAGGGCCCGAATGGCATCCGGGATGACCGCACCGCGCCGCTGCCCGCTCTGCCACGGTCGCGGTACGCGGTCCCACGCGCTGGTCCAGGGCAGGCGCTATCACGCGTGTGCGGAATGCGGGCTCATTCACATGGATCCCGCCGACCGCCTCGATCCAGAGGCGGAGCGGTCGCACTATGGGCATCATGAAAACGATCCCGGGGACCCGCGATACCGCGCCTTCCTCGACCGCCTCGCCACTCCCCTCGCCGAGCGCCTCGAGCCCGGCGCCCGCGGACTGGACTTCGGATCCGGCCCGGGCCCCGCTCTCTCCACGATGCTCGAGGAGCGCGGGTTCGTCGTGTCCGACTACGATCCTTTCTTCGCTCCAGGCGCGGCCGTGCTGCGACAGACGTTCGACTTCGTTGCCGCGACGGAGACCGTCGAGCACTTCTTCGATCCGCGCCGTGAATTCGACCTGCTCGACCGGCTGCTGCGACCCGGCGGGCTGCTGGGCATCATGACGCAATGGCGGCCTCCAGCCCGCGCGTTCGAGCAGTGGCGCTATGCTCGCGATCCGACACACGTCAGCTTTTACGGATCCGAAACGATGGAGTGGATCGGCCGGCGGTACGGATGGGACGTCGAGAACCTTCCCCGAGACGTGACGATCTTCCGCAAGTCGAAGGACAGCGAAAAGACCGACGGGACACCGCAACGACAACGGAGGGAGGTGAGAGAACGGTCGTAGTTTCCCAGCCATGGGAATCCAAGCGCATGGCGTCCACGAGCGATGGTCGAGATCGGACTGGATCCCCGCCCGCACGGGAAGCGATCGCGCTGCTCCCTGAGCTTCAGAACGTAGGGAGGGGTACCATGAGAAAAGGGCCCTGGGCAGATGCCCGGGCCCTTTACATCTCCGCCTCGGCTGGATGCTAGAAGTCGAGTCGGTTGGCGGCGCGTGCGCGCTTGCGGTCCTTGTGTCTGCGTCGCTCGGCGGCCTTCGCCTTCGCCTTACGCGCTTCGCTCGGCTTTTCATAGAAGCGCTTACGCCGCATGTCCTTGAACATGCCCGAGCGGATCATCCGCCGCCGGAATTGCTTCAGCGCCCAGTCCAGGCGGTCCGTTTCTGCCAGCTCAATCTCGACCACGACATTCCTTCCTTTAGGTGACAGAGATCCGCCCAACCCGGAGGGGGATGGACGGACGCTGCCTATAATCTAACGAAAAAGCCACCGGGAGACCAACCCGGGAGGGCAATACGACGCAGGAACGCCCGGAAGGGGCCTGCGCTCCCCGGCTCCGGAGGCTACGTTAAAGGGATCGAAGCCTGCCGGCAGGGCCGCGTCGGAGAGCATCTTGCATCGCGCCACCCGAATCTTCCCGCACCTGCGGGATGGTGGGACGACCGCGCGAGTCCTGACGGCGAAACACACAGATGGAGATGACGATGCCACAGGCACAGGAAGGAAAAAAGGTACAGATTCACTACACGGGGAGACTCGCCGACGGAACCGTGTTCGATTCCTCCGAGGGGCGCGAACCCCTGGAGTTCACGCTTGGTGAGGGCCAGGTCATTCCCGGTTTCGACAGCGCCGTCACCGGCATGGAGCCGGGCCAGGAACAGACCGTCACGATTCCGTCCGAGCAGGCGTACGGTGAGCGCAGGAAGGACCTGGTCTTCTCGGTCCCCCGCGAACAGTTTCCGCCGGACATCAGCCCGGAAGTCGGTCAGCGCCTCCAGATGCAGCAGGGCGAGCAGGTGGCGGTCGTGGTCGTCCAGGAGGTGGCCGACGCCGAGGTGACGCTGGATGCGAATCACCCGCTTGCGGGCGAAGATCTCACCTTCGAAGTGCAGCTCGTCGACGTCGTGGGCTGAGGCCTGCGCGACGGCCTCAGGAGATCGCCGCTCGTGTCCGACCGCCGGGTCGGGCACGGCGGACTCCTGCGGTCGCGCTGCTGGCTCCAGCCGGTGACGGCCGGGTTCCGGATCGGCACCCCGGTCGCAGGCGTCGGGTAAGAGATCCGCACGGGCTGCTGATCCGCGGGTCCTCCACGAGAACAGCAGCGAAGAACGACCACCGCGGCACCCTCGATCGATTTATCGTGCGCGTCCTACTCCTCGCGACTCTCCTGGTCTGCACTGCCGGCGCCGTCCAGGCGCAGGTGGAGATCTACGATTCGGGCGGACCCCTCCGCCCCGAGCAGACCGCCATCGACGTCACCTTCTACGACATCGATCTCCGGATCGAACCGGAGTCGCGGCGGATCGGCGGGAACGTGACCACGGTCGTGAGAATTGTCGAGCCCATCGAGCGGCTGGTGATCGATCTCGACACGCTGCTGACCGTCACCGGAATCAGCGAGATCGAACGCGACGCGGCTCTCGCTCTGGAATGGGAGCGGCGGGCGGGCCGGCTCTTCATCGATCTCGGGGGAACGCGGGATCCGGGTGAGGAGATCGCGGTGCGGGTGTCGTATGGCGGCATGCCCCGTGTCGCGCCTCAGGCGCCCTGGGACGGCGGCTTCGTCTGGGCCGAAACCCCCGGCGGCCAGCCATGGATCGCCACGGCCGTCCAGGGTGAAGGGCCGGACGTGTGGTGGCCGGCGAAGGACCACGTGTCCGACAAGCCCGACTCGGTCGCCCTCCACATCCGGGTGCCCGAGCCCCTCGTCGTCGCGACGAACGGCCGGCTACAGCGGGTCGAGACGCACACCGACGGGACCCGCACTTTCCACACGCTCGTCTCGACGCCCATCTCGGCGTACAACGTCGCGCTGAACATCGCCCCGTATCGCCGGGTCGAGTCGGAGCTACAGAGCGTCGCCGGCGATGCCTTTCCGGTGGTCTTCTATGCGTTGCCGCGCGACGAGGCGAAGGCCAGAGCGCTCCTCCCGGAGATCCTCGAGCAGCTTCGGTTCTTCGAGCGCTTGCTCGGCCCCTATCCGTTCCGCGCCGACGGGTACTCCGTCGCACAGACGCCCCACCTCGGGATGGAGCATCAGACCGTCATCGCCTACGGCGCCAACTTCGATCCCGGCGCGATGACGGGCGGCAGGGACTGGGGTTTCGATGCGCTGCATCACCACGAGCTGGCCCACGAATGGTGGGGCAATCTGGTGACGAACGCCGATTGGAAGGACATGTGGCTCCACGAGGGGTTCGGCACCTACATGCAGGCGCTATACGCTGAACACCTCGGCGGGCCCGAGCTGTACCGTGCCTACCTCGCCACACAGAGGCGCGGCATCGCCAACCGGGCACCGGTAGCGCCCCGGGAATCCCGCACATCGGGACAGATCTACTTCGATTCCGGGAGTGACATCTACAGCAAGGGTGCGTGGGTTCTGCACACCCTTCGCTGGGTGATCGGCGACGACGCATTCTTCGAGGCGCTCCGGAGGATGACCTACCCGGATCCCTCCGACGAGCGGGTCACCGACGGCTCACATACGCGATTCGCCACCACCGACGACTTTCTCCTGACGGCGGAGGCGGCTTCAGGTCAGGAACTCGACTGGTTCTTCGAAGCCTACCTCCGGACTGCGGAGCTACCCCGCCTCGTGCTCGATCGGTCGGGAGGTACGCTGGCTCTCCGTTGGCAGTCACCCAGCGCGCAGCCTTTCCCCATGCCGCTCGACTTGGAGATCGATGGCGAACGCCGCCGGGTCCCCATTCCTCCGGATGGCCTGAACCTGAGCGTGCCGCCGAGTGCCACGGTCGTCATCGACCCCGACGGTCGGGTGCTGCGCGAGAACCAGTCGACCCCGGTCCTGCACGCGCCCTGATGGTTTACCGTAGCTAGGCCGTGCTTGCCCGGCATGACGAATGCCCCGACGACGGTGCGACCATCGTCGGGGCGTATTCGTCCGGGTCCAGTGGATCGCGACGGGCGGCAGGTCCTGCCCGCCCGTCGCTGCGGCTCACTCTTCGAGAGGCGCGACGTTCTCTGCCCGGGGGCCCTTAGGGTCCTGGACCAGGTCGAATTCTACGCGCTGGCCCTGAGCCAGCGACTTGAAGCCTGATCCTCCAATTGCGGAGTGGTGAACAAATACGTCCTTACCTCCGCTGTCGGGCTTGATGAATCCGAAGCCCTTCTCGTCCATGAACCGTTCCACGGTACCTTGCTCGCGTGCCATTCTCCGCCTCGTTGGTTGGCGTGATCGATTGGGTCCCTCATTACCCGCCGGGAAAAGGCCGCAAGGATCGTGCTGCCGTGGTCGGAAGCCAACCCCGTTGGGATCCTATCCCTTTTCTCCAGCGTGAAATGCACTACCTACTATTCTACGAAGTCACCGCCGACTACGTAAAGCGGCGGAAGCCGTTCCGAACAGAGCACCTGGGTCTGGCGCGTGCCGCCCATGCTCGGGGCGAGCTCGTCCTCGGCGGTGCTCTGGCCGATCCACCCGACGGTGCGGTGCTTCTGTTTCGCGGTGATTCCCCCGCCGCGGCGGAAGACTTTGCAAGAGCCGATCCGTACGTTCGTCAGGGCCTCGTCTCCCGGTGGTACGTGCGGGAGTGGACGACCGTTGTGGGCGACGATGCCGCACATCCGATCGTCTGACCGGCATCCCCCTTGCCGTTTCCGGGAGGTTTCGCGGTCCCGGCGCACTCGCCGGGCCGCCCGGCGTCCGCGACGACCATGACGCCGGGCATCGGGAAGGTAGGGCATGACACCAAGAAAGGCGAGTCGGTGAGTTCCATTGAGAGCGGAGCGGGGCAGCGGGGGAGCGGCCGGTACCTGTGGTGGCAGCGGGGGATCGTCTATCAGATCTACCCTCGCTCGTTCCAGGACTCGAATGGTGACGGCATCGGCGACCTGGCGGGCATCTCCTCACGGATGGATCACGCGCGGTGGCTCGGGGTGGACGCCGTCTGGGTATCGCCGATCTATCCATCGCCGATGGCGGACTTCGGTTACGACGTTTCCAACTATGTCGACGTCCATCCGATCTTCGGCACGCTCGCGGACTTCGACCGGATGCTCGGGGAGGCGCACGGCAGGGGGTTGAAAGTCATCCTCGACTTCGTCCCGAACCACACGTCGGAGCTGCATCCCTGGTTCGAGGAGTCCCGCTCGTCGCGGGATAATCCGAAACGCGACTGGTACATCTGGCACGACCCGGCCGAGGATGGCGGCCCCCCGACGAACTGGCGAGCGAATTTCGGCGGCTCGGCCTGGGCGTTCGACGAGCGCACGGGCCAGTACTACTATCACGCGTTCCTTCCCGAGCAGCCCGACCTCAACTGGCGAAATCCCGAGGTGGTCGAGGCGATGCTCGACGTGCTGCGTTTCTGGCTGGATCGTGGCGTCGACGGTTTTCGCGTGGACGTCATCTGGCACCTCATCAAGGACGACCAGTTCCGCGACAACCCGAGAAACCCCGATTGGACTCCGGACGACAACCCATACGACGCGGTGATCCCGCTGTACACGACCGACCGCCCCGAGGTGCACGACATCATCGAGCGCATGCGCGGCCTCTTCGACGAGTACGACGAGAGAGTGCTCATCGGCGAGATCTACCTGCCCGTGGAGCGCCTCGTCAGTTACTACGGGGCCGATCTGTCGGGCGTGCACCTGCCCTTCAACTTCCAGCTCATCCTCGCCGACTGGGACGCCGAGCACCTGGCGGGACTGATCAACGAATACGAGGATTCGCTGCCGGAGGGTGGTTGGCCGAACTGGGTGCTGGGGAACCACGATCAACATCGGATCGCCTCGAGGGTCGGCCCCGAGCAGGCGCGGGTAGCGGCCATGATGCTGCTGACGTTGCGCGGCACGCCCACGTTGTACTATGGCGACGAGATCGGAATGCACGACGTCGAGATCCCGCCGGACCGGGTACAGGACCCGTTCGAGACCAACGTCCCCGGACGCGGACTCGGGCGGGATCCCGAGAGAACGCCCATGCAGTGGAGCACGGAGCAAAATGCCGGCTTCACGTCGGGCGCGCCGTGGCTCCCGCTCCCTGACGATTATCGCGAAGTGAACGTCGAGGTGCAGCGTGACGACCCCCAGTCGATGCTGACCCTCTACCGCCGTCTGATCGAGCTGCGGCGGGGTGAGGCGGCGCTCGAGGTGGGGCGCTATCATGAGATTTCGGCGTTCGGCAACGTGCTGGCGTACGTTCGAACCGCTCGGGCCGGTGAGTCGACCTTCCTGGTCGCACTGAACCTCGGACAGAACGACGAGATCCTGCGCCCGGAGGACGGCGCGTACGAAGGCACGATCGCCGTGTCGACCTATCTCGACCGGGCGCAGGAGCGCGTGGCGGGTGAGGTGCGACTGCGTCCGGACGAAGGAGTCGTCGTCCGACTGGACTGATTCGCAGAGGGGCTGGCACCGAGCCAGCCGCCGCCAGCGGGCCCGCTGGCTTCACGCGGCACAAACCTGCATACTGCGGGGATGCGCATCGCCGGTCGCACGGCATGGTGCCGCGCCGGAATCCTGCGGTAGACCGGCCGGGTTCGGCGCAGGGACAAACGTGAGAA
>JBBDRL010000059.1:0-37083 GCA_040905505.1 Gemmatimonadota bacterium | reverse complement strand
CGGTCGTCGGTACACCTTCCCGATGCGCATGGCATCGCGCGCGGCGCACCTCCTACGATCTGCACCCGTGGTGCCCGCAACGCGGCTCGCCCCATTACTCGGACGGGCTCCTAGGCACCAGCACACAGGGGCGCCCGGCACGCGCCGCGGCGCCCCTTCGTCTGCCCACATATGCTAAAAAAACAGCATCACCGGACGGTGACGAGTCCGGCCGAACGACGCGAGAGCAAGCGGCTCAGTAGGTGGTGGGAGTCGCATCAGCGGGATCACCCGAGATTGGAAGCGAAATCATGCGGACGATGACACTGGTGTTGATACTGGCCGCCTTCGGAACGGACTGTCTTGCCCAGAGGGCGGGGAGTTCGGTGGCGGCGGGGGAGGTTGCCGGCTCTGCCGCGGCGACGGCGACTCGGGTGGAGGAGGCGCCTGTTCTGGACGGAAGGCTGGACGAGTCGTTGTGGGCGATGGCCGAGCGGCTGACGGGCTTCACGGAGCGGGAGCCGGTGGAGGGCATTCCGGCGGAGGAGGATACGGACGTCCGGTTCATCTACACTGAGGACGCGCTCTATGTGGGAGCGCGGATGTACGGAGATCCGGCTGAGATTCGCGCGGACGTCACGCGACGCGACGCGGAGAGCGATGCGGAGCAGCTGATCGTGTCACTGGACACGTATCGGGATGGGCGGACGGCGTACACCTTCGTCGTCACCGCTTCGGGTGTCCGGACGGACTTCTATCATCCGTCCGACTATGAGGGTGCGCGCGACTACTCGTTCGACCCGGTCTGGGAAGCGGAGGCGGTGGTAGATGAGGAGGGCTGGACGGCGGAGCTGAGGATCCCGTTCACGCAGCTCCGCTTCAGCCCCAGTGAAGAGCAGGTTTGGGGTGTGAATCTGGTTCGGCGTCGGCCGGCGCTACAGAAGGAGTCGTTCTGGCGGCTGGTGGGGCGCGATGAGACGGGGTGGGCGTCGCGGATGGGCGAGCTGCGGGGCA
This sequence comes from Gemmatimonadota bacterium, assembly GCA_040905505.1. Classification (GTDB taxonomy): domain Bacteria; phylum Gemmatimonadota; class Gemmatimonadetes; order Longimicrobiales; family Longimicrobiaceae; genus WHSP01. Next base: position 36,090 of record JBBDRL010000059.1, on the reverse strand, counting down.
TATCCGGCGTCCGGCCGTCGCGGCGCGTCGAGGTGCAGCCGTATGTAGCCACATCGGGCACGCTGGCCAGCGGCACGGATCCCGAGAATCCCTTCGAGGAGGCGAGGCAGCTTTCGATGCGGGTGGGCGGGGACGCCAAGGTCGGATTGGGCCCGAATCTGACGCTGGACGCGACCTTCAACCCGGATTTCGGTCAGGTGGAGGCGGACCCCGCGGTTGTGAACCTGTCGGCGTACGAGGTCTTCTTCGAGGAGCGCAGGCCCTTCTTCACCGAAGGCGCGCAGCTGTTCAGCTTCGGCGACCTGTTCTACTCGCGCCGGATCGGGGCGCGGCCGCAGGGAGACCCGGACGCCGACCATGTCGAGACGCTCGACAATACTACGATCCTGGGCGCGGCAAAGCTGACCGGTCGGCTCCCGGGCGGACTCTCGTTGGGGGTGCTCGGTGCGGTGACGGACGAGGAGAGCGTCGAGACATTCGACGCAGGAGCCAATGAGTTCGGACGTGCGACGGTGGAGCCGCTGACGGCATATACGGCGGCTCGGATGGAGCAGCAGTTTGGCTCGTCGGCTTCGACGGTGGGTGGCATGCTCACCGCGGTGCGCCGGAACGTGGATCCACAGTCGGACCTTGCCGAGCTCATGAACTCGACGGCGCTCACCGGCGGGCTCGACGGCCGTTTCCGCTGGTTGGGCGGGCGGTACGATCTGAACTGGAGGGTCGCGTTCAGCCACATTCGTGGCAGCGAGGCGGCGATCGAGCGGCAGCAGCGTAGCAGTCGACGCTACTATCAGCGTCCGGACGCCGACTATGTGCAGCTCGATCCCAGCCGGACGTCGCTGTCGGGCTACTCGATCGATGTGGGCCACAGTCGCACCGGGGCCGAGAACTGGCTGTGGGACGTGGATGTCTGGGCCGAATCGCCGGGCTACGAGCCGAACGACCTGGGCAGGCTCGGCAATGCCGATGGTATCGGCGGCTTCGCGGGGGTCACCTACCGCGAGACCATGCCGGGGCGGCTGATGCGGAACTACGCAGTGCGGCTGATGACGACCCAGGAATGGAATTACGGTGGCGAGCACATCGTAGCCTGGCACGGCTTCAATCTCAGCGGCCAGTTCACCAACTTCTGGAGCGGAGAGCTGGGGATCGACCACGAGCCGGCCCTGCAGAGCCCGTCGCTGACCCGAGGCGGACCGCTGATGATGCGGCCGGGCTTCCGGGGGCCATTCGTGGCGATCGGCTCCCCATCGGGCCGGCGTGTCCAAGCCCGCGTCGCCCTGGGCGGCGGCACGCGGACCGGCGGCGGATCGGTGGTCTGGGTCAATCCCAGCATCAGTGTGAGACCGGCGCCTCAGCTCGAGCTCTCGGTAGAACCGGAATACCGCCGGGACCGGCACCCGCGGCAGTACGTCGAAACGCTCGGAGGCGGGCGCGCCGAGACTTTCGGCGAACGGTACGTTTTCTCTCATCTCGATCATACGGAGATCGCCGCTCGCATCAGGATCGACTACGCCATCGGCCCGGATCTGACGATGGAAGGGTACGTCGAGCCGTTCGCATCCGCCGGTGAGTACCGGCGATTCGGCGAACTTCTGGAATCCCGTGGATTCGACCTGCGGAGCTATGGAACGGGGGGTACGAGCATCACGCGAGAGGGCGAAGACTACGTCGTCAGCGATGGAGCGAGCAGCTTCCGCTTCGAGGACCCGTCGTTCCATGTCCGCTCATTCCGAAGCAATCTGGTGCTGCGCTGGGAATGGCGGCCGGGGAGCACACTTTACCTCGTGTGGCAGCAGGATCGCTCGGGCTCCGACATCCCGGGGCTGAGAGCCGAACCGGGGGACCTGTTGGGCAGCCTTCGGGCGGACGGCGACAACTCCCTGGCGATCAAGGCGACCTACTGGCTTCCCTGGTGAGGCGGCCGCTCGCGAGCGCACCGACCGCGCACCTCGCGGACGCTTCCCGGCCCATGCCCGCCTCATGCCCGGCTCATGAACCTTCACACCGCTTCGACCCCGCACTACCTTGCGGGGGGCCATCTGACACTCCTCGCCGACCTGGCGCTCGGCACTCGAGAGATTCCCGGGGGGATCAATGGACGCGCGGTTCGCAATCCTGTTGGTGGTTGCCAGCCTCCTTCAGCTGGCGTTGTTCGGGCATTCCGGCCGGTTCCTCAGACCGCGCTGGAAGGCGTATGGGAAGATCGGCTTCTCCCTTCTGATCGCGGGAATTCTGGCGAATGCCCTGGGGTGGTGGAGCCTGGTCTGGATCGTCGGTCACCCCGCACTGGATCTCTGGGCCCATGCTTTCTGGTGCCGGAACAACGGCATCGATTGGCTCACCTGTGAGCCGCGGGGCCGCTACATGCGCCTCAGGCCGTGGGCTGTTCCCGAGCAGGCGGTAGGATCGGACGCGCCCCTCACGGCGTCCGTCGGGCCCTTCGAGGGCACCCACCACGGCTGAGCCCGGCCGCCTGAATTATTGACCTCCTTGCGGTAAACGAACAGGCACCAGCTCGGCGCGCGCGGTGGCCAATCGAACCATGTCGTGCGACGGGGGTACAAATGCACCAGTCCGACGGCACCACGTTATCGGTGCCGTTCTTTTTTTTTCGAGATTTCTTGATGAGCTTCAATCAATTTCAGTTAGACAGTAAGCTGCTCGCCGGGATCCGGGACCTGGAGTTCACGACTCCCACGAAGATCCAGGAGCAGGCGATTCCGCCAGCACTCGAGGGGCGAGACCTGCTCGCTTCGGCGATGACCGGCAGCGGCAAGACGGCGGCGTTTCTCCTGCCGATCATGCATCACCTGCTGGCAAAGCCACGCGGCAAGACCCGCACGCTGATCGTCTCACCGACGCGAGAGCTCGCCGCGCAGATACATGAACATTTCGAGGCGCTGGCGAAGCACACGCCGCTCACCGGCGCTGCGATCTTCGGCGGCGTCGGCATGCGGCCGCAGGAGCAGGCACTGCGGCAGGGCGTCGACGTGATCGTCGCCACGCCGGGCCGCCTACTGGATCACCTGCAGCACCGCTACGCCGACCTGAGCGCGGTGGAGTTTCTTGTGCTCGACGAGGCCGACCGGATGCTGGACATGGGCTTCCTACCCGACATCCGGCGCGTGCTGCGACAGATTCCCGGGCAACGCCAGACGCTGTTCTTCAGCGCGACGATGCCCGAGCCGATCGTCCAGCTTGCGGGGCAGATGCTGAAGAACCCCGCCCGAATCGAGATCGAGCGCCGCCTAGCGCCCGCGACGGGAGTGACGCAGGCGATCTACCCGGTCTCCGAGGAGCTCAAGGCACCACTCTTCGTGGAGCTGATCCGCCGCAACGAGGTTGGAAGCGCGATCGTATTCTGTCGAACCAAGCACCGCGCCAACCGGTTGGCCGAAGTGCTGGACAAGCAGCGGATCCCGAACGCACGAATCCATGGGAACCGTAGCCAATCCGCGCGCACAGACGCCCTGGCCGGTTTCAAGGAGGGGCGGTATCGGGTGCTGGTCGCGACGGACATCGTCGCTCGCGGCATCGACGTGGAGGCGCTCGAGCACGTCGTGAACTTCGACGTGCCGAATCAGCCGGAGGACTATATTCACCGCGTCGGCCGCACGGCTCGGGCCGAGGCTACCGGTGATGCCTACACGCTGGTCTCTCCGGACGAGGAGCGGCTACTCAAGGGTATCGAGCGTGCCGTCAAGCAGCGCATCCCCCGCGTGACCGTTCCGGGGTTCGACTACAAGGCCAAGCCGGCCGAACGGTTCGAGGTTCCGATCGGTGAGCGAATCGCCGAGATCCGGCGCCGGAAGAAGGAAGAGCGGGAGCGTGCGCGACAGAAGGCGGAGCGTAAAGCCCAGCGGGCCGGTGAATCGGGCGGTGGCAACGGCAAGCCGCGGGCGCGCGCGATCGCGGGTAGCGGGGGAAAGCCCCGTGGCCGCCGGAACGGGTCGGGTCGGCGCAACGACTCGTAGCGTCCATCGAATGCTTTCCGGGACGTCCGAACGTGTCGATCCTCTAGACCAGGATTGCTCGTCGGCACCCCGGAACGAGAGAGGCATTCGGCATATGCAGAATCGTAGGGCCCACTACCGGATCATCTATCCCGCCACGGCGCGGCCGCGGTTCGTATACGGCAGCTCGATCTCAGACGTGATCGAGTGCTCCGAGCGGGGGCTACGCTTTCGCACGGCGGGGGTGCCGCCGGCCGACGGCGCACGGGTGAGCGGACGGCTCTCGATGCGGCACGGTAAGGAGTTCCGTGTCTCCGGTAAGGTCGTCTGGGGCGACGAGCACGTCATTGCACTCTTCCTCGACAAGACGCCGATCCCTTTCCTGGCGATCATGAGAGAGCAGCTGCACCTGCGGCACCTCAGGCGGCAGTTCGGCTGACCGCGCAATCGGCCGGCCCCCGGCGATTCAGGGGCCGGGCCGTTCACTCGAGCTCGATGCGCAGGACCGCCACGTAGTCGGCCTGGGAGATTTGAGCGTCGGACAGTGCGGGGGGTTCCAGATCCGCCAGCGTGACCACGTGTCCGTGCGCGCGTACCGAGCGCGGCTCCAGGTTCGTATGCAGGGTATGCCAGCTCCACCAGCCCCCCTCCACGGCGATTCCGACCACGGCCTCCGCGTCGCCTTCCCAGACGCACGTCACGTCCTGCGGGCAGCGGCTGTCCGCCGCCACCTCGCGGAAGAGGACGAGGATCTCCCCGCCGGCAGACACGGCGCTTTCCCCCGGCCGCAGCCGGAAGGACCCCCCGTTCGATGTCCGCACCTCGGCACCGCTGGCACGCGCCGGCCGCTCCTGCGCAAACTGCAGCGGTTCCTTTGTGCATCCGGCGGCCAGCACAGCGAGTAAGAGCGTTCCTACCGCCATCTTCATTTCCACCGTCCCTCTCCGTACGCACGAATTCATGGATGGTCGCGGGTGCACCGCGGGGGTATCTGATTCTATCGGAGAAACGCGTACCGATATCTTCTCGTGACACCGCGCGACGCGTGCCGGGTAGGATCGCTGGCGCCGCGCCGCCCCAGAGCCGAAGTTTGTCCCCGGGTCACCTGCGTTCCTCACCATCCGCCGCGATGTCGGGTCAGATCCCACTGCTCGAGCTGAACGAAGCGACCGTTGTTCGCAACGGCGTGCCCATTCTGGACCGCGTGACCCTTTCGATCGCGAGAGGCGAGCACACGGCGATCCTGGGGCCGAACGGATCCGGGAAGTCGACGCTGATCAAGCTGCTCACCTGTCAGATCTATCCGCTCGGTAGCGACACAGGCGTTCAGCCGGTCCGCATCTTCGGCCGTGCGCGTTGGAACGTGACCGAGCTGCGTTCCCGGATGGGCATCATATCGCCCGAGCTGCACCAGCGGTTCGTGGCGGGCTCGAGCATGGGTCGGGTGACTGGATTGGAGGCGGTCGTCGCGGCCTTCTTCGCGAGCGAGGTTCTGTTCTTCCATCATCAGGTGGACGCCGGAATGAGGCGGGTCGCTTCCGCTGCCCTCGACCGCATCGCCGCTGGCGGGCTCGCGAGCAAGCGCATGCACGAGATGTCTACAGGGGAGGTGCGACGCGTCCTGATCGCCCGGGCCCTCGTCCACGATCCCGATGTCCTCGTCCTGGACGAGCCGACCACGGGACTCGACCTGGTCGCCCGACGGGAGTTTTTGATGCAGCTCAGGGGGCTGGCGCGGGCCGGGACGACGCTGGTCCTGATCACGCACCACGTGGAGGAGGTCGTCCCGGAGATCGGTCGAGTCATCCTGCTCTCGGAAGGGCGTGTGGCGGCTGACGGCGGGACGGCCGACGTCCTGCGTTCGGAGCCGCTGAGCCGCGTGTTCGGATCACCGGTGCGGCTGGAGCGGGTGCGCGAACGCTACGAGATGCGGCTCGACGGGTAGTCGAGCGGTGGGTCGCGCCCGTCGGTGAGGCTGCAGGTTGCGCAGGCACCGACGCACGGCCGAAGTGTACTTTCCGGGAGGAGCTGACGACAAGAGGATCAGGGTATGACGACTAGCTGGCGAACGCCCGGACGACCTTCCGCTCACACTGACAGGGGGCATCAGATGGCCACGGCGACCGGTGGACTGATCGAACGCATGAAGAACGCGGCGTTGCTGGACGTCGATACCTACGAGGCGGTCGAGCACGACGAGGGTGCGACCAGACAGGCGGCCATGGTCGTCGGGCTCGTGGCGATCGCGCAGGGCATCGCCTCGTCCGGCGAAGGGCTGGCGGCGGTCCTCGCGGGGGTCGTGGCGGCGCTGCTGGGGTGGTTGCTCTGGGCAGGGATCACCTACCTGATCGGCGACAAGCTGCTGGGTGGTACGGCCACCTGGGGTGAGTTGCTCCGTACCTTGGGGTTCGCTCAATCGCCAGGGGTTCTGTACGTGTTCGGGATCATTCCGCTCTTCGGTGGGCTGCTGCGCGCCGCGGTCGCGATCTGGATTCTGATCGCGGGGATCATCGCGATCCGACAGGCGCTCGACTTCGGCACCGGCCGTGCAGTCGCGACGGCCGTCCTCGGCTGGCTGGCGATCGCCATTCCCGTCGCTGTCATGGCGGCCGTGGCGGGGGGCTGATCGGATCAGAAAGGCAGCACCAGGCGGTAGCATGAATCGAAGAAACTTCCTCCTCGCCGGGCTCGTCGCGGCGGTCGGGTGCAGACGCGAGGACGCGAGTGCAGCGGCCCGACTCGCCGAGGAGGAGCCTGCCGCCGCTCCCGCCCAGCAGCCGGTCCCGGCCCCGGCCACGGCCGCCGCCGCCGCCGCGCAGGACTACCCCATCCTCGGCATCAACTCCCACCTGCTGCGGCCGGACGATCTCAGGCTGGTTCGGGATCTCGGCATCACCCATGTTCGCAGCACCATCTACACACCGTTGTGGGCCGAAGTCCCGAGCTATCAGCAGACGGCACGCGAGAACACCGAGCGAGCTGCCGATCTCGGACTGAAGCTGATGTACGTGGTGCACAATGCCTATGGCGAAGTGTTCCGGCTGCCATACGACCCCGGGGCCGCTCGAGCGTTCACGCGGCTCGCCATCGACATCATTTCGAGGCTTCCGCGGGCCGAGTCGTGGCAATTATGGAACGAGCAGGACGTATGGGTTCAGGCGCCGTTCGGGGCCGGCGAGCGCCCGCCGCAGGGGGCGATGCGGGTCGGACGGAACTATGGTCGCTGGTGGTTGGAGGCATACGCCGCGATCAAGGACGCGCACCCGCAGGCGCTGCTCGTCACGGGGGGTACCGCGGACCACGAAGCCGAGCGGTGGCGCGGTTTTCTTCGCGGGATGATGGAAACGGGGATCGAGGCGGACGCGATCGCGGTCCACGCTTACGGGCCGTGGCCGGAGAGTCGCCAGATCATCGCCGAGGCAGCCGCGATCGTGGGCGATCGTGCCCCGCTCTGGGTCACGGAATGCGGCGCGAAACCGGGGTCGCACTGGAGCCCGGCATATCAGGCGGAGGCCTGGCGGAGCACGATTCGGGGCAACCAGCGCGAACAGCTCGCCGAGAGGCTCTACCCGTACAGCCTCGAAACCGACCCCGCGCACCCCGCCTACGGGGTACGCGACGTCGACGGTACGCCCAGGCCGGTGCTCGATTGGCTGCACGGCCGGCTGGAGCTCCCCGAACCCTGATCTCTTCCACCGCTTGGCGGCGCGGCTGCTGTCAGCCGTCGCGGCAAGGATGGCTGGCGAGGGAGCCGCGGGAGGCGGTCGCGAGTCGGCACAACGGGCTCCGACTCCAGACGGTTGCAGCGGGTGGCGGAATTCGGCGGCTTCCGGCATCACGCACCTGCGCAAGAATCGGATTGCATGCAACCGGTGTTCGAGACATCGTTGGGCGAGAGGCCAGTCCCTGCGCCCGGTGATCCCGGGAGTGGGCGTTCACCCCCAACCTGGAGCGGTTTCCATGTCCGAGCTGGACTATCAACGGATCGAGCGAGCGATCCGATATCTGGATGAGAACGCCGCAGAACAGCCGGATCTCAAGCGGCTCGCCGCCGAGGTCGGCCTGAGCGAATTTCATTTCCAGCGACTGTTCCGACGCTGGGCGGGCGTCAGTCCGAAGCGATTTCTACAGTTCGTCACGGCGGGAGCGGCGAGTCGGGAACTGGAGGATCGAGCGGTGCTCGACGCGAGCTACGGGGTGGGGCTCTCCGGTTCCGGTAGACTGCACGATCTCCTCGTTGCGGTCAATGCGGTCACGCCGGGCGAGATGAAGAGCGGTGGGCAGGGGTTGGAGATTGGCTGGGGCATCCATCCCACGCCATTCGGGGAGTGCCTGATCGGCGTGACCGGGCGGGGCATCTGCGAGATGAGCTTCATCAGCAACGTTCCAGCCGACGATGCCGTCGCGGAGCTCGCGAGCCGCTGGCCGGCGGCGACGCTGACGCGGAGCCAGCCGGGCACGGGGAAGCTGATCGAGACGATCTTCGCGAACTCGACTGCCGAAGCGCCGATCACGCTGCTGCTGCGGGGAACGAATTTCCAGCTACAGGTCTGGCGGGCGCTCCTCGAGATCCCGCCGGGTGGGGTCACCACGTACGGCGCCATCGCCAGGTCCATGGGAGCGCCCACCGCGTCTCGTGCGGTCGGCAGCGCGATCGGCGCAAACCGGATCGCATATCTGATCCCGTGCCATCGGGTGGTCCGCGGTACCTACGGGTTCGGGAACTACCGGTGGGGAGTGGCGCGCAAGAAGGCGATCCTGGCATGGGAAGCGTTTCGACAGGAGACCGGTGCACAGGAGCCGAACCGGCCTCAGGTCGGGGCGATGCGATCCACGTAGTCGTCCACCTTGCTGAGTACCTGCACAATCTCCGCGCGGCTCTCGGCTTCGGCGAAGTCGCGCGCGAAATCGAGGAGAACGCCGCGAACGCGTTCCCGCTCCGGCGAGGACCGGCCGTCGGACCGGTCCTCGCCGTTTCCGGCCTTCGCGGTGCGCTCCGCGGACCTCGGCTTGCGACCCCGCCGGCGGGGTCTCCTTCTGCCTCCTCCTTTACGGGCAGCCTCCTCCCGCTTGATCGGGAGTACGTAGCGCGCGTGAAACTGCTGTAGGGTCTCTGTCGAGAGCGATTTGTCCACGCCCTGGCCGATTTCATACAGGTCACGCGAGCCGATCGTCGGATTATTGTCCAGCTCCTGGCGTACTCGCGCGAAAACCTGTTCGTTGCGCTCTGCCATGAATGATCGCCGTGCGGGGAGGGTTCCAGGAACGCGGCCCCTGCCCGGGACTGGCTCCTGTTAGTGGCCACCTGTGCATAGCTAACCCCGCATTAACTGGCACACAAGGAAAATCGCTAGCGCCGACAGTCGTGCGGCTTGTCCGGTTCAGTCAAAACCCCTAGCGGATTATCAGGTTCGCTACTGCGGGATTCTACTTGCTGCCTCTATCGTGGCCGTTTAGCTTCGGCAGGGTTCAGCGCTCCCATCCAACCCTCCTCCCGGCAGGGGCCATGAGCCCGATTCCATCCGGCCGAACTCTCGCCGTCGCCACGCTCCTCCTGGCCGCCGCTTGCGGCGGCGGCACCGCGGCGGAAGACGATAGCTCCCTGAAGGCGTTCGTCGGGGCCCGCCTGTTCGATGGAACGGAGTCGATCCCCCTGGACCGGTCCGTCATTCTCGTGGAGGACGGCCGGATTCAGGCGATCGGAACCCAGGGCGACTTCCAGATCCCGGCAGGTATCGAGCAGATCGACCTGGCGGGCCGCACCTTGATTCCGGGGCTCGTCAACACACACGGGCATGTCGGCGATGTGCAGGGCCTCGAGTCCGGCAACTACTCGCGGCAGAACGTCCTGGATCAACTCTCGCTCTACGCCCGCTACGGCGTTACCACCGTTCTGAGCCTGGGCGACGACCAGGAGGAGGGCGTGCAGGTACGGAGCGAACAGATGGATCCGTCGCTCGACCGCGCGCGACTCTTCGTGGCGGGTCCGGTCTTGGATCCCTCGAGCGCGGAAGAGGCGGTTCAGCAGGTGCAGCAGATCGCCGAAATGGGCGTCGATTGGGTGAAGTTTCGAATCGACAGTGGCCTCGGTGCCCGCGAGAAGATGACGCCCGAGACCTATCGCGCGCTCATCGACGCGGCGCACGATCGCGGCATCCCCGTGGCGGCGCACATCGTGGAGCTCGAGGATGCCAAGGAAGCGCTGCGTGCCGGCGTGGATTTCATCGCGCACAGCGTACGCGACGCGCCTGTCGACGACGAGCTCATCGCTCTGCTTCGCGAGGGCCGCATCTGCCTTACGCCGACGCTCACCCGCGAGCTCTCAACCTTCGTCTACGGCTCGCGGCCGGATTTCTTCGATGACCCGTTCTTCCTGAGGGAGGCCGATCCCGCCGTCGTCGACGCATTGCAGGATCCCGCCAGACAGCAGCGGACGCGCGAGAGCGCTGCGGCGCAGTACTGGGAGGCTCAGCTACCGCAGGCGATGGACAACCTCAGGGACCTCACCGACGCGGGAGTCCGGATCGCCCTGGGGACCGACAGCGGCCCGGCCGGGCGCTTCCAGGGCTACTTCGAGCATCTCGAGATGGAGATGATGGCCGAGGCGGGGCTGACGCCGATGCAGATCCTGCTGGCGGCGACCGGCAACGCCGCGAGATGTGTGGGGCTCGACGACGAGGTGGGCACGATCGAGCCCGGCAAGTGGGCCGACTTCGTCGTGCTGGAGGAGAATCCTCTCGAGGACATCCGAAACACCCGCACCATCGACTCGGTCTGGATTGCCGGCAATCGGGTGCCGATGTAGTTCGCGGGGAACTCCGACGGAGTTATTTCGATGCAATCAGCAACGGCCCAGACCTACGCTTCGCTCCAATCGACCGGGCACGCGATCGGCGATCTGGTGACGGGGCTGAGCGACGAATCAGCACACTGGTCACCCGGTCCCGGGCACTGGTCCATCATCGAGGTCCTCAACCACCTCGCCGACGAGGAGGTGGAGGACTTCCGGGCGAGGGTCAAGGTCCTGCTGAACCGGCCGGAGGAGGACTTCGCGCCGATCGACCCCGTGGGCTGGGCCACCAGCCGGCGGTACGCCGAGCGGCGCCTGGGCGAGTCGCTGGAGCGCTTCCGGATGGCGCGAGGGGAGTCGCTGGCCTGGCTGGAGTCGCTTCCGGCGCGCGACCTCGACCGCAGCCGCGATCATCCGACCGCCGGGCCGATAAGCGGAAGACAGATGCTGGCCTGCTGGGCCGCTCATGACCTCCTGCACGTCCGACAGATCACCAGGTTGCGCTACCAACTCCTCACCCGGACAGTGGCGCCGCTGTCGCTCGGTTATGCGGGGAAGTGGTGAGAAATGAAGCCATCCCTGTGACGGACCGAGGTTCCTGTCGATAGCCCGTAGCCGATCGCCCGTTACTGGCCTCCACCCCGGCATCCCCTCTACATTCCCGATGTGACGGCGAGGTTTCGCTCCTCGCTCGCCGGTCCCGCATCGTTTCAGGGAAGTTCAACTTGGAGGCCGCATTGTCCGACCGAGAGATCGCTCCGGAGACCCGCGCGATACGCGAGCAGGTGCCGCGTACATCCGAGCGCGAGCACTCGGTGCCGCTCTTCCTCACTTCGAGCTTCGTCTTCGACTCGGCGGAGCAGGCACGTGCGCTGTTCGCCGACGAGATCGCCGGCAACGTCTACAGTCGTTACTCGAATCCGAACGCGGAGGAGCTCGTCTGGAAGATCTGCGCGATGGAGGGTGCGGAAGAAGGGATCGCGACGGCGAGCGGGATGGCAGCCGTCTTCAACGTCTTTGCGGCTCTCCTGAGCACCGGAGATCACATCGTCGCCGGCCGGGCGCTGTTCGGGTCCACCCACCAGTTGCTCACGCGGGTGCTTCCCCGTTGGGGCATCGAGCACACTTACGTCGACACGAGCGCCACGATCGACGATTGGCGGGCGGCCATCCGTCCGGAGACGAAGCTGGTTTTCGTCGAGACACCGTCGAATCCCGGGCTCGCGCTGCTGGATCTGGAGATGCTCGCCAGCGTTTGCGCCGAGCGTGGCGTGCTGCTGGCAGTCGATAACTGTTTCACGACGCCGTACCTCCAGCAGCCGATCCGCTTCGGCGCGGATCTCGTGGTGCACTCCGCGACGAAGTTCATCGACGGGCAGGGGCGGACGCTGGGCGGAGTCGTCGTGGGGCGCGCGGAGCTGATCGCCGACTGCCGATTCTTCATGCGACATACGGGACCGGCGATCTCACCATTCAACGCCTGGGTCCTCTCGAAGTCACTCGAGACACTCGGGGTCCGGATGGACCGCCACTGCGCGAACGCACTCGTCCTGGCGGAGCATTTCGAAGGGCACAGGGACCTCGAAGGAGTCCTCTACCCGTTCCTCCCCAGCCATCCTCAATTCGAGCTGGCGAAGCGGCAGATGGGGGCTGGAGGCGGGATCGTGGTGATCGAGGTCAGCGGCGGGCTCGAACGCGCGGGGCGCTTCATCGATGGCCTCGAGCTGCTTTCGCACAGCCCGAACCTCGGTGATACCCGGACGATCGTGACGCACCCCACCTCCACCACGCACTCGAAGCTCACAGAGGAGGAGCGGCAGCGCGTGGGGATCACGCCGGGCATGGTGCGCATCTCCGTCGGGCTCGAGAACGTGCACGACGTCATTGCCGACGTCGAGCAGGCGCTGGAGCGCTCGCGTTGACCCCGGCGGGGCCTGACCCGACGCCTTCCGATCCCGGCCCTGCACCACGAAGAGCCCTCCGAGGCGTGCTCATCGGCTTTGCAGTCGGCGGACTCGTGGGGTTCATCATCACCCTGCTCTACATCTTCGTCCGCTGACGCATGGGCGCCGACCGGCTCGACGGCCGACCCGCGCCCCGGCGCACGTGGGGATCGTCGTGGGGCGAGGATCCAGTCTGCCAGCGCTAGAACTGAACGCGGTAGAGTATCTGCACGTTCCGGCCCGGCTGCGGCGCCACCTCCTTCAACCGCGAGAGGTGGTCCCGCCAGACGGCATCGGTGAGGTTGTCGACCTGGAGCGTGACCAGGTGCAGGCGCTCGCCGATGAGCAGCCGCAGCCCGACCCCAGCGTCGACGAGATTGTGCCCAGCCGTCGGCTGTTCGGGCTGGATCATGGTGGTGCCGTCCACCGGGGAGACGAACGGCCGCGGCACGCGGTCCTGCGCAGCGACCGATTCCCACGCGCCGGACAGGAAGAAGGCGTCCGTCTCGTAACGTACCTCCAACGAGCCGCTTGCTGGCGGGATGGCGGGGAGCGGGTCGTCCGTGTCACGCTGCGTGGCGCGGACGAATGAAGCCGACCCGTCGAGGACGAGGCGCCGCACGACTTCCCACTGGACGCCCGCCTCCACCCCCTCGAACAGCGCGTCCGCTCCCCGGGCCTCGAAAACCGGAAACCGGTTGAAGCGCGGGTCGAGCTCGGCGGTAGGCGCGTGATAGATGTAGTTGGACAGTGCGTTACGATATGCACTCGCCTCCACCTGCAGCCGCGGGTGGTCGATGCGGAAGAAGAGATCGAGCCCCAGTCCGAATTCCGGGTCCAGGTCGGGGTTGCCGATGTCGTACGAGTAATCGGCGAGGTGCGGCCCGTCCGAATACAGTTCCTCGACCGATGGCGTGCGGAATGCGCGTGCCAGCGTCGCCCCCAAGACGAAGCCGTCGCGTGGCTCCACGAGGCCCGCGAGCGAGCCGGAGGCGGCGCCGAACTCCCGCTCCCGAACGGCGATCTCCCGCTCGCCCGTCCGGATCGGCGAGAGATCGTTCGGCGTCACCCTCGACAGGTCGTAACGGCCGCCGATCTGGACCCGTACGGGAGATAGGACGAGCTCCTCGTACACGTAGCCCGCGATCGAGGCGGCCGATGCATCCCGGCTGCCGGTGAAGCCGCCGCCGACGTTCAGCTCCCGCGCAGTCGCCGCCGCACCGAAGGCCCCTTCGATCAGAAAGCGATGGACGTCGTGCTCGTGACGGAAGAGGATATTCGCGCCACCGGAGACGTTGTCGAAGCTGGCGCCCACGATCTCCTGATCGCCTGCCCGGCCTTCGATCTCCCGGTGCTGATACTGAACGACGTTCGCGTCCAGCGTCACCGAGCTGATCGGTCCGAAGCCCTCGAAGTGGCCGCCCTCTACACGCGCCGTGCGGCGGTGCGTCTCGATGTCCACCCCGCCCGGATGCGCGCCGGGAATCACTTCCCCCTGGAACTCACCCGGAACCCCGTAATCGAAATCGAGCTCGCGGACCGCGGCGCCGATGAACCCCCACGGCCGCACCAGACTGGCGCCCAGACTGCCCCCGACGGAACCGAGTCCGCTCGAGGGAAGCTCGCCGAGCGGCGTCTCCGTATCTCCGGCCGTGCGGGCAGAGATCTCGCCGCGAACGGCGAAGTCGCCCAGCGGCACCAGCACGGCACCCCCGCCCGTCAGTGCCGCGTTGACGCTCTGAGCCTGCGCCGTCAGCGTACCGGAGACCGACTCCGGCAGGGTGCGGGGCACTTCCTCGCGCACCACGTTGATCACTCCTCCGAGCGCGTTGCTGCCGTACATCAAGCCGGCGGGACCTCTGACCACCTCCACCCGCTGCGCCGTGACTGGGTCGATGGTGACGGCGTGGTCGGCGCCGGTGGTCGCGAGATCGCCGGTCCGCTGGCCGTCCTCGAGCACAAGCACCCGGTCACCGCGCATCCCGCGGATCACCGGCTGTGAAGCCGCCGGGCCATTGTATTGTTGAGAGATTCCGGGGACGTTGGCGATCGTGGCCGCGAGGCTACTTTCCAGCCGGCGTGTGAGCTCGACGTCGCCCATCACCGTGGTGGGGCGGTACGTGTCCCCGACCTGTCGCTCGCGCCCGGTCCCCGTGACCACGACCCCCGCGAGCTCCAGCGCCGACGGCACCATTCTGAGCTCGACTTCCACCGTCTGATCCGTGCCCACATCGACCGTGACCTCTACCGGTGCATAGCCGATTCGCTGCGCCAGCACGGTATAGCTCCGTTCGGGGACGTCGGCGAAGACGAACACTCCGTCTGCCCGGGTGAGAAGTGCTCGACCGGTTTCGCGCAGCCGCACGGCGACGTTCGCGATGGGCTGGCCAGATACATCGTCGACGACGCGCCCTACAATCGACCCGATCTCGGCTTCCTGACCCGCTACTGCACGCACGTGGGTGTCGAGCGCCATGGCCGTTGCCGGGCCTGCCAGGCCGACCGAGCACAGCGCGACCGAAAGGATCTGATGAAGGCCCTGAAGATTGCTCCGCATATGTTCGCTCTGGATGCCCATGTTTCGCCCGCACTCCGGACTCGAGCGCGTCCGACGGTAACGGAATGTCGGTTGGATCGCCGCGAGGCGGATGAACCGGCGTGATCAGAAGCCCTTCCGGGTGATGATCAGCGCGCGGACCGGCTCGATGGCGTATGGTAAGGAGGGATCAGACGCCGGGCGGTGCCCGGGCGCGGGTGCCGTTGAGTGGAGGGGCGGGCACAGGGGAGGCCGGGAGGGAAGCCCCGGCTCCGCGAATCGAGCCGGTGTGGAGGCCGGCATAGCCGGCGTGGCCGGGCAATGCCGCTGCTCCCGCTTTACACACGACGCACCTCGTCTCGTCGTGGTTCGTCGGGGCCCGGTCGCTGTCGCCTGCGTCGCCGGCATCGACCGGAGTGACGGTCGAACCGACCATGGCCGGGGGATGGAAGAGCGGCTCCAGGGCCGCGCCTGACAGGAAGGCGACCGTCGCGAGCGCGACGATCCATCTTCCGAACGCCTCATGGTGATTGGCCATACCTGTCGACTACACCTCCCGCTATCATCCGATCCACGCCGAATCCCCCTTGTCGCGTATCAGCCGGGTGCCGATCTTGCACCCGCCAAGCGCCACCTTCAAGCGAATCGCCCACATCCCCCTCAGACTGTCGAGCCGATCACATGCGCTCTGCCTACTTCCTGCGGATTCTTGCCCTGACCACGCTGGTGGTATCGCTCCCGGCCGCGGCCGGAGCACAGGGTGTCGCCGACCCGGATGCGCCCGATAGTCACTTCACGGCGGCAATCGGGCTGTTCCAGTTCGAGCTGGACGGTGACGGTCTCGCGCCGATGCTGGCCGTCCGCGGCGCGCGCCCGATCGGCGGGGTCCTGATGCTCGAAGGGAGTCTCGTCGCTGCCCGACCCGGTCAGGATTCCGGGACCAGCACGATTCTCGTCCCCGAGGCGCAGGTCCAACTCGGTATCCCCTTCCCCGGTGTGTTGCCGTACATGGGGCTCGGCGCCGGCGCGAGCTTCGACCTGCGCGACTCGGATGCCGGTGGTGCGCAGACGGATCTCAGCCTTTCCGGCTCGCTCGGCGTGCGCGGCTGGATCGGCGAGCGGCTCGCTATTGTGGGCGAGTTCCGCGGCCGCGGCCTCGGTGTGGACTTCGAGCGCACGTCGGCGGAATACACCATCGGCGCGAGTTGGCGGCCATGATGGTCGCGGGCAGACGATTGGCAGTCAACAGCGCATTCGCCGCCGCCTCGCGCCTCAGAAGGCGAACTGGAACATCGCCTTGAAGCTGTTGGCGTCGACCGAATCGCCTTCGCCGTTCCACATGTCGTAATTCAACATGAGGCGATTGAGGGAATCGAAGTAGATGTTCAATCCGGGTGTCAGGAGCGTGCCACCGGGCGCTGAGATGCCGGCCCCCTCGCTGCTCGTCTCCGCATGGCTCAGACGGAAGATCGGTTCCCACGCCGTGATCGGCCCGGCCTTCTCCATCGTTCGATACGCCAGCCATGCCTGCCCGCCCCGCATAGTCCGATCGGTGAAGGGATCCAGGTCGGCATGCGACAGCTCGGCGATCAGGTGTAGCCCGGGCGCGAAGGCTCCATATTCCAGGTCTACCTCGAACGCGTTGCCGCGCCGGAGCGAGGTGGTTGCGCCAGCGATCTGGGCGAAATCGCGGCTGCTCCAGCCCGCACCGAGCCGCAGGGCCCTCACCGGGGCCAGCGTGACTCGCCCGGTTGCCTGGTAGCTGTCCTGGTTGCCGACGCCGCCGTGTAGCGGCCCCCGAAATACACCCAGGGCGTAGGCGAACCCCAGGGGGGCATCGTCCGGCGTGCCGTGCATCTGGACGCCGATGTCGCGGTTACTGTAATCTAGGGTGCTGAGGAAGGCATACTCGTCGGCGGCAGCGACGCCCCTGATCCGGAGCCCGCGCTCGATCGGCGGCATCCGTTTCGACGAAGTCTGCTCCAGCAGGCCGAATGGCCTGTACATGTTCCCGAAGCGGAACTGGAGGCCACCGTCGAAAGCAACATTCAGGTAAGCATCCTTCAGCGAGACCTCGTCGCCCGCGAAATCGGGATTGATGGTGCCGCTGATGCGTTCGTTCACCCGGATCGCCAGCTCCAGTCTCGCGCGGCGAATGACGAGCTGCGAAGTCGGTTCCGTATCGATCGAGGTCGTATTGAGCTGAGTCTGGACCCGGCCTCCCAGTGTGATCTCGGACCCACTGAACCGTAGCGATGGTCGGTCGTCCCGGCGCTGTGCCGAGGCGGGTAAGGCGAACGTCAGCAGGAGCAGAGCGAGCGGTGCGCAGCGGATGGCCAGGATCATCTTCGCATAGCCGGAGTGGAGGGTGCGACGCGGGTGATCACGGAATGGTAACGGAGAGGCGGCTGCTCGGCTACGGCAGATCTCCCACGAACAATAGGAGTGCGATGCCTGAAGGTAGTAGACACGTTTCGACTAAGGCCGGCCGGTTCACGGAGTCCGTCATCCGCGAGATGACGCGCGAGGCGATGCGGCACGATGCGGTCAATCTCGCTCAAGGGTTTCCGGACTTTCCCGCGCCGGCGGCGGTCAAGAAGGCTGCGACGGACGCGATCGAGGCCGACCTGAACCAGTACGCGATCACCTGGGGTGCGAAGGACTTCAGGGAAGCCATCGCCGCCAAGACGAGCTGGTACCTGGGGGTGGAGGTCGATCCGGAACGGGAGATCACGGTCACGTGCGGTTCCACGGAGGGGATGATCGCGACGATGCTGGCCACCGTGGATCCCGGAGACGAGGTGATCCTGTTCGAGCCGTTTTACGAGAACTACGGCCCGGATGCGATTCTCTCGGGTGCGACGCCGCGGTACGTGCCGCTCGGCGCACCGGATTGGCGCCTGGACCCGGAGGTGCTCGCCGCCGCGTTCAACGAACGTACGAAGGCGGTCATCGTCTGCAATCCGAACAACCCTTCGGGAAAGGTGTTCACCCGTAGCGAGTTGGAGCTGATCGCGAGCCTCTGCATCGAGCACGACGTGATCTGTGTGACGGACGAGATCTATGAGCACATCCTCTATGACCAGCCGGACGGGAGCGCGGCCGAGCACGTTTCACCCCTGGCTCTGGAAGGGATGCGCGAGCGGACCGTCGTCGTGAATTCGCTCTCGAAGACGTACGCCGTGACCGGCTGGCGCGTCGGCTACTGCATTGCGGCGCCAGAGCTGACGGACGCGATCCGCAAGGTGCACGATTTCCTCACCGTGGGGGCGGCGGCTCCGCTACAGGCGGCGGGCGCCTTCGCACTCTCACTTCCCCCGACATACTACGAAGACCTGAGCGCACATTACCGGAGTCGTAGGGATCTCATTATTCCCGCACTCGAAGCCAGCGGCTTCTCCGCCTTCCGGCCTGCGGGCGCGTACTACGTGATGGCGGACATCAGCGCCTTCGGCTTCCCCTCCGACGTCGCGTTTGCACAGCACCTCGCACGGGAGGTCGGGGTCGCGTGCGTACCCGGATCGAGCTTCTACCACTCGGAAGCAGGTGCTCAGTTGGTCCGCTTCTGCTTCTGCAAGCGCAGCGAGACGCTCGAGGCGGCCGCCGAGAGACTCCACAGGCTACGTGCATGAGCGCCGGGTCAGGGGAGGCCGCTGAGCCGATCACCATCCGGCGACTGGGATCCAATGACGATTATGCGGCGTGCGTCCGCCTCCAGAGACTCGTCTGGGGCGAGATGTTCACCGAGCTCGTCCCGCTCGCCATTCTGAAGGTGGGGCAGCGGATCGGCGGAGTGACCGCGGGGGCCTTCTCGCCGGACGGGCGCCTCGCAGGGTTCGTCTTCGGGCTGACCGGCGTCGAGCGGGGCCGCCTCGTCCATTGGTCGGATATGCTCGCCGTCCATCCAGACCTGAGGAATCGGGGCATCGGCGGGCGACTGAAATCGTACCAGCGTGCCGAGCTGAGCCAAATCGGCGTCGAGGCGATCTACTGGACGTTCGACCCGCTGGTCGCCCGTAACGCGCACCTGAATCTGAACCGGCTCGGCGCCGTGGTCAGGGAGTACGTGATCGACATGTATGGCGCCGACACGTCGAGCCCCTTGCAGAGCGGGCTCGGCACCGACCGGCTCGTGATCGAGTGGTGGATCGCCGATAGCGCCGAGGCGGCAGCCCCGCCTCGCGATGGCGGCGAGCGAGCAGGGGCACTCGTCAAGGCCGAAGCAGGCGAACCCGCCCTGCACGAGGGGACCCTCGCTGGCCTGCCACCGCGGCTCTCGATCGAGGTGCCCGGCGACATCGAAGCGGTGCAGCGTGAGTCGGTGGCACGGGCGGCTCGGTGGCGGGCCGTGACCCGCGCGGCCTTCACCTCGGCCCTCGGTCGCGGTTACCGGGTGGCGGGCTTCCGTCGGTCACGCGGCCGCACCGCCGGCGTCTACCTGCTGGATCGAACCGGAGGCTGAGGCGTGCTCACCATCGACCGAATTCGACTCCGCGAGATCCGGCTCCCACTGCGCGAGCCGTTCGAGATCTCTTCCGGTACCGTATCGCAGCGACGCATCTGCCTGGCGGAGGTGACGAGTTCGGACGGCGCGGTCGGGTGGGGAGAGGCCGTGACGGACGCGCTACCCAACTACAGCCCGGAGACGATCGACACCGTCTGGCTGGCCGTGCGCCAGTGGATCGCGCCACGGCTCCTGGGCCGCACACTCGTGGGGCCGCAGGACGTACACGACTCGCTCGCGTCGGGAATCCAGGGGCACCTGATGGCGAAGGCCATGATCGAGATGGCGTGCTGGGCACTGACCGCCGAACGCGAGGAGATCCCGCTCGCGAAACTGCTCGGGGGGACGCGCCGAAGCGTCGCGACCGGCATCTCGATCGGAATCCAGAGCGATCCGGCGGCCCTCGTCGACCGGGCCCGGCAGGCCGGGGAGTCAGGCTACCGGAAGATCAAGGTGAAGATCCGGCCGGGCGCTGATCACGCCTTCATCGCGGCCGTCCGGGATGCGCTGGGCGCCGAGGCGCACCTGATGGCGGACGCGAATTCGGCCTACACGCTCGACGATGCGGATCACCTCGCGGGTCTCGACACGTTCGACCTGATGATGATCGAACAGCCGCTCGGCCAGGACGACCTGGTGCGCCATGCCGCCCTCCAGCGCCGTCTGGCCACGCCGATATGCCTGGACGAGTCGATCACCGGACTCGAGCGCGCACAGGACATGGTCGCCCTCGGGAGCGGCCGGATCATCAACATCAAGCCGGGAAGAGTCGGCGGCTTCACGGCCTCACTCCGTATTCACGACTTCTGCGAGGATGCGGGCGTCGCCGTCTGGTGCGGGGGAATGCTGGAGACCGGCATCGGAAGAGCGCATAACGTAGCCCTTGCCTCGCTGCCCAACTTCACCACTCCCGGTGATCTGTCGCCGAGCGCCCGCTACTGGGAACGCGACGTCGTCACGCCGGAGTGGACGATGGATGGCGAGGGCATGGTGGCCGTCCCCTGGGGTGAGCCGGGCCTCGGCGTTGCCGTGGATCGGGCGCGGATCGAAGAGCTCACGATCCGGACCGAGCTGCTCGGCGGATAGACGCGCGCCGGAGCACCTGTCGCTGCCGGAGGGCGCCGCACGGTCCTCGTTTTACACCTCCCATGGAGAATGCATGACCCGGCTGGTTCTATTTGACATCGACGGTACCATTCTGAGCTCGAATGGTGCTGCTGGCCGCGCTTTCCGGCAGGCTCTGGAGGAGGTCTTCGGGACTTCGGGGCCGACCGAGGGCTACTCGTTCGCAGGCCGTACCGATCCGCAGATCGCGCGGGAGTTGCTCGACCTGGCAGGACTCGAGCACGCGGAGATCGCGGCCGGCCTGGATCGCGTATGGCCGCGTTACACCAGCCTCCTGGCGGAAGAGTTCAGAACCGCCGCCGCCACGGTCCATCCCGGCGTTCACGCGTTGCTGGATCGCATCGAGGCGGCGCCCGACGATGCGGTCCTCGGGCTCCTCACCGGGAACGTGGTCGAAGGTGCGCGCCTGAAGCTCGGCTCCGCCGGAATCGACTTCGACCGCTTCCCGGTGGGAGCGTTCGGATCGGACCACCACGACCGGCGGGAATTGCCCGCCGTGGCCATCGACCGTGCGGAGGCCCTGATCGGCCATCGTTTCGAGGGGAAATCGATCGTGATCATTGGCGACACGCCCTACGACGTCGCCTGCGGCGAGCACCTCGGCGTAAGGGCCGTGGCTGTCGCCACCGGGACCTTCACGGCGGAAGTACTCGCCGGCTGTGACCCCGATGTCGTCTTCGACGATCTCTCCGATACGGAAGCGGTCTGGGAAGCCATCTTCGCTTGAGTGATCCCATGCCCGGGCCGCGCCCCGGATGTTCGGCCGCGGAGTAGCCACTTCCAAGCGGTCACGGCTCCGGACACGAGACCGGTGCCCGCGCGGCGTCGGCGTACGCCAGCGTGGGCCTACCGCGCCGGCATTCGCAGGCGGAACGTGCTTCCCCGGCCGACCTCGCTCTCGACCTCGATTTCGGCACCGAGCAGGTCGGCCAGGCGCCGACTGATCGTCAGGCCGAGCCCCGTTCCTCCCGCCCTTCGGGTGATTGGCCGCTCTACCTGCCAGAAGGGCTCGTAGATCCGCTCGATGTGCTCAGGGTCCATCCCGATTCCGGTATCCGCAACTTCGACGGTCAGCCAGCTTCCATCCTGGCTCGCCGCCAACCTGATCTCACCGCTCTCGGTGAACTTCACGGCATTGGAGAGCAGGTTGAGGACAATCTGGAGCAGCTTGTCGGGATCGGAGCGAACCGTGGTGTCCGTAGTGGGATACCGGACGTCCAAGGGCAGCCCCTTCGCCTTCGCCATGGGCTCGATGATCGACACGGCACGGTCCAGGAGGTCGCGAACGCTGACCGCTTCGTCCCTCAGCCTGAGCTCTCCCGTATCGAGCGTCACCAAAGTGAGGATCTCCTCGATGAGCTGGAGCAGGTGCCGGGCCGATACCTCGATCCGTTCCGCCTGGTCGCGCTGACCTGGTGTGACGGCTTCGGGTACCCCCATCTGGAGCAACTCGGCGTAGCCGATAATAGCAGTCAGCGGCGTCCGGAGCTCGTGGGACATGACAGCCAGGAAGTCCGACTTCGCGGCGCTCGCCGCCTCCGACTTGTCGTAAAGGCGTGAATTCTCGATCGCGAGTGCCGCGCGGGCCGCGAGCTCCTCCGCGATCTCCAGGTCCTCCGGCGTATAGAGCCGCCCCGATTCGGCCGCGACCAGGGTGATCGCGCCCAACGGATCGCCACGCCCGATCAGCGGCACGATCATCACCGATCGGATTCCCAGCTCTTCGAGCAGGCGGCGGTGAGGGGGGCTGACCGACAGCGCCTGAAGGGTTTCCGGAGTCACCTCCGCGATCAGCTCGGGCCGCCCGGATCGAATCACCCGTGCCACGCCCACGTCCACGTCGGCTCGCGGTGGATGCCGGCGCGCGAGGGCCGCGGCGGCCCGTGCCTTCCGCTGGTCGACGTGCTCGACCGCAACGCGTTCGATTCCGCCGGCGTCGTCCAGCAGGTCGATCGCGCACCAGTCGGCCAGGGTCGGAACGGCGAACCGAGCGATGTTTCCCAGCGTCGTGACGGGATCGAGCCGACCCGAGAGCACGGCCCCTGCGCCTGCGAGAAACTTTTGGGAGGCATAGCGCCGCCGCTGGACGCTGACGTCCAGGTAGGTCACGAGCACCGCCACGACGCGGCCCTTCTCGCGCAGCGGCAGCGCACTCACCCGTACGATCGCATGCGTGCCGTCCCCCCTGACGATCTCGATCTCCTCGCCTTCGACGGCCTCACCCGTACGTAGCACCCTGCTGAGCGGCCACTCCTCCAGATCGTATGGCCGGCCGTCCTGATGAAAGCCGCGGACGGTGGATACGCCGTGCACGCCAGCGGGCGGGAGCGGCTGACGCCAGACCTGCTCCAACTGCTGATTCGTCAGGAGAATACGACCGCTCGGGACCTCCGCGACCAGGGCCCCCGAAGGCATCTGCTGCAGGAGGGCCCTGAGAAGCGTCGCGTTGAAGCTGTCGTCGCTGTCGAGCGCGGTAAGTGGGTCGATCGTGTCCATATAATACGGCACGGGCGGTCGCCTATGGCGCGGCCGAGAGGAGACCGGCCGTCGACTGTCCCTCGCAACCAGCGGCACCACGTGGATTCGTCCAGGATAAAACAACCGATGAAGCTGCAAGCTCCACGCCCTCGCTCCTCGTTCGGCCACCGGTGCTCCGCCGGAGTACGGGCATCACTCCTGCAATGATCGAGGGCGCGTGAGGGAGCATCGACGCCTGTCGCGGCTGGGCTCCAGCCGCAGCTACAGTCATCCACGTGAATCGATTCAGGAGGTCGCATGAGCTTCGACGGGACCGCCAATGCTCGCGCGATGTACGAAGCGCTGGATGCCCGCGAGTTCGAGCGAGCGTCCGCAAGAGTCGCCGACGACGTTCTCGTACTGAACATTGCAACCGGCGATGTTTACAGGGGCCGAACGGGCTTTCTGGAGTTCGCTCGCGGCTGGGCGACCGCGCTCCCCGATGTGCGCTTCCAACTACTGAAGATCGGCAGCACGGGTGACCGGGTCGTCGCGGAGTACGAAATGGAGGGCACGCATACCGGACCCCTCGTCACCCCCAGGGGCCACATCCCGCAGACGGGGATGGAAGTCCATCTCCGCTTCTGCGACGTTCACGAAGTCCGGGACGGGCGTGTCACGCACATCCGAAGCTACTTCGACAGCAGCACATTCCTGCGACAGCTCGGCTTGATCACCGGCAGCCCCATTCATCCCACCGACCGCCGGGCGCCTCTCGAGCTCTATGCACAGGCCGTGGACCTCAACGCCCCCGAGCGGCACAAGGCGATCGTGCACCGATTCCTACAGGACGTTTACAATCGGCAGAACCCGAGCGCCGCGGCGGATACCTGTGCCCCGAACTACGAGTGGCACGGCGGGCCCCTCGGGGAGACGCGCGGGCTGACCGGATATCGGCATGTGCTGGCCGCCTTCTTCTCGGCGTTCCCGGATCTGGAGATGCAGGTCGTCGACACGGTGGCAGAGCGCGACAAGGTCGTCGTCCGCTATGTGATGAGTGGCACACACATGGGCGAGTTCCAGGGCGTGGCGCCCACTTTCAAGCGCGTGATCGGTGGGGGCACGAGTACCTACAGAATCGAGGACAGCCGCATCGTGGAGGAGTGGTGGCAGGGGGACGTCATCGGTCTGCTTCAGCAGATGGACGCCGTGCCGGCAGTCGTTCGCCTCGCGACGTGAGCATGGCCGATGCCTCGAGCTACATCATGACGAAGCTGGGAGATGCTACCGCTGAAGTGGAGGCGGCGCTGCGGGAGGTGGGATCGGCCGATGAGGCGGGACTGCATCGCTACTTCTTCGTAACGCGTGCCGGGCAGACGGTGGTCATGGCCGCCGGACGAGACGCACCGATCGCCCTCACGCTGCGGCGCACCGGAGGTTGGGAGCAGCCCGAAGAAAACGTCTAGCAGCCCGGCCGTTGCATGGACGAGCTGCTAGAGCGTCACTGTACTTCCAGTAGCTCCACGTCGAAGACCAGCGTTGCGTTCGGCGGTATCACCCCGCCGGCGCCGGCCTCGCCGTACGCCAGTGACGGCGGAATGACGAGCTGCCGCCGGCCACCGACCTGCATACCCGCGACGCCTTCGTCCCATCCCGGGATCACCTGTCCGGCACCGACCGTGAACTCGAACGGGGTGGCGCCCCGGCTGCTGTCGAACTGCTCCCCGTCGGGAAGCCAGCCGGTGTAGTGAACCGTGGCCGCGCTGCCGGCCGTCGCCGTCTCGCCCGAGCCCGGCTCAAGATCGCGAATGTAGAGACCGGAGGGAGTCTGCTCCATGAGCTCGAGATCGACGCCGAGCTCGGAGGCGAACGCCCCTTCGCCGTCCCCCCCGCCCTCCGGGGCCGCATCGCCGCACGCAGCCAGGCCCAGAAGGAGCAGAAATCCCGCAGTGGGCCAGCGACGCTCGAGTGCACGGCCGGCGGCTGAGAATCCAAAGATGGGCTTACCGTTCATTGCAGACGTTCTCCTGGTTAGAGGCGGAACGTCAATCTGCCGGACGCGCCGCGGCTTGCCAAGGGTCGCCCCGCCGCGCCCGACCCATCAAGCCGCCTGGTGCGCGCTCCTGGGCTCCGCTCCCGCCGCGGCTTCGCGGTTGCGGGCACCGTCGACGCTGAAGCGACCCGGCCCGGCCGCCGCCAGATACAGGAAGATGAACATGTACAGAAGCGCCGGCTCGCCTCCATTCTGAATCGGCCAGATCCCCTGCGGGACGTGCGCCATCAGATAGGCCGCCAGCATCTCCAGCGCCAGAACGGCAGCTACCGGGCGCGTCGCGAGCCCCACCACGATCAGCAGACCGCCGAACGTCTCCAGCACGCCGGCCAGACCCATCAGGCTGACGAGCTCCACCTGCTGGCCGCCCAGCCATCCGAAAAGCTTCTGTACTCCATGCTGCATGAACAGCAATCCCGCTGCGATCCGCAGAATACCGAGAACTGCCGGGCTGAATCGATTCCAATCGTTCATCCTCGTACCTCCCCTTGTGATGTTCTCGTATCCGACCCGCTTCCACACCTCCGCTCCAATTCCACCGCGGAGAGTCCGAGCCGCTTCAACATTCCGTGTGCCGCTACCTGCTCATCCGCCGTCAACTCCCCCATCAACTCCCTGATGCACTCCGCGTGCTGCGGGAAGATCTCCGCGATCAGAGCCTCGCCCGCGTCCGTCAACGCCGCGTATCGCGCCCGCCGATCTTCCGGACACGCCCTCCGCTCCACAAACCCCTTCCGCTCGAGCCTGTCCACCAAATACGTCACCCCGCCACTCGACACGAGAATCCGTCGCTGCACCTCCCCCAGCAGCAGCGGGCCCTTGTGATAGAGCACCTCCAGGATCCCGAACTCCGTCAGCGTCAGATCATGTCGCGCAACGTCCGAGCGCAGTCGGTCGGCGATCGACTCGTAGGCACGCGATAAAACCACCCAGAGCCGCAACGCCGGCTCCCGGTCACCCACCTCCGGCACTCGCGCAACCAGGTCGCCGTGATCGGTAATCATCTCACTTCTAAGGTATGCCGCGGGTCGAGTGGGGGCAAGGGTGTTTCCCGGCTGGCTGTTTCGTCGGTACGGCCGATCGAAAGGGAGAACGGGGAGGCGTCCATGTGCGGGACTTCCCGTGAGTCCGCCGGCGACTAGGAGGGGCAGGCGAGCGGGAGATAGATGCGGACCGTGGTTCCGCGGCCCAGCTCACTCTCGACGTCGATCCATCCGCCCGTCCGACGGACTACGCCGTCGACGGCAGGCAATCCGAGCCCGGAGCCGTCACTCTGCAGCTTCGTCGTGAAGAACGGCTCGAAGATTCGCGACTGGACCTCGGGGGGCATACCCATGCCCGTGTCCATGACTTCGAGCACGACATGATCATCCGAGGGCCGCTCCTCGTCGGCACCCCCGCTTCCGGTTTCGAGCGGGGCATGGGCCCGACAGCGGATCGCGAGCGTCCCGCCCGACGGCATCGCCTCACGGCTGTTGAGCGCGAGGTTGAGTAACGCGGCGGTCAACTGCGTCATATTCACGCGTACGAGCGTCCCCGGCTCCGCATCGACGCGCAGGTCGATCGAATCTCCAATTGTGCGCTGCAGCACGGGGCGAATCTTCACGAGTGCGCGGCTGAGGTCCACCAGCTCGGCTCCTCGCTGCGGCGGGGGCCTGAACACCAGAAGCCGACGGGCGATCGCCGTGGCACGCTGCGCTGCGCGATCGATCTCCAGGAGGTCGTCCCGCATCGAGCCGGCCGACGAGGCCTCGGAAAGCAGGATCTGCGTGTACCCCGCCACCGTCATCATCAGGTTGTTGAAGTCGTGGGCGAAGCGCCGCGCCAGCATGCCAACCGCCTCCATCTTCTGCGCGTTCGCGAGCTCCCTGTGCAACAAGTCCTCTTGGGCGATCAGCCGCTCTTCGCTTTCCCGGACCGCGCGGTGTGCGAGACGCAGCTCCGTCAGATCGTCGACCAGCGTAACGACCTCGACGACTCGCCCTTCATCGTCCCGGCGCGGGACTGCTTGCATCTGGATCCACCGGTACGGCTCAGCGGGCCGCGGCCGGAAACCGAGAAACACCCCCGCTTCGCCGCGCCCCGTACGCAGTGCCTTCGTGGGAGGGAACTCCTCCATGGGAAGCTCCGAACCATCTTCCTGGATCACCTCGAGGCCGGTGGCGCTGACGTCGGCGCCCCGGCCCGCTCCGAGCAAGGATATCTCCGCGTCCTGAAGCCCGAAAATGCGCGCCGCCGCCGCGTTCCAGGAGGTCACGCGGCCTTCGCGATCATGCACCAGCACTCCCTGAGAGATCCGATCGTGGAGCAGCCGGTATCGCTCCTCCAGGAGCCGATGCCCAGCGCGAAGTGCCTCCAGCTCCCGGTCCCGGCCGTCTTCGACCACCACCCTGTCCCTGACCATAGTGAGTCGTAGCTCCCCGCCGGCAGCGACCCGAACTAGCAGCCGGCGCCATCGGGGATGTGTCAATAATGTTCTTTCAGACAACAAGTGCGCAGAAACGGTCTATACCAACGATTTTACGCTCAGTTCCGGGTGGCGGGGGCCGGCAGGCACCGGGGGCGGGTGGCAGTGCAGGCGGAGCCGGTCCACGGCAGGATGACGGCCGATGCCTGTCGCGCTGCGGCGGCTGCCCGTATTCTGAACCGCGTTCGTCGGACCTGAGGATCGCGAGAAGCATGAGTCTACGCCAATGAAAATTCACGAGCTCCCGATATTTCCCAGGGGTTTTCGGTGTGCGAGCCGCAACTGCGGGCTGAAGTCATCGGCGAAGGACCTCGCGGTATTCGTCTCTTCGGAGCAGGCGAACGCGGCGGCGGTCTTCACGCGGAATCGATTTCCGGGTGCGCCGGTGATCGTCGGGCGGGAGCTGATCGCGAACGGGCGGCTCCAGGCGATCGTGGCGAACAGCAAGGTCAGCAACGTAGGGACGGGGGAGGCGGGGCTGGTGAATGCGCGGCGGATGGGGATCGCGGCGTCCGCGGAGCTGGGGGTGCGGGCGGACGATGTACTGATGAGCTCGACGGGCGTGATCGGCAAGCCGTTGCCGATCGAGTTGATCGAGGCTGGTCTGCGCGGGATCCGGGAGGAGCTGACGGATGATCCGATGCTCGGCGCGGAAGCGATCATGACGACGGATACGCACGCGAAGGCCATCTCGATCGGTGTTGGCGATGCGACGATCACATGGGTGGGGAAGGGAGCGGGGATGATCGAGCCGAACATGGCGACGATGCTCGCGTACATCTTCACCGATGCCGCCGTGGAGCCGGCGGCGCTGGATCGGATGCTGAGGATCGCGGTGGACGAGTCCTTCAACATGCTCTCGATCGATACCGACACGAGCACGTCCGACACCTGCGCGATCCTGGCGAATGGTCTGGCGGGCGGGGTACCCGATGAGGACTTCCAGGCGGCGCTGCTCGCCGGCTCGCTGCGAATGGCGGAGATGATGGCGCGTGACGGGGAGGGAGCGACGAAACTGCTTCGCGGGCGGGTGGAGGGCGCAGCCGATCGGAAGCAGGCCAGGATCGTCGCCAAGTCCATCATCAACTCGCCGCTCGTGAAGACGATGGCGTTCGGCGCTGATCCGAACGTCGGCCGCGTGCTCATGGCCGTCGGCAAGTGCATGGAAGTGGACCAGGACCCGGAGCGCACCCAGGTCTGGATCAACGACGTGCTCGTTTTCGAGGAGGGGTGCCGCACGGAATACGACGAAGGCCACCTTCGCAAGCTACTGGCGGGCGATCCCGTCGACATCCGGGTCGCGCTGAACATGGGGGAGGCGACCGCCACGGCCTTCGGCTGCGATCTCACGCACGGCTACATCGATGAGAACGCGGCGTACTATAGTTCGTGAGGTGCTGTAAAAGCTATCGGCTATCGGTCATCAGCTATCGCACAGCCCGCGATACGACGCCGTCGTAGCTGATAGCTGATAGCCGACAGCTGCTGGCTTCTTCTCAATACCATATCGCTCGGCGCAGCCGCGCACCCAGCGTCTCTTCCTCCTGGCCGGAACAGCTCGCCGGGTCGGGCATCGTGTTGAACTCTCCGGCGTCGTCCCCGACCAGCGGGAACTGCGTCTCGACGACCTCTGCGGTGGCCTCGGCTCCGAAGCTGATCAGCAGCCGATCCCGATCGTCGATCTGCAGGTTACGGATCGACCGCATGGGCGAGCCGTTGAGCACGAACCGGAGCGATCGCTCCTCGCCTGATTCGTAACGGCCCGAGTCCGTGATCAGGTAGTCGTCGCCGATCCCGAAGCCGAGGTTCGCGAGCAGATGGCCCCAGGTGACTCCGGAGGCATGGACGTGGACGACGTCGTGATTGTTCTCGTGCATGTGGACCCGATCCTCGGGTCGTTGCAGCGACGGATCGGCCGTGCACTGCAGCACGTCCTCCATGTACCGGTTGGCGGTCAGATCGAGCCGCACGCTGTCCACGAAGATGGCCCAGTTGGCGTGGTAGTGGACGTGTTCGTGCGGAGGCTGGGCGACGAACCGCGCGGCTCCGAACACCACGATCCCCAGCAGGAGGCCGAGGCCGACGAGGGTTATCTGGCGGATCACTGGCTCTCGCCCCCCTGCGGCTCTATCCGAACGATCCAGAGACCGTTGTGATTGTCGTTGACGTAGGCCAGGCCGTCCTTCACGACCACCCCCCAGGTCATCGCTTGATTCGGCACGTTTCCATTCATGTCCGCAGTGTTGAGGTGTGCGCTCCGCCGTCTTCCGGAGTGTACCACGCGACCGCGCGGAGGTTCTCCCAGTCGGAGACGTCGATCACGTGCATCTCCACCCTGGCGGCCGGGGCCCGGCACCATCCGGATCTCCACTCGCTCGACGTACGCGCCGCCGGCGTCTGCGCCAGGGCGGGGAGCGCCGTGAGGGCGAGGAGGGCGAGGGTGCAGACTTTCATCGGATCCGTGATGAGGCGTGGTCGTGGGCAGGTTGAGAGTCCACAGTCGACCGTCTGAATATCGGCGAGTCAGCAGCTCAATTGCTGTCGACCGTCGACTGCCGACTGTCGACTTTCCCCTCCACCGTATACAGAAAATTGGTGAACCCCAGGTCGTAGTCCCGGATCCCGTTCTGCCCCGTCAGGCGCATTCGCTCATCGTACAGTCGCTTCATCACGGCTTCCACCCGCTCGGCCAGAGGGCCGGGGGCGGGGCGGACCGCAGAGAAGCTGGCTCCGAGCTCCGGGCGGAGCCCGGCCTGCGCGACCGACGCCGCATAGGCTTCCGGATCGTCTCCCGCGAGAACCCGGAGGTGTCGATGGAGGCGCTCACACCTGGCGGACTGCTCGAGCAGCAGATTTCCGGAGGACGCGTTCGCCAGATACGCGAGCGCCTGCGCCTCCAGCTCCTTCCAGTAGCCCTTCCGGTGCGCGAACTCGTGCGCGATCACGTGCGGCTCGAACACACCGGTGTCCCGGAATATCGCCACGTCCCCCGACAGAAAGTCACACGCTCCGAGGGCGAATGGAAATATAACCTGAGCGATCGTGAAGCTGCGGATCTCGGTGCTCGTCTCCACCTGCTGCCCGGTAATGCCGGCGATGTAGGCGGTGAGATGCCGGTCGACCTCACGCGCGAGCTCGTCGCGCGGAACCCTGGCGCCGGTGTAGCCGTCGTTCGCCTCCTCCACGAGCGACGCCACTTCCTCGCGCCGCGCTACAAGAGGCATCTCCTCCAGGTGGCGAACGTCGGCCCCGAACTCCGCGAGGAAATCGATGCGGCGGACGCCACGCCGCTCGAGCCAGTCCTGCGCGGCGCTGCCGAAGTAAATGCCCATTGCCGCCGCCTGAACCGCGCGGCCGGGCAACGTGCCGCGGAAGAGCAGCCGCGACACCACGGGCGCAGCCAGCGCGATGTCCAGCAGCGAAAGCGGACTGTACGTCGCCTCGTTCGGGATGCGAATGCGTTGCATTTGGATGTGTGGTTCAGATGACCGACGCACGTCGTACCCCGATCCCTACCGATCCGGTTCCTGGTCGGGGTCGGCACGCGTAACCCCGCTGAACAGTGAAACCGCGGGCTGCCGGCGCTCGTTCCAGTTGAGTCCACCCGCTCATTCGGTTATTTTACCAGACTAGATAAGTAGCGCCTTCCACGGCGTATTCCCAAGCGGAAGCAGGAGATGTCCCGACTCGATGAAGAGGTCCGCCGTCGGCGGACCTTCGCCATTATCAGCCATCCCGACGCCGGCAAGACGACGCTCACCGAGAAGCTTCTTCTCTACGGTGGCGCGATTCACCTTGCGGGCAGCGTAAAGGCCCGTCGCAGCGCCCGCCATGCGACGAGCGATTGGATGAAGATGGAGCAGGAGCGAGGGATCTCCGTCACGTCGAGCGTCCTCCAGTTCGAGTATGGCGGCCGCCAGGTCAATCTGCTCGATACACCCGGCCACGCCGATTTCTCGGAAGACACGTATCGCACGCTGATCGCGGCCGATAGCGCGGTCATGTTGCTCGACAACCGGAAAGGTGTGGAGGAACGGACGCGGCAGCTCTTCGAGGTATGTCGCCGGCGGCGTACTCCGATCTTCACGTTCGTCAACAAGT
Source organism: Gemmatimonadota bacterium (assembly GCA_040905505.1). Lineage (GTDB taxonomy): Bacteria > Gemmatimonadota > Gemmatimonadetes > Longimicrobiales > Longimicrobiaceae > WHSP01. Next base: position 4,158 of record JBBDRL010000059.1, on the reverse strand, counting down.
GCGATCGGGCGGGAATGGAGCCGCTCCAGCTGCTCGACGACGTGGAGCGCGATCTGGGTCTCAAGTGCTACCCCATCACCTGGCCGATCCTGGACGGCGCACACTTCATCGGTGTGTTCCACCGTGAGCTCCGTCAGGTCTTTCTCTTCGAGAAGGGTGCGGATCACGGGCAGAAGCGCGCGGCCACTCGGATCGCGTCGCTGGACGATCCATCATTGCGGGAGCTGATCGGCGAGAGCGCGAGTGACCGGCTGCAGGAGGAGATGGAGCTCCTCGAGATGGCCGGCACGGAGTTCACCGAAGAGGCCTTTCTGAGCGGCGAGGTGTCCCCGACCTACTTCGGCAGCGCGCTGACGAACTTCGGTGTCGAGCCATTCCTGGCTTCCTTCCTCGATCTCGCGCCCCCGCCGGGACCGAGAGAGTCGAACCTCGGCGAGATCGACCCGACGGACGAGCACTTCACCGGCTTCGTGTTCAAGATCCAGGCGAACATGGATCCCAAGCATCGCGACCGCATCGCATTCGTACGGATCTGCTCCGGCCGCTTCGAAGCGGGCCTACAGGTGAAGCACGTCCGGACCGGGAAGTCGATTCGCCTTTCCGGGCCGACGCAGTTCCTCGCGCGTGAGCGGACGCTCATCGAGGAGGCCTGGCCCGGGGATGTGATCGGCATCCACGACCGCGGAAACCTGCGCATCGGCGACACGCTGTCCGCCAACGGAGTTCTCGAGTTCAGCGGCATCCCCCGCTTCTCACCGGAACACTTCGCCCGCGTGCGGATCGCCGATCCGCTGCGGCGCAAGCAGCTCGATACCGGACTGAAGCAGCTCTCCGAGGAGGGCGCCGCGCAGGTATTCTACACGGACTCCGGCGCGGGGCCTGCGCCGATCGTCGGTGCGGTCGGCATGCTGCAGTTCGACGTGTTGATTCACCGCCTGGAAAATGAATACGGCGTTTCCGCCAAGCTCGACTTTCTCCCCTATAAGGTCGCTCGCTGGGTCGAGGGCTCCGATGCCGACGTCCAGCGCCTCGGCAGCGGCATCGGACGCTCTCTGGTCTACGACTCGAAAGAGCGTCCGCTGGTCCTCTTCGAGAGCGAATGGAGCCTTCGGACCGCAGTGGAGAAGGAGCCCCAGGTCCGCTTCCACGACATCGCCCCCTGATCGATTCGCCTCCCGCCCCGCGGGCCATTGACGGCCGTCCGGCGGCTTATCGAATCTCGCCGCCCGGAACATCCGCCCGCTCCCGGGGATAGATTTCAAAATTCCTGATCCTTGACAGCCGCCGCTCCGAGCTGGATTTTCCAGTTCATCTATCGAGATCCGGCGGAATTCCAGGGTGTCCGCTCGCATAAACGTCCGAATCATCTGTGATGCCCGGAGGCACCGGCGTGAAAAAAATCTTGACGCTCCTGCTCCTGGCGCCCACCGCGCTGGCGGCGCAGACCCGGACCAATGTCGCCGGGTACGTTGCGACGGACCCGGGCATCGAAGGCCACCCGCTTCTCGTCGGCGCTACGGTGGCTCGGGAGACCGGGCCAATGGCGGCCCGGCTCAGCGTCGGGTTCGACGTGAGCGCGCCGCCGACCGTGACCGCCGAATCGGCGCAGCCGATTACGTCCGGAATCTGGAGCACGGACGCCGACGCGATGTTGTTCCTGGGGAACCCTGCCGGCAATGCCGCGCTCATTCCCTACGGCCTGGCGGGCATCGGTGTGCGCGGCCTGCAGACCGACGGCAGCGTCGGGGTGGCGGCCAACTACAGCTATGGCGGGGGTTTCCGGGCGCCGCTCGGGGCCGGCTTCTCGATGGAGGCAGAAGCGCGCTACCGCCAATCGATCGCCGAGGCGCCTCGCAGGCCGGAGGCGGTGGTGGGAAGTGGCATGGAGTACCGGTTCGGACTCAGCATCGGATTCGGCGGGGCCGCTCGGAGGCCGAGCCCTGGCGTCATCCCGCGAACCATGCCACCTCGGCCGAGCTCAGGCTCGTTCTCGTCGATGCTCGCCAGCTCCGACGCCTCGCTGCGCATCGCCGCTGCGACGCTGACCACCGCCGAACGCTACATCGGCGTGCGTTACCAGTGGGGCGGGAACACACCGCAGGGCGGCTTCGACTGCTCCGGGTTCATCCGCTACGTCTTCGACCTCCACGGCGTGGTGGTGCCGCGGGTCTCACGCGATCAGGCCCGAGCCGGCAGGTCCGTGCCCCTCGACGTCTCGGCCTTCCAACCCGGCGACATCCTCGCCTTCGCCACGGCCGGCGGACAGGTCGACCACACCGCCATCTACGCCGGCAACGGCCTGATCATCCACTCGAGTAGCAGCGGTGGAGGCGTAGGTTACGACGACCTCTATAGCGAGCGCGGTCAGTGGTTCCTGCAGCACCTCGTGGCGGCCCGGCGTGTGATCGAGCAGGGGATGTACCTCGGCGGGTGACGGGAGGAAGTCGCCAGTCGACAGGCAGCAATCGACAGCTTCAGGGGGCCAGCATCGCGAGTCGATGCCGGCCCTCTCGCGTATGGGTCGTAGCTGTAGACTGTCGACCGTAGACTGTGGGCTTCCCTCATTGTCTCCACCGCATCTGCCGCGATACCTTACGCTCTGCGGCAGACGTGAACTCGAACGCGAGGTGACGATTGGCGGATAACAGCTTCGACATAGTGGTGGTAGGGGCCGGCCCTGGCGGGTACGTGGCGGCCATCAAAGCGGCACAGCTGGGATACAAGACGGCGTGTGTGGAGGATCAGTTCCTGGGCGGTGTCTGCCTGAACATCGGGTGTATTCCGACCAAAGCGCTGCTGGAGAGCGCGGCGATGATCAGCCATCTCGGTCACGCGAAGGACTTCGGCATCGAAATCGGCGAGATCAAGACGGACCTGGCGCAGGCCGTGAAGCGGTCGCGGCAGGTATCGGACCGTCTGTCCAAGGGGGTCGCCGGGCTGTTCAAGAAGAACAAGGTCACGCATGTCGAGGGGCGGGGCCGGCTGGCGGGGAAGGGGAAGGTCGAGGTAACGGGCGGGGATGGAAAGAAGCAGACTCTCAGCGCCAAGCATATCATCATCGCGACGGGCTCCCGTCCGCGAGACCTCCCGTTCCTCAAGGTCGATCACGATCGGATCTGGGATTCGACGGACGCCATGATGGCCGAATCACCGCCCGAGGCGCTCGCGATCGTCGGCGCCGGCGCGATCGGCTGTGAATTTGCCGACGTCTACGCCGCCTTCGGCACCAAGGTTACGATCATCGAGGCGCTGGACCGCATCCTCCCGCTCGAGGACAAGGACGCGTCCGTGGCGGTGGATAAGAGTTACCGCAAACGCGGAATGGACATCTTCACCAGCGCGCGCCTCGAGAAGGCCGACATCCAGGAGTCCGGCGTCAAGATCACGTTCAAGACAGAGAAGGGTGAGCAGAAGGACATGACGGTCGATCGCGTTCTCTCGGCGATCGGGCGCGCGCCGAACGTGGAGGATCTGGGGCTCGAGGAGGCGGGCGTGAAGCTCGACGACGCGGGCTTCATCGACGTCGACCGGCAGATGCGGACGAATGTGGAGGGCATCTACGCGATCGGTGACGTCGCCGGGCCGCCGCTTCTGGCGCACAAAGGCTCGCACGAGGGCGTCGCGTGCATCGAGGCGATTCATGGCGACGAGCATGCCGGCATCGATTACGAGAACATCCCGAACTGCACCTACTGCCACCCCGAGGTCGCATCGGTCGGACTCACGGAGGAGGCGGCGCGGGAGAAGGGCTTCGACATCGAAGTCGGCAAGTTCCCGTGGATCGCGAATGGGCGGGCGCTCACGGCGGGTGAGACCGACGGCTTCGTGAAGGTGATCCGCGACAAGAAGTATTCGGAGGTGCTCGGCGCCCACATCGTCGGTCCGCACGCGACTGAGTTGATCGCGGAGTTCGTCGTGGGTCGGCACCTCGAGACGACCGTCGAGGAGATGGACCGGGCGATGCACCCCCACCCGACGCTCTCGGAAGCGATCGGCGAGGCCGCTCTCGCTGCGCTCGGTCACCCGCTGCATATCTGAGCGAGGCAGTCTCCTATTCGAGTCACTGTCATCCTATTCGAGTCACTGTCATCCTATCGGAGTCACTGTCATCCCGATGTCTATGACTCACGCAAGGGTCAGCAGACGAGGATTGATACT
>JBBDRL010000058.1:0-6781 GCA_040905505.1 Gemmatimonadota bacterium | reverse complement strand
GTGTGCGGGAGTCCGGAAGTCCGGATCGAGCCGGAGGATCTTTTCCGAGATGAACTTGGAGTAGAATTGGTAGCCGGTGATGAAGCCGAACAACCCGATGACCGCCAGAAAAATCGCGCTCATCCGCGACATCCTCCTTTCGGCGCTCGGCTCCGTGGAGAGCGAGCACGCTGGTTCTCGAAGATTCCCGCAAGCGAGGCGGGGGCCGGGAAAGACAGTCGGCCTGGTTCCCGCGGTGTCGCTCTGCGGGCGTCCGGGCCGAGCCATATCGTCATCGCGACACGAGGGACGCGATGACGGAATTGGTGAGATCTATGCGGCGTATTGCTTTGGCGCCCGGGCAGAATAAGGCGCTGTCTCTGCCGGTGTCAAGTACGGGTCGGGCGCGCTTTTCCGGCCTGAGCGGCTCAGCGGGCCGAGTCCAGCATCAGGGCAGCGGCACCGACTCCGGCTGCGTCCCAGACGAGGTCGTATCCGGAAAAGTTGCCGCCGGCCCGGACATCCCGCACCTCCTTCCAGAGACCGGTCGCTGCGCCGAGGCCTGCGCCCACGGCGATGCTGTGCGTCCGGTCGAGCCCGGCAGCGCGAGCTCCGCTGGCGGTCAAGCTGGTCACCACGAAGCTGGCGAAAAAGTGCTTCAGCTTGTCCTCTCCGAACCAGGGGAGCGGCGGAGCCGCTGGTGGAGCAGCGAGCGCGGCCGACAGGAGGAGCGTGGTGAGGGTCATGATCCGTTGTGGGCCCAGTGGGTGGCGGTCGACAGCGCCCGCTGCCACCCGGCGAGTAACTCGCCGCGCCGCGATGCGCCCATCTTCGGACGAAAGAGCATGTCGTCTGTCTTGGCCGTCAGAAAATCGTCCGGCGAATCCCAGAACCCGCTGGCCAGCCCCGCGAGACCGGCTGCGCCCAGGGCCGTGGTCTCGAGCATGGCGGGACGGCGGACCGGCACATCGAGCAGATCCGCCTGGAACTGCATCATCCAGTCGTTCGCGGCGGCTCCACCGTCGACGCGCAACTCCTTCATCTCTACGCCGCTGTCCGCTTCCATGGCTCTGGCGACGTCGAACGTCGAGTAGGCCATCGCCTCGAGGGCAGCCCGTGCGAGATGCGCCGCGCTGGTCCCGCGCGTCAGGCCGACTATGGTCCCGCGAGCGCCGGGCTCCCAATGGGGCGCACCGAGACCGCCGAATGCGGGCACGAAGTAGACGTCATCGTTCGATTCGAGAGATCCGGCCAGCTGCTCCGTCTCGTCGGCCGAATCGATGATTCCCAGGCCGTCACGCAGCCATTGGATGGCGGCCCCGGCGACGAAGATCGCGCCTTCCAGAGCGAAGTTGTACTCACCGCGGGGGCCGCATGCTACCGTCGTGAGCAGGCCGCGCTCGGAAGCGACTCGCTGCTCGCCCGTGTGCAGGAGAAGGAACGCCCCCGTCCCGTATGTGTTCTTGCCCAACCCGGTCGCCCAACACCCCTGTCCGAAGAGAGCCGCCTGCTGATCACCGGCCATACCACAGACGGGCAGTTCGGCACCGAAGGCATCCCCCGTGGAGACGCCGTATTCCTCACTCGAGGAGCGCACATCGGGCAGAACGGCCGCCGGAACGCCGAGCGTGTCCAGCAGGGCGGGATCCCACTTCCGCTCGTCGATGTTGAACAACAGCGTCCGGGAGGCGTTGGTCGGTTCCGTCACGTGGCATGCGCCGCCCGTCAGCTTCCAGACGAGCCAACTGTCGATCGTGCCGAAGGCCAGCTCGCCCGCCTCCGCGCGCCGGAGCAGCTCCGGGTGCTGCTCGAAGATCCACGACAACTTCGTCGCGCTGAAATAGGGGTCGATCAGCAACCCGGTTCGCTCCCGGATTGCGGGGCCCGCGCCTTCGGCCTCGAGTCGGGCACAGAGATCGGCCGTCCTCCGGTCCTGCCATACGATCGCATTGTGGACGGGCTCGCCCGTGGCGCGGTCCCAGAGGACGATCGTTTCGCGCTGATTGGTGATGCCGATGGCGGAGAGCGCATCGAGCGTAGTGTCGGCCTTGGCGGCGGACTCGGCGGCGACCTGCCGCACCACGTCCCAGATCTCTCGCGGGTCATGCTCGACCCAGCCCGGCCGCGGGAAGTGTTGCGTGAATTCCCGATACGCCCGGCCGCGGACCTGGCAGTCGCGATCGATCACGAGGCAAGTCACGCCCGTGGTTCCTTCGTCGATGGCGAGTATCATCTCTCGGTGGGGGGCTCTGGGCGGTTCATTCTGGCTTGCGACCGTCGTCCGTGCAGGGGTGGAGCACCGGATCGAAGCGATAGCACCAGCCGGCCTGTCGCAACAGTGCCAGGGTGCGGACCACCGGAAGGCCCATGACCGCAAAGTAATCGCCGTCGATCGACTCGACGAGCGCGGAGCCGAAGCCCTGGATGCCGTAAGCGCCCGCCTTGTCCCGGGACTCGCCGGTTGCGACATACTCCCGACAGTCGGCTTCGGTGAGCGCCCGGAACCGAACGCTTACCCGCTCGAGTGCGGACCACGTCCCCCTCGGCGTGACGACCGCAACGCCGGTGAATACCTGATGAAAGCTGCCGGCGAGCCGCTGGAGCATGGCGACCGCGTCGGCATCGTCGCGTGGCTTGCCGAGGACGTCGTGATCGACGATGACGATGGTGTCGGAGCCGATCACCACCGCGTCGGGATGGCGGGCGGCGACGGTACTGGCTTTCTCGCGCGCGAGTCGCTCAGCATGCTCGGCGGGCTTTTCGTGATCGACATACGTCTCGTCCAGGCTCGCCGGCCGCACGTCGAACCGGAGGCCGAGCCGCCGAAGAAGCTCTGCTCGGCGTGGGGACTGGGAGGCGAGAATGAGTCGGGGCGCCTGGGACATCCGAGCTCAACGCTCCAGGATGAGTGTGACAGGCCCGTCGTTGACGAGCTCGACCTGCATCATCGCGCCGAACTCGCCGGTCGCGACTCGCCGACCGGTGCCGCGGAGCGTCTCCACGAACGCCTCGTACAGCGGTATGGCGACGTCGGGGTGGGCGGCGCCGACGAAGCTTGGTCGCCGGCCCTTCCTGGCATCACCGTACAGCGTGAACTGCGAGACTACCAGGACCTCGCCTTCCACATCCAGCAGCGAGCGGTTCATCCTACCTTCGTCGTCCGGAAAGATCCGAAGTTGGGAGATCTTGTCCGTCATCCAATCCACGTCGGCCTGATCGTCGCCATCCGCAAACCCGACGAGGACGAGGAGGCCGCGACCGATCTTTCCGACCACCGCATCGTCGATGGTCACGCTCGCCCGACTCACCCGCTGGAGAACGACCTTCACGGAGCCGCCAGGGACTCGCGCCGTAGGGCTCGACCCGCGGGATTCGGAACGATCGTCACTCCACCGTTACGGATTTGGCCAGATTCCTCGGCTGGTCGACGTTGCAGCCCCGGAGCACCGCGATATGATACGCCAGGAGCTGAAGCGGAATGGCAGCCAGGATTGGGGTGAGTGAATCGTGGGTGCTCGGGATCTGCACGACATGATCCGCATAATCCCGCAACTCGTCGTCTCCCTCGGTGATGACGGCGATGACACGACCACCGCGGGCTTTCACCTCCTCGATGTTCGACTTGACCTTCTCGTAGACGGCGTCCTTGGGCGCGATTACGACGACCGGCATGTTCTCGTCGATGAGGGCGATTGGGCCGTGCTTCATCTCCGCAGCCGGGTAGCCCTCGGCATGGATATAGGAGATCTCCTTGAGCTTCAACGCACCCTCGAGGGCGCCGGGGAAATTGTACCCGCGTCCGAGATAGAGGAAGTTCGGATGGTCCTTGTACTCCTCTGCGAGCTCCCGTATTGCGGGGTCGAGCTTCAGAATCGCGGCGACCTGTTCGGGAAGCCGGCCCAGGGCTCGGACGATCTCACGGCCGCGCGAAGCCGAGAGCGTGCCGCGCAGGCGGCCGAGGTGAACCGTCAGCATGGCGAGCACGACGACCTGCGAGGTGAACGCCTTGGTCGAGGCGACCCCGATCTCTGGCCCGGCGTGCAGATATATTCCGGCGTCGGTGTCCCGGGCGATCGTGGAGCCGACCGCATTGACGATACCGAGACAGGTCGCACCCTGCTGCTTGGCCTCCCGCATGGCCCAGAGGGTATCCGCCGTCTCGCCTGATTGCGAGATGGCGAGGGCGAGGGTGTCCGAACCGACGACCGGCCGGCGGTAGCGAAACTCGGAGGCGTACTCCACCTCGGTCGGGATGCGGGCGATGTCCTCCAGCATGTACTCGCCGATCAGGCCGCTATGCCACGAAGTCCCGCAGCCGAGGATGATCACGCGACGTACGGTGCGGAGCTCTTCGTCCATTCCGGTAAGGCCGCCGAGCTTGACCATGCCCTCCTCCTCCAGCAACCGACCTCGCATCGTTTCACGCAGCGTCTGCGGCTGCTCCGTGATCTCCTTGAGCATGAAGTGCGCGTAGCCGCCGCGCTCCACCTCGCCGAGATCCCAGTCCACCCGGTTGATCGGTCGCTCCACCGGACCCACGCCGCCGCGGTGGATGGTATAGCCCGCTTTGGTGATCGTCGCCATGTCGCCGTCGTCCAGGTAGACGACGTCGCGGGTGTGGGCGATGACCGCCGCGGCATCTGACGCGACGAACGTCTCGCCATTGCCGCCGACGCCGATCAGGAGGGGGCTTCCGAGCCGTGCCGCGACGATCTTCTCGGGGTCGCGGGTCGAGATCACTGCGATGCCGTAGGTGCCCTCCACCTGTCGGAGCGCTGCTTCGACCGCCCGCTCCAGGGCGTCGCCCTCTCGGCCGTCGGACTTGCCGTAGAGCTCCTCGATGAGGTGCACGAGCACTTCGGTATCGGTATCGGAGGAGAACTCGTGTCCGCGCTCCTTCAGCCTGCGGCGCAGGACGTCGGCGTTCTCGACGATGCCATTGTGCACCAGGGCGAAGTCATTGTGCTCGGCCGTATGCGGGTGTGCGTTCCGGGTGGTCGGCGCGCCGTGGGTCGCCCAGCGGGTATGGCCAATCCCGTAGATGCCGGGGGCCGGCTTCTCCTCCAGGTGCTTTTCCAGCTCGGCAATCTTCCCCGCTTCCTTTCGGACCTGGATCTTGCCGTCCATGACCACGGCGACACCTGCCGAATCGTATCCCCTGTATTCGAGGCGCTTCAATCCCTCGATCAGCAGGGGAGTGACCTGCTTGTCTCCGATATATCCAATGATGCCACACATAATGACGTCTCTCGGGCTGAAAGGAGCTACGCGGGCAGGGCCGCGCGTAGCGACTCGACCATCTGGTTCGCCGCTGCGGCGGTCGGCGCCTCGGCGATGATCCTGACGATCGGCTCGGTGCCGGAGGGCCGCAGATGCGCCCACCGCCGCTCGTCGGGCCAGTCCAGGCGCAGGCCGTCCTGACGATCGACCTGGGGAGCCGAAAGGCGGTCGACCAGCATGGCGTAGGCTTCATCGAGCGAGCCGGACGGCCGCGGCACCTTCTCCTTCACGATCTCGTAATGTCCGATCTCAGCGGCGATCTCTTCGAGCGGTCGCTCTTCTTCGGCGAGCAGTTGGAGGATGAGGGCTGCCGCGACGGGTGCGTCGCGAGTCAGATGGACGTCGGGAAGAATGACCCCACCGTTACCTTCCCCCCCGACCGTGGCGTCGAGCTCCTGCATCCGCCGAGCAACGTTGATCTCGCCGACAGGCGCCCGTTCGAGCCTGGCACCCGCGGCCTCGACCACGTCGTCGAGCAGCCGGCTCGTCGAGAGGTTGGTCACCACGGTCCCCTTGCGATGACGCAGGACTAGGCGGGCGGCGAAGGCGAGGGTGTAATCCTCGCCCAGGGCGCGCCCTTCACTGCCGACCAGCGAGAGGCGATCCACGTCGGGGTCGGTCGCGAAGCCGACATCGGCACCCGACTCCCTCACCATGGTCTCGAGCTCACCCAGATTGGCGGCCACCGGCTCCGGCTCCCGCGGGAAACGCCCGTCGGTCTCCAGATTGATCCCCTCCACCTGACACCCGAGTCGCTCCAGGAGCTGGGGGAAGATGTTCCCGCCTGCACCGCGAACGCAGTCGAGCGCGACACGGAAGCGGCGAGCGCGGATTCGCTCGACGTCGAGGAACGGAATGGTGAAGATCCGCTCGAGGTGCCTCGCGATCGCTTCGTCGTCCGTCCGGTAGCTGCCCAGATCCTGCCACTCGGCGCGTGGGATCTCTCCCGCGAGGAGCTCGCGCATGCGCCCGCTCTGCTCGGCGTCGAGAAACATGCCGTCGGCGCCGATGAATTTCAGGGCGTTCCATTCGATCGGGTTGTGGCTGGCCGTGATCGCTAGTCCGCCCGCCGCCTCGAAGTGCTCGACCGCCAGTTGAACGGACGGAGTCGGTACGACCCCGACGTCGATCACCTCCGCTCCGATCGACTGGAGCGCGGCGGTGACGGCGCGCGAGAACATCGGGCCCGAGACACGCGAGTCGCGACCGATCACGATCATGCGGCGACCGGTCTCTCGAAGCGAGTACGCGCCGAATGCAGCGGCGAAGCGCGCGACGACTTCCGGCGTCAATCCGTGCCCGACCCGCCCGCGGACCCCGGACACGCTGACCATCAAGTTGGTCGTATCGATCACACCAATTCCCCTTTTCCCTCGAAATCTTCCTGTGAGAACCCACCGCTTTCGGCCGTGATCACGGAACGTCGAGCTCCACTGTTGCCCGGCCTTCCCGACGAAACCTTCCCCCCCGCAAAGCCTCGTCCCACACGCAGCGTCGTCATCCGCGAACAGCGTCGTCATCC
>JBBDRL010000057.1:0-39245 GCA_040905505.1 Gemmatimonadota bacterium | reverse complement strand
GATAGCTCTCTCCCCTTGACACATCCCCGACCTCCCATTAGCATCCATCCTCAGCTTTTGAATCAGATTCGGGAACGAACGCGAGGGGACCCCGTCCCCGGCCCGAGCAGCCTTGCCCGAGCCGCGCCGTTAGTTCCGAAAGTGGGATTATGACCTCGCTCCCCATTACGCTCGTACTCGGTCTCCTACTCGTAGGGCTTATTATTATTGGCCCCATGAGAGAAGGCGCGTACGCGCTGCTAGTGCAGAGTAGCTGAGGCACTCCGAAGCAGAGCATCCCGGGCCTTCTCCCCAAGAGAGAGGGCCCGATTTTTATTCTCCCCCCAAGGAGATGGAGATGGCGCGAATCGAAATCTTCGATACGACCCTCCGTGACGGCGAACAATCGCCAGGCGCCACGATGACACCATCCGAGAAACTGCGGATGGCTCATCAGCTCGAGGCGCTGGGGGTCGACGTCATCGAGGCGGGGTTCCCCATCAGCTCGATCGACGACTTCAAGTCGGTTCAGACGATCGCGCGTGAGGTCCGGCGACCGGTGATCGCAGGGCTCGCGCGCGCCACCAGGGCAGATCTCGAGCGCGCGGCCGAGGCTCTCGGGCAGGCGGATCGCGCGCGGCTCCATACGTTCCTGGCGACCTCGGCCATCCATCTCGAGCACAAGCTCAAAATCTCACAGGAGCAGTGCCTCGATCAGGCGGCCGAGGCGGTCGTCTATGCGAAGACCCTGGTCGACGAGGTCGAGTTCAGTCCCGAAGACGCGCTCCGGACCGATCTCCCCTTCCTCTGCCGCGTGGTCGAACGCGTGATCGAAGCGGGGGCGAGGATCGTCAACATTCCCGATACGGTCGGCTACGCGCACCCGGCGCAGATCCACGAGACGATCAGTACGCTGTTCAGTACCGTCCGCGGGATCGACGACATCGTCGTGAGCGTTCACTGCCACAACGATCTGGGTCTGGCCGTCGCGAACTCGCTGGCCGCGATCGCGGCGGGGGCCCGGCAGGTGGAGTGTACGATCAACGGCATCGGCGAGCGGGCCGGCAACACGGCCCTTGAAGAGATCGTGATGGCACTGGTCGTCCGGAACGACGCGTACCCGCATACGACGGCGATCAACACGCGGGAACTTCATCGTTCCAGTCAGCTCCTGTCGTACCTCACGGGGATCCACCCGCAGCCGAACAAGGCGATCGTCGGGAAGAACGCCTTCGCGCACGAGGCCGGCATCCACCAGGACGGCGTCCTCAAGGAGCGGACGACGTACGAGATCATGACGCCGGAGATGGTCGGCGTTCCGGAATCTCAGCTCGTGCTCGGCAAGCATTCGGGCCGCAACGCGCTCAACCGCAGATACCGCGCGCTCGGCTACGAGCTGACTGTCGACGATCTCAACCAGGCCTACAAGCTCTTCAAGCTGCTCGCCGATCAGAAGAAGTCCATTCTCGACGAGGACCTGATCTCCATCCTCCATCACGGTACGATGGAGGACGTCCCACAGCGGTTCAAGCTGGAGAAGCTGGACGTCGTCTGCGGCACCCGCACGGCGCAAGCGCAGGTCAAGCTGAGCGACGATGGCGTGGAATCAGAGCTCGCCGTCGCCATGGGTGACGGACCGCTCGCCGCCGCCTTCGCCGCGGTGGACGCGCTGATCCCCTTCGAGACGACGCTCGAGGATCTGGCCATCATCGCCAACACGCCGGGCCGCGACGCCGTCGGCGAGGTCAACCTGCGCCTCAAGGTGCAGGGCAGGACCTTCACCGGTCGCGGCGCTTCGCCGGACGTGGTGGACGGGGCGGTCCGGGCCTACCTGCACGCGGTCAACAAGGCAGCGCACGCGAACACGCTCGAGGCGAAGGCCATGGAGCAGTCCAGCTACCTGTGGGGCGTGTGAGAAACGGCGAAGCCGGCCGCGTCAGTCTCTACGACACCACCCTGCGCGACGGTACGCAGCGCGAGGGGATGTCGCTCTCGGTGGACGACAAGCTCCGCATCGCGCGGGAGCTCGACGTCCTGGGGATCGACTACGTGGAAGGCGGTTGGCCCGGCTCGAACCCGAAGGACGCCGAATTCTTCGACCGCGCGAAGACGCTGAAGCTGCGCCATACCCGGATTGCGGCCTTCGGCAGCACCCGGCACGCGAAGAACCGCTGCGAGGACGATCCGAACATTCAGGCCCTCGTCGCGGCCGGGACCCCGGTAGTGACTCTGGTCGGAAAGAGTTCGGCTCTGCATGTCGAGCGGGTGCTCGAGACTTCGCGCGAAGAGAACCTGAAGATGATCGCCGAGAGCGTCGCCTATCTGAAGGGTCTCGGCAAGGAAGTGATCTACGACGGCGAGCACTTCTTCGACGGCTTCGAGCTGGATGCGGAGTATGCACTGGCGACCTTTCTCGCCGCGGCCGAGGCCGGCGCCGACTGCGTCGTCCTCTGCGATACCAACGGCGGCTCGCTCCCGGACGACGTTGCGGACACCCTCCGCGTCGTTGCCGAGCGGCTCGCCGCCGCCGGCTGCGAGACCGAGCTGGGCATCCATACGCACAACGATGCGGCCCTTGCCGTAGCCAATGCGATGGCCGCGGTTCGTGCCGGCGCCCGCCACGTCCAGGGAACGATCAACGGGTACGGCGAGCGGTGCGGCAACATGGACCTGGTGCCCCTCATCGCCAACCTCCAGTTGAAGCTGGGGTACGAGTGCGTCGCCGAGGAGCAATTGCGGCGCCTGACCGAGGTCGCCCACCTGGTGGCCGACGTCGCCAACCTGAACCCGGACGCGCACGCGCCGTATGTGGGGCGCAGCGCCTTCGCTCACAAGGGCGGGATTCACGTCGCCGCCGTGCACAAGTTCCGGAGCAGCTACGAGCACGTGGAACCCGCGTTGGTCGGAAACGAGACACGGGTCGTCGTCAGTGAGCTCGCGGGCCGCAAGAACGTGCGGATGCGCGCCGAGGCCCTGGGCCTCGACCTCGAAGGGCGCGAGCGCTCACTTCTCCAGCACATCAAGGAGCTGGAGAGCAACGGCTTTCAGTTCGAGGCCGCCGATGGCTCCTTCGAGATGCTCGTGCGCAGGTCGTCGCCGGATTACGAAGCGCCGTTCGAGCTGCTCGACTACACGACACTCGTCAGCAAGCAGGGCGCCGGGCAGCCCCGCGTACAGGCGATGGTTCGCCTTCGGGTCGGCGGCCAGGTGATGCATACGGCCGCCGACGCCGACGGGCCCGTCCACGCGCTCGACCGCGCCATACGGAAGGCCCTGCTCGAGTATTATCCCGAGCTTGCCGAGGTGCATCTGGTCGACTACAAGGTGCGGATCATCGACACGCACATGGGGTCGGCCGCGAAACCGCGTGTGCTCGTCGAGACCGCTCGCGGCGACGAGCGCTGGAGCACCGTCGGTTGCTCCGAGAACATCATCGAGGCGAGCTGGCAGGCGCTCTGGGATTCCCTGGAGCTGCCCCTGCTCCGCGATCGTGATCTGCCGGGCAGTCCGCGGCGGACGAGCGCAGGAGCGAAAGCACCCGAGAACTCGAAGAACGTCCTGAACCCCATAGAGGCCTGAGATGTCGACGTCGCGCACACTCTTCCAGAAGATCTGGCACAAGCACCTGGTCAGCCCCCAGACCGCCGCGACGCCGGCGGTGCTCTACATCGACCTGCACCTCGTTCACGAAGTCACGTCGCCCCAGGCGTTCACCGAGCTGCGCAGGCGCGGCCTCGCCGTTCGCCGCCCGGACCAGACCATCGCGACGATGGACCACTCGACGCCGACGACGCCTCGTGGCGCGGACGGACGGATTCCGGTGACCGATCCGCAGGCGGCGGCGCAGCTCCAGCAGCTCGTCCAGAACTGCGCCGAGTTCGGCGTGCCTCTTTTCGAACTGGGGAGCGAGAAGCAGGGCATCGTCCACGTGATCGGCCCGGAGCAGGGGCTCACGCAACCGGGCATGACCATCGTCTGCGGCGACTCGCACACCTCGACGCACGGCGCCTTCGGGGCGCTCGCCTTCGGCATCGGCACCTCGGAAGTCGGCCATGTCCTGGCGACGCAGTGCCTGCTTCAGAATCGGCCGAAGACAATGGAGATCCGCGTCGACGGGACGCTACGGCCGGGGGTGACCGCCAAGGACATCATTCTCGCGATCATCGCCAAGATCGGCACCGCGGGGGGGACAGGATACGTCGTGGAGTACACCGGCTCGGCCATCCGATCATTGTCGATGGAAGAGCGGATGACCATCTGCAACATGTCCATCGAGGGTGGCGCGCGCGCCGGACTGATCGCGCCGGACGAGACGACGTTCGAGTACATCAGCGGCCGGCCGGGGGCGCCTCAGGGGGCGGCCTGGGACGCAGCGGTCGCCGAGTGGCGCGAGCTGACGACCGACGAGGGCGCGACCTACGACGCGGTCGTCACCCTGAATGCCGACGAGCTTCGCCCGATGATCACGTACGGGACCAACCCCGGGATGGGGATGCCGATCGACGGCACCATTCCGGACCCGGCGAAACTCACCGACGACAACCAGAAGGCGGGCCTGCGGAAGGCGCTCGAATACATGGGCCTCGAGCCGGGCGGTCCGCTGCTCGGCAAGAAGGTCGACGTCGTCTTCGTGGGCAGCTGCACCAACTCGCGCATCTCCGATCTGCGGCTTGCGGCCAAGGCCATCGAGGGGCGTAAGGTCGCTCCCGGCGTCCGCATGATGGTCGTACCGGGGTCGCAGCTCGTGAAGCGCCAGGCGGAGGCCGAGGGGCTACGCGAGATCTTCGAGGCCGCCGGCGCCGAGTGGCGCGAGGCGGGCTGCTCGATGTGTATCGCGATGAACGGCGACCAGCTCGCCCCGGGCGAGTACGCGGTCAGCACCAGCAACCGCAACTTCGAGGGGCGGCAGGGGAAGGGCGGAAGGACGTTTCTCGCGTCGCCGCTGACCGCGGTGGCCAGTGCCGTCAGCGGCAGCGTCTCCGACGCAAGGGATTTGGTGAAGGATATCGCCGCGGCGGAAACGCCGTCGGCAGTTTAACTGCATTATTAACCACAGAGCACGCAGAGAACACAGAGTCGATGCGGGACGGAAATGGTCGGGGCGGGCAATCCCTAAGTTGCTTTTCTTCGTGTCATCTGCGCCCTCTGCGGTGAAACCGTAATCCGAACGGGAAGAAAAAACAGAATGGAACCGATCAAGTCCTTCACATCCCGGGTCGTACTGCTCCCGGCCGAGAACGTCGATACGGACCAGATCATACCGGCCCGATTCCTCAAGGTCACCGACAAGGCGGGCCTGGGCGACGCTCTGTTCGCCGATTGGCGCTACGCCGAGGACGGCTCCCCGAAGCCTGACTTCGTGCTCAATCAGGCAGACGCCCGCGACGCGCAGGTCCTTTTCGCCGGCGACAACTTCGGCTGCGGTTCGTCGCGCGAGCACGCACCCTGGGCGCTGGTCGGCTATGGTTTCCGCGCGGTGATCAGCACGTTCTTCGCCGACATCTTCCAGAACAATGCGCTGAAGAACGGGCTACTTCCCATCGTCGTCGAGCCCGATGTCCACCAGCGGCTCCAGACGCGGCTCAGTCAGGATCCCGACGCCGAGGTGACCATCGACCTCGCCAGCCAGACGCTCACGCTGCCCGACGGGGGTCAGGTCACATTCCCCGTCGACCCGTTCGCGAAGCACTGCCTTCTGAACGGGGTCGACCAGCTAGGCTTCCTGGTCGCCGCGGACGAGGCGATTCGCGCTTACGAAGCGAAGCACGAGCCGCGGGTGGTGACGAGCAAGGTGGCTTAGACCACCGTCATCCCCGCGAATGCGGGGATCCAGTAGAGGGGCAGCGCAGAAAGAATGGTCTAGGCCACCCGGGGGTCTTCAGGGGTAGTCCGGGACCCAGCAGTCTGACCGCCCCCGGCTCGAGAGCGGCGATGTACTGGATCCCCGCATTCGCGGGGATGACGGGGTAGGCCGGGGATGACGGGGTAAGCCGGGGATGACGGGGTAAGCCGGGAATGACTTGGTAAGCCGGGAATGACTTGGTAAGCCGGGGATGACGTGGTAGGCCGGGAATGACAGGGTAGGCCGGGGGCCGCGGATGAGCTGGGCGGCAGCGGTGGCCGGACGACGGGTGCAGCGGCGATGCCGAAGAGAACATGCAGGCAACGAAGACGAAAGAGCTGTCGACTGTAGACTGTAGACTGTCGACCCAACCAAGGATTAAATGAAGGCTTCGATACTCGTATTACCGGGCGATGGGATCGGTCCCGAAGTGGCGTCCGAGGGCGTGCGCGTGCTCCGCGCCGTCGCGGAACGATGGGAGCACGACTTCGAATTCAGCGAGGCCCTGCTCGGCGGCTGCGCGATCGATGCCGAGGGCACGTCGCTGCCGGACGAGACGCTCACCGCGGCGAAGTCCGCCGACGCCGTCCTGCTCGGAGCGGTGGGCGGGCCGAAGTGGGACGACCCCGACGCGAAGGTGCGCCCCGAGCAGGGCTTGCTCGGGATCCGCAAGGCGCTGGGCCTCTTCGCGAACCTCCGCCCCGTTACCCTGCACCCGCGGCTGACGGGCGCGTCCCCGCTACGACCCGAGCTTCTCGAGGGAGTCGATCTCCTGGTCGTTCGGGAGCTGACGGGCGGGATCTATTTCGGTGAGAAGAAGCGCGAGACAGTCGACGGGGTCGACCAGGCGACGGATGTCTGCACCTATACCGCCACCGAGGTTGAGCGCGTCGTACGGGTCGCCGCGGAGCTGGCGCGGGGTCGTCGTGGGAAACTGACGTCGGTGGACAAGGCGAACGTTCTGGAGACTTCCCGCCTCTGGCGCCGCGTCACCGACAGAGTGATGCGCGAGGAGTACCCCGACGTGCAGCTCGAGACGATCCTCGTCGATGCGTGCGCGATGCACCTGATCCGCCGACCGGCGGACTTCGACGTGATCGTCACGGAGAACATGTTCGGCGACATCCTGACCGACGAAGCTTCGATGCTGGCGGGCTCGATGGGCCTGCTGCCCTCCGCATCGCTCGGCGAGCCCGTGCCGGGTCGCGCCACCCGACCGGGTCTGTATGAGCCGATCCACGGGTCGGCCCCCGATATTCAGGGGCAGGGCGTCGCGAATCCGCTGGCCACCATCCTGAGCGCCGCCCTGCTCCTCAGGCATTCCCTGGGGCTGGAGGCCGAGGCCGCCGCGGTGGAAGCCGCGGTCGCCGAGGTCCTGGACGGCGGCATGCGTACGCGAGACCTGGCAACGGCCGATGGCTCATGGGAGGACACGGCGACGGTCGGCGAGGCCGTCGCCTCGGCGGTACGCAGCCACCGCGGCGAAGCGGCGACTCTCTGAAGCATGAAGAACGCTTTATCCCCCAACCCGCCAAACAGCGTGGAGGGACTCGATGTCTGAAGAACGCACCGGTGCACAGATCATATGCGAAGCCCTCGTCCGCGAGGGGGTCGACGTCGTCTTCGGCATTCCCGGCGGCGCCATCATGCCCTTCTATCACGCGCTGCCGGAGTACGAGGACGAGTTGCGCCACATCCTCTGCCGACATGAACAGGGTGCTGGGCACGCCGCCGAGGGCTATGCCCGGGCGAGCGGCAGGGTCGGCGTATGCGTCGCCACGAGCGGCCCCGGGGCCACCAATCTGGTCACCCCGATCGCTGACGCCTGGATGGACAGCACACCGCTCGTCGCGATCACCGGACAGGTGAGCTCGGCCGCGCTCGGTAAGGACGCATTCCAGGAGACGGACATCACTGGAATCACCGTCCCGATCACGAAGCACAACTACCTCGTCAGCGACCCGAGCGAGCTACCCCAGGTGTTCAAAGAGGCGTTCCACATCGCCTCGACGGGAAGGCCGGGGCCGGTCCTCATCGATATCACGAAGGACGCACAGCAGGCGCGAATCGTCCCCGATTGGGACGTCAGCATCCACCTGCCGGGCTACCGCCCGAACTACAAGGGCAATCGACGGCAGATCCGTGAGGCGGTTCAGCTCCTCGAGAAGGCCGAGAAGCCGCTCATCATGGTGGGGAACGGCGTGATCTGGTCTGGCGCGCACGCGGAGCTCCGCGAGCTCGCCGAGCGAACGGGTATCCCGGTGATCACGACGCTCCATGGGAAGGGCGCTTTCTCGGAAGATCATCCGCTCAGTATCGGCATGCCGGGAATGCACGGCTGGGTGCACGTGAACCGCGCGATCCAGGAGTGCGACGTCCTCCTCAACATCGGCGCGCGCTTCGACGACCGCGTAACAGGCAAGGTCTCGACGTTCGCGCCGAACGCCGAGGTCATCCACGTCGACATCGACCCTTCGGAGATCGGGAAGAACATCAAGACCCGGGTGCCGATCGTCGGCGATGCGCGCACGGTCCTGCAGGGCATCCTCGAGGAGATGCCGGAGCGCGACGCGAAGGACTGGCTCGCCAAGATCCGCGCGATGCAGGAGAAGCACCAGCCACGGCAGCGCTATCTCAAGCGCCCGGACACACCCGTGCTCATGCCGCACGACGTTTACGAGGGCCTCAACAAGGCGTTTCGGAGCCGCGGCAAGTCGAAGGTGGTGACCGACGTCGGGCAGCACCAGATGTGGGCGGCGCAGCTCATCGACTGGCTCAACCCGCGCAGCCACATCACCAGCGGCGGCTCGGGAACCATGGGCTTCTCGGTCCCCGCGGCGCTCGGCGCCGCCGTCGCCTGCCCCGACGAGACGATCTGGGTGATCTGTGGCGACGGCGGTTTCCAGATGACGAATCAGGAGCTCGCCACCATCAAGCAGGAAGGTATCACGAACGTGAAGGTGGCAATCATCAACAACGGCTACCTCGGTATGGTTCGGCAGTGGCAGGAGCTCTTCGAGAACCGCCGCTACAGCGGCACGCCGCTCACCGGGCCCGACTTCGCCCTCCTCGCGCAGGCATACGGCCTCGCTGGCGTCCGGGTCGAGACGGTCGAGCAGGTCGACGAGGCAATCGCCAAGGCCTGGGACCACGACGACTCGGTCGTCCTCGACTTCCGGGTCGAGCGCGAGGCGAACGTCTTCCCCATCGTTCCCCAGGGCCAGAGCATCGGTGACATGATGACCGAGGCCCCGGAGCCCGCGAGCATTCTCTAGGGGTCAGGGGTCAGGGGTCAGGGGTCAGGGGTCAGGGGTCAGCATAACGGATAACGGATAACGGAAAGCGAGGTCGGCTTTTATGAAACGAACCATCGTCGCACTGATGCAGGACCATCCCGGGGTGCTTCACCGGGTCGTCAGCCTGTTCCGGCGCCGAGCGTACAACATCGACAGCCTGACGGTCGGAACGACGGAGACCCCCGGCGTCAGCCGAATGACGATCGTGGTCGACGGCGGCGACATCGAGCAGGTGACGAAGCAGCTCTATCGCTTGATCGAAGTGCTGAAGGTCAGCGACGTAACGAACGACCCGGTGGTCGAACGCGAGATCGCACTGATCAAGGTGCATGCGCCGAAGTCGTCGCGTGCCGAGCTCGTGGCGATGTGCACGGTCTTCAATGCCAAGACCGTCGATGTCGGCCCGAACAGCATGATCGTCGAAGTGACGGGCGAGCCGGGCCACGTGGATCGCTTCCTCGACGTCGTCCGCCCGTTCGGAATCAAGGAGATGATGCGGACCGGCCGGGTCGCGATGATTCGCGGGTCGCAGGCGCACCAGGCGGCACTCGAGGTCGACGGTCCGGAGGATGCCCCGGCGGCGTTGGCGCTGGCGGGATAGAAGGGTCGAAGAAAGGTTAACAGTTAACAGTCGACAGTTAACAGTTAACTCTTGCTGGGCGCAGTACCTTCGCGACACAGGAGCACGCCTCCTGTCAACTGTTAACTGTTAACTGTTCAACTCTCTCAATGGCAGATCTCTTCTACGACAACGATGCCGACCTCGGTCGTCTGGCGAACCGGCGCGTTGCGATTATCGGGTACGGGAGCCAGGGGCATGCGCACTCGCTCAGCTTGAAGGACAGCGGTATCGACGTGCGGGTGGGCCTGCACGCGAATTCGAAGAGTCGCGCGAAGGCCGAGGCGGCGGGCCTGACCGTCCGGACGGTGGACGAAGCAGCGCGCGACGCGGATGTGATCATGATCCTCATCCCGGACACGCGGCAGGCCGAGGTCTATGCCGAGTCCATCGCCCCGCATCTGACGCCCGGGAAGACGTTGATGTTCGCGCACGGCTTCAACATCCGGTACGACCAGATCGTCCCACCTGCCGAGGTCGACGTGAGCATGGTCGCTCCCAAGGCCCCCGGCCATCGCGTCCGCGAAGTCTTCGAGCATGGGGGCGGCGTTCCCGGGCTGGTCGCCGTCCACCAGGATGCCTCGGGCAACGCGCTCGACGACGCACTGGCTTACGCGAAGGGCATCGGCTGCACGCGCGCCGGGGTGCTCCGCACGACCTTCACCGAAGAGACCGAGACCGATCTGTTCGGCGAGCAGGCAGTCCTCTGCGGCGGCACCTCCGAGCTCATCAAGGCGGGTTTCGAGACGCTCATCGAGGCCGGCTACCAGCCTGAGGTCGCCTACTTCGAATGCCTCCACGAGCTGAAGCTGATCGTCGACCTGATCTACCAGGGCGGCCTCAACTACATGCGCTACTCGGTCTCCGACACGGCCGAGTACGGCGACTACGTCGCGGGGCCGCAGGTGATCAACGCCGAGAGCCGCAAGGCGATGAAGCAGCTTCTCTCGAACATCCAGGACGGCACCTTCGCCAAGAACTGGATCGAGGAGAACCGCTCAGGTCTTCCGAACTTCGAGCAGCGCCGCCAGGCAGACGTCGAGCACCCCGTGGAGCAGGTGGGCGTCAAGCTGCGGAAGATGATGCCGTTCGTGAACCCGAAGGAAGTCAGGCCCGGCGCCGGAGGCGCATGACGCAGGGTCGTCAGTTGCCAGGTACCAGTTACCAGTTCGCTCAGCGCGGAAGTCGTCCGAGGGACGAATGGGACCCTGGCGGATGCCGGCGCCGCGGTGATCCCTATGGATCTGCACCGCCCCCGAGCAAGCGACGAGGCGACTGGCTACCGGTAACCGGTAACTGGTAACCGCTGTTCACCCCAGGAGGATTACGATGTCAGCACAATTCGCGGAAACTGAATGGATCTGGCACAACGGCGAGTTCATTCCGTGGGCGGATGCGACGGTTCACGTGATGAGTCATGTCGTCCATTACGGGTCCTCGGTCTTCGAGGGGATCCGCTGCTACAATACGCCCGATGGCCCGGCCATCTTCCGGCTCAAGGAGCACACCCGTCGGTTGTGGGATTCGGCCCGCGTCTACCGGATGAACCCGGGCATCGACCAGGCGACGTTCTCCGAAGCCTGCAAGTCGCTGGTGGAGCGCAACGGGCTGGAGGAATGCTACATCCGCCCCATCCTGATCCGCGGGTACGGTGCTGCCGGGCTCAACCCCGGGGCGAGCCCGGTCGAGTCGTACATCATCTGCTGGCCGTGGGGAACGTATCTCGGCGATGGCGCGCTCGAGCGCGGCGTCGACGTATGCATCTCGAGCTGGCAGCGTCCGGCCGCGAATACCCACCCGGTCCTGGCCAAGGCAGGCGGCAACTACCTCAATTCGCAGCTCATCAAGATGGAGGCGGTCGCCAACGGCTATCAGGAAGGCATCGCGCTGGGCCCCGGTGGCCTGGTGAGCGAGGGAAGTGGACAGAACATTTTCGTCGTCCGCGACGAGAAGCTGATCACCCCCTCGATGGACGGCACGCTGCTCGAAGGGATCACCCGAGATTGCATCGTGACGATCGCGCGCGACATGGGCATTCCGGTTCTGGAGCAGCCCGTTCCACGTGAGCTACTGTACATGGCGGACGAGCTCTTCTTTACCGGTACGGCCGCCGAGGTGACACCGATCCGCAGCGTCGACAAGGTCGTCATCGGCCAGGGCTCTGCGGGGCCGACGACGCTCGCGCTACAGGAGCGACTGCTCGGGATCGCGCATGGCCGTCTTCCGGACACCTATGGCTGGAGAACCCTTGTTTCGCAGGCAAAGAAAGAGGTCGCCGTCGCATGACAGTGCGTGATCGAGCAGTAGAGCTCCCGAGCCGTACTCTCGTCGCCGGCCGTGATCGCGCAGCCGCGCGCGCGATGCTGCGCGCCGTTGGCCTGTCCGACGAGGACTTCGAGCGGCCGTTCATCGGCATCGCCAATACCTGGGCGGAGACGACACCCTGCAATTCCCATCTGCGTCAGGTCGCCGAGTGGGTTAAGGAGGGTGTGCGGCAGGCGGGAGGCACGCCGCTGGAATTCAACAGCGTCGTCATCTCTGACGGCATCACCATGGGCACCGAGGGAATGAAGACGTCCCTGATCAGCCGCGAGGTGATCGCCGACTCGATCGAGCTGATGGCCCGCGGCTACATGTTCGACGGCATCGTCGCCCTCTCCGGCTGTGATAAGACGATCCCGGGGACCGTGATGGCGCTGGCCCGCCTCAACCGCCCGGGTCTGATGCTGTACGGCGGCTCGATCATGCCGGGCCGGTTCCGCGGCAAGGACGTCACGATCCAGGATGTCTTCGAGGGCGTGGGGGCCGCGGCGGCCGGGCGGATCACGGACGAGGACCTCTACGAACTGGAATGCGCCGCCTGCCCGGGCGCCGGAGCCTGCGGCGGGCAGTTCACCGCAAACACGATGGCGACGGCGTTCGAGGCCATGGGCATCTCTCCCATGGGGAGCGGCACCGTGCCCGCCATGCAGGGCGACAAGGCGGAAGTCGCGCGCTCCTGCGGCAGGCTGGTGATGGATCTGATCGAACGCGACGTGCGCCCACGCGACGTGATCACGACCGAGTCGCTCCGCGCCGCGACTGCCCTGGTCGCTGCATCCGGTGGCTCCACCAATGCCGTGCTGCATCTGCTGGCTGTCGCGCGCGAGGCCGAGGTCGACTTCACGATCGACGATTTCGACCGGATCTGCGCCGACATCCCGCTGCTGGCGGACATGAAGCCGGGCGGACGCTACGTCGCCGCGGATCTCCATCAGGCGGGTGGCGTGCGGCTGATCCTCCGACGGCTGCTCGACGGCGGGCTCGTTCCCCCCGATCTGCCCACCGTCTCGGGACTGACGCTCGGCGAGGAAGCCGCGCACGTCAAGGAAGCGCCCGGCCAGCCGGTCGTCCGGCCGCTGGACAACCCGCTCAAGGCGAGCGGCGGACTGGTCATCCTGAAGGGCTCCCTGGCGCCCGAAGGCTGTGTGCTCAAAGTCGCCGGCCACGAGCGGGTTCATCACCGGGGCCCGGCGCGCGTATTCGAGCGCGAGGAGGATGCGTTCAGTGCCGTTCAGGCCGGCGAGATCCGCGAGGGGGACGTCCTGGTGATCCGCTACGAGGGACCCAAGGGCGGACCCGGCATGCGCGAGATGCTCGGCGTCACGTCGGCGCTCGCCGGCGCGGGCCTCAAGGAGCATGTGGCGCTGCTGACCGACGGCCGGTTCTCCGGCGCCACCCACGGTCTGATGGCTGGCCACGTCGCACCCGAGGCTGCGGTGGGCGGCCCGATCGCCGCCGTGCGTGAAGGCGACATGATCACCTTCGACGTGGCGAACCGACGCCTGGATCTGGAGGTCTCTCCCGACGAGGTCGCCACGCGGCTCGCCGAGTGGTCACCACCCAAGCCGAATTACCCGACTGGCGTGATGGCGAAGTATGCTAAGCTCGTCGGCTCGGCCGCGGAGGGGGCAACAACGAGTAATTTTGAATTTTGAATTTTGAATCAACGGCACCCTTGTTCAGCATCACTGCGGCTGCTGCCGGTGCAGTTCAATTCAAAATTCAAAATCAACAAGAGAGTCCTTGACGCGTTACAGGTATTGTGATTAGCTTGTTTCCATGAGCACCGCCGCGATTTTTAGCTACTTTCGATTTTACTGGGCGACCCCTGAACCGGGCCGTGGTCGAAGGTGTGCGCGCGAATAGGCGCAGGAGCTCACACGACCAGCGAGGCGGCCCGTCACAAACGGGCCGCCTTTTTTTTCGCACATGAACGGGCATCCATCATGATCATCATCACGCGTCCGGGAATCACAGCCGCGGAGCTGGACCACATCCGCGAGCACGTGGAGGGGTTGGGCCTGCGCACGAGCATCACGAAGGGAGAGAAGCAGACGATCATCGGCTGCATCGGCGACGACGACCTGCTGCGCGAAGCTGCGCTGCTGCGGCTCCCGGGGGTGGACTCCGTGACCCCGGTCATGAAGCCGTACAAACTGGCCGCCCGCGAGTTCGTCGGGGAGGACAGCAGGGTACGCGTAGGCGACGGCGCCAGCTCCGTGGTCGGCGGCCGCGAACTCGCGATCATCGCGGGTCCCTGCTCCGTCGAGGGTCGCGACATGCTTCGCCAGACGGCGCACGCCGTCCTCGCATCAGGCGCCGGCATGCTCCGCGGCGGTGCGTTCAAGCCTCGCAGCTCTCCGTACGCTTTCCAGGGCCTCGGTCTCGCGGCCCTCGAGATGCTCGCCGAAGTACGTGCCGAGACGGGTCTGCCGATCGTGACCGAGGTCATGGATACCCGCCAGGTCGAGCAGGTCGGTGAGTACGCCGACATGCTCCAGATCGGCGCCCGTAACATGCAGAACTTCTCCCTGCTCTCCGAGGTCGGGCGGATCCAGCGACCGGTGCTCCTCAAGCGCGGCCTGTCGGCGACAATCAAGGAGCTGCTGATGGCCGCCGAGTACATCATGGCGCAGGGGAATCGCGACGTGGTGCTCTGCGAGCGCGGGATCCGGACCTACGAGACGATGACCCGCAACACCCTGGACATCGCCGCCATTCCTGTGCTGAAGCGCGAGACCCACCTGCCTGTCATCGTCGATCCGAGCCACGCCGGCGGCCGTGCAGATCTCGTCGCGCCACTCTCCTTCGCCGCCATCGCGGCCGGCGCGGACGGGCTCGTGGTGGAGGTACATCCCGCGCCTGAGCAGGCGCTCTCGGACGGGGACCAGTCCCTCGCGCCCGACGCCTTCGACGACCTCATGCGCCGCCTCAGGCCGTTCGCCGAAGCCTGTGGTCGGACCCTGCCTCAGGTCGCCGCCGCGGAGGTCGCAGCTTGAGCGGGCGCCCGGCCGATGGCTGACGCGGACGGTCAGACGGACTCACCGAGAGTCGCATTTCAAGGGGAGCTGGGCGCGTTCTCCGAGGAAGCGGTCCACCGCTTCTTCGGTGAACGCGTCACGCCCATTCCCCGGCGTGAGTTCACCGAGGTCGGCCGCTCGGTGGCGGATGGCGAGGTCGACTTCGGCCTGCTGCCCATCGAGAACAGCCTGGCTGGTAGCGTCGTGGGCAGTTACGACGTTCTCGCCGCCGGCGACCTTACGATAGTCGGCGAGGTGATCACCCCCATCCATCACTGCGTCCTGGGGCCCAGAGGTGCCACGGTAGACGGTCTCAAACGGGTGCTCTCCCATCCCGTCGCCCTCATGCAGTGCACGCGCTTCCTGCGCTCGTTGAAGAACGTGGAGGCAATCGCCGTATACGACACTGCCGGCGCCGCCAAGGAGGTCGCCGACCAGGGAGACGTGACGCAGGCTGCCATCGCGGCGCAGCGAGCCGCCGAGCGGTACGACCTCGACGTGCTCGCCGAGAACGTAGAGGACCGCCCCGACAACCAGACGAGGTTCCTGGTCGTCGTCGGCAGTTCAGCCCCCATCACGCCACCGGAGCTTCCGGACCGGCGGGAGGCGCCGTGGAAGTCGGCCGCGCTGGTCGAAACCTCGAACACGCCGGGTGCCCTTCTGGAAGTGCTCTCGCCGTTCTCCGAGCGAGGCATCAATCTGTCCAAGCTGGAGTCACGCCCCGCCGGGGAACCCTGGACGTATCGTTTCTTCCTGGAGATGGACGCTGACGCGGCATCCCCCGAGGCCGCCGCCGCGCTCGATCAGGTCCGCCAGCGAGCCATCCGTCTCCACGTACTCGGCACCTATCCGAGGTGGACCTGAGCGGCACCGGCCGTCAGTTGCCTTCCCTCCTCCGAAACCCTACCTTTCCGACCTTCCGCCCAGGTGCGGGGAACCCTTTTTGCGACGCGGGGGCATTTCCTCTCGTGCCCGCAACGGTCCCGCCTGCGCGGGCTTTCGTCTCAACGATAACGCCACTCCTGGAGCAGTTATGAGCGGGCAGTCGGCGCTGCCGGATACACCGTACGGATACGCCCCCGGCGGGAAGCACAACGGGGTCGTCAAGAGTAAAGGAAAGCCCGGTCTCCACATCCGCGAGGACCAGGACGTCGTCCCCCTGCGTGCCCGTAAGCCGGACTGGCTGAAGGTGCGAGCGCCGGGCGGCCCCAATTACCTTCGGCTGCAGCGCCTGATGCGGGAGCAGGGACTGCACACCGTCTGCGAAGAGGCCCACTGCCCCAACATCGGCGAATGTTGGGAGAGCGGTACGGCCACCTTCATGATTCTGGGCGACGTCTGCACCCGAGCCTGTAAGTACTGCGCGGTCGCCCACGGCATGCCAGCCGAGCTGGATCTGGACGAGCCGCGGCGCGTCGCCGACAGCGCAATTGCGATGGGCCTCGAGCACGCCGTGATCACGTCGGTCAACCGCGACGAGCTGCTGGACGGCGGTGCGGGCATCTACGCGGCGACCATCCGCCAGATCCATCAGCGGCTGCCCGGTTGCTCCGTGGAGGTGCTGATCCCCGACCTCAAGGGGAACGAGGACGCCCTGCGTACGGTCGTCGAAGCTGAGCCGGCGATTCTGGCGCACAACATCGACACCGTCGAGCGCCTCATGCGCGCCATCCGGCCGGGCGCGCGCTACTGGCGCAGCATCTCTCTTCTGGGCGCCGTCAAGCGGATCGACCCGCAGATGCTCACGAAGAGCGCCATCATTCTGGGTATGGGTGAGACCGAGGAGGAGATTCGCCAGTCGATGAAGGACCTCCGCGAGGCCGCCGTCGACATCCTCACCCTGGGGCAGTACCTGCGACCTTCGGAGCATCACATCCCGCTCGACCGCTGGGTGACGCCCGAGGAGTTCGCACGGTGGAAGGAGATCGGCGAGCAGGAGCTGGGGTTCAAACACGTCGAATCGGGCCCACTCGTTCGCTCGTCCTACCACGCGAAGGAGCAGGCCCGCGAGGTTCAGGCCGGCGGGCCCGGTAACCTCACCGAGATTCTGGAGGCCGATGTGGATGCCGGGGTCGAGATCGACCCCGTCGAGGCCGTAGCGCGCGCGCACCTGACGCAGTCTAGCGCGCCGAGCCTCGTCCAGATCGGGTCTCTCTAATCGATTGCGACAACCGGTTTCAAAGAGATAGCAATGTCTGAAACTCAGGCGAAGAACGAGCAGGCCGAGGCCGAGGATACTCCGAACGGTGGGCCGCCACGCGACCACCCCTCACCGGCCGCGCCGGCTCAGGACCCCGAGTGGGAGCGTGCGGCGAAGCCCAGCCTGAGCAAGGAGGAGCGGACGATGGGGCTCGAACGGGACAAGCTCCGTCGGATGATGTACGACATGCTCCTCGGCCGCCGCTTCGAGGAGAAGACGGCCGAGGCGTACGCGCTCGGCAAGATCGGCGGCTTCTGTCACCTTTATATCGGGCAGGAGGCGGTGGCGATCGGGGGCATTCACGCCCTCGAACAGAGTGATTACGTGATGACCGCGTACCGGGAGCACGTTCACGCGCTCCAGATGGGCATGAAGCCGGAAACCGCGATGTCCGAGCTCTTCGGACGCATCGATGGGTCCTCGAAGGGGAAGGGCGGATCGATGCACATGTTCGCCGCCGACAAGAACTACCTCGGCGGTCACGGCATCGTCGGTGGGCAGATCCCCCTCGCGCTCGGGGTCGCCTGGAAGATCAAGTACAAGCAAGAGGACGGCGTGATGCAGGTCTATCTGGGCGAAGCGGCCGTCAACCAGGGGGCGTTTCACGAGTCCCTCAACATGGCGGCGCTGTGGCAACTCCCACTGGTAGTCATCGTCGAGAACAACCGCTTCGGCATGGGCACCGCCTGGGAGCGAGCGTCCTCCCTCTACGACATCTCCCAGAAGGCCAGCGCCTACGCCATGCCCGCCGCCATCGCGGACGGAATGGACGTGTTGGACATGTACCGGGTGACCAAGGAAGCCGTCGACCGCGCCCGTGCCGGCGAGGGCCCCACCCTCATCGAGGCGCGCACGTACCGCTTTGTCGGCCATTCGATGTCCGACCCGGTCCACGGTGTGTACCGGACCAAGGAAGAGGTCGAGGAAGAGAAGCTGAACGATCCGATCCGCATCTACGCGAATCTTCTGGCGGACCTGGAGATCCTCTCGCAGGAGGAGCTCGAGAAGATCGATACCGAGGTCAAGAAGATTGCCGAGGAAGCCGCGGACTTCGCCGAGAAGTCGCCGGAGCCGGAGCTCGACGAGCTTTACCGTGACGTTTATGCAGAGGAGAACGTCGCGGGGAGGCTGTATTTCGATGGCCGGCGGTAGAGATAGGACTTTTGAATTTTGAACTTTGAATTTTGAATTGGCCTTACCGCGGCATCATGTGCGTGGCAGCCAGTTCAACGTTCGTGATTCGAAATTCAAAATTCAAAATTCATAATTAGCGAAGCTGACATGGCCGTAATTACGTATCGCGAGGCGCTGAACCAGGCGCTCGCCGAAGAAATGGAGCGCGACCCCGACGTATTCCTGATGGGCGAGGAGGTCGGGGTTTACAACGGGGCGTACAAGGTCTCCAAGGGGCTCCTCGATCAGTTCGGGGACATGCGTGTGGTGGACACACCCATCACCGAGCTCGGCTTTTCCGGCCTGGGTGTCGGCGCCGCCATGGTCGGTCTGCGCCCGGTGATCGAGTTCATGACGTATAACTTCTCGTTGCTGGCGCTCGATCAGGTCTTCAACTCCGCGGCGAAGCTCCTCTCGATGAGCGGCGGACAGTTCAAGGTACCCCTCACCTTCCGCGGCCCCTCAGGCGCGGCGTTGCAGCTGTCGGCCCAGCATTCGCAGGCGCTCGAGTCGACGTACGTGCATTTCCCGGGGATCAAGATCGTCGCCCCCGGCACGCCGGCCGACGCGAAGGGGCTCCTGAAGGCGGCTATCAGGGACGATGACCCGGTGTGCGTCTTCGAGGGCGAGATGCTCTACAACATGAAGGGCGAGGTCCCGGAGGACGACGACCTGATCATCCCGCTCGGAGTCGCCGAGCTGAAGCGGGAGGGCGGCGACGTCTCCATCATCACCCATGGCAAGATGATTCACGTGGCGCTGCAGGCCGCCGCGAAGCTGGAGAAGGACGGAATCGAGGCGGACGTGCTGGACCTTCGTTCGCTGCGGCCGCTCGATGTGGACGCGATCCTCGAGACCGTCGCAAAGACGAATCGTGTGGTACTTCTGGAGGAGGGCTGGCCTTTCGGCGGGATCACCGCCACGATCGCCACCATCATTCAGGAGGAGGCATTCGACCACCTGGACGCACCGATCCTCCGCGTTACGCAGGCCGACGTTCCGATGCCGTATGCGAAGGGGCTCGAGAAGCGGGCGAAGCCGAGCGCGGAGCTGGTCGTTGAAAAGGTGAACAGGGTATTGTATAGATAATTTTGAATTGTTAGAAGTGAATGTTGAATTGTACTGCCCTGAAGTCGTTCAATTCAAACATTCAAAATCGATAATTCAAGATTCAACATCCGGAGGCCGATTTGGCGACGAAGGTCTATATGGAGGCGCTCTCCCCCACGATGGAGGAGGGACGGCTGATCACCTGGCTGAAGACGGAAGGCGACGCGGTCGCCGAGGGCGACCTGCTGGCTGAGGTCGAGACCGACAAGGCCACGATGGAGCTGGTCGCCCGTGGCTCCGGTCAGATGCGCAAGCAGCTTTTGGCGGAGGGAGGCACTGCCAACGTCGGCTCCCTCATCGCCGTGATCGCCGCGGAAGACGAAGACATCGAAGATCTCGTCGGGGACAGCGCAGTGGCGGAACAGGCCGCCTCGCAGGAGGAGGCTCCGGCGGCGGGTGAAGCCGAGGCGGCCGGCGAGGCAGGCGCAGCGGTGGCTGCCGCAGGTCAGGCGGAGCCGCACCAGGCGCAGCGTGGCAGCACGGAAGCCGCCGCCGGACCGACGCCCGTATCGGGCGGTGCCGGCGACGGACGCGTCCGCGCCTCACCGCTCGCGCGCCGGCTCGCGGAGGAGGGTGGCCTCGAGCTCGGCTCCGTGCAGGGCACAGGGCCTGGTGGGCGCATCATCAAGCGCGACATCGAGGCTGCGCTCGAGGGCGGGGCGCCGGCCGCGGCGGAGGCACCCGGAGCCATTCCAGCCGCCGCTCAGGCTGAGTCACGCGACATCCCGCTGTCGCAGATGCGGAAGACGATCGCCAAGCGGCTCGCGCAGTCGCTCGGCCCCGTACCGCACTTCTTCCTCACGGTCGAGATCGACATGGGCGAAGCCATGGCGTTCCGGAAGAAGCTCAACGAGCGGTACTCCGATCAGGGCGTGAAGGTGTCGCCGAACGACCTCACGATCAAGGCGGCGGCGGCGGCGCTCCGCAAGCATCCCTGGGTCAACTCTGCCTGGACCGGCGATGCAGTCCGCCAGTACGACGTCGTCCATATCGGTGTCGCGGTGGCCGTGGACGAGGGCCTGATCACCCCGGTCATCCGTAACGCCGATCGCAAGGGATTGACGGAGATATCGTCGGAGGTCAAGGAACTGGCCGGCCGGGCTCGCGAGAAGAAGCTCAAACCGGAGGAGTATACCGGCAGCACCTTCTCGATCTCGAATCTGGGGATGTTCGGGATCAGTGAGTTCACCGCAGTCATCAACCCACCTGAGTCCGCGATCCTCGCGGTCGGCGCAGCCGAGGACAAGGTCGTGGCCATCGATGGCGAGATGGTCATCAGGAAGCGCATGCGAGTGACGCTCTCATGCGATCACCGCGTCATCGACGGGGCCACGGGCGCCCAGTTCCTCCAGACGCTCAGGGCCAACCTGGAAGATCCGATGATGATGCTGGCGTAAGCGACGAAGCAGGAGAGGAGGAGCGCCGGATGATCGGAGGAACCGGGGAGATAGCACGGCAGACCACCGATGTCATCCCGAGCATGCATGGGGGCTGCTCGGGATGACATGGGCTTGCTCTCCAGCGCCTAGTCGATCCTCGTCCAGATTATGATCGTCCCGCACAGCGCTGTTCCCTTGTTGAACACGGGCGGTACCGTCGCCGCTCCCTTGTAGATCTCCAACCCCTCGATGTCGTCGGGCGGTACGTCGTCGATATTGAAGCCCGCCGTGAAAGTGCCGTCCACGTAGTATTGAATCGGACAGTTGTTCCCCATGGCGGTAGCACCACGGATCCGGGCGGTGGCGCGTCCGAATCGCGGTGCGCCCACGTTGATGCCGCCCACCCGCCGGAGCACGTCGCTCATGGAGAACGGGTTCAGCTTCTGGATGTCGTCGCGTGTCAGGAACGTCCCCTGCCCGAAGTCCCTGCGGTCGTAGAACCCACGCTGCGCGAGCACCGACGGACCGCCCCGGACGTTGACGGGCGCGAGCGCAATCGGCTCCACGCCCAGCTTGACGAGAATCCGCGTCGGGCGGCCGAAGCGGAAGCTGATCGACTCGTCCATCGAAGCGTAGCCGAGGAAGTGCACTTTGACGGTTCGGGGGCCGGCGGGGAGACCCGGGATGCGCAGGAATCCGTTGGGATCGGTTATTCCCCCCATGCCGAGGCCGTCGACCACAACCTGAGCGCCGCCTAGCGGCTGGTCGTCAGTGGCGCTTTGGACGGTGATCTCGAGCGTCGAGGTGTCGCCCTGGGCGGCAACGGGCGCACGTGCGACGAACGCGCAGCAGAGAAGGGAAAGCGCCGGCAGGAGACGGGTGTTGGCGCGCATGGGACTCCATCCGCGAAAGAAATGCAGGTCCAGCTATACTGAATATCGACTCACGGTCGGTCCGGGTCAAGAAAGATGCCGGGGACGAGGGATCTGGCGCGGGCCCGTCGACCCGCGCCACGTTCAGGTCCGGGTGAGCTTCCGGTACCGGATCCGGTGCGGCTGATCCGCTTCGGAGCCGAGTCGGCGCTTCCGATCCGCCTCGTACTCCTGGTAGTTACCTTCGAAAAAGACGGCATTGCTGTCGCCCTCGAAGGCGAGGATGTGGCTGGCGACACGATCGAGAAACCAGCGATCATGTGAAATGACCATCGCGCACCCGGCAAACTCGAGCAGCGCGTCCTCCAGTGCCCGGAGGGTATCGACGTCGAGATCGTTGGAGGGCTCGTCCAGCAGGATGAGATTACCGCCCTTCTGGAGGGTCTTGGCCAAGTGCACCCGGTTCCGCTCACCACCCGAGAGCACCTTCACCGGCTTCTGCTGGTCGCTACCCCTGAATCCGAACCAGGAGCAGTACGCGCGGGCGTTGACCTCGCCACGGCCGAGGGTGACCACGTCCGCTCCCCCCGAGATCTCCTCGTAGACGGACTTCTCGCCGGCGAGACTGTCGCGACTCTGATCGACGTAGGCCAGCTCGACCGTCGCACCCACCTTCAGCGTACCGGAGTCCGGGGCCTCCTGATCCGTGATCATCCGGAACAGCGTAGTCTTTCCCGCCCCGTTCGGGCCGATGACGCCGACGATGCCGCCGCGCGGGAGTCGGAACGTGAGGCCGTCGATCAGCAACTGATCGCCGTACCCCTTCGTGAGGTCTTCCGCGATCACCACATCGTCGCCCAACCGCGGGCCGTTGGGGATGACGATCTCGGTGCGGCTCAGCTTCTCACGCGGGTCCTCGCTGAGGAGCTGCTCGTAGGCACCGAGTCGCGCCTTGCTCTTCGCCTGCCGCGCCCGGGGTGCCATCCGCACCCATTCGAGCTCCCTCTCCAGCGTCTTCTGCCGCGCGGACTGCTGCTTCTCTTCCTTGCGCAGCCGCTCCTGCTTCTGCTCCAGCCAGGAGCTGTAATTGCCCTTGTACGGGTGTCCCTCGCCGCGATCCAGCTCCAGGATCCACTCGGCGACATTGTCGAGAAAGTAGCGGTCGTGTGTGATAGCGACGATGGTGCCCTTGAACTCGGCGAGATGCATCTCCAGCCACGCAACCGACTCGGCGTCCAGGTGGTTCGTCGGCTCGTCCAGCAGGAGCATGTCGGGCTCCTCGAGGAGCACCTTGCACAGCGCCACCCGGCGCTTCTCTCCACCCGACAGCTTCTCGACCGCGGACTCGGCAGGCGGTAGCCGGAGCGCGTCCATCGCGATCTCGATCTTGCGGTCCAGATCCCACAGGTCGCCCGCATCGATCTCGTCCTGAAGGGCCGCCTGCTCCTCGATGAGCGCGTTCATTTCCTCGTCCGAGCCGACGTCGGCGAACTTCATACTGACTTCCTCGAACCGTCGCAGAAGATCGCGCTGGTGCTTTACCGCCTCCTCGACGTTGCCACGGACGTCCAATGATGCATCGAGCTCCGGCTCCTGCGGCAGATACCCGACCCGCGTCCCCTTTGCGGCCCAGGCCTCGCCGTTTAAGTCGGTATCCAGGCCCGCCATGATCTTCAGCAGCGAGCTCTTCCCCGAACCATTCGGTCCAACCACGCCAATCTTCGCGCCGGGGTAGAAGGAGAGCCAGATGTCCTTGAGGATCACCCGGCTGGGAGGGACGACCTTCGTCAGCCCCTTCATCACGTAGATAAACTCGGGTCCAGCCATGACCTTACCGTTCAGAGTTCCTGTCACCAAAACGTGCCGGGAACGTGATCGCTCCCGGCACGCTCATCATCAAGGGCGGTCTTCAGACGCGTTCGATCGGTATTCGCACGCGCGTCGTCTCCCAATCCAGCACGAGCTCGGCAGACTGGGCCCCCGCCTCCTCCGCGCTGATCGTGAACATCTCGACCGGCTCGTCGACGGATTCGGCCGGCACACTGGCGCGCCCGACCTCCTGGGCCCGGATCTCATCCGTATACTGTGACTCGATACCCCACTGCTCGGTCGATCGGTTCACAATAACCTCCCACTCGTCCTGACCCGGCACGGTGTAGATCGAGTAGGAGCCCGGCTCCACCTGGAGGCCCGCGATCTCGGCGGGGAACGGCAGGTGAATCGTTGTCGGCTCGTTCGCACCCGTCCTCCAGAGCGTGTCGTACGGAACCAAGCCGCCGTAGATATCCCGGTCCCGCATCGAGGGGCGTCCGTAGCACAGCTTGGCTTCCTCCCCACCGATCGACACGGTTACCGAGTCGTAGGGGCTGGCTCGTCCGTCCAGGGCCATGTTTCCGGTCATCGGCGCACAGGCGACGGCGACCTGATCCTGGTCAGGGGCCAATGCCGCATCCTCGCCGATGGGCGTCTCGGCGACCGGCGGCTCGTCCTCCACAGTCCCGCAAGCGGCCGCCATACCCACCATGATCGCGGCTCCCAGCACGCGTACCTTCATGTCGATCCCCTGTCGTTTGGTTTCCATTGGTGCGGCGATGTGCCGACGCCCGCAATGATCCTGCAGCAACGGGACCACCGCGCCACCGTCCGTCTGCGGCACTCCCGAAGCGGCTCCGGCCGAGGCTCGCCCGGCGGGACTCGGCCGCCCCAGCGGTCTATACCAGTATGGCGCGAGATGCCCGGGGCCGTGCCGCTCGACTCATGCTCGGCGCACGCGCCGATCAGCGGCGTAGAACGCCGTTCCCTGCCGCGCTCCCAGCGCGGCGATAGGGGGCGAGATTCCACTCGAGGAAGGACCAGATCCGGTTCCAGGAATCACGCAACGCGGGGGTATGTATGGCCTCCAGGTCGGCGTCGACCAGTAGCGAAAAAGCGTGCCCCCCCGGCGGATCCACGTATACTTTCGTATCTGCGAGCTCCGGCTGCTTCACCTGTAGCGCGTGGACGAACCCCTGGGCTTCGACGAAGTCGACATCGTCGTCATTGGTGGCGACGTGCACCAGCAGAGGGACCTCGAGGTTGTCGACATGATAGACCGGCGACCGTTCCACGTAAACCTCGGGACGCTCGTGCGGCAGACCTCCGATCCGTTGCTGGGTGGCGAACAGCGCCTGGTAACTTGGCCCCTTGTAAGAGAGACGGAAGATGAGGTTGGAGACCGGCACCATCGCTACGGCGGCTCGGAAGGGGTGCTCGTTCCGGAAGACGGCGTGCGAAGCGATGAAGCCACCGTGGCTCCAGCCAATAACCGCCACTCGATCCGGATCGACATGTTCGAGGTTGACCTCCAGGTAGTCGAATGCGGAGAGTACGTCGTCCACCTCGTAGCCGCCGTAATCGATGGCGTTATGGTACTCCCTGCCATACCCGGTGCTGCCGCGGTAGTCGGGTGCGATCACCACGTACCCGCGGGCGACGGCCTCTCGAACGTAGGGCAGGTATACGGGGCCCCAATCGCCGTGCACGCCGCCGTGTGCCCAGACCAGCGCGGGATGGCCGCGAGGACCCCTTGGCTCGAGAGGTTCGAAGAGGTATGCGGGGATCTCGAGTTCGTCGACGCCGCTCGCGTAGCTGATCTTTCGAAAGGCGTAGCTCCCCTCGGCGTGAGCGGCGTAGATACTGTCCGTTGCCGCCTTTTTGCGGATGTCCCTGTCGTAATCTCTGAACGGATCGTGGTCCGCATGTCGGTTGCTGACGTAGAGCTGCGCGGCGCGAAAGGAGTCGGCGCCGTCCACCGGAGCTGCGATCGCGGCCTGGGCGACCAGCGGGCCCGCCGACAGGCAGGCGAGGACGAGTGCCAGATACGTCGTGGGCCGGAAGGTAGGACGATGGAACATGTGGGGCACCATTCTGCGGTAGGTCTGAGGAACCCATAATTTACCGTCGCATACCGCCCTCTCGCCACCCATTCGTGATTCTGACCAGTGGCGCCGGCGGTGCGCCGAGGCGCTGGCCGGGCGCCGCGCGATGCTTTCGCATCACCCCTCCGGTGCAGTCGCGTCGCCGCCGGCGTCGTCGAGCGGCCGGCCCATCGGCGCGCCCTTGACCGCCCGCGCGAAGAGTTCGCGCCGCACTTCCTGGATGCGATTCGGAGCGCGGGGTTCATAGGTGCGATTCGTCAACAGCACGACCCAAACGCCCCTGTCGAGGTCGATGCGGATCGACCCGCCGGTCCAACCGGTATGTCCGATCACAATCGGATCGCGGCAGCCGGTCTCGTCCTCCTGATCGGCGTCATCGCTCCGGCGATCGCATACCTCCTCCCACGCGATGCGAAAGCGCCCGGCCGACGGCTGAATGGCCACGAACTCACGGGCGATCTCGGGGGAAAAGATTCGAACACCGTCCAGCTCACCGCCGTTGACGACCATGGCGGTGAAGCGTCCGACGTCCCGGGCGGACGAGAAGAGACCGGCGTTGCCGCTAATGCCGTCGAGCTGCTGCGCGATCGGGTCGAACGCACGCCCGCGGTAGAGCGACTGGTCCCGCAACCGCCCCGTGGGCGCGCACGGCTCGCAGTCCAGCCCGGGCGCGAAGCGCGTAGCGGTCATACCGAGGGGACGATACAACTTTCGCTGGAGATACGCGGTGAGCGGCTCTCCGGCAGCACGTTCCGCGGCGTCCCACAACAGGATGAATCCGACGTCCGAGTACTCCTCGTGAGCGCCCGCAGGCGGATAGATCGGAAGCGATGCGGCGTAGTCGAGTCGCTCGCTGCGCGTTTCCCCTCGCAGCACTGTGCCAGCCGGCAGGCCGGAGCGATGCGTGAGGATGTGTCGGATCGTCACCTCCGACTTCGGCCCTGTCGCGAACTGCGGCAGGTATCTCGACACCGGCTCGTCCAGCTTCATGCGCCCTTCGTCGACGAGCAACAACACCGCGCTGGCCGTTGCGAGCACCTTCGTCAGCGACGCCAGATCGTACATCGTCGAGTCCGGGTCAACCGGAGGCGCGTTCCGGGTCCATCCGATGTGACCCAGGCCGAGAGCCATGAACTCTCGGCCGCCCACACCCAGGGCGACGCCGGCGCCGGCGAATGCGCTTGCGTCGATCTGCTCCCGCACCGGCTCGATCACCTCCTCGACTCTGTCGGGGGTGAAGTGCGGCGCCGGAGCGGGAGCGCTCGCGACGCCCGTTCCCGCTTGTTCGCCCTCCTCGACCGTCGGCGAAATCGCCGGCAGTCCGCCCACCAGGATGGCGGCGGCCATTCCGAGGAATACCGCGGCCGCCGCCGCGATCCTGCCGGGTCTCAGGCTCCCTTTACTCGCCCGGGACTCCCTCGTCATTACGTTTCCGTTCTCACTGGTATCCACAGCTGGAACTCGGATCCCTTGCCCAGAGTGCTCTGAACGGTGACATCCCCTCCCAGCAGGCGAGCGATGCCCCGGCTGATCGACAGGCCCAGGCCATGCCCACTGCCGCGCGTCCCCGGCACCCGGTGGAACTCATCGAAGATCCGTTGGATCTCCTCTTCCGGAATGCCGGGTCCCGTATCGGCCACGGAGACCAGGAGCCAACGGCCCGGTTGTATCGCTTCGCCGCTCGCTCGCGAGACCCTCACGGCTACCCTGCCCGGTACCTGCGTATACTTTCGCGCATTTGAGAGCAGGTTGTCCAGTATCTGCCGTACGCGCGCCGGGTCGGTGTACGCTGCGATCGGCGGATCTTCCGGAGGCTGGAACCGGATCTCGAGGCCGGCATCCCGCGCGGCTACGGCGTGGTGACGCACCAGGTCCTCGGCAAGAGCCGCTACGTCCGTCTCCTCGCGCCGGATGTTGAGCCCGCCGCTCTCGAGCCTGCTGAGGTCGAGAAGCTCCTCGATGATCTCGATCGCGCCTCCGATCGACTGCCGGATGCCCTTCACCGTATCCATCTGCACTTCCGTCAACTCGCCCCGCACGCCCTCTTGGAGCAGGCTGGCATAGCCGTCAGCCGCGCCGAGCGGGTTCTTGACGTCGTGGCTGAAGCCGCGGATCAGGCTCGAGCGGGCTTCGACGGCCCGCGCCGTCTCCTCCAGAGCCCGCTCGACCTCGCCGTGGCGGAGATCAGCCTCAGTCGCAAGGCGCCTGATGCGGGCGTTCAGCAACGCGACGGATACGGTGGCCCCGATCGCGAGCAGCAGGAGCAGCGTGTACATCGTGCGCGTGAAGCGCTCGACCTCGCGGATCTCCTGGGCGCGGGCGAAGATGGCGCCACGCAGAGCGAGGTCGGCGCGGCTCGCGGCTTCCAAGGTGCTGAGGTAGAGCTCCTGCTCGAGGAGCGGCCACAATGCATCGGAATCGGCCGTCCTGTCGGCGAGTTCGTCCGCCTCAAGACGGTCGTGCCATTGTGCCGAGAGAGTGCGCAGCGTCACGACCTCCGCGACGGCGGTGGAGGAAAGAAGCCCGGCGCGTTGCTCCAGCTCGGGGTAGATCTCCCGCTCCCGCTGGGCGAACCGCTCGTACTGTTCGATGAACACCGAATCGCCCGTGATGACGAAGCCCCGGAGGTTCGATGTCTCACGAGCAAGAAGGTACTGGACCTCCGTAAGCAGATCGCGCGCGGGCTGCGCGACGTCTTCGATTTCGGTACGAAGATCGTCGAGCCGCTCCTGAACGGCCATCGGCAGAACGAGCAGGGCCAGCAGCGCCAGAACGACGAACGCCGACGGCACGAGGCCCGCCCACGCGCGATCAGTCGGGCGGAATCCGCTGGAAGAACGACTCAGACTCTCTCCTTTCTGCGAACGGTCCGAAACCCGACGGCCTCTTACAACGTAGTGAGCTCAGAAGGTCCCCATCCACGCCAGGAGAAGATGATGAGTAACGAACGGAACGGAATTCTGAAGAAGATCGTCGTGTGGACGGCCATCGGGTTGATGGCCATCGTAGCGCTGAAGGTGATTCTCGCGATCGCGGGCTTCGTGATCGGCATCGGGTTCTTGGCACTCTTCACCATCGGGCCGATTCTGCTGGTGGGCTGGCTCGTCGTGAAGGCGCTTCGCTACTTCACCCGTGATCCGGCAATGCCTACGGCCGGATAGCGCCTGATCGGCGGGAGGCGCAGGAGGCGCCTTCCCGCCGATCCTCGCTTAGCCGGTTCCGGTGGATCAGACGCCCGTCGGGCCGCCGAGGGGCTCTTCCGGGCCCTCCGGACCGCCAGCGCTCTCGCTCTGATTCGCAGACGCGCCGGGGCCGGGTTGATCGGGAGCAGCCCCGCCCGTCCCTCCAGCGGGCGGGTCGGTCCGGGCGGCACGGCTCTCCAGGTCCTTCCGCACCTCCTCGAGCTTTTCCTGCATGCGGCGAAGAAGCGAATCCATCCGCGGCTGGACGTCGGCCAGGAATGCGTCCACCCGAGGCTGCGCATCGCGCATCTTCGCGTCCACCTTCGGCTTCAGGTCAGACATGGCCGAGTCGACCGTGGCATCCAGCTCGTCGAGGGCACGCCGCACTTTGGGCTTCAGGTCGTCGACGGCCCGCTCGAGCCTGGACTGCAACTCGTCGAAAGCGTCACGACGCCCGCGAGTCTCGCGCTGTTCGTCCTGGTTCTCCATCTCTAGCTCCTCTGGTGGATATTTCGCGTTGGAATTCTGCCTGTACCCGCAAATATGGGACGCCGTAGGCGTGCCACGAGCCTGCCGCGTCGCGGTCGAGGCTCATCAATCCGTACGGGCAACGTTCGCTCGCGGTTTCATCGGCGGATTGCCTCTGCGGCTCCGCGTGGTCGCGGGAATGCCACCAGCACGGGCGTGAACCGACCATGCACTCTCTGAGCCGCGATTCCGCGCCGGGATCTCCCGACTGAGCCGGGCAGGTCGCCGGGCTCGGCTCCGCGACGTTCATGCGGAAATCGTGGCGCTCGGCGTCCGCGACCGGGTGTACTCCTCCATTCCGAGCCCCAGCAGCAGGGTTCCAATCACGAGGACGGCGCCCGTCCAGAACGGGACGCCGACGCCGAGATGATCATACGCCCAGCCAGCCCAGAGCGGGCCGATGACCCGCGCCACTCCACCGAACGTCTGCTGAACCCCCATGTAGAGGCCGCGCTCGTGGCGGCTGATGACCTGTGACAGTAGCGAGGTGATGCAGGGGAAGGTGAAAGCAGTTCCGATCGGCACGAGAGCGACCGCCAGAGCGAGGGTGAGGTACTCATGGGTGAAGGGGATGGTCGCCAGACCGAGCGCGAGGAGGAGGGTCCCGAAGCGTGACAGCCTTGCCTCCCCGACCCGATCCACGACCGGCCCCAGCACGCCCGCGCGAGTCAGGACGGAGATCGTCCCGATATACATGAAGAAGTAGCCGATGGTCGCCTCGGTCACATCGAACCGAAACGCGAGGAAGAGCGCGAGGATGGCGGTCATTCCCTGAAAAGCGCCCATCGCGATCGCGTAGATCCAGATGAGACGAGAGGCCGGCTCGCCGGAGTGTCGGACAACGCCGAGGAGCGCTTCTCGCGACCTGCGGACCCGCACCCCGGCGTTGGAGGCGGCGTCGAGATCATGGGACTCGCGAAGGAAGCGCCACGCGAACAGCATGTTCGCGACGCAGAGGCCCGCGGCGATGAGGCCGGGCGCCTCGCGCCCCCACGCATAGGTGAGGGATCCGAGCACCGGGCCGATCGCCACGCCCAGATTCGTCGCGGCCGAGATCCACCCGAGACTGCGCGCCCGATTCTCCGGCTCGGTCGCATCGGCCACATATGCCTGGACGACGCCCGTCGTGCCGCCGCCGGCGCCCTGAACGAGCCGAGAGAGCAACAGCACGATGATGGAGCCAGCGTAACTGAAGATGACGTAGGCGACGGCCGAGAACGCCAGGCCGATCAGGAGGGCGGGACGGCGGCCGTAGCGGTCCGATACACGCCCCCAGAGTGGCGCGCTGACGAGTTGCGCCACGGCGTACGACGAGACCAGGACCCCGACGACCAGACCCGCACCGCCTAATTCCACCGCGTAGAACGGGAGCAGCGGGATCACCATCAGGAGCCCCACCATGTCCACGAAGGCGGTGATCATGAGGACGAGCAGCTTACCCAGCGTCTCCCCCTGCGATCGTCGGCATCAGGTAGCGTCGCACCGATGTGGGGTTCAGGCGAACGCGCGCGGCCCCGGACCGCAAGCGCTTGCCGAAGCAAATGCTCAATCTAGCCGGGGGAGCCGGTCCAGCTACCCCGCCTCCCTGATGTTGAGTACTCTCTGCCAACGTTCAGCGTCGCGTGTTGAGTGGGCCTGCTTGTCAGCGGAGACCAGGCGGCGCACATTCAGGCCCTCGAGTCGAACCGTTGCGATACGGCAGAGAGAGACCTTACTCGCGTTCCATTCCCGCCTGCATGCGACCGAGACTGTCAGGGAGGATGCCAGATCGAGGCCCGCGGCGTCTCCACGTCCGGTGCGTCGTGGACGACGGATCTGGAGCTCTCGGGGTGCTTCGATCGAGCTCTGGCTCTACGGGCGACCGCCCAGAGCCGTCCTGCTCCATGAGAGCATGAGCGAAGCTGACGCGGCCCGCCCGGAGACCGATCCCACCACCGCCACGGTAGATACCGGCGACTACGCCCTGGTCATGACGGGCGGGGGCGCGCGCGGCGCCTATCAGGTAGGCCTCCTCCGCTTTCTCGCGCGCAACTACCCGGACCTCCGCTTCCGGATCATCTCGGGCGTATCGGCCGGAGCGATGAACGCTACCCACCTCGCGCAGCACCCCGGCACCTTTCTCGAAGCCGTCGACCAGCTTACGGATCTGTGGCAGGACCTGGTACCGGAGACCGTCTTCCGCATCGACGCGTCTTCGCTTCTCTGGAACGTCATGCGTTCGGGTACGCAGCTCGTGACCGGTGGCTCGACGGGACCCCGTATCCGCGGAATGGTCGACACCGGGCCGCTGTCCGACCTCCTCGACCGGGTGATGGCACCGGTGAACGAGGAGCTCACCGGGATCGAGCACAACCTGAATCGGGGTGTCCTGAACGCCCTGGCGGTCAGCACGACCAGCTATACGACCGGCCAGTCCGTCACCTGGGTCCAGGGGCGCGACATAGAAACATGGGAGCGCCCCATGCGGCGCGCGATCAAGACCAAGATCGGCGTGCCGCACATCATGGCGTCGGCGGCGCTTCCCATCTTCTTTCCCGCCGTCCAGATCGGACAGGCGTGGTATGGGGACGGGGGGATGCGCCTCAGCGCGCCGCTCTCGCCGGCGCTGCACCTGGGTGCGCACAAGATTCTGGCGATCTCGAACCGATATGTGCGGTCGCGGGCGGAGGCGGGGCGGGTGGAAGTCGTCGGCTACCCGCCACCGGCGCAGGTTCTGGGCGTACTCTACAACGCGATCTTCCTGGACCTCATCGATCAGGACGCCGTGCGACTCGAGCGGATGAACGCCATTCTCCGGCGCCTGCCGGAGGCGGACCGTGAGGGAATGAGGGTGGTGGAATTGCTGGTTCAACGGCCTTCGCGCGATCTCGGCCGTCTCGCTCGCTACTACGAGCCCCGGCTACCGAGTACTTTTCGCTTCCTCACCCGCGGATGGGGGACGCGACAGACCACCAGCCCGGACATTCTGAGCATGCTGATGTTCCAGCCCGACTATATCCGGCGTCTCGTCGAGTTGGGCGAGGCCGACGCGGAGGCCCGCGCGGCTGAAATCGACGCCTTCCTGAAGGCCTGACGCTCGGCCCGTCCGGGCTCGAGTTTCCTCCATCGTCCCGATCCGGATACCCTGCGCGTCCGATGCCGGACCGACCGCACCCCGGTCGCCCCCTGAGTCCGTGCAAGGGTGCA
Source organism: Gemmatimonadota bacterium (assembly GCA_040905505.1). Classification (GTDB taxonomy): domain Bacteria; phylum Gemmatimonadota; class Gemmatimonadetes; order Longimicrobiales; family Longimicrobiaceae; genus WHSP01. Next base: position 6,620 of record JBBDRL010000057.1, on the reverse strand, counting down.
CGCGGGCATACTTCTCGCAACTCCTATGCGCTCGAGCAATCCCGAATCGCGGAGCGATGGATTCGTGGAAACGTAGTTCTCAAGCGCAATTTTGGAGTTACTGATGGGAAGATATTCAGCCGCATTCATACTGGCCGCCCTGCTAGGGCCGGCGGGCTGTCAGGCCGACCGCGAGGCGCTCGACGAAGGAGCGGACCTGGAGGCGCCGCCCGCCGTGGAAGAGGCGCCTGCCACCCCGATGCCGCCGCAGCCGATGCCGCCGCAGGGATCGCCCTCCGACACAACGCTGCCGCCTCTCGACCCCGATACGTTCGGCCCCGAGAACATCAGGCCACCCGCCGACTGAACTGGAGAAGCTGATGGCGCGCTACGAGAGAGAGTTCATGGGAATCCCGGCCGAGTTCACGGAAGCCCGCGGCATGGACCCGAACCATTCGGGCCACTATCGCGGCATGCGAATGGGCAGCGGGCAGGGGCGCGCCGCCTACGGTGCGCACCGGCTCGTCCACGAACGGGACCTCGGGACGGAAGGAGGATTCGCCGGGCTCCACGGCAGGTCCGACGACGCCCGTGCGCGCCCGTTCGACCCTCGTTGGAATGATCACGGCGGTGTGGGCGACCCATCTCGCCGGGGGCGCCTCCTGCACGACTTCAACGCGAACAGCCCGATGTACGCGCGGCCGAGTCCCAGACCGCGGTACGGACGGGAGCTGGAGCGCCGTGAGCGATTTCTACTGGAGAGGGCATGGCTCCCGAGCAGGCAATACCGGCCCGGATACAGCAATCGTGGGATGACGGAAGGCGGCTACAGCGAGGGCTGGGCACGCGGTCCCATGCGAGGGGCCCGGTAGAGCGCCGGAAGCTCACAACAACGGGTTGACCCCGCGACTCAGGAGGTTGGCCGGTCGCCTGATCGGACGACTTCCATCTCCTCCAGATCACGGCGCGCCTCCACCAGCACCTCCAGCTCGCGTTCGCGAAGGTTGAAGGTGTAGCCGGAGCCGACGATGCCGACCCGCAGGTAGCTCAGCGTGAGCGCCCTGCCCGTGCGGCACTCGTCCGCATTGTCGAATCTCACTCCCCTGCCATCCACGAAAGTGACCGATCCCCTCCCGACCACCTCGCCCAGGTGGCCGCGGACGACCAGCGCCGTATCTTCGTCGATGCCCAGACCCATCAGCTCCGGGTTCTGCGCGACCACCATGAAAAGGCGCTGCAGGCGTCGGCGCTGGGCGAAGTGCGTATCGATGACCGCCCGAAACCCCAGGATTCCGAGCCCCGGGCCCAGGTGGAGGTCCACCATCTCACCGTAGCCATCCGGCTCCCCGCCAGCGAGGATCGTCTCGGTGAGCGCTGCCGCCCCCGCGCTCGTACCGCAGATTACCGCCCCGCTCGCGTAGGCCTCGCGTACCGCGCGCTCGACCCTCGAGCCGCCAAGCGTGGCAAGCAGATGGACCTGATCGCCGCCCCCGAGGAAGATCCCGCGTGCCGATGCGATGAGCTGCGCAACGCGCCGATCCTGTGCGCGGTCGCGCCGGTCCACGATCGGGATCTCGACGTCGTCTACACCGGCGCGCCGAAAGTCCTCCAGCCACTGGCGAGCCGACTCACGGGGATCACCGGAGGCCGTCGTCAGCCCGACGATCGCCCCGCCCCCGCGAGCCGCGGCGAGCTCGATGAAGCTGCCCAGGGCGCGCCCGTTCGGGTTGCAGGCGCCCCCGATCAACACCAGCGTCCCGGCGTGCCGATCAGTACGTCGTCGATGCTGGCCGTTGTCGCGGGGGTCCCCCGCGTTTTCATCCACGCCGGCCCCGGTGGCATTCTGCCCGGAACCGTCTGGGGCGATGCTCTCAGGGACGGCCTCACGCCTCCCGCTGCTCAAGCTGTCCCCCTGTCGATGAGGTACTCCGCGAGAGCAGCGATCAGCTGGGCCTCTCGCGGCTGCTGAAGATCCAGCGGCTCACGCGACACGACGCGGCGAGCTTCCATCACGATAATCTGCCTGCCGCGCACCTCGGCGTGAACGGGCGCAGCCGCCTCTCCCCCATTGACCGAAAACGTGGCGAGCCCGGCGCCCGTTCCAGCGATCATCCGGTGCAACTCGGAGTCCATGGCGGGTGCGACGACGAAGCCGCCGGCGGTAACGGCCTCCGCAACCACGGAGTGTAGCCGTCGGGCGAGTGCCGGGTCCCGGTAGCGTTCCGGGACGTCGACAGGGCAGGCGTCGAGTACGACCGCCAGATCCGACGAGGCGTACGGAAGCCCGCACGACAGCAGGTACCCGGGTGCGACATCGACGACCGCGTGGCCTCTGAGGCGCTCGCGGGCGGCGACCATGTCCCGAACCTGCGCCCGGTTCGCGCCGCCGATCACACCGCAGGCGACGTGCTGCCGTGTTGGCGTCGCAGGCTCGGGGGTCCGGGCCAGCGCCCGAAGCTCGGCCAGGGCCGAACCGACGTCCGGCACCCGCTCCGCCAGCACGGCCTGCACCAGATCAAGGGCATGCGCCGCCGTCCGTAAGCCCACACCGCTGTGCAGATGCTCGAACACCACCGTGTATTCTCCCCGCCGATCGCCACCGCGGGCACGGCCGTAGCCCACGTCGTGACCGATCATCGACTGGAGCTCGAGCGCCACGTGCTCCAGAATGTGCGGTGCGTACGTACCCTGCCGTAGCCGAGCTACGAACCCCCCTCGCCGGCCGACGCTGCACCGATGGTCGCGCAGCCCGGGCAGGACCTTTAGAAGGCCCTCTGTGGCGCCGCCCACGTCGGCGGAGGAGATGTCATCGAATGCGCCGACCGCGAGGTCCAACCGCGTCACGGGGCGCCGCGACCAGTAGTTGGCTCCGTGCAGCGTGGTCAGCGTGACGATACGGATCTCAGCGACCGGGTCCGGCGCAGGCATCACGCGAAGGTCGCGTTCGATACGCGGGGTCGGATCTGCGCCAGTACGGCCCCGACGTTCTCCGCCAGGACGATCGCCAGGTCGCCGTCCTCCAGCGTGGAGAGGACCCGCTCGACGGCGTCGGCCTCGCGCAGGACGACCTCGTGGCGTCCATCGCCCCCGGCCTCCCGCATGCCTTCCAGGATCAGCCGGGCGATCTCCCCTTCGGGGCGCCCGCGCCGGTCGGCGTCCTCTTTGAGGATCACATGGTCGAGTCGGGCCGCGATCCGGCCGACATCGCGGAGATCCTCATCCCTTCGGTCACCAGGAACCGTCACGACGCCGATGCGCCGGCGTGCGGGCAGCGCGCCGCTGAGCGCCACGATCGCCGCAACGGCCGCTGAATTATGGGCATAATCGACGAGAACGTGAGCGTTCCCGACCCGCAGCAGGTTCACGCGCCCCGGGGTCATCGCTGGAGATGGGAAGAACGACAGCAGCCCGGAGCGGATATCGTCGTAGCGTACCTCCTGGACGTACGCGGCTGCGATTGCAGCGAGCACGTTCTCCGCCTGAAAGCGCGCCGCTCCGCCGAGCATGAGCGGGACGTCCGCGGCCGCGGCGATCGGGATCCGCAGCCGACCGCGCCGGATGACGAACGCGCCTTTCTCGATGCGGGCGCCGATTCCGCCGCGCTCGACATGTTCCTCGAAGTCCAGGTTCTCACCCGCTTCACGGGTCGAGATCAAAACGACATCGGCCGTGGTTTTCTCGCGCATCGCCAGGACGAGCGGATCGTCGGCATTGAGAATCGCGTGTCCCTCTCGCATCACCACGGCCGGGACCACCGCCTTGACCGCGGCGAGCTGCGCCAGCGTGTGGATCCCGTCACTGCCCAGGTGATCGCTGGACACGTTCAGGACGATCCCGACATCGGCATCGTCGAAGCCGAGACCCCCGCGTAGGAGACCACCCCGCGCGGTCTCGAGCACCGCCACCTCGACAGTCGGGTTGGAGAGGATGATGTTGGCGGAGAACGGGCCGGTCATGTCCCCCTCCATCACCAGACGGTTGCCGATATAGAGGCCGTCGGTCGTGGTGAACCCTACCCGCTTGCCGCGCGCACGGAAAAGATGGGCGAGCAGGCGTACTGTGGTCGTCTTGCCGTTCGTTCCGGTCACCGCGATGACGGGAATCCGCGATCGCGTACCCGGCGGGTAGAGCATGTCGACGATCGGCGCCGCGACGTTTCGTGGCGTTCCTTCGCAGGGATGCGTATGCATTCGCAGTCCCGGCGCCGCATTCAACTCTATGATTCGAGCGCCGTTCTGCCGGAATGGAACCGAGATGTCGGGCGTGACCACGTCAATGCCGGCGATGTCCAGGCCGACCACACCCGCGGCCAGCTCACAAGCGGTGATGTTGTCAGGGTGGATCTCGTCGGAACGATCGATGGCGGTGCCGCCGGTCGAGAGGTTCGGCGTGGCACAGACGGATACGATCTGGCCCGTCACAGGAACGCTCTCCAGGCCCATGCCCTGTCCGGCGAGATGATCCATCACCCCTTCGTCGGCGGCGATTCGAGTCAGCTGCCGCTCATGACCCGACCCGCGCCTCGGGTCCTGGTTCGTGCCCGCGATGAGCTGCTTCACCGTCCGCCTCCCATCCCCCACGACCCGCGCCGGAATCCGCTCCGCGACGGCGACGAACTGCCCGCCCACGACGAGAACTCGGTAGTCCCTTCCCTCGACGAACTTCTCCACCACCATCTGCTCCGACGAGCCGGCGCACCGCGGCCATGCCCGCCGCAGGGCGGCTTCATCCGGGAGCCCGCCGGAGAAGCCGCGGCCCTTGCTGCCGTCTAGCGGCTTGAGTACGACGGGATAGCCGATGTCGCTCGCGGCGCGGGCGGCATCCTCCAGATCACGCGTGGCGCGGCCCTCGGGTACGGGCAGGCCGATCCCTTCCAGGACGCGGCGGGTCTCGTGCTTGTCCTGTGCGATGTCGACGGCGATGGCGCTCGTGAAATCCGACATCGCCGCCTGGATCCGCCGCAGGTTCGCGCCCAGACCAAGCTGAACGAGGGAGCTGGAGTTCAAGCGGCGGACCGGGATGTTCCGCCTCCGCGCTTCCTCCACGATCGCGGCGGTGGACGGCCCCAACCGCGCTTCGTCGTAGCGGTCACGAAGATCGCGGACGACCCGGCGGATGTCGTATGAGACGCCGTCGATGCACGCCTGGACCAGACGGACCGCCTCGGCCATCGCCGCGAGTCCGAGCTCCTCCTCCTCGTATGCGACGATCACCCACCATACCTCCTCGTCCCCTGATTGCAGCGACCGTCCGAAGCCGACCTGTGGCCCGGCCAGCGACTGGAGCTCGATGGCGACGTGCTCCAGGACGTGCGGCAGGCGCGTACCCGATGTGACCTGGGCCGCGAAGCCGCCGGGTCCACCGGCCGAGCAACCATGCTGTTCCAGCGTGGGAAGCAGTTCCAGGAGCTGCCGCGAGAAGCCGTCCAGCCGGTCGGTAGTTACACCTTCGAGCGTTCCGAGCGAAACGTCACAGGCGATGACGGGCGACAGACGCCAGAAGTTCGGTCCGCGCAGGGCCCGAAGGCGGCTCATCCGCAGATCCGCCGAGTCGAGTGAGCTCGCGGTCGTGATGGACGATGGAAGATCCAGCTGCATGACCAGACAGGTTCCCCTCAGTACATTACGTCTCGATGGGCATCGCTGCGCTGCCGATCCTGCAACGGGGGGACGGATGTCGAGGGCGGCGGGTGGTCGGGAGGGGAGCAATCGATCCGGCGCCAGCCGTTCTCCCGGCGCGCTTCGCCGGTCATCGCCGGCGCAGGGGGCGCCACGCCGCCAGGGCGTTGGTTCCATATATCGCGCATCGCCGTGCTTCCCCTTCAGGTGGTGTCCAGCCGAAGCCCAACGGGTGGCGAACGCGCACGAAACATACCAAATAGGCAGGGAGCGGCGGCGCCTCAAAGGCTCCGCATCGGCGCGGCACGGAAGGCTGGCATCCGGTTGCGGCTGTTACACTTGTACCACGTCGGGATCGGAAAGACGAGCATTGGATGCCGGCGCGGGCGAGTTCTTCGGCTCAGGCTTCCAGAATCCACGCAGGATCACCACCGCCGATCGTCGCGGCGTCGATCGCGAACGCTCTGCTCGACCTCGATCAGTCGCGCGTACCGCGCTCCGCGACGCTCGGGCTCGACCCGTACGCGGACCAGATCGCCACGCTCGAGATCCCGCACGCGGTAGCGCCTTCGACGATAGACGACTTCTGTCCTCCCATCGTAGAGTAGCCGCTCGCTTCGCCCCCAGCCGGCGGTCAGCTCGATCTCCTGCCGCCGGGTGTCGATTCGCCTCACCTCGCCGCTGACTTCACGCTGCCCGTAGAGCCCACCCGAGGCCAGCACCTCTGCGAGCGTGTCCATGCTCACACACGCAGCGGGACTGGCGGCGAGGAAGAGAACGGCCACCGCGGATCTCAGCGGGTGGAACCTGGCATGCGGCATCGGACACCTCGGGGATGACGGAGGAGAAGAGTGCGCCCTCCGGTCGGGCAAGCGAGGTGCCGACTCTCGGCCGTGGAACAAAGTAGCGAACTAGCGGACTTGTCTCCCTATGGGGCCCGCCCGCGTCCCCACGATTGGTCAGCTCGGTGTCCGTCGCGGCGGACGGGAACGGCAATTACAAAAGGCGGCCCCCCAAGCGAGC
>JBBDRL010000056.1:0-7270 GCA_040905505.1 Gemmatimonadota bacterium | reverse complement strand
GGGCGTCAGGCTGCTCGTCGAAGGCTCTTCCTGGAATGGCCTCTTACGGGGTCACCGTCAGCCCGCTGACGGTGCCGTCAGTGTTGTGACCGAAGCGGATGCCGTACACGCCGTCTGTCGATGTCAGCCGCCCGGCGGTCACGACCTCCGACGTCGGATAGCTCCCCACCACCGTGCCATTGATCGAGCAGTCCACCGAGTCCGCATCCACTGAAACCGCGATCTCCTGCGTCACTGGCGTACCCGGCCCCGCCGCCTGACTGATGGCCTCATTCGGTTCGGGACGCTCTCCGTTCAACCGGAAAGGCTCGGGGCCAAACCCCCGTGCGATGAACGTCCCGTTCCCGTAGGCGGCGCAGTAGAGATAGCTCTGCTGGTCCGTGCCCAAGTCGTTTCCTGCCACCACGATCCCGTACGGATGCGGGTGATCGTTGATGCTCATGTACTCCGCCTCGGTGAAGGTCGCGCTGACCGTGTACTCCCCGGTGGCCGTGTTCGCGGGATTCCAGTACGTTACCGCCGGGCCCGTCGTCACCCGCAGTACATCGCCTTCCATCGCCAATCGAGCGTCCTCGAGAGTGTTGCCCGCCTCGACTTCCTGCGCGTCGATCCGCCCCATCCACCCGTCGACCAAGATCCCTCCATCCGCTACGGCGACGGACGCTTCCATCGCGGCGCTCGTGTCCGGTGCCGCAGTCGTGTCGACCTCATCCGCCTCGGAGGCGCACGACGCGGCGGCCAATCCGAGCACGAGCACAGCGATCCGTTCCCTGGTTACGATCCTGTGATTGTAATTCATCTAGATCTTTCAGTGAGAGGCGGATGGAAGAGGCGCATTTCGGAGGCAACCAACGCCCCGAGCACGATGCGAATGCCACGCCTCACGATTAGCGCCGGGGAAGGGGGCAGGCAAGGGCTATATTCCCCGCAGACTCCTCTTGATGAATCGTACGGTCACAACCGGTAGCTCCAGGCCGGCTATTTCGCCCAGCAGGCGCCTACCGAGGAGCGCGGCGGAACTGCGACTAGCCTCTGCCGTATGGTAGGAGACGCCCGGCGGTTCTACTGCACCGGGACCGTCAGCACGCGCGCGTCAACCGGCACGCCTATCAATCCGACGATTTTACTTAGGGAGTGACTCATGTATCTGGCTCTTCAAGCGTCCGAGCCGGACGGGACAGGAACGGCCGACGTTTCGTCACCGTGGCTCGAAAGTATCGCCGGATGGGCCGAGCTCTACCCGATCCTGGCGATGCTGATCGGACTCGCGCTGGTGGCGGTGGCGTGCGTGGTAGCGCTGGTCGCCGTGCAGCGATACCTCCTACGCATCATCGCGAGGCTCACGCGAGCCACGCCGACCACCTGGGACGAGTTCCTTCTGAACTCGAAGGTCCTGCACCGGCTGTCATGGCTCGTGCCGGCATTCATCGCGCATCAGGGTGTCGGGCTCGTGCCTGGACTTCCGGCCGGGCTCGAGGGCCTCGTGCGCCGCGTGGTGGCGGCCGCCACGATTCTCCTCCTGCTGCGCGTGATGAGCGCGGTCTTGGATCTGGTCACCGAGGTGTACAACCGCTTGCCTGCGGCTCGGGACCGGCCGATCAAGGGTTTTCTCCAGGTCGTCAGCATCGTCTTCTATTGCATCGGCGGAATCCTCATCGTCGCGACGCTGATGGACGAATCGCCCCTCGTCTTCTTCAGCGGAATCGGGGCGATGACGGCCATCCTGATGCTGGTATTCAGGGATTCGCTGCTTTCGCTCGTTGCCGGCATTCAGCTGGCCGCCAACAACCTGATCCGCGTCGGTGACTGGATCGAGATGCCGCAGTTCAGTGCTGACGGAGATGTGGTGGACATCGCTCTCAACTCCGTCAGCGTTCAGAACTGGGATAAGACGATCACCGTCATTCCTACGCACAAGTTCCTGGAGCATTCCTTCAAGAACTGGCGCGGCATGGAGGACTCGGGCGGCCGCAGGATCAAGCGCGCCATCCACATCGACATGGGAACGGTGCGCTTCCTGAGCGAGGAAGAGGTTGCGCACTTCGGGCGCTTCGTGCTTCTCAGGGACTACGTGGCCGCGAAGACCCCGGAACTGGACGAGTACAACCGGCAGCACTGCACAGATCCAAGCGTCATTGCAAACGCGCGGCGCCTCACCAATCTCGGCATGCTGCGCGCCTACGTCTGGGCTTATCTGAGGCAGCACCCCATGATCCGCCAGGACATGACCTTCCTCGTTCGCCAGCTTGCCCCCACCGCGGAGGGCTTGCCGCTGGAGATCTACGTGTTCGTGCGGGACATCCGATGGGCGAACTACGAAGCCATTCAGGCGGACATCTTCGACCACATCGTCACCATCTTCCCGGAATTCGGACTTCGGGTCTACCAGAGGCCGGCCGGAAGCGATCTGGCGGGAGTGTCCGTGCAACAGCCCGATCGGACTCGCGAGGTGCCGCGAGTACCCATCCCCAGTCTCGCGCCGTGATTACGCGGACGCATCGCTCATGCACTCGCGGTGGGTGAAGGAACGTAGATCTGAAGGCAGCTTGCCCACGCTGATCGGTGGCTCGTACGAGGGCGCCACAAGGCTCGTAGTCGTTGCCGCCGATCCAGTTCTGCACGGTGCGGACCGGCGGCTTCGGCGGAGAGAGTCAGTTGCGGTGCCGCGATAGAGGGTCTCTTCGGCGTGCAGATCAGGCATGTGGATTGCAGCACTGGCTTCGGCCGGATGAACTCCTACTCAGCCGGTCGTTTGACCCTAACGCGGAGGCCCCGATGGCTCAGCAAGAGCGTGACCGGAATCAGCAGTCTGGTCAAAAGCAACAGGGCGGCAGCGGCCAGGAGCGGCAGACTGATCAGACGCGAACACAGCCTCAGAAACAGCAGGGGAAGGAGAAGGCCCAGCAGGGTAGCCAGCAGAAGAAGCGGTAGCACACCCGTCGCGCATCCCGCTACGGGAAGCTTGATCGGGAAGGGTCGAGCCGGAAGCGACTCAAAGAGACGTGATCAAAGAAGCGGCCCCGACGCGGATCGTCCGGGGCCGCTTCCTATACTCTTGCGCCAGTACGCGCGAACCTCAAAACGCCGAGAGCGATCTACGCTCGGCTGGCCGGCGGGGCGGAAGTCCCCGCGACTGACGAGCGGGATCTCGCCGATACGGCTATCGACCCGCCTTCTCCCTCTCGTGGCGGGGCAGGTAGATCGTGAAGGTGGTACCCGAGCCCTCCGACGATTCCACCTGAATGCGCCCCCCGTGCGCGCTGACGATCCGCTCGACGATATACAGTCCCAGGCCGAGGTTGCCCGTCGGGCCCCCGCCCATGGCTTTGAGGGGTGATACCCGCGCCTTCATCGGGTTGAAGATTCCGTCGAGATCCTCGGGTCCGATCACCACCCCCCGGTTGCGGACCGCGATGGCGACCTGATCAGCCTCGCCAGCGACGTCGACGTGGACGGTGGTTCCCGCCGCGCCGTGTTGCACGGCATTGGAGATCAGGTTGCTCAGCGCCTGACTCACCCGCGCCTGATCCCACTCCCCACGCTCCTCCACACGCGTATCGACCTCGATCCGAGCGCCCGGGTGTGCCGCCGAGATCTCTTCGACGACGTCGCGCACGATCCGTCCCAGGTTCACCTCCCCACGTGTGATCGGGATCCCTTCTCCGAGCCGGCTCCGCGTGAAGTCCAGCAGGTCCCCTACCAGTTGAACCGTCCGTGTGGCACTCCGCTCGATGCGCGCGATGAGGGTGCGGTGCGGCTCCTTCATCTCGTCCAGATCGAGCATGAAGCGGGCAGAGGTGTAGATCGCGCCCAGGGGCGTCCGCAAGTCGTGGCCGAGGATGGCGAGAAAGATCTCCTTGGAATCGTCCAACTCCTGGGTGTACTCCGTCACGGATTCCGCCAGGGCCTGGTCGATGGCCTCGTTGAAGCGTGTCAGATCCTCCACGTCCGCAGGAATCAGCTCGCCCTTCTCCTTCGTCCAGAGGCGGATCACGCTCGCGCGCAGGGCCCGGTACTCGGCAACCATCTGCTCCACGGAGAAGCCGCTCTCCGCCCGATCGGCTCCGTGCTTTTCGGCCGCCGTCGCGGGGTCTGGATCCTCGGATGGTGCCCGCCCCTTCGACTTCTCCGACTGTTCGAGCCCATCCTGGGGGGTCTGGAGGTCCGCGGCGATCACTGTGAGCATCTGATCGGCGTGGTCCCGCAGCGCCTCGACGTCCATGGAGCCGCTCGCCGGTGTGCAGGTACGCGCAAAGTCCTCCCACTCGCGCAGGATCGGCTCGCGGTTCGCAAGTATGAATTCAGCGAGTCTCATCACACCTCTACCTCGTGGGAAGGTCTACCTGGCGGAATAGCGTCGGAGTTTCGTTGCCGCCCTGCCAGCGGCGCCGTCGCCCGGAAGCGACCGTGGTGTCTCCGCGCGCGACGGAAAGAAGCCGGCCCTCGCACTTACTGGACCGTCGGGATGATCGCCGACAATCACACTGGTCCGCGCAAAGTGGTGGTGCAGGAGGCGCTGAACCGGGATGTCTGCCTCAATACGTTTGGTGCCGCGATCCGCGATCCGCGCTGCATGCGGTTGGGCGATACTCCCGTTCGCGGTCTCATGGTCGAGGTCGGCTCCGCATCGCGGCCGCGTCGTCGCCCCTCCGTGGGACGGCCGGGAGCTACGCGGTCTCGTGCCCGACCAGGGTGACGACCTGCGGTTCTGTTGTTACGGCGGGCAGCAGTAGTCGGAAGGTGCTGCCCTCGCCCAGCACGCTCTCGACCTCCACATCCCCGCCCAGGAGCCGGCTGAACTCCCTCGCGGCCGCCAGCCCTACGCCCAGACCTCCGAATGGCCGGGTCGCCGAGCCGTCCACCTGCCAGAAGCGCTTGAAGATGAGTTCATGGTTCTCCAGCGCGATGCCGGGGCCGGTGTCGCGGACTTCGAAGACGACCAGTTCACCTGCTTCCTCCACCCTCACGGTGATCGCCCCCTGGTCTGTATACTTCACCGCGTTCCCGATGAGATTGATGAGGATCTGACGGACCTTCCCGCCGTCCGTCTCCACTTCGATCGGCTCTTCGGGAACGGTTACGATGAGATCGAGGCCCTTCGCCTTGGCCGCCGGCTCCACGAGGATCGCGGCGTCCTTCGCGATGGCCCGCGCATCGAAAGACTCGGTGCGCACGGTCTCGCGACCTTCATCGAGCTTGGCGAAGGCGAGGATCTCGTTCACCATCGAATCGAGGTGCCAGACTCCGGAACGGATCCGCACCACCTTCTGTTCCTGCGCGGGGTTCAGGTGGCCGTCGAATGCCAGGAGGTCCGCGTATCCGAGTATCCCGTTGAGCGGCGTGCGGAACTCGTGCGACAGGGTCGCCAGGAATGTCCCCTTCGCCAGGTTCGCCGATTCCGCGACGAGCTTCGCCTCGCGCAGCTCCTCTTCGACGCGCTTCTGCGCGGTCGCGTTGAAGAACGTCAGCACGGCGCCCTCCACCCGCTGTTCGAGCGAGCGGTACGGGTTGATGCGGACGATGTACCATTCGCCGGAGTCGCTCACGATCGAGCGCTCGATCCGGACGAGGGAGCTCAGTACGCTCTCGACGTCGGTGAGCAGGTCGGGATAGTTGAGCGTGTGGGTGATGTGAGCCAGCGGTCGGCCCTGGTCGGCCGCCACGAAGTTGAAGAGGGTGCTCGCCGAGGGGGTGAAGCGCCGGATTCGCATCGAAAGATCCAGGAAGATCGTACCGATCTCCGTTGACTCGATGAGATTCTGCAGATCGGAGTTCGTTCGCTTCAGCTCCTCGATCGTGCCCTGATGCTCCTGGTTGATCGTCGTCAGCTCCTCGTTGATCGACTGGATCTCCTCACGGCTCGTCTCCAGCTCCTCGGTCGCCGCCCGCTCCTCCTCGTTGATGGACTGCAGTTCCTCGTTCGCCGACTGGAGGCTCTCGACCATGTGGTCGTGCGCCGCGCTCGTCGACTCGAGGTGCTCCTTGGTCCGTCGCAGCTCCTCCTCGAGGTGAGAGACGGCGCGAAGGTCCGACCCGTCCGCCGGGAGCACGTTCGACGTTTCCGGCGCGGCCTGCTCGGCGAAGACGACGAGCGCGAATCGACCCCCCGTGGCGTCCTCTACGGGTGGGTGAACACGGATGATGAGGGACTTCCCCGCTTCATCGCCCGGCACCGCGCGCGTGGTCTCCAGCCCGTTCTCGAAAGCCTGGTAGAGGGCTGTGCGGAGGTCCATGCGCAGATGCCCCCGCGCGAGGTCGAGAAGGTTGTGGCTCGGCTGACCCTGGCCCATGTGCAGGAAGTGTCCGGCACGCGCGGAGCGATGGACGACGTCGAGCTGCTCGTTGACGATCAGGCTGGCCGGTGCGTACGTCTCGAGCATCCCGAGATGTAGCGAGCCATACGAGAAGGGGCTTTCAGAGCCGTCGGCCGGCTCGCTGGCCGGGACGTCGCGCGGCGACGCGTCGAGATCCGTGGCCGCTCCGCGAGGCGGGGCGTGGTGCGGCGTGTCGTCGCGCCTGTAGATCCTCTGCTTGTCGCCGGTCGGCGTGAAGTGAACCGCGGATCCGGCGCTCTCGGAGGCACCCAGAAAGAGGAGCTTGCCGGGCGCCAGGGAGAAGTGGAATGTGTCGAGGACCCGCTCCTGCGCCTCCGGCTGCAGGTAGATGAGCAGGTTCCGGCAGCTGATCAGGTCGATGCGCGAGAACGGCGGGTCGTGCAGGACGTTGTGGACGGCGAAGAGCACGCTCTGCCGGAGCGATTTCAGGACCCGATAGCCGCCGGATTCGCGGGTGAAGTAGCGGCGGAGCCTCTCTGCGGGGATGTCGGCGACCTCGGTGGCGGGGTATAAGGCCTCGCGCCCCCATGCGTATGCCCGCTCGTCGATGTCGGTTGCGAACATCTGGATGAGGGGCGGCTGATCGAGCGTAGCCGCGTGTTCGTCGAGCAGGATCGCGAGAGAGTAAGCCTCCTCACCCGTTGCGCACCCGGCCACCCACACCCTGACCGAATCGTCCGGGCCCTTCCCCTCGAAGAGCGAGGGGATGAGCTTGCTCAACGCCTCGAAGGCCTCGGGATCGCGGAAGAAGCCGCTCACCGAGATCAGGAGGTCGCGGACGAGCGACCGGGATTCGGCTTCGTTCACCGCCAGGAGGCGCAGATAGTCCTCGATGCCGGCAACGCCGTTGAAGAGTAGCCGCCGCTCGAGACGGCGCAGAACGGTCGAGCGCTTGTAGAGGCTGAAGTCGTGGCCGGTGCTCGTTCGAAGGATGG
>JBBDRL010000055.1:0-40156 GCA_040905505.1 Gemmatimonadota bacterium | reverse complement strand
CGGCTGCACTGCCGATAACCCGACGGCGCCTGAGCCGACATCCCCGAGTAACGGAAGCGGGGTATACGCCAACGGTGAGGGTAATTGAACGAACCAAGCCCGACCTCCCCGCTCAGTCGAAAGGGCTCCGATTTATCGGAGCCCTTTCGACCTTCTGCGGGTGCACGCTACACTTCCGGAATGTTCCACCGTACTCAACTCCTGCTCGACCGAGCAGATGCGTACGAAAAGGCAGGTCAATGGCAATCAGCCGTTGACCTGTGCGAGGCCGTATTCGAAACCAGCTGGCGGAACCGCCAGATTGACGATCTCGTGGAATCGATCCTACGGCTCGGGCTTTTGTACAGTACTCGCAGTGACCGCGCGATTGCCGTTGAATACTTTGAGCTCGCATTGGCGATTGCAAAGCAAGTCGGCGATTCTCAAAGGGCTGCCAGATCGCTCAACGGACTAGGCATACTTTACCAACGTTCGGGCGACATAGATGACGCGGAATCGTGCTACAACGAAGCGCGGGGTTTGGCTGTAAAGGCAAGCGATCGCCGGACCGGCGGTGACATTGAGTTGAACCTCGGAATCATCGCTAATATTAGAGGCGACTTAGTTGAAGCACTAGCGTATTACCGAACCGCGCTATCTGCTTACGAAGCGATCGGTCATCAGCAGCGCGTCGCGCGCGTGCTAAACAATTTGGGAATGCTCCACACGGACATGAGCGACTACGATAGTGCCTCAGCAGCCCTATCACGAGCGCTCCACATCTGCCGGTTAATCGACGACGTCCAAGTTGAAGGTATCGTCCTAACAAATCAGACCGAACTTTTGCTGGCACTCGGAGACCTGGAGAGCGCGAGGTCAAGTTGTGATGAGGCTTTCGAGATTTCGAGCCGACTCGGCAACGGCCAACTAAAGGCCGATGCCCTAAAATCTTATGGAGTCATTTTCCGTGAGACCGGAAAGCCTCACCTTGCCGAGTCTCACTTCAGGCAAGCAATATCGCTGGCGACATCTCTTGGATATCCGCTAATCGCCGCGGACACCTATCGCGAATTGTCGCTTGTCTTGCGCAGCGAGGATCGCAACCGAGAAGCACTTGACGCTCTAAATCAAGCACATTCCCTTTTTTCGACTCTTCAGGCTAAGCAAGAGCAGGCGGATATCGATGCTCGGTTTGCGCAGCTCGAGGAGGATTTCCTGTCACTTGTGGAAAGGTGGGGTGAATCGATTGAAGCCAAGGACCGATATACCAGCGGACACTGCCAACGGGTCGCAACGTATGCCTGCAGAATCGCTGCCGAGACCGATATCCCTGCTCGCGACATGGTCTGGTTTCGAATGGGAGCACTGCTTCATGATCTCGGGAAAACAGAAGTCCCGGAGGGCATACTCAATAAGCCGGGGCGATTGACCGATGAGGAGCGACAGGTGATGGAGCGGCATACCGTAGCTGGAGACGAAATCCTATCGGCGACCGAATTTCCGTGGGATATCCGCGCAATGGTCCGATCGCACCATGAGCGTTGGGATGGCGGTGGTTATCCGGATGCATTGAAAGGGAACGAGATTCCCTTTACGGCACGGATTCTTCGTTTCGCGGACGTATTCGACGCGCTAACAACGACCCGCAGCTATCGGCAACCATTGACTCCTCAAGAAGCATTCAACCTCATGGAAGAGGACTATGTTGCATATGACCCAGAGCTATTTGAAATCTTTCGAAGCCTGTTTCCCGAATTCAGCAGAAGTGTGAACCTCCTTCAGCAAAGCGGCAATCTTTAGCCGAGCCGAGCCCCCGCCGCAAGCTCGAAAACGGGATTCAAATCGCGAACAATGATTTTCTGAACCCAGTCGGCGATAGTAGCCGAGGGCTGTGATTTTGTGTTCTTCCGCCAGCTCTGGCGCAGACTCCACAAGCTCCACCATCGCGAGCTCCTCATAAATCTCGGCATTCAGCAAATTACTCTCGAGAAAAGCTGAGAGTTTTCTCGCATTCTCCAAATGAATGCGGGCTTCTGTCGTTTGGGACGCAGCCAGCAGGATCGCTCCAAGGACGCGCAATGAAGTTCCGGTGAGAAACGGGCTACCCAACTGATAGGCCTTCTCCACAGCTCCTCGAGCGAGCCGCTCAGCGAGGGGAAAGTCGCCAATGGCCAGGGAGAGCATCGCCCTCTCGGATGTGGTAAAGACACGCTCTTCGGGCGTGCCTTCGGATCCGAAGTATTCCTCCGCCAAACGAAAGTGAGATACCGAGTCATGCCATCTGCCCCACTCCCTTAGGACGAGCCCGAGATTGTGATGGGCCGTTCCAACCCCGAACCGATCGCCCAGTTGCTGCGACGCGGCCAACATACGACGGTACCAACGGATCGCTCCTTCAACCTCTCCCCGGAGACTGGCGACAATTCCCAACCCATTGCTTGCATAGGCGACGAGCCGAAGGTGCGAATCCCGCTCCGCACTTCCTAAGCACTCGAGCAGGAGGCGTTCGGCGTCGTTGATCTGTCCTTCACGTATCAATTGGATAGCCATCAAATTCTGCCAGCGACGCGCTATAGAATGCACCCTCGAGGCGCGGATCCCGGCTGCGGCGTCCAACAGAAGTTGTTTGGCGGCTGCGTTGCGAAAGAGATAAGACCACGCTGAAGCCAGCATGAGGGTGAGCTCAGGATCAGCAACAACTATATCCCGGCTGATCCCGCTGAGTAGCTCGCTGACCCTTTTGTAATTCCGGTTCCTTGTGAGCTGCTTCGCACGTCTTGTGAGATGCTCAAGATCGACCCCGTCAGCCACCCCCCACCTCCTTCTCGGTGAGCAAGGTATAGAGGTGCTTTCGGCTGATCCCCAGGGCTTTCGCCGCCTCGCTCTTGTTTCCGCCGCAGCGATCCACCATGGCGTGTGCCGCCCTCTGAACGATCGTGCGGATGGTAGCGGGGAATGGGATCACGCCGTTGGCGGGCGGAGGCAGGGAGTCCTCTGGAAACAGGTCGTCGACGAACAGGTTGCCGTCGCCGAGCAGGACGGCGCGTTCGATCGAGTTGCGCAGTTCCCTTACATTGCCCGGCCAGGTATGGGTGCGAAGTGCACGGCGGATGTCTGGCGTGATGGGGGGCGTTCGGATCTCGTACTCTACGCTGAAGCGCTCGAGGAAATGCTCGGCGAGCAGGAGCACGTCGTCACCGCGGTCGCGGAGTGCGGGAAGTCGGATGGGTACGACGTTGAGGCGGTAATAGAGATCCTCTCGGAAGCTCCCCTCGCTGATGGCCAGCGGCAGATTGACATGCGTCGCGGCGACGACTCTGACATCGACCTCGACGTCGCGAATCGCGCCGAGCCGGCGTACACGCTTCTCTTCGAGCACGCGGAGCAGCTTGCCTTGCAGGGGCGCCGAAAGGTCGCCGATCTCATCCAGGAGGAGCGTGCCGCCGTTGGCCACCTCGAAGAGCCCGGGCTTGGCTAGGCGAGCATCCGTAAAGGCACCCGGTTCGTACCCGAACAACTCGGCCTCCAGCAGGTTTTCAGGCAACGTCGTGCAGTTGATCTCGACGAACGGTCCTGTCGCGCGATTACTGTTGTAGTGCACCGCCCGAGCGAGCAGCTCCTTCCCGGTACCCGTCTCTCCCGTGATCAACACTGTTGCATTCCCTCGCGGGATAATCCGGGAGGTGCGGCGTAACGACGCTCGCAGTTGCGGACTGTTTCCGATGAGGCGCGAGAAATCAAAGCGCTCGCGCTCGTCCTCGGCAAAGCTCTCTGCGTTGCGCCGATCGACGAACCGCTCCACCCGGTCGACGAACCACCCGCGACACAACGCCGCATCGCACGGAAGCGCAAAGTAATTGCTCGCTCCCGCCTGAAGAATCTCCGCCACCGCGCGGTAGTTCGTCTCGGCACCAGCAACCACCGCATCCGGAGCCTGGGCCGCCCGAAGCTCGCGCACGATCGCTATCGCATCCTCCTCCATGCCGCCGGCTGCCACCAGCACGCCGCAGGTTGCCTGAAGCGACCGGATCTGCCCCACAGTCGATCCGTGCTCGATCTGCGCGCCCGCGAACGATGCGAGCTGCGGCCAGACCTCTGAAAAGGATTCACTCGGGGCGACGATCGCGATGCGAGCCGTCATTCGGGGCGATGGCGAGGGAGATGGGTGACCCGAACGAGCAGGTCGAGACCGGGCTGGTCATGCGAATCTAGGGCGGCGTTCCGCCCCTTACAAGCACATGGAGCCGTCGGTGTCAGGTGTTACCTGCGGTAACAGTCTGTAATCGGGGCTGTCACGAGGGCGGCACACGGACCCTGCCAATCGGCTCGGTGAGCGGAGCGGCCGATCATTGCCGGAGTCCTCAGGAACGACGTGAAAGCGCCAGTTTCGCAGATGTCGACAGCACGGGCCGGACCGTTCGGCGTGCCGAGGCCCCTCTCGGGCCGGGCGGTTGCGAGTCATCGACCGCAGCCTAACGGTCGGGGCACAGATGTTGGTGCGAGTGGGTCCGCGGGCGGCGCAGTGTGGCTGAGGGACACAGCCCCAGCGAGGAGTCAGGCGGGCTGCGTAGCGGACACAACTCGCTGCTGCGTCTGGCTTTCGGGCCCACGGGCGCAGCCGCTGGCGGTTTGGAACGGGCGTTGCCCTTGGAA
Organism: Gemmatimonadota bacterium; assembly: GCA_040905505.1. Taxonomy (GTDB): domain Bacteria; phylum Gemmatimonadota; class Gemmatimonadetes; order Longimicrobiales; family Longimicrobiaceae; genus WHSP01. The sequence goes on along the minus strand of JBBDRL010000055.1, from coordinate 35,524 downwards.
TGCGTGCCGGCGGCGAAGCGGCGATGACGACGCCGAAGGCGGCCGATCTTCAGAGGGCACCTGCAGGATCCCCCCAAGAGCCACCCGGCTCTCTCCCTCCACCTCATCTCACCGCGGATACCGAGCCTTGACGCTGCAACATCTGGTCTCCACGCCCTTAGAGGAAACCGGTCTCTCCGCCGGGCGGCGCGCCGTAGCGTTGCCCGGCGGCCCGCACGCTTCAGGAGAATCGAGCCCACCAACAACCCGCATAGAGCAATGACCTCCACCTATGCCCCTGCGGCCGCCCGGCTGAACCGGACGTCGCAGCACCTGCCGGACGGCCGCCCGACGGCCCCGTCGGAGCGACTCAGCCCCGTGTATCCTGTTCTGCATCTTCGTCCGCCATATACGCCGAGCTCGACCTCGGTGATGGTGAGAGAGATCGACGTCACGAAAATCGTCCCCGGATCGGTTCTGGCGCTACACGTCAGCTCGCGGAATGTCGACTGGCAGACGTGCTCGGAAACCGTTCGGGGAATTCGGCACCGGCTCCCGGCCGTACCGGTCGTACTATCGCTCGCCCCCGACATCACGGATGGACTATTCATCGCGGGCCAGGCGGCCCGGGCGTCGGTGAGGGCGGTCGTCGCGGGGAATGCGCCGCTGGGCGAGTCGCTGCGTCGGCCCCTGACGTCGAGCACGAACCTGGGGCGCGAGGTGGTCGACTGGCTCCCGCTCTTCGGGCTTCGGCTCTCTCCCACCCTCAATCATCTGATCTGTGAGATCTTTACGGAGGCGCCCCGATTCTCGGAAATCGGTCCATTATTGAAATCGCTTGGAGCAGCGGAGTCGAGCACACGGTTTCGATTTCGGAAGAAGGGGCTGCCGGCGCCGAGTCGCTGGCTGCAGGCTGCGCGGGCGCTGCATGCGGCGCTCCGCATTCAGCTCGAACCGGAGAAATCGATCCTGACGCACGCGTGTGCCCTCGGATACGCGGACCACTCGGCGCTGTGCCATCAGATGAAGCGAGTCTTTCGCACGACGCCAGCAGCGGTTCGTGAAACGCTCGGATGGGAATGGCTTCTGGAGCGATGGATGCGTGCCGAAGTCCTGTCCTCTCCGACGATCCGGGCGTGATCTCCCCGGCAATTCCCGACCTTCAGGAGCAACGACTTTCTCGCTGATGTCCCTATACTGATCTGCGCATGGCCGTGCACAGTTCATCATCAGGAATCACACATCATCGAGAGGAGCCGCGCAATGGACTCGATCGACCAGGAGGTGACCCCTCTAAGCCCGGATGAAGCCGCTGCGATCGCCGGAGGAAGTTCGATTCAGGTAGCGGCGTTCTTAGCCAGCTGCTTTGCTGCCGGGTTCGACTTCGGGTACTCCGCTCTCGGGCCGCGCCTGTTCGGATAGCGGCCCATCCTATCACCCGAGCCTGGATAAACCATGGACCTGCTTCTCATTCAGATCCGCGCGGCGTACCGAGAGAACCCGGCATTCACCATTTTCTTTCTGGTGCTGTCCGCTGTAGTCGGATTGATCTTCGGCTACGGGCTGCTCGGCCCTGCGCTCTTCGGTTGAGGAGCGGAATCCGATCTCACCGAAGGAGCGAGCAATGAATGGACTTCTGGAACTCGAACCGTATCCCGCTGCTACGCCAGTAGACGTACGGTTGCTCAGCGAGGAAGAACTGGCGCAGATCAGCGGTGGCTGGGGAGTGCTGGCTGCCGGCGCTGCGATCGCTGGGGCCGGGCTTGCCGTCGCGGTCATCGGCGTCGCGGTAGGCGCCGCAGTGTACTACTTCACGAGATAGGTCGCTCGTCCGAGCGCCCGCCGGCGCGCGCTGGCGGCAAATCGCTCCGGTGCTAGCGGAAGAACGCCACCTCGCCTCCGCACCAGGTTCACTTCGCCCACTGGCGAGAACGGATCCGACCAACGGAGCCGACCAATACGGACCTTCCCGAGGCGGGAAGCGGCAGGCACCCCGGATCGAGCTACCGATCCGGGGTGCCACCGTCGTCCCGCCCCCACGCCGATCACTTCAGCAATGGTACGCTCGCTGGGTCCAGGTCACGGGTGAAGAGGATCTGCTCCACGGCCTCACCGATCTTGTTGTTCGGCGTGGAAGCTCCCGCTGTCATGCCCACTGTAAGCGGACCGGTTGGCAACCAGCCCTCCGCTTCGACCTCCGCAGCGTCCAGCGGCGTTCCGTTGGGCTTGAAACGAATGGTCGCGGATTGCGCGTCGATGCAGGCGGCATCGGCGATGTGGTAGGTCATCGTATAACGGGAGCAGATCACCGCCAGGTGGTTCGTGTTCGAGGAGTTGTACCCGCCAATCACCACCATCACGTCGGGCGGCCCACCTGGCGCCTCCATCAGTTCTATGATTGCGTCTTGACGCTCCTGCGTGGCGGAGCAGATCGTGTCGAACGAGCGAAAGTGCTCGCTCAGCTCGAAGTCCGGGGAACCGCCGAATCGCCTCTCTAGCGATTGACCGACTTCGGCCGCTATGGCAAGCGACTCGCCGGCCAGCATCGTCGTCTGGTTTGCGCAGCCGACTCGCGTCAGGTGCTCGTCGGGGTCGAATCCCGGCGATGACTTATTGCGAAAGTGCGCGAGGAACTCTTCACGAGACAGCGATTCCGGCTTCTGCTCGATGTAGTCCATCACCAGCCGAGCTTCGGCCATGTCGAGTACGACGATGTAGCGTCCTCCGGGATGCCGGAAGACCTGGCTTGCCGTCGCCTTCGTCTCCTCGTGATAGTACTTTCCGTGGATCAGGGCGGTATAGCCATCCCGCGCGTACTGCTCGACCCGCTTCCAGACGTTCAGGACGCTGCCACACGTAGTGTCCACGAGGGAACAGCCGAGCTCGCGAAGCGTCTCGAAGTCGTGCACCGTCACACCGAATGCCGGCAGTATGACGACATCCTCGGGCGCGACGGACGAAAAGTCGAAACTCCCACCTTCTCCCGGCTGGAGGAATTGAATCCCCATGTCCCGCATGCGCGAATTCACATGCGGATTGTGGATGATCTCGCCGACGAGGAACAGGCGGCGATCTGGGAACTGAGCCCGGGTCTGGTAGGCGTAATCCACGGCGCGGTCGACGCCGTAGCAGAAGCCGAACGAATCGGCCAGTCGGATGCTGACTTGTTGCGGTCCGTCGCCGAAATGCAACTCGTTGCCCGCCTCCCGGATGCGTTCGACGAGCATGCTGTGGTACTCGGCGTGTACGACTGGCTCGATCTCTTTGGTACGGCCAAAACCCCGGCGGAAATATGTGGACTCGAGCTTCGACATGGAGCCCTGCTGCATTCGGTGGGTCAACGGCGATTCGATGCACGAACGGTAACGCGTCCGGCAGGTGGTGGCAACACGGCAAACGCCTGTCGCCACAGTGGATCGATCGATCGGAGCCCGGGGCAGGGCAGGAATGGGAATTGCCCGAGGCAGCAGCGCCGGAATGGCTCGAAGCCACCTCTCGCATGCTGAACCGGGAGTACTCAGATTAGGAGCTCGCCGGTCGGATCCCGGGGGCGAGGACACTTCAACCTCAGGGGAGGGGCAGTGTGAAGCGCGGAAAGATGTTGGGTGGGAAAGCGCCTCGCCGCGGGGGGCACCTGACGCGGGTGAAGGGGGAGCGCACGCCGATCTCTGGCTCTCCTCAGGTCCTGGGGGTGCTCGCGAGCGGCTGCATCATCATCGGAATGGTCGCGGGATTCGCGATCGCGCTGGACGGTCAGATTCGCGCGGGGATTCTCGAGCAGCGTGCCACAGCGATGCAGCGGCCCGACTGGACCGGCCTGTCGGACATGCCTGACTACGTACCGCCGGCGTTCCTCGCGACGGTGGACCCAGGCTTCCTCGAGGGAGGCGCGTTGCGCACACGCGAGCAACGCGCGACCACGATCCCTCGGGAGCTCGTGCGACAGATCCATCTGCTGGGAGAAAGCCTCACGGGGGAGGCCCGCGAACTGGTGATGGCACCGCTCCTCGAGCAGAGGATGAGCAAGGAGCAGATCCTCGAGCTTTATCTCAACCGCGTCTATCTCGGCGAATCACGGGGCTACGAGGTCTTCGGCATTCACTTCGCCGCTCAGGAGTACTTCGGAAAGGTGCCTGAGGAGCTGACGCTCGGTGAAGCCGCAACGCTGGCGGGACTCCTCCTCGACCCCCGGATTGATCATCCACAGGAAAGCCCCGGGGGCGTCGGGATCCGGCGCAATGAAGTTCTCCGAACGCTCCTGCGAGCCGGTGACATCAATCAGGAGGCGTACTCCGCGGCGCTCACCGAACGCCTGGCCTTCCAGCCCGGGCTCGAGGAGATGCCGATGACACGACGAATATTCACTGAGGCGGATACCGCCGTCATCCGCCTCCCGTCGGTGTCGCTGACGGAGGAGGAGCCCGAAGGTTCGGACTGACGGAGGGCGATAGATGCCCCTGCACGAGCCGCCATTCACCATCCTGTCGGATGAACACACCGGAGAAGTTCAACCCGCTCTCGACGTCCTGATCGTCTAGCAAACGGTACCGAGCCAGGAACCAGGCAATGTTGTTCGGTTCCGCGACCGTTACCAACGGGTCGTCCATCGCGACTTCTGCCCCGGACGCCAGGCGAATGATCGTTTCGACCACCTCGCCCCGTCCCAGCGCCGTCTCCTCGGAGCCATCGCCAGAGAGGAGTACGACCGCGTCCGTCGTAGGCGAGAGTGCTGCAACGAGGCCGATTCGGTCCCCGCGACGGACAGCAACAGCGCTCGACAGCAGCCTCGCCGTGAGCTCTTGTCGGGAGGTTTCGATCTCGCCCACCGGCGTCGTTTCCCGATCGATATAGCGTTCTGGCGTCTGCTCGATCGTGCAGGCGGCAAGGAACAGAGCGCCGAGGGCAGCGGGGATCCAGGAGCGTCTCAACTTCGCCGGGGGTACGAGGAACGTAGCAGCATCAAATTGGGCGCCTCGCGCGCCCTGTCAAGAAGGCACCGGCGGCGCGGTCGTGGGCCGCAAGTGCTTTGACCACTGGCGCCTTGCCGGCCTTGACGGCTCAGGCCGGCGCTGCCATTGTGCAGGCAACCTCGAGAAATTACGGGCCGCCGCGCCAGCCATTACTCCCGGCGGTCGCCCAGCGAGCAGAGAAGTCGATGATCTGGTTTGGAAATCTAAGTCGAATCCTGGTCGGTCCTACAGCCGAGGCGATCGCGAACTCGGCCGAATCGACCCGTATGCAAGTCGCCCTCGAGCGCACCGCGGAACGCTCACCGGGTCTCTCGGGGCAGGACCTCGTCGACGCCCTCGTGGCCACCGGCTGGGTGAATCGCCGCACGGCGGAGCGACTGCTTCCCCATTTCCGCCACTTCGATCCGGACCGCCACTTCTCTGAGTATCTCCGCAGGTTGTCGTTCCGAGGCTCCTCCGCCGCGGAACCGTTTCGCGCCGGCGTCCGCTGCCTTGTAGAGGAGACTCTTGGCGACGGATGGATCGATCGGGTCGGGCCGGAGCCCTGCATCCGCTTCGGCCTCGGCGAGTTCGAGGGCGTGGTCCTGGCGCAGCCCCAGGTCGGGTTCACCATCTCGGGGCAGACCCGCGACGCCCTCGCCGCCGCGGTAGAGGAGATGCCAGACGTCGTTGTGGTCGTCGCGCGAACCTTCGATCGGCACGCAGTCCAGCAGCTCGGCGGAATCCTCCACCGCTCGGGACTGCCAGGCACGCTCGTCACGGTCAACCTGCTTCTCGGCATACGTGCCATGACGCTGCGCTACCAGCCGGATCCCCGGCGCGTCGCGGAGCTGCTTGCATGCGGAGGCACCTTGAGGTCGGCGGATATCGCCTCGCTCGGTGAGCGCGAGGCGGCTGTCGCCTGAAGACCCTCAGCGCTTCCACAATCCCGGATGGAACAGCAGTAGGACCGTATAGATCTCGAGCCGGCCCACCAGCATCAAGACGACCATCACCAGTTTCCCCCAGCCGGCGACCAACGCGTAGTTGGCCGTCGGCCCCAACTGATCGAATCCCGGACCCACATTGCTGATCGATGTCGCCGCTGCGGCAGCCGAGGACGCCAAGGTCATCCCCGTGCCCGCCATGAGGAGGGTCCCGACGCCGAAAAGCCCGACGTAGAGAATCATGAAGGCGAAGACGTTCAGCATCACCTCCGGCGGCACGGGCATTCCCGAGAGCTTCGTCACGAGGATTGCTCTGGGGTGAAGGTAGCGCCGCATCTCGCCGAAGCCGTGCTTGAGGATCAGGAGAACCCGGACCACCTTTGGCCCCCCCGCGGTCGAACCCGCCATCCCTCCCACGAAGAAGAGGAGGAAGAGCGAGATCTGAGCGAAAGGGGCCCATAGCACGTAATCCGCCGTTCCGTACCCTGTGGTGGTCACGATGGAGACGACCTGAAAGACCGCGGTGCGGAGCGTCCCCTCCAGTGAATTCCCCGGTACGTGAGTCGTGACCGCGACGAGCAGCGTAGCGGCAGCGATGATGGTCGTGTAGAGCCGCCACTCCCCATCTCTCCAGTACGGCTGCCAGCCGGCCCTGAGCGCCCGGTAGTGCAGGGCGAAGTTGATACCCGCCAAGTACATGAAGACAACCGTCACCCAGTGGATGAACGGCGGGAATGCGCCCATCGACGCGTTTCGCGTCGAGAAGCCGCCGGTCGGGAGGGTCGTGAGGGCGTGATTGACCGCGTCGAAAAAGCTCATCCCCCCGATCAGGAAGAGGGCCACGAGGAGCAGAGTGAGCCCCGCGTAGACCATCCAGAGCAACTTGGCCGTCTCGCGGATACGCGGGCGCAGACGGTCCTTGGTCGGCCCGGGAACCTCGGCGCGGAAAAGCTGCATCCCACCGACACCGAGGTACGGAAGGACCGCGATCCCGAGCACGATGATGCCCATCCCCCCCAGCCACTGCGTGAGGCTCCGCCACAGTAGAATGCCGGGCGCGACGGTCTCGATGTCCACCAGGATGGTCGCGCCGGTCGTGGTGAAGCCGGACATCGATTCGAATAGCGCGTCTATCGGTGAGGCGATGGCACCGGAGGCGATGTAAGGGATCGCTCCGGCAATACCCACGGCCGTCCAGGCGAGACTGACGGTCGCGAAGCCCTCCCGGTGATTCAGGTCGTCCGGCACATGCGTGAAGTATCGGCCCACGCCGCCTACGCCGGCGACGATCACCGCGGAAGCCGCCAGAGGATATACGGAGCCGTCCCGGAGAAGGATCCCGCCCAGGGCGCACACCGTCAGGGCAACTGAAGTAGCGAGCAGTATGACCGCGACGACATGGGTGATGTCGCCGAGGCTCGACCGCCCCCGGCTCTCAGGCAAAGAGTGCCTCCACCTGAGCGATGTCATCGGCCAGGGTGAATACGATGACCCGATCACCCACGCGAACGGCGTCGCTTCCCTGAGGGATGATGACCCTTTCGCCGCGGATGATCGCCCCGATCAGACTGCCGGCGGGAAGCTTCACCGCGGAGAGCGGCACCCCAGCGTGAGGGTAAGTGGACGCGACGTCGAACTCGATCGCCTCCGCTGACGTCCCCTTCAGAGTGGCTACCGACAGCACGGACCCGCGGCGCACATAACTCAGGATCGCATTAACCGTGGCGAGACGTGGGGAGACGGCGGCGTCCACACCGACGCGGGAAACCAGCGGGATGTAGTTCATCCGCTCGATCATTGCGATGACCTTCGGCGTCCCGAGGTTCTTCGCCAGCAGACACGATAGCAGGTTGGTCTCGTCGCTTCCCGTATAGGCCACGAACCCGTCCGCGTCGCCGATCCCCTCCATCTCCAGGAGATCGAGATCCGTGGCATCGCCATGGAGGACCAGGCTGGAGTTGAGCGTCTCCGCCAGCCGAACCGCGCGTGTTCGATCCGACTCGAGGATCGTGCATCCGATGCGGTGCTCCTCGAGCATCTGCGCCAGAAGCAGACCCTCGCGACTGCCGCCCGCGATCACCACGCGGTCGAGGCTGAAGCCGGTGTAGCCGGCGTCCGGCAGGATTTCCGGGAGGTGACGCGGCTCGCCGATCACGAAGATCTGGTCTCCGTCCTGAATACTGTCCGCCCCCCGTGGTACGATGGTCTTCCCGCCGCGAACGATCGCGGCCACGAGGTAGCGGCTGCGGCGCCTCTCCTTTCCCAGCTCCGCGAGCGTCCGGCCGGCCACCGGCGCTCCGGGCCTGACCCGGAGGCCGATGAGCTGGACGCGCCCACCTTCGAACTGAGCGATCTCGGTCGCCGCGGCGCTCTGCAGGAGCTGGTACGTCTCGATCGCGCACTCCCGCTCGGGGTTGATCATTCGGTCGACACCGAGCCGCTCCGGCGGAAGGATGCCGCTGCGATCGAAGTAATCGGGCTTCGAGACCCGCGCGATCTTGATCGGTACCTCGTATTGCGAGGCCGACAGGCAGGCCATCAGGTTGATCTCGTCCAGGCTGGTCACGGCCAGGAGCAGGTCTGTACGCTGTATCCCCGCCTGCTCGAGCGTCACGAGGCTGGCTGCGTTGCCGTGCACCACCATGGCGTCGACCGCGTGCTCGATCGCGCGCACACGCTCGCGATTCTGCTCGATTATCACTACATCGTGCCCCTCTTCCGAGAGCTGTCGGCTGAGATGAAAGCCTACCTCACCAGCGCCCAGGATCAGGATGCGCATCGCTACCCCTCGAGGAAGTCGAACTGGTCGTCTCCGTCACCGCCGGCCGGTGCCGGCTCCAGATCCTGTTGCGCGTCGGAGCTTGCCGGCGCACCCGCGACCCCCGTCACTTCGGCGATCTTGCTCTTGCCAGACCGTGTGATCACCCGCTCCAGAACATCACCCCCGACGCCGGTCGGCACGTCGGCCATCCGCAGCCGATCCGCGGTCCCATCCGCACCAAGGAGCATCAGGTCCTCTCCCTCAACGACATCCTTCGCACCCGCGAGCTTGCCGCTCTGAGTCTCGACGCAGAACCCGACCACCCCCCGCCCATCGCGCTTCTGGCGCGTGAATTCGGATGCGGGAATCCGACGAGCGTAACCATTCTCGGCCACCCCGCACACCATCGCGTCCCGCCGCACGAGTACCGACCCCACGATCCGGTCTCCACCTGCCAGCTTCATCCCCCGAACACCCTGGGCGGTCCGTCCGACCTCCGGGACGTCTCCCTCCTCGAATCTGATCACCCGGCCTTCCCGACTCACCAGCAGGAGGTCGGCACTGCCATCCGATACATGGACGTCCAGGAGCCGATCGTCCGACCGTAGGTTGATCGCATTGACGCCTCCCGCTCTCTGTGTGCCGAATTGGTCGAGACGTGTCCGCTTGACCAGGCCCTGCTCGGTCACGAACACCAGAAGGCCTTCCTCACTCCGATGCGCCATCGAGAGAAGCGTGCAGACCCGATCTTCCCTCTCCCATCCGAGCAGCTGCCGCAGGGGGCGCCCGCGCGAACTGCGCTCCGCCTCCGGGATATCCGCCACACCCACCGCGTGGGCCTGACCCGATTGCGTGAAGAACACCAGGGGATCACCGGTACTCGCAGCAAATACGTGCTCCAGGTAATCCTCCCCGAACCGCTCCATCTCTGCGATCGGCTTCCCCGCCGCGACTCGCCGCTGGTACAGATACATCGGGATCTGCTTCGCAAAGCCATCGTGCGTGACCGCCACCATGACGTCTTCCCGCGCAATCATCGCCTCTATCATCGATTCGGGCTTCCCGTCCACGATACGGGTGCGCCGAACATCCCCGTACTTGTCGATGACCTCGCGGAGCTCCCGTCGCACCTCCTCGATCTGAAGTTCCGGATCGCCAAGGATCTCCTCCAACTCGCGAATCCGCGCCTCCAACTGGTCGAGACGCTCACGGAGGTCCCGCGTCTCGAGCTGCGTCAGCCTGTAGAGCCGCATCATCAGAATCGCTTCGGCCTGCCGCTCCGTCAGCTTGAACTCCTTTCGCAACTTCTCGGCAGCCGTCTCACGCCGCCGCGACCCCCGGATGATCTCCACGACCCGCCCGATGTTATCAAGCGCTACCAGAAGGCCTTCCAGAACGTGCGCCTCCTCCTTCGCACGGTTCCGCTCCCATGTCGAGCGGCGGACGATGACCTCCACCCGGTGATCCCGGAACTGCTCGAGGATCGCCTTGAGCGTGAATTCACGCGGGATCCCGCGATCCAGCGCCAGCGCGATCACACCGAACGTCGACTGAAGCGCCGTCCACTTGAGGAGTCCTCGTACTACCTTCTTCGCGTCGGCTCCGCGTTTCAGCTCGATCACGAGCCGGATTCCATCGCGATCGGACTCGTCGCGCATGTCCGCAATGTCGGGGGACTTACCCTTCTTGACCAAGTCCGCGATCTGCTCGATGATGCGCGTTTTGCTGGTGGCGTAGGGTATCTCGCTCACGACCAGTTGCTCCCGGCCCCCTCGGCGCGTTTCGCGTCCGATCCTCCCCTGCATCACGATCCTGCCACGCCCGGTCGTGTACGCCTTCTCGATCCCGTCCCGCCCCACGATCAGTCCGCCGGTCGGGAAGTCCGGGCCCGGCACGAACTCCATCAGGTCCGGAATCGTACATTCAGGATTCTCGAGGAGGTGCAGCGCCGCCGCCCCCACTTCGCGCAGGTTGTGTGGCGGAACGTTCGTGCTCATCCCCACCGCGATTCCGCTGCTCCCGTTGATCAGCAGATTCGGAATCCTCGCCGGCAGCACGACGGGCTCGCTCAGCCGATCGTCGAAATTCGGCGTGTAGTCCACCGTTTCCTTCTCGATGTCCGCCAGCAGCTCCGTCGCGATCGGCGCGAGGCGCGCCTCAGTATAGCGATAAGCGGCTGCCGAATCGCCATCGATCGACCCGAAGTTCCCCTGCCCCGTGATCAGCGGATAACGAAGCGAGAAGTCCTGGACCATCCGGACCATCGCGTCGTAGACGGCCGTGTCCCCGTGGGGGTGGTACTTGCCCAGGACGTCGCCGACGACCGTCGCGCTCTTCTTGAAGGGTCTGGTAGGAGAGAGGCCGGACTCGTCCATGGAGTAGAGAATGCGCCTGTGGACGGGCTTGAGGCCGTCACGCACGTCGGGCAGGGCACGTTGGACGATGACGCTCATGGAGTAGTCGAGGAAGGACTGCTTCATCTCGTCCTCGATCATCCGCATGACGATGCGGTCTCGCTGATTGGGCACTTCCGATCGGGGTCCGGTTCGGGGGATTTTCGGGATGGGAACTCGGCCCGCATCATGCGAACCGGATGTGTGCTACGCAAGCCCGGAATGTCAAATCAACAGAGTCGAGTCACTGAATTGAGAGCAGAGGGCGGGGATCCGATCGAGCGGGTGGTTTTACTCGGCTACATGTGCTCCGGTAAGAGCAGCGTCGGCGAATCATTGGCGCGCCGCCTCGCCTGGGAGTTTCTGGACTTCGACGTCGAGATCGAACGGCGGGAGGGCCGCCGCGTGTGGGAGATCATCGATGGAGCCGGCGAGGAGCACTTCCGCCGGCTGGAGGCGGAGCTCACGCGGGAGGTTTCGGGCGCGCGCGGGGTGGTGCTCGCCCCGGGAGGGGGATGGGTCACGAACCCGGATCTGCTTCAAGCCCTGCGGCCCGGGACGCTCTCCGCATGGCTGCGGGTGTCGCCCTCCGAGACGGTCCGCAGGCTGGTGGAGGACGAGGCGGACCGGCCCTTGAAGCATCACCCGGACCCCATCAGGCCCGTCTCGGCGATGCTTCAGGAGCGTGAGCGTCTGTACCGGCAGGCCGATCTGATGATTCCGGGTGATGGGCGAAGTGTGGAGGGATTGGCCTTCGAGATCGAGACCGTGATGCGTCTACGTAGCGCGGGAGGGTAGGGCCTACAGCTCCTCGAGCTCCTCCTCGAGCTCGACCGCGAGCGTCGGGTGCCCGTGGCGATTCGCCGCTTCGATTCCCTGTTGGTAAGCCGCCCGTGCCTGCTCCTCGTTACCGAGTTCGTGAAAGGCCCGAGCCAGGCGTCCGTATGCGTTCCCTTCATCATCCGTCTTCGCCAGATACGTGCGGAGATTGGCGACGACATCTTCCCACCGTCCGAGCTTCTCGTATTCGACGGCCAGTCCAAACCGGGCCCGGGCGTCATCGGGCCGAGCCTGGACCATCCGAAGAAGGGATTCCAGTCTGGCGTTTTCAGTCATCCAATGATAAAGGGTACTGTCGAAGTAGATGGGTTCATCGGCGAAGAGTGGCCGCGGCGGCTACGCCGACCGCGATTCCAAGTACCGCGGCACCACCGATCAGCGCCATCCGCTGATGCTCCACGGCTTCGAAGTCGGCTCTCCAGCGCCCCGGCACCGGTTCACGGCTCGTCTTTGGCTCCGATCCCGGCCGTACAGCGCCCCCAGGGTGTGCGTCCGCAGAAACCGTGACCTCCTTCTGGCAAACGACGCAGGTGCCGGTGCCCGAGGCTCGATTCGTCCGGTTGGTATAGACGATTCCATCGCCACAGGTCTGACAGTTCATTCCGGTAGGCTGCGGACGGATGGTGGAATACAATGTGTTGCGGCCGACGCCCAGCTCGTCGACGATCTCGTCGATGGTCCGGCTGCTGTTCCAGTAAAAATCGTTCAGTGCCTCATCGTGGGTCTGCTCCGCGATTCTGTCTGGCATTTCGGTAGGCCTCCCGGCTGAAGGGATGGGTAGCGCAAGCTGTTGGCCGTGCACTCCTTGTGCCAGGAAAGCGCGCCTGGGCATAGACGCCTCGCCGCGTTGTCCCGCCTCGATCACCGGTGTACCTTTGCTACGCTCCTGAACGGGGGGGCCCCGAGAGGCTTCGACCCCTGACCTCAGATGCTTGGCCGCCTGCGGTCCGGACGTACCGCACAGCCCACACAGCCGCGAATCGCGGCTGTTTCGGAAATGGATCCGTCTGTTCAAGACTGCGATTTCAACGGGTGCCTCCACAAGATACCGCCGAGTTGCGTTCAACCGACCGTTTCGAACACGGACCAGGGGATCGCGGGAGTAGTGGCGCGGCGCCACCGCCGGGTCCGGGGAAGCCGAGCCGGACGCCGCTGGCCATCCTGTTCCTCACGGTATTCCTCGACCTGGTCGGGTTTGGCATCGTCATCCCGCTGCTGCCGCTCTACGCCGAGGAATTCGGAGCTTCACCGGTCGCGGTTACGTGGCTGGTCGCAGTGTATTCGCTCATGCAGTTCGCCGTGGCACCGTGGTGGGGTCAGCTTTCCGACCGCCATGGCCGTCGTCCGATCCTCCTGATCGGCCTGTTCGGCTCGGGGCTCTCCTATCTCTTCTTCGGACTGGCCGGGACCCTCGGCGGGCTCTTCGCCGCTCGGATCCTGGCGGGCGTGATGGGCGCCAATATTGGCGTGGCGCAGGCGTACGTTGCGGACGTGACGAACGAGCGTGAGCGGGCCCGCGGCATGGGGATGATCGGAGCGGCGTTCGGTCTGGGCTTCATATTCGGCCCGGTGATCGGCGGTCTGCTTTCGCAGTTCGGGATGAGCGTACCCTTCTTTGCCGCATCTGCGCTCGCCTTCGGCAACGGGCTCCTGGCGGTCGTGCGGCTACCGGAGTCGCTGGGCGCCCGCGACCGGACTGCCGGTGGGCACTCCGGATTTCGAGCCCGCCTGCGACACTTCCGAAAGCTCACCCGTAGCTCGGACATGGGCGTGCTCTACCTTGCCTTTTTCCTCATCACCTTCGGCTTTGCCGCTCTCGAAGCGACTCTTTCGCTGTGGGCCGACCGCCGATGGCAGCTCACCCCTGCGGGAGTCGCCTACGTCTTCGCCTATCTCGGTCTGGTGGTGACGGTGGTCCAGGGAACGCTCGTTGGGCCGCTCGTGAAGCACCTCGGCGAGCGTCGCCTCGCGCTTGTCGGCGCTGGCGCGTTCGCCGTCGGCCTGGCAACCACCCCCCTCGCCGCCAGCCCGCTGGGCGTGGCGATCGGGCTGGCCGTGCTCGCTTTCGGCCAGGGCACGGCTGTGCCGGCGATTTCGGCCCTCATCTCCCAGCGAGCCCCGAGTACTGAGCAGGGGAGGCTCCTCGGCGTGTCGCAGTCACTCTCGGCACTTGGCCGCGTCGTCGGGCCGATCTGGGGCGGCATTGCGTTCGCCCGGATCGGCATCGGGGCGCCTTATCTCAGCGCTGCTCTTCTGGCCGTTCTGGCGATGGCGGCGCTCGGCGCCTTCCTCGGACCCGCCCCGCCGGCGGGAGGAGACGTCGCGCCGAGATGATCCGGCCAAGAGCTCTCGAGCGCGGTGCCAGGATCGCACTGGTCGCGGCTGCCGGCCCGCTTCCGGATGGCGCCCTCGATCGGGCCGTGGCGCGCGTCACGGGGCTTGGATGGGAGCCGCTCCCAGGCGCTCACTCCGAGGGGCGCCACGGCTACCTCGCCGGCACGGACGCCGAGCGGATCGAGGATCTATCGGCTGCCCTGGAGTCACCGGACAACGATGCGATCTGGCTCCTGCGCGGCGGATACGGTACGATGCGGATCTTGCGTCACCTGGATCTGTCCCCGCTCCTCCGCCGACCCCGCCCGCTGATAGGCTTCAGCGACAACACGGCGTTGCACCTGACGGCTCAGAGGCTCGGAGTCGTGACGTTTCATGGCCCGCATCCCGCCGCACCGGAGCTTCCGGGGTTTGCGCTCGAGCGGCTCCGGCAGGTGGTCGCCGAGGATCAGCCGGCAGGAGTTCTGCCTCTCCCGGAAACGCACCCTCACCCGCAGGGACTGGTGCCGGGCACCGCGACCGGACGTCTCGCAGGAGGCAACCTGTCGCTACTGGCGGCCACGGTCGGGACCCAGTACCAGGTCGATCCGCGCGGTGCCATCCTGTTCATCGAGGAGGTCGGCGAGCCGCTATACCGGATCGACCGATTGCTGACTCAGCTCATGCTCTCGGGCGCGCTCGAGGGCGCTGCCGCCATTGCGGTGGGGGCCATGAGCGAATGCCCGGACGAAGGTGGGCCCGGTCTCCCGTCACCGGCGGAAATCGTGCTGGACCGGCTCGGTCCCCTCGGGGTACCCATCTCGTGTGGGCTACCCTTCGGGCACATTCCCGAGACCTGGACGCTACCGCTGGGGGTCCGGGCCAGGCTCGATGCTTACGCCGGCACACTCGAAATACTTGATCCGGCCGTGGTGAGATGAGGGGAAAAGCCAATACAGGCCTGATCCGCTTCCCCGTCGGTCTGGAGGAAGGGCCGGACGGCTCGGCACACGTTCATTCGCTGACGGTCCCCGGCTGCGTCGCTTCGGGGCGATCGAAGGAGGCAGCTCTGGAGGCATTCTCACGAGTGCTCGGGCAGTGGCTGGACTTTCTCGCCGGGCAGGGAGAGCCGGTGCCACCGGCAGATCGCGAGCTGGAGATCACGGTAGACGAATGGATCGCCACGGACGCTCGAGTCGCCAGCGGCGAGAGTGACGTCTGCTTCGACGCCGACCGCCGCCCCCTGGTTGAACCTGAGCTCCTGCGCGGGCTACGCCTGCTCGGCGGCCTTCGAGGACGGCTGCTCCCGCACATCCGCCGGGCCCGCGACGAGGATCTCGAAGGCCTCGGCCCGCCCGAAGCGAATGTCCGGCGGATCGTCGACGAGCTCGCCAGGGCGCAGTGGTGGACGCTCACCCGGCTCGGCGCTTCACCGCTCGCGGAGGTTCCAGCCCGTGCGGTGGCCCGGCTGGATACGGCCATGGCCCTCATCGTACAGAACATGGGGGCGCTTACGGCCGAGGAACGCGCGCGTCAGGTGGAAATCGAGGGGGAGGAGTGGACGGCCCGGAAGGTCCTGCGGCGTCTGCTATGGCTGGAGTGGTCGCTCGGCACCGCCGCGTTGCGAACTCTGGCGGATGGAAAGCGGGAGCTCGCTTGAAGATCTACACACGAAGCGGAGACCAGGGCGAGACCGCCCTCTTCGGCGGCGGCAGGGTCCGCAAGGATCACCTCCGTGTGGAGACCTACGGTGAGATCGACGAGCTGAACGCCACGATCGGCCTCGCCGTCGTTCCCCTGGAAGCCCGCGGGAGTGCGGTGGTCGAGATCCTGCAACTACTCCAGGAGGATCTCTTTGCGATCGGCGCCCACCTCGCGACGCCGACGGCTTCGAGCGGCGGCGGACCCGCCCGCCACCTCCCGGCGCTCCCAGGAGGTCGTGTCGCACAGATGGAGAGCTGGATCGACGCCGCGGACGAGGACCTCGCGCCGCTCCGCAACTTCATTCTCCCGGGCGGCACCGAAGCCGCCGCCCGGCTCCACCTCGCCCGGACCGTATGCCGGCGAGCGGAGCGACGGGTCTTGACCCTGGCGAAAGAGGCACCCGTCGACGGCGCGATTCTGATCTACCTCAATCGCCTTTCCGATCTTCTCTTTGCCCTCGCCCGATCGGCGAACCGGGCGGAGCACAGGGAAGACGTCCCCTGGGCTGGTCGCAATGCGGCCGACTCTGAAGAGGACTGATCTCATTTACACGAGGAGACATCATGCCATATCCGGAGATGCTGGTACGACCGATGCGCGACGAGCTCACGAGCATGGGAGTGGAGGAACTGCGCACGGACCAGGACGTTGAGAAGTCGTTTTCGGAATCCGGTACGAATCTCGTCGTGGTGAATTCGGTCTGCGGCTGTGCCGCGCGAAACGCCCGCCCGGCCGTTGCCATGGCACTACGCCATGAAGTCCGGCCGGAGCGTGCGACCACGGTTTTCGCCGGCCAGGACCTCGATGCGACCGCCGCGGCCCGCAAGCACTTTCACGGCTACCCGCCGTCATCCCCGTCCATCGGACTGCTCAAGGACGGCGAGCTCGTGTTCATGCTCGAACGGCATCAGATCGAAGGCCGGGACGCCGATCAGATCGCGGAGGACCTCGTCGACGCCTTCGACCGGTACTGCGGCACCACCGTCCAGTAGCAACACGGCAACGGTAGCACGGAAGCCAGCCGAAAGTGCTGCGCGCGTGCCCACCGCCAGGGCGCGCGCGCAGCACTTTCCGACCTGACGACCGCCCCCGATCCACCCCGGAGTGAGACATGGCAACCAGCGCCCCGAGTGAGGCCCCCGTCGTTCCGATCGAGAAGGTGGAGTTCGACACCCTGGTGAAGCTCTATCTCGGCGCGATCGACCGCCACGCACTGGGCGAGGCCATGATGTACGAGTCCGACGGGGAGTGGATCGCGCTCTCACACGCGGAGGTCGAGCGGCGCGTGGAGCACCTCGCGGCGGGACTCCAGGCACTCGGCGTCACCACCGGCGAGCGCGTCGCGATTCTCTCGGAGAATCGCCCCGAGTGGGCGATCGGGGACTTCGCGATCCTCGCGCTCGGAGCGATAGGGGTTCCGCTGTACTCCACCCTCCCCAGCAATCAGATCGCGCACGTTCTGGAGGACTCTGGCGCCCGGACGGTTCTCGTGTCCACTCGCGAGCAACTCGAGAAGATCGTCGAAATTCGGCCCGACATGCCCGCCCTCGAGTTCGTCATCGCCTTTGACGATCCAGGCGGAGCCGACGGTGTGCTGACGCTCGAGGACGTTACGAGGCAGGGCGAGGCGCACATCGCGGAGGGCAAGTTCCCCGGCGTACGTGCGCTCGCGGACGACATCGGTCCCGAGGACGTAGCCACCCTCATCTATACCTCAGGGACCACGGGCAAACCGAAAGGCGTGATGTTGACACACTTCAACATCGCATCGAACGTCGCCGCCACCGAGCAGCACGGGGTCTTCCGTTTGACCCCCGGTATGATCGCGTTGTCGTTCCTGCCGCTATCGCATTCCTTCGAGCGAATGGTGGACTACTACTTCTGGCACAGCGGCGCGACGATCGCATACGTGAACGCGGTGGACAAGGTCGGCGAGAGTATGGTCGCTGTCCGCCCGCACGTTACCGCCGCCGCGCCAAGGGTCTTCGAGAAGATCTTCGCGAAGGTGATGGGCGCGACAGGATTGAAGCGTATTCTGGTCATGTGGGCGAAGGGAGTCGCGGAGGCCGCGGTGGAACACCGCCTCGCCGGTACCCGCACCGGGCCCGCGGGCCTTCGCGAGAAGCTGGCCGACCGTCTCGTATTTTCAAAGCTGCGGGCGCGAACGGGCGGTCGGATACAGGGGTTCGTCTCTGGCAGCGCTCCCCTCTCGGCCGATATAGCGAAATTTTTCTGGGCCGCGGGTCTGCCGGTCTACGAGGGCTACGGCCTGACCGAGACTTCACCGGTCCTGGCAGCCAACCGGCCCGGTCAGGTGAAGCTGGGATCGGTCGGCACCCCCATCCCCGGCACCGAGATCCGCATCGGCCCGGAAAGCGAGATCCTGGCGCGGGGGCCGCAGATCATGAAGGGGTATTACCAGGATCCGGAAGAGACGAAGGAAGTGCTCGACGCCGATGGCTGGTTCCACACTGGCGATGTCGGGCGGCTCGATGTCGATGGGTTCCTCTGGATCACCGACCGCATCAAGAACATCATCGTCACTGCCGGTGGAAAGAACGTGGCGCCGGCGCCCCTTGAGAACGCCGCTGCGATGTCGCCGTACGTGGCGCAGGTCGTCATGATCGGCGACAAACGGCCGTTCCCCGCTCTGCTCGTCGTCCCGGACTATGAAAATCTCGCACCCTGGCTTCAGCAGCAAGGAATCTCCGAACGAGATCCCGACGCGCTCTCGCGCGACTCCCGGGTGCACGCGCTACTCGAACGCGAGACCCTCGGACGCCTGGAAGACTTCGCCCGCTACGAGACGCCGAAGAAGATCGCCATCGTACCGCGAGAGTTCACGGTCGACAGTGGCGAGATCACGCCGTCACTGAAGATCAAGCGCCGGATCGTCGAGGAGCACTACTCTGATCTGATCGAGGGGATCTACGACCGAAGCTGAGCAGCGGACCGTGCCTTCTCCTCCGTCCTCGGAAACCTCTCTACAGGGATCTCATCGAGCAGCTTACGTTCAGCGGAGACGCTTCCGGCGGCCGGCGGCGGTCCTGACGGCGACACAGCTCCGCCGCCAAACCGCACGTCGGGTAGCGCCGCCCCGGGCTCTGGCGAAGACACGCGTCACACGCGTACCTTTTCCGCCGGCTCAACGATTCTCCTTCAATCCGCACCAGGCCCTGCCTGCTCGCCGATCCAAACGGGAGGCTACTCTGTCGAAATTTCTTCTCAAGCTGTACGTCACCGGCAAGACTCCGAGGTCGGAGCGAGCGATCGCGAACCTGCGCCGCATCTGCAACGAAGACCTGCGCGGAGCGTATGTGCTGGAGATCATCGACGTCCTCGAGCAGCCTCAGCTCGCCGAGGACGAGAAGATTCTCGCAACGCCGACGCTGATCAAGCGACTGCCTCCCCCCCTGCGGCGGGTGATCGGGGACCTCAGCGACAAGGAGAAGGTCCTGCTCGGGCTCGATGTCTGGCTGGACTCCTCACCGGACGAACCCGAGGACACGCCATGAGCGAGCAGACCCCAAGAACCCCGGCCGTCACGAAGCTCGCGACGGGTATTGCCAGCTTCGACATGATCGCGGAGGGCGGACTCCCCATGAACCGGACGACCCTCATCGCGGGAACCGCCGGGAGTGGAAAGACCGTTTTCGCCGTCCAGTTCCTTGCGGCGGGAATCGACCTGGGGGAGAGTGGCGTCTTCGTCACCTTCGAGGAGTCACCTCGCGACGTGCGCCAGAACATGTACAGCTTCGGTTGGGATCTGGCGCAGTGGGAGACAGACGGCAAACTCGCTCAGGTGGACGCTTCACCCGACCCTGGCTCCACCGTGATCGAATCCGGTAGCTTCGATCTGGGTGCCCTTCTCGCGCGCGTCGAACATGCCGTGCGGAAAGTCGGCGCGACTCGTGTGGCCATCGACTCCCTCGGGGCGATGTTCAGCCAGTTCCGGGACCAGGCGGTCGTGCGGAACGAGCTGTTCAGAATCGCTTCCGCGCTCAAGGACCTGGGAGTCACGGCGGTGATGACCGCGGAGCGAACCGATGATTACGGCGCAATCGCGCGCTTCGGCGTCGAAGAG
The DNA here is from genome assembly GCA_040905505.1 of Gemmatimonadota bacterium. GTDB lineage: Bacteria > Gemmatimonadota > Gemmatimonadetes > Longimicrobiales > Longimicrobiaceae > WHSP01. Next base: position 15,554 of record JBBDRL010000055.1, on the reverse strand, counting down.
TTCATCGCCGACAACGTGATGGTGTTGCGCAATGGGCTCGACGAGGAGAAGCGTCGCCGCACCATCGAGATTCTCAAATTTCGCGGCACCGACCACCAGAAGGGGGAATTCCCCTTCACGATCGTCGGCAGCGAGGGCATCGTGGTGATCCCGCTGTCGGCGATGCAGTTGCGCCAGAAATCCTCCGACGTCCGCATCTCCTCCGGCAGCGCCGAGCTCGATCAGATGTGCGGCGGCGGCTTCTTCCGCGATTCGGTGATCCTCGTCTCGGGCGCCACCGGAACGGGGAAGACGCTCACCGTGACCCAATTTCTCGCCGGGGGGGCGGCCGCCGGCGAACGCTGCCTGCTCCTGGCCTTCGAGGAGAGCCGCGATCAGCTCTTCCGCAACGCCAGCGGCTGGGGGATCGACTTCGAGAGCATGGAGAACGAGGGCACCCTCCGCGTGGTCTGCGATTACCCGGAGGTCCGTGGTCTGGAGGACTGGCTCGTTCGCATTCGCGCGTTGATCGAAGAATTCCGGCCGCAGCGCGTCGCCGTCGACAGCCTCTCGGCCCTCGAGCGCGGGGGGAACCTCAAGGGGTTCCGGGAGTTCGTCATCGGACTCTCCTCGTTGATCAAACACCTCGAGATCACGGGGCTCTTCACCTCGACGACCGCCAGCTTGATGGGCGGAACATCCATCACCGAGAGCCACATCTCGACGCTGACGGACTCGATCATCCTGCTCCGCTACGTCGAGACATTCGGCGAGATGAAGCGTGGCATCACCGTGCTGAAGATGCGCGGATCGCTTCACGACAAGGACATCCGCGAGTTCACGATCGATGCGGACGGGATGCATCTCGGCCGCGCTTTCCGCCACGTCACCGGCATCCTCTCGGGCACTCCGGTCCACGTCTCTCCCGGAGACATCGAGCGGATCTGGTCCCACTTCGAGGCCGACGCCGAGAGAGAGGCGGCACAGAAGAAGGCAACCTAACCGACTGGTCCCGCTACACTTGCCGCCACCTCCCGATCTGAACCTTCCAGGAATACTCCTTGCCAGGGAGATTGGCACGTTCAGGGCCTTTCTGGCTGAGTGAGGCCGCCAGCGGCAAGGGTAGCGGAGGACGAAGCGCTGCGGCGCAGTACCACCGGGTCCACTCCGCGATTGCCGGCCATCCGACGAGAAGCGGAGTGTTTTCCGATGCCGGAATCAGGGTCGAGCAGGCGGCAATTCCGAGAGCAACCCAGCGAGGAGCTGCGGCTGCGTGCCATCGTCGAGCACGTCGCCGACGGTATCGTCATTGTCGACAAGAACGGCTTCATCCGCTTCGTAAACCCCGCGGCCGCCGGGCTCTTCGGCCGTAGTGCCGAGGAGCTGCTGAATCAGTCGTTCGGCTTTCCCGTGGTCGCCCATGACATCGTCGAGATCGAGATCCTGCCCCGTGGTGGCTCGCCGGTCGTTGCGGAACAGCGCGTCACCGAGATGCGGTGGGAGGGCCAGCGTAGTTATCTGGTCTCGCTGCGCGACATCACGGAGCGAAGAGAGGCGGAGGAGCGGAACCGCCAGCTTCAGGTGGAGCAACTCGCACGCAGCCGGGCAGAGGCAGAACAACAACGCCTCCGGTTCCTCGCGCAGGCGACCCGTATTCTGGACTCGTCGCTGCGAGTGGACACGCTTCTGCACCGCTTCGCCCGCTTCCTCGTCACCCGCGCCGGGACGGCTTCGATCGAGGAGCCTCCGGGAGGAATGTCGGCGAAGCTGGCCGACCTCTGCATCATCGACCTGATCGAGGATGACGGATCGCTACGTCGAGTCTCAGTGGCGTACGACGACCGCGCGCTCGACCCTCTCGTGGACAGACTCCACCAGGAGTTCGCTCCGGAGCCGAACTCGCCATATCTCTCGCTCGAGGCGATCCGCACGGGGGAGCCGACGCTGTACCCGGAGATTTCCGACGAGCTGCTCACCCGCGCGACCCGCGACCCTGAACACGCCGACATACTGCGCCAGCTCCAGATCGATACCGCGCTCGTCGTGCCGCTCATCGACAGGGGACGGACACTGGGAGCCATGCTCCTCTGTGCCCGAAGCCGCCGCTACGGCGAACAGGAGCTGGCCCTCGCTCGTGATCTCGGCCACCGAGCGGCGCTCTCACTGGCAAACGCCCGCCTGTACGAGCAGGCCCAGTCCGCGAATCGCGCCAAGGGTGACTTTCTCGGAGTCATGTCCCACGAGCTGAGGACGCCGCTGAACGCGATCATCGGCTACGCGGACCTCATGGCTGCAGAGGTGCCGGGACCCATAACCCCCGCCCAGAGTCAGTACCTGCGACGGATCGTCGGGAGCTCCAGTCACCTGCTCGAGATCATCGAGGAGATCCTGGCATACACGCGAGCCGAATCCGGCGTCGAGGAGATGCACCCCGCAGAGCTCGATCTCGCCCAGCTCCTCCGGGATGTCGGGGAGATGATCCGACCACTCGCCGAACGGAAGGGGCTTGCGTTCGAGCTCCTGGTCACCGACGGTACGGAGACGACCGTGAGCGACGCGAGGAAACTGCGCCAGATCGTCCTCAACCTGCTCTCAAACGCGGTCAAATTCACGGACGACGGATTCGTCCGTCTCGAGCTCGAGTCCCGTGCGCCTGATGGCTGGGTGATCCGCGTGGCGGACTCGGGGTGCGGCATACCGCAGGAGCATCTGGAGCGAATTTTCGAACCGTTCTGGCAGGTCGAGCAGTCGACGCGACGCACCGTACAGGGGACCGGTCTCGGCCTGAGCGTCACCAGGCGCCTCGGAGAGCTGATCGGTGGAGAGCTCTCGGTGGAGAGCGAAGTGGGAGTGGGCTCGACGTTTACATTCCGCCTACCCACCTTCATCGCGCCAGCGGTCCCGCAGCCGGCGAGCAGCCCCTTCGAGGCGGAACCGACGCCTCCCGGCCGGTTACAAGCCGAGGACCCGGACAGGCACAGCGGCCGGGGACGGGAACACGACAACACTGACTCGGAGCATCCGTGAAAGACGACTTCGGCAAACGTGGAGGCAGACCGTCCGCCGTCCTCGACGGATTTCGGAGCCGCGCCGCTACGCTCCTGCGCGATGGGAAAGTCTGGATGGTCGTCGGTCTCGGCTTCGCCGGGGTGGTATTCGGCGGCGCGGGGGCGGCGGTCGGTGCCTGGACGCAAGCCTGCTCCGGCGGTTGCCCGACGGCAGCCGAGATCGAGCATTTCGCGCCTCAGCAGGCCAGCGAGCTGTACGATGCCGATGGCGGACTACTGGGTCTGTTCTACCGCGAACGCAGGCAGCTCGTCTCACTCGACGAGTTGCCGTCGCACGTGCCGCTCGCGTTCGTCGCCATCGAGGACCGCCGCTTCTTCGAACATGAGGGGGTCGATATCCGCCGCATCGCTGGCGCCGTTCGCGACAACCTGCTCGACGGCTTCGCCGCGTCAGGGGCGAGCACCATCTCGATGCAGCTCGCACGGAACCTCTTCCCGGAACAGCTACCCCGAGGCGAGAAGACGCTCCGGCGCAAGATCGCGGAGGCCCGACTCGCACTCGCCATGGAGCGGCAACTCTCGAAGGAGCGCATCCTCGAGCTCTACCTGAACCATATCTTCCTGGGCGCCGGCGCTTTCGGGATCGAGGCCGCCGCCCGAACCTTCTTCGACAAGCCGGCCTCGGAGCTCACCGCGGTCGAGGCGGCGACGTTGGCGGGGCTGCCACAGGCGCCATCGGCCTACAACCCCCGCCGAAACCCAGACGCGGCACTGGGCCGTCGAAACATCGTGCTCACCGCGATGGAGGAGACACGGGTCCTATCGCCGCAGGACGCCCGCACCGCACGCGACACACCGCTCAACCTGGCCCCCCCCGCGGGCGTCGTCAGGGCGCCCTACTTCGTCGAACACATCCGTAGGGATCTCGAGGAGCGCTTCGGCGAGCTCCTCTACACGGGCGGACTCCGAATCCAGACGACCCTCGATCCGCAGCTACAGGCCGAGGCGGAAGCGGCTCTGGAGGAACAGCTCCAGCAGATCGAGAACGGCACGTACGGGTGGTACAATCACCCGACCTACGATCAGTTCGTCGAACAGCTCCGCCAGGCCGGTGATGAGGCGGTCGCGTCCAGCACGCCGTACCTCCAGGCCACCGCCGTCGCGCTCGACCCGCATACCGGCCACGTGCTGGCCCTCGTCGGCGGGCGCGACTTCGACCACTCGCAGTTCAACCGCGCCACACAGGCACTCCGGCAGCCCGGCTCCGCGTTCAAGCCGTTCGTCTATGCCGCCGCCCTCGAGAACGGTCGGTCACCGCTCTACACACTGTCCGACTCGCCCGTCTTCGTGACGATGCCCGACAGCCAGGTGTGGGTGCCGCGCAATTACTCGGGGGATTACGAGGGGGACCTGACCCTGAGGGACGCCTTGAAGCGGTCGAAGAACATGGTCGCCATTCGCCTCGGCCAGGAGATCGGACCGGAGGCCGTGCAGAACGTGGCTCGACGGGCCGGGATCGGGACGCCGATACCCGAATACCCCTCCATCTACATCGGCGCTGCGGCCGTATACCCGCTGGACCTGATCGCCGCGTACAGTCCCTTCGCCAACGGCGGGATCAGGGTGGAACCGCAATTCGTCCGACGCATCGAGGACGCCGAGGGCCGGCTTATCTGGGAGCCCACCCCCACCCCTACGCTCGCATTTCCACCGTCCCTGGCCTGGATCGTCACGGATATGCTCCGTGAGGTCGTCGATGGCGGTACAGGATACGGGGTGCGAAACCCGGCGGTCGGCAATCTGCCCTACGAGATACCCGCCGCGGGCAAGACCGGCACTACGAACGACGCGACCGACGTGTGGTTCGTCGGCTACACGCCGGACGTCCTGGCCGGCGTCTGGATCGGGTTCGATCAACCTCAATCGATTTCTGGGGGAGCTACCGGAGGTGGTTACGCCACACCGATTTGGGCACGGGTTGTGCGAACCTTCTATGAGGATCGGGAACCGCCGGAACCGTGGGAACGGCCCGCCGACGTGGAGGTGCGTAACATCAGCCGCTGGACTGGACAGGCCGTCACGGAGGATTGCCCGTACGGCGTCGGCGCGGTCACGGATTACTTCGTTTCCGACGCGGCTCCCGAACCCCGTTGCGATCCGCCGCAACTTCGCGGTGACCCGCAGCCCCACCTGCCAGGACGGCCTTTGCTACCGGGACAGCCCCGGTTGCCCCAGGCCGAAGATTTCATGGATCGACCGATCCGGCAGCGGAGGCCGCGGTGACAGCGACGGAATTGAGATCAGGATTCAATTCTCTTGGATATAAAGCGAGTCATCGGAGCCGGAGCGATCGCGATCGGATTGGTCGCGATCCTCAGCTTCTCTTGGGTCTGGTTCGCCCCATGTGCTCTGGGCGGCTGTGCCCCTCTGGACGATCTGGCAGAGTACCAGGCAGAAGGGTCTGAGCTAGTCGACATCAACGGTGACGCGTTCGCCCGGCTGGCTACGGTCAACCGGACGATCATCTCACTGGACGACCTTCCACCGCACGTCCCCCAGGCCGTCCTCGCAATCGAGGACAGACGCTTCTACGATCATAGCGGCATCGACTTTCGGCGCACCGTCGGTGCACTGCTCGCGAACCTGCGTTCGGGCGAGGTGAGCGAGGGTGGCAGCACGATCACGCAGCAGCTCGCGCGCAACCTGTTTCCGGAGTGGCTTCCCTACCAGGAGCGGAGTCTTCGACGCAAGGTGATGGAGGCCCGCGTCGCCCGTCAGCTCGAGCGGACGTTCAGCAAGGACAAGATCCTCGAGCTTTACCTGAACCACATCTACCTTGGAAGTGGTGCCTATGGTATCGAGGCTGCGGCGCGTACCTACTTCGGCAAGCCGGCGGCCGAACTGACCCTGATGGAGGCGGCGACGCTGGCCGGACTGCCTCAGGCGCCCTCTCAGATCAATCCTCGTCAGAACCTGGAGCGGGCCACTGAACGGCGAAATCTCGTGCTGGACGAGATGGTGGAGGCTGGCTTCCTGGACGTAGGGGCGGCCCAGTCCGCCAAGGATGAGACGATCGCCGTCACCGGCGACACCGATCAGCAGAACGGGCCGCGCAGCTCCTATTTCGTCGAGCTCGTCCGCCGCGAGCTACAGGAGCGGGTCGGTAGCCGCTTCTATACCGCCGGGTTGAAGATCTTCACCACCCTGGATCCAACCGCCCAGTCGGCCGCGGAGGAGGCGCTCTCGCAGCAACTCACGGCCATCGAGAACGGCGCGTTCGGCGTTTACCGCCATCCGACGTACTCGGCGGCAAACGGTGAGGCGATCAAGACGGACTACCTTCAGGGCGCCGTCGTCGTCATGGATGCCAACAACGGTGAGGTGAGGGCGCTCGTCGGAGGTCGAGACTTCAGCCAGTCGAAGTTCGATCGTGCCACGCAGGCACTTCGACAGCCCGGCTCGGCTTTCAAGCCGTTCATCTACGCCGCCGCCCTGGAGCGGTACGGCTCGCCGACCCACCAGGTCGAAGATTCACCGCTGCGTCTCACACTGTCCAATGGGCAGGTCTGGGCGCCGGAGAACTACTCGCGCCAGTACGACGGGGCGATGACCATGCGCGACGCGCTGGTCCAGTCGAAGAACGTGGCGACGGTGCGCCTCGCGCAGGAGGTCGGGGTCGGTTCAGCAATCCGCATCGCCCGCAGTCTCGGTATCAGCTCCGACATCCCGGATTATCCGTCCACGGCGCTGGGCGCGGCGGAGGTACGGCCGATCGAGCTCATCGCCGCCTATGCCGCATTTGCGAACGGCGGTCAGCGCGTGGAGCCCCACCTGGTCCGGCGCGTAGAGGACCGAAACGGACGCGTGCTCTGGGAGGCGCGTCCGCGGAGTGAACGGGTCCTGGACCCTGCCGTTGCCTTCGTCCTCACAACCATGCTGCAGGACGTGGTGGACCGCGGCACCGGCACGGCCGTGCGCTCGGTCGGGTTCCGTGCGCCCGCAGCGGGAAAGACCGGCACCACGAACGACGGAACCGATGCCTGGTTCGTCGGCTACACACCGGAACTCGTTGGCGGTGTGTGGATCGGTCTCGACGACCCGCAGCCGATCATATCCGGTGCCACGGGCGGGAGCCTCGCCGCCCCGGTTTGGGGGCGGATGATGAACAGCATTTACGCCACCCGACCGGCGCCCTCAGGCTGGCGGGCGCCCGGCGGCGTTCGGACTGCCGAGGTGGACCGTTCGACCGGCGCGGCATTGAGCGAGTCCTGCCCGTCCGTAGTGCAGACGTACACCGAGTACTTCATCCGCTCGAGCCCCCCACGCCAGACGTGCCCCGACTATGAGCGCGACAGCCGCTACACTCTCGGCGACAGCATCTGGGTGAACGGGGAGTGGCGCGAGTACGACTTCGACCCCGACCTCGACTACGAGCGGTACGAGGACGGCGACGATTTCGACCGGGCGAACGGGCGATCAGGCGTCGACTGGCCGGAGCTGGAAGAGCTACGCCGCCAGATGGAGAATCGTGGAGACGATCGGCGGTTCCCGTCCGACGATCCGCGCCAGGGACCCTCGGTAGAAGACGGGGAGCTCCAGCCTGACCGGGGATTGCCCCGAGGTCTGCCCCGCGGGCCCACTTCGCCGCCGGGCGAGCCGCGCGGCGCGGCCGACGCGGACCTGCCGAGTGCACCACCTCCGGCGGATCCGGAGCCGCGAGAGCAGCCGGGCAACACAGGGGTTCCGAATCCGGAAGATCAGTCCGAGGAAGAGCCGTCGGATGAAGACGATGGTCCCGATCTCCTCGGCGTGCCCGCGAGCGACCCGGGCCGGCGATGAGCGACGTCGCCTCGCGAAGGGCAGGTGCAAGGGGAACCTGGAGGGCGGGTCCCTCGTATTCTTTCATGAATAGCCGCCAATCGATATAGCGAGGGCTGACGCCACACACGTTCGGCGGGTGCCCGGAACCATCAAAGGAGTTTACGTGATCAAATCGCACATCAGACACGCGTTCCTCGCGGCCGCCCTGATCGTCGGAGTTCCGACGGCAGCGCTGGCGCAGTCCGCCACTGCGAATCAGCCGAGCGAGCAGGAGCTGCAGACGTGGTTCACGGAGCTCGAGCAGGTACATCAGGAGTTGGAAGGGCTCCAGCAGCAGGCCCTCCAGGATCCCGAGTTGAGCGCGCAGCAGGAAGCGATCGGCGAGGAGATTCAGGTCGCCATGAACGACGCGGACCCGACGCTGGACCAGCGGATGTCGCGGGTCGCTGAGCTGGAGGCCGAGGCCGAGGCCGCTCAGCAGGCCGGAAACGCCGAGCGCCTGCAGCAGATCGTCTCGGAGGCCCAGCAGATCCAGCAGCACTTCATGGCCGTCCAGGAGACGGCTCTCGGGCAGCCCGCGATTGCCGACAGGCTGGCCAGCTTTCAGGAACAGCTCGAGGACAGGATGGTCGACATCGATCCTGAAGCCGAGGCGCTGATCGAGCGGTTCCGGGAGCTCGAGCAGAGGATCGGCGCCGCGCTGATGGAGGACGGCTGATAGCCTTCGAGCTGAGCCGCCGGGACAGACGCGGCGGCTCAGCTCGGTCCCACCTCGCCTAACACCCCCCTCAACATGTCCAGGAACGCGTCGGTCTGCACCCGCTCGATCATGAGGGGCGGCGAGAGCGACAGCACGTTCGAGTGGATACCGCCCCCGAGGACGAGGAATCCGCGCTGGAGTGATTCGCGCATCACGTGCGCGGTGAGCGCCGCGTCGGGTTCGCGCGTTCCTCGATCCCTCACGAGCTCGAGCCCGATCATCATACCCGCGCCGCGAATCTCGCCCACCCGCGGATGCGCCTGAAAGAGTGCCTTCAGCCTGCCCATCAGATACGCCCCCTCGGTCTCGGATCGCTCCACCAGCCGCTCCTCCTCGATGACGCGGATCGATGCAAGAGCAGCCGCACAGGCTAGCGGGTGACCCAGGAACGTCGATGTGTGAAGCGCCTCCCCCGTCGAACGCGGCCACGCCTCCATCACCGCGTCCGTTCCGATGCAGGCCGCGAACGGTAATCCGGACGTGAGCGCCTTCCCCACGACGAGGAGGTCGGGCGTGACCCCCCAGTGCTCGCAGGCGAACCAGCGGCCGGTGCGGCCGAAGCCGGTATAGATCTCATCGAGGACCAGCAGGAGGCCTCGCTCGTCACATATTCGCCGCAACCCGGGGAGCCACTTGTCGGGCGGCACGATGTCTCCACCGCGGCCCTGGATCGGTTCGACGAGGACCGCTCCAATGTTCTCGCCTTCTGGGCCGTCGAGTACGCGCTCCACCAGGCGTAGGGCGCTGGTGGCCTCAGGGTCCTCGCCGAAGGGACTCCGATAGGGGTAAGGGAAAGGTGCGAAGGCGGCCACGTCGCTCAACTGACGGAGAAAGGGGCGACGGAAGTCGTCGCGGCCGGAAGCCGACAGCGCGCCCAGGGTGAGGCCGTGGTAGGAACCCTCGAAGGCGAGGACCCGTGGCTTGCCCGTCGCGACCGCGACAGTCTTGATAGCCGCCTCGACCGCCTCGGCACCGGAGTTCGCCAGGATGGATCGATTCAGCGGACCCGGCGCGATGGTCGCCAGGCGCCGCAACAGTGCGACCTTGATCTCCGGCGGATGCACGTCACCCATCCCATGGAGCAGGCGCGCGGCCTGTTCGCGAACCGCGTCGACGACCGCAGGGTGCCCGTGCCCAGTGCCGGCGACCGCGAAAGCGGCGGTGAGGTCCACGTAGACGTTCTCATCCACGTCGCGAACATTGGCACCCTTGGCATCCCGCCAGAAGATCGGAAAACTCTCGGAGAGGTAGGTGATGTTCGGCGATTCCACCCGGGCGAGCTCCGCCGCCAGCCTTCGGGATTCCGGCCCCGGCACCGCGGTTCGCCGCTCGGGGAGCTGTCGCCCAAATGCCCCGCTCATCGGTAACCCGCCGCCTGAAGCCCGAAGAGCTCCGCGTACCGCCGCCCGGCGGCCACCAGCTCTTCGTGTGTTCCCTCCTCGAGCACCTCGCCGGCTTCGAGGACGAGGATACGGTCGGCCATTCGGACCGTCGAGAAGCGGTGCGAGATGAGAATCGCGATCTTGCCGCGGGTCAGCTCGGCGAATCGCTGGAAGACGTCGAATTCCGCGCGCGCATCGAGAGCCGCGGTCGGTTCATCGAGGATGAGCACCTGGGCGTCCCGCAGGTAGGCGCGGGCAAGAGCCACCTTCTGCCACTGGCCGCCCGACAGATCCACCCCACCCTCGAAACGCCGACCCAGCATCGTCCGGTAGCGTTCGGGAAGCGCCTCGATCACACCGGCGGCCAGAGAACGCTCGGCCGCTCCGACGATCGCCGCATCCGCCCCACCGTCTCCTGCTACGGGTCGGTCCATCGCGATATTCTCGTCAGCGGGGAAATCATAGCGCACGAAATCCTGGAAGATGACGCTGACCGCACGATGGTACTCGGCCGGATCGTATTCGCCCAGCGGCCGCCCGTCCAGCAGGATCTCCCCACGGGTAGGCTCGTAAAGGCGCAGCAGGAGCTTGATCAGCGTCGTCTTCCCCGCGCCGTTCTCGCCCACCAGCGCCCACCGTTCACCCGGCCGGATGCGAAATGAAATGCCCTGGAGAACCCACGGCGTCTCGCCTTCCGCCTCGCCACCGTTGCGACGCGTCTCGGAATGCTCGGGTGCCTCGGTCATCGACGCCGACCCGCCGGTCGAATCGAGCCGCCCTGTGTTCAATCCGTACCGGAACCACACGTCGCGAAACTCGAACCCCGCCCGGATCGGGGAAGGAATCGGGACCGGCGACTCGGGACGGCGAATGGTGGGACGCATCGCGAAGAAGCCGAACAGGTCATCCAGGTGCAGGGCCTGCTCGTACAGGTCGGAAGTCGCGAGAAGCATGCGCTGGATCAGGTCGCGTGAACGTGAGAACGATCCCGCGAGCAGTGTCAGATCCCCGAGTGAGAGCACCCCGGTCGCCGTGCGGTAGATGATCGTTCCATACGCGGCGTAATACCCGAGGCTCGAGACGAGCGACAGCCCCGTCCCAACCAGGTTCCGCCGCACCGCCAGAGACCGGTTCTCGGCATAGAAACGGTCGGCCAGCGCGGAATAGTCTTCGATCAGCTTGCGAGAGAGGCCGAACAGCTTGACCTCCTTCGCCGTCATGTCCGAGGCGCCTACCCAGCGGTAATAGTCCAGCTTCCGGCGCTCCGGGGTCCAGCGGTAGAGCAGGGAGTAGCCGAGTGAAGCGTAATGCGTCTCACCCAGGAAAGCGGGAAGCACCGTGACCACCAGGAGGAGGAAGAGCAGAGGACTGAAGGCCAGCAGGGTGCCCGCCAGAGTCGCCAGTGTCAGCGCATCCTGCACCATCCCCAAAAGCTGGCTCAGCAGAGCGATCCTCCCGACCGTCTGGCGGCGTGCGCGCTCCAACTGATCGTAGAACGCCGCGTCCTCGAAGTGCTGCATGTCGAGCGTCGCCGCGTGCTCCAGGAGACGTACGCTCATCCGGTTCGAAAACAGATCGCCGAGCAACGACTCCAGAAGCGAACCCGTGCGAGCCGCCATCTCGCCCGCCGCCACCACGCCGAACTCGAGAACCACCAGTAGCGCCAGGCGCTCCCAGTCCGGAACCCCGCCCTGTATCGCCTCGACGACTGTGTCGACGATCAATTTGCCGACCCACAGCGTCGCCACCGGTACGAACGCCCGGAACAGGCGTAGCGCCACGATCGCCGCCGTATACCCACGATGCGTTTGCCACACACTCGCCAGGAATGGCGGTAGATTCCGCATCGCGCGAACCCGCTCGCCCCAGTTCGGCGGCGGAACGTCCCGGCGCCCCCGCTGGCGCTGGCGCTGGCTATGTGATCGTGCCATCAATTCCTTCACTCGCCTGCCGGCCTACAGGGGGCTCACCGCCGAGATGCGGAGGACCGGCCCGCGCCACCCGTACCGCACCGGGCCAAGCAGCGCCGGGCCGTAAACAGTAGTAGTAGAATTCGGGCACCGACCAATGTAAGGTTTCGCCCTACAGAACGTGAGGGGCTCCCCCACAGACAAGCGCCCGCGACGACGCTAAATTGCTTCCCCTGCTATGCTCCTGGCACTGCCGCCGGCGCGGGGAGCGAGGCCTGGCGCGGCAGTCCACGGTGGGATATAATGCGCCCGTTGTGCCCCAAATTCCGGCGCGAGCGTGGTACCGCCATGCGGTACTGTTGAACCTTTTCCGGAGCTGAAACCGCACCGTCATGAAGTCAATCGTGGAACCAGCCCGGCCGAGCTCCGATTCGGTCGAACGTATGGGTTCGCCAGCCCCGAGTAGCCAGGTCGCGGGGCGTTTCCTGGGAGTCATCGCCCTGCTCGTTCTGGCAGGCTGCGGCGGCGACCCCGACTTCTTCCCGCAGACCTCGCTCGCCCCTCGATCGGATCTCGCGGTGGAAATCGATCGGGTATGGAATCTGTCGCTGTATCTCGGCGTCGGTGTGTCCATCGTAACGTTCGCCTTGCTGGCGTTCATCGTCGTGAAATTCCGTTATCGGCCTGATTCGCCCGAGCCGAAGCAGGTACACGGCAACACGACGCTGGAGATCGCGTGGACGCTCATCCCCGCGATTCTGGTCTCGATCATCGCGGTCCCGACCGTTCAGACGATTTTCTTCACGTATCGCGAAGCTCCCGAAGACGCGATCACCATCGATGTCAACGGGTGGCAGTGGTGGTGGGAGTTCCGCTATCCGATGGAGAACGGTGACACGGTCGTAACGGCGAACGAGGTTCATGTTCCCGTCGGTCAGCCGGTGCGGCTCCGCATGACCTCGGTCGACGTACTGCACTCCTTCTGGATCCCTCAGATGGGCGGCAAGCGAGACGTGGTACCCGGGCGTGTCAACGAACTGGTCTTCACGCCGCTGGAGCCGGGGGTCTATCTCGGGCAGTGCGCCGAGTTCTGCGGCGAGTCGCACGCGCTGATGAAGATGCGCCTCATCGCGCACGAGCCGGCCGATTACGAGCGCTGGCTCCAGAACGAAGCGCGCCCGGCGGTCGAGGCGACCGACTCGGCCGTCGTGATCGGCCAGCAGCTCGTGACCGGAGGCGTCTGCGCCGGGTGTCACATCGTGCGTGGGACGACGGCGCAGTTCGGCCGCACGGGCCCGGATCTGACGCACGTCGCCCGACGCAGCACGATCGCGGCCGGAATCCTGGACAACAACGCCGAAAACCTGGCCCGATGGGTCGACAATGCGCCGTCGATCAAACCGGGCGCGCTCATGCCGGCGACCGGCTTGAGCGAGCAGGAAATCCGCTATATCGTGGCCTATCTGCAGACGCTGTACTGACCAGGATGTAATCGGTGGGATCACGTCATCGTCGCGTTATTCCGGCCCCTATCGGCCCGTTCTTGAGCGGGTCAGGCCTTATGCGGCCGTCGACGTCCGAGCCCCGGCCTCGTGTGAAGAGTGCTCGTAACGTGATCGCCAATCGCTGATCACCGACCAACTCGCAATCGTACAATAATGGCAGCGACCGAGACCATATCCGCACCCGCACCCCCGACTCACGAAGAGGCGGGCGGAATCATGAGCTGGCTGACCACCGTCGACCACAAGAAGATCGGCATCCTGTACTTCTGGACGGCCTTCTTCTTCTTCCTGGTAGGCGGCGTCGAGGCGCTCCTGGTCAGAACCCAGTTGATCGTACCGGACAACGCGTTCATCTCGGCCGAGTTCTACAACCAGATGTTCACCATGCACGCGGTGACGATGGTGTTCCTGGCCCTGATGCCGCTCACCGCCGCGTTCTTCAATTTCGTGGTCCCGCTCCAGATTGGTGCGAGAGACGTGGCCTTCCCGCGCCTCAATGCGCTTTCCTACTGGATCTATTTCTTCGGCGGCGTCTTCATCAACCTGGGCTTCTTCCTGGGCCCGCAGCTTCCGAACGCCGGCTGGTTCGCTTACGCCAATCTGACGTCGCCCGCGTATTCACCGGGCCTCCAGGTCGACTTCTACGTTCTGGGACTCCAGATCCTCGGCATCTCGTCGATCATTTCGGCGATCAACTTCATCATCACCATCCTCAACCTGCGAGCGCCGGGGATGCGGTTGATGCGGATGCCGATCTTCACCTGGATGACCCTGATCACGGCGGTCCTGCTCGCAACGGCGATGGCGGTCATCACCATCGCGCTGACGCAGTTGATGTTCGACCGATTCTTCGGCACGGTCATCTACGATACGGCGAGCGGCGGCGATCCCGTCCTCTGGCAGCATCTGTTCTGGATGTTCGGCCACCCCGAGGTCTACATCCTGATCCTGCCGATCTTCGGCATGGTGTCGGAGGTCATACCGACCTTCGCGCGGAAGCCGCTCTTCGGCTACAACGTGATGGTGTTCTCGGGCATCCTCATCGGCTGGCTGGGCTGGGGCGTATGGAGTCATCACATGTTCGCCGTCGGGCTGGGCCCGATCGCCGACTCATTCTTCGCGATCAGCACGATGCTCATCGCGATTCCGACCGGAATCAAGATCTTCAATTGGCTGGCGACTCTGTGGGGCGGCTCGATCCGCTTCACGAGCGCGATGATGTTCGCCGTCTTCTTCATCGTGACGTTCACGATCGGCGGCATCTCGGGCATCATGCACGCCGTCGCCCCGGCCGACCTGCAGCAGACCGACACTTACTTCGTGGTGGCCCATCTGCACTACGTGTTCTTCGGCGGCACGGTGATGGGGCTCTGGTCGGGAATCTACTACTGGTACCCGAAGATGTTCGGCCGCCTGCTCGACGAGAAGTTGGGGCATATTCACTTCTGGTTCACCTTCATCGGGATGAACCTGACCTTCTTCCCGATGCATTACCTCGGGTTGAACGGGATGCCTCGACGCACGTTCACTTACGCGGACGGGCTCGGCTTCAACGAGCTGAACTTCGCTTCCAGCATTGGATCGTATCTGATCGGAATCGGCACCCTCATCTTCGCCTACAATCTCGTGACCGCGCGTCGCAAGGGGCGCCTGGCGGGGCCGAATCCCTGGGGTGCGCCGACGCTCGAGTGGGCGATGGCTTCGCCGCCACCGGAATACAACTTCCTGGAGATACCCGTCGTCCGAAGCCGTATGCCGCTCTGGGAGAGCGATCCGGTTCTGGACGCCGGTATCCCCCATGGCCGCCACGACGAGGACACGTCTCACGTCACGATCGGCGGAACCGAAGTCGCAGAGCAGGACTGGCCGGACGACGACAGCAAGATGTCCGCGCACGACCTGGGCATTCATCTGCCGCCCCCGTCGAAGCTGCCCATTCTTCTGGCGCTGCTGATCGCCACGTTCTTCGGTGGCTTCATTCTTCATTGGGGGATCTCGATCGCCGCGGGGGTGACGATGCTACTGGTCGTCTACGCCTTCGCATTCGAGCCCGGACATTCGGGGCATTGAGAACAGCAAGTGTCCAGTGATCGGTGGTCAGCGGCCAGTGACGGACTCGAGACCAGCGACCACTGACCACTGACCACTGACCACTGACCACTGACCACTGACCACTGACCACTGACCAC
>JBBDRL010000054.1:27549-40174 GCA_040905505.1 Gemmatimonadota bacterium | reverse complement strand
CGGCTAGAAGAAGTGCGATGACGAGTTGCATCGGGATTGATGGTGGTTAGAGACTCTCGGCTTGCGGCCGTCGATTACGGTAACAGGCAGACGACCACGTGCATTGAATCGACGCTCTACGAGACGTCATGGTCCAGCCGCTTCCGCGGTGTTGGTGGATTGGCCTGCCTGCCGTATCAGTAAGCTGATGGCTGATAGCTGATAGCTGATAGCTGATAGCTGATAGCTGATAGCTGATAACTGGTACCTCACCCCAACGGCTCGTGCCGCCTGCGGCTCCGCCACTTGTCCAGCTCACCGCCGATCACCACGGAGGTCGCGATCAAGACGATGATCCCCCATGTGCCCGGCGAGAGGGCCTGGGTGCGGAATATGGCTTGGAGGAACGGCACGTGGAGCACCGCGAGGTGCGCGACCAGGGCCGCGATCAGGCTGACGAACAGGAACTTGTTGGAGAACGGCGGGATCCGGAAGATCGAACGGTCGAGCGAGCGGCTGTTGAAGACGTGGAAGAACTGGAAGACCACCATCTGCGTCATCGCCGCCGTGCGGGCGAGGTCGAGGTCGCCCGTCTGACTCCAGGTCCACCAGAAGATCCCGAGCGTGCCGGCGGCGAGCACGAGGCCGACCGCGCCGAGCCGCTCGTAGATCCGTTTCGTCAGGATCCCCTCACCCCGGGGGCGCGGCGGTCTGGAGAGCAACCCTGGCTCGCCGGGCTCGAAGGCGAGCGCCACGTCCTGGAGGCCATTCGTGACCAGATTGATCCACAGGATCTGCGCGGCCAGGAAGGGCAGCGGCCAGCCGAGCAGGATGGCCGCGAGGATCACGAGGATCTCGCCGACCGCCGTCGAGAGCAGGAAGAAGGTGACCTTGCGAATGTTGGCGAAGATCACCCGTCCCTCTTCCACCGCCGCGGTGATGGTCGCGAAGTTGTCGTCCGCGAGCACCATGTCGCTGGCCTCCTTTGCGACCTCGGTTCCGCTCAGGCCCATGGCGATGCCGAGGTGCGCCTCACGCAGGGCGGGCGCGTCGTTGACCCCGTCCCCGGTCACGGCTACGACCTCGCCATGGGCGCGTAACCGTTGCACGATGCGGAGCTTGTGCTCGGGTGCGACCCGCGCGTAGATGTTGATGTCGCGGATCGATCGGTCGAGGTCCTCGTCGGAGAGGTTGCCGAGCGCTTCGCCCTCGAGCGCGCCCGCGCCGTGCGGATCGAGCCCCAGTTGGCGGCCGATCGCCAGCGCCGTGTCCACGTGGTCGCCGGTGATCATCAGCACCCGTATCCCTGCCTCGTTCGCCGCGCGAATCGCCTCGATCGCCTCCGGACGCACCGGGTCCTCCATTCCCTGGAGGCCGGCGAACACGAGGCCTTCACGTAGGAGATCGTCGCTCATACGGTCGGCGTCGGTGGGGCGGTAGGCCATCGCCAGAACCCGCCGTCCTTCGGATGCCATCCGCGCCGCGGCGCCGCGAACCGCTTCGGGGTCCAGCGCTGTCTCGCCGTCGTGCCCGACCGCCGCGCTACAGCGCTCGAGGATCGCTTCCGGAGCCCCCTTCAGGTAGACGCATCGCCCCTCCGGCCCTTCGTTCAGTGTGGCCATGAGCCTAAGCTCCGGCTCGAACGGCAGGACGTCCAGCTCGCGGTAGCGTTCGCGCTGCTCGTCGGACGCGAGTCCGGCCTTCGCGGCGGCAACGTGCAGCGCGATCTCCGTCGGATCGCCGCGCGGGTCGCCTCGCATGATCGAGCGAGGGTCCGCTTCGTTGGCGAGTGTGCCGGCAAGCACCGTGTGTCGCAAGGCATCGTCCTCGGCCGCGGTCACCACGTGGGCACCGCGGCGCACGTCGCCATCCAATCCGTAGCCTGCGCCGGTGACTTCGTAGAACGTGCCCGCACTCCAGATCGACCGGACGCTCATCTCGTTCTTCGTGAGCGTTCCCGTCTTGTCCGACCCGATGACGGTCGTGCCGCCGAGCGTTTCCACCGCGGGCAGGGAGCGGATGATGGCGTTGCGCCCGGCCATCCGGCTGACGCCGATCGCGAGCGTCACGGTCAGGACGACGGGCAGCCCCTCGGGGATCGCCGAGACGGCGAGCGCGACCGCGGCCAGGAAGATCTCCGCCGGCGGCATTCCCTGGAGCAGGCCGATGACGGCCATCAGCAGTGCCAACGCCACGACAGCCGCGCCGATCCGGCGGCCGAAGCGCGCCATCGTGACCTGGAGCGGGGCGGCTGTCTGCCCGATCTCGCGAACCGCCGCGCTGATGCGGCCGAGCTCGGTGTCGATGCCGGTGCGAACCACGATGCCCCGGCCGCGTCCGCGTGTCACGACGGTACTGGCGAAGCCCATGTCGAGCTGATCGCCCGGGACCAGCGATTCCCGCTCGAGCACCTCCGTCGACTTGCGGACCGCCAGAGACTCGCCGGTGAAGGCGGATTCGTCGACCTGAAGGTCGCGCGTGTCGATGAGCCGCACATCCGCGGCGATCCGCATGCCGGAGGTCAGCACGATGACGTCGCCCGGCACGAGCTCGCGGCTGGGGATTTCGCGCGGAGAGCCGTCCCGCACGACCTCGGCGCTGGGAGCGCTCAGGCGGGCCAGGGCGCGCATCGCCCGCTGCGCACGCCGCTCCTGGACGAAACCAATGACGGCATTGAGCAGCACGACTGTGAGGATGACCCCTGCGTCGATGTAGTCCCGCAGCAGCAGCGTCACCAGCGCGGCCGCCAGCAGGATGTAGATGAGCGGGTCGGTGAATTGATGAAGCGCGAGCTTCCACCATGGCGTCTCACGCTCCGTCTCGACCTCGTTGGGACCGAACCGCGCGAGTCGGGCGGCCGCTTCCTCCTCCGTGAGCCCGTCGGGCGACGTCTCGAGGAGGCGCTCGACCTCTCCCACCGGAAGCGTGTGCCAGGGCGCGGGCGGTGTCGGCGGGGTCGGGTCCAAGGTCGTTCCGGAGCTCACGGTCGAGGGCGTGTGGGGTCGATGTCTGGTGGGTTCAGCTCCCGTCGGCTGTCACGAGGCGTGGCACTGGAAGCGGCGGCTGCCCGCCGGTTCCGCGATGAAATCCTCGCTCACCGCCGGGTCGCCCTGGCTCCGTTACCGGTCGCCTGCAAGCGTGAAGCCGTACGACAGACCCAGCGCGGCGTTTCGAATCGCCGGCCCGGAGTCCGCCTCCAGGTGAGAGTACAGCGCGTGCAGCCGCACCTGCGGTAGCAGGTCCAGGAAAACCCCGGCGTGGATTCCGGTGCCTGCCACGGGTGCCAGGCCGCCTTCGCCGCCGACGTCACCTGCCGCCGCCACGAGCGTAACGGACGGTACTACGCGCATCGTACCCACGGCGTAGAGATAGCGGTTCTCGCCCCCCGCATCGGCAGTGACCCGCTCGGCCGAGCCGCCGAGTGTCCATCGGCCGCCGTTACCGTAACTCGCGTGGATTCGCTGTGCGGCATCGACGCCCGCGGTCTGCGCCCAGCGGGTACCCCTGGCCTCGTAGTGCTGGAAACCGAACTCCACACCCGCCCGCCGGAACACCAGCCCTGCGCTGAGGTCGTGGTCGGATGCCGGGTCCACCTGCGCCGCCGCGTTCACGCTGAGACCACCGACCTGCGGCGTCGTATATTCGACCGTTGCGTCTGCGAAGCCGTTCGTCAGGTTCGAGAGGCCGAAGCTGGCGCCGGCGAACAGGCCGCCGGCCGGGACGGTCCCAGCGACGGAGATCGTGGAGGTATCGTAGAAAGGGTCGAGCCGGAGGCCGGCCATCTTGTAGGTCGTGGACCGTCTGCCGACGGCAACCGCTCCGAACCCCCCGCTGAGCTCGACGAAGTAGTAGCGCTGGGTGAAGGCCCCGTCGGCACCGCCGTCGACGTCCACGCCAGTCTGGAGATCCATGCGCGCCGTGAGCCCGCCGCCCTCTACGCTGCCGCGAACGCCGAGTCGCGATGCATTGTTCGCCATCGCGGCCCAGCTCGTCGATCCATCGGCCGCGGCGTTGGCCGAGTAGCGGAAGTTTCCGTAAAGCTCGGTGTCGACTTGCTGGCCCGCGACCATTGACGGCGCAACGGCGACGCCGAGGCAGGTCACCACGACCGGCCAGGCACGGACGCCGGGAGGGCGCCCGAGGTCGGATCGTGGGCAGCCTCGCCGCCTCGCCTCCAGCCGTCGCCGAATATGGCGTCCCTCGTTGAGCGCCCTCATGCCTGCGGCGGCCCTCCTCGGCCGAACGGCGCGCTCGCGCGCCCCGTCATCTCCTCGGCGGCGATCCGGAACACGACATCGCGCTCCGGTACCGGGTCGCCGGGCGCGAATGCGTTCTTCGTCACCCGCTGGAGCATTCGCGCAGCCCGCTCCCACTCCGGAGCCGCCGGCCCGTCAGGTGCGAGCGTGCTCAATGAGCCTCTCACCAGAACACTGCGCCAGCCGAACACGACCTCGACCTCGTCGACCTCGAAGACCACCCGCTCTCCAACGAAATCTCGTTGAATGAACTTCGCGTGCGGCGCGGTTCGACCATAGATTGCATCGTCGAAATACACGTAGTGCAGCGGTCGGATGTCTACCCCATCCTCCGTAACGAAGGCAAGCCTGCCCACATTGTTACGGGCCAGGAGCGCCGAGATCTCGTCGGCCTCCAGCGCCCTGAACTCAGGCTTCGTCCGAATCTCCATGGCTCTTATGCCCCCTTCCTCGTTGTCCGTGATCGGGATTGATTCGATCAGGAAGATGCGCTCGATCTACGCACGTCGCTGTCGGACGGCCCCCGACTCCGATGTAGGGCATCCCCCCAATGCGTCCGACGCGGTCGGGCTGGAGGGACGGCACGGCCTCTCGGCGCCGAACCGATCCGGCTTCACGCTTCGTTGGGGCGCCGGCGCGTGAGCGAGAAACGTCCGTCCCCCGGGAACGGCCGGCACCACCGCATGTTCGGTCGCCGCCTCACCATCCATCGGCGCACCACGGTGGCCCTGCAGCTCGTACTGGCAGTGAGTATCGGCCTCTCCATCCTCGAGGCCCAGTGGCTCACGGCGGCGGTGACGCTCAGCATCCTCCTTCTGACGCTCGTCCCGCTCCTGGTGGGGCGCAGATACCCGATCTTCATTCCGGCCGAGTTCGAGGTCCTGGCGATCGTATTCGTCTTCGCCTCCCTCTTCCTCGGTGAGGTTCGTGGCTACTACACCCGGTTCTGGTGGTGGGACGCGCTGCTCCACGTCGGCTCCGGCCTGCTGCTCGGCGTCCTGGGGTTCCTGCTCGTCTATGTCATGAACCAGAAGCCGCTGGGCGACATGAACCTGCGGCCGGGCTTCATCGCCACCTTCGCCTTCGCCTTCGCGGTGGCGATCGGTGCGCTCTGGGAGATATTCGAGTTCGCGATGGATCAGACGTTCGGGCTCAACATGCAGAAGAGTGGTCTCGTCGACACCATGTGGGACATGGTCGTCAATACCTTCGGCGCCGCGGTCATCGCGGTGCTCGGATATGGCCACCTCAAGACCATCGAGATCGACTCCTTCCTGGAGCGCTGGATCGACCGTTTTTTAGCGGGAAACGCGTGGACGGGTGCGGGCGGCGAGAGCGATTCGGAGCGCGACATCGACTTGAAGGCCATCGGTCCGGAAGCGTGATCGGCTCGGAACGCCACCGCACGGACCCGCTGCGTCCGGATCGCTGCGGCACGGCGCCCGCGTCGGCACCCCCGTACCGCGGCACCGTCCGAGACTCGGCAGGGAAGGGGCCCCGAATGACGGCTCACGACGCAGCGAACACCCCCGCGGACCCGACCACGTCGCCGGCCGACGTGGTGCTCCGCGACGGCTCGACCGCCCGCATCCGTCCCGTCCGTCCGGAAGATGAAGAGGCGCTTTTCGCGTTCCTCCGGGAGGTCTCCCCCGACTCGCTGGCGCTGCGCTTCTTCGGGTCCGCCTCGGACGAGGGGCTGCGCCGCAGCGCACGCGAGATGGCGGCGCAGTCGCAGGACGACACGTTCGGTCTCGTCGCGACGATCGGGGGTGACGAGCGGATCGTCGGACATGGCCTCTACGCGGCGACCCGACCCGACCAGGCCGAAGTCGCGTTTCTCATCGCCGACCGCTGTCAGGGACAGGGCTTGGGGAGCCTCCTGCTCGGTCAGCTCGCGCAGGCCGCTGCGGCGCGAGGCATTCGAACTTTCGAGGCGAGCGTCCTGCCGCAGAACCACCGGATGCTCAGCGTCTTTCAGGACTCCGGCTTCAAGGTGCACCTGAACGCCGAGCCCGGTGAGATCCGTGTGACCTTCCCGACCGAGTTGACGGAGGCGGCGCGCGAGCGCTTCGAGGGGCGCGACTGGTCTGCGGCGGTCCGCGCGGTGACGACGCTGCTTCAGCCAAGGTCGGTGGCGGTGATCGGCGCGTCGCGGCAGCGGGGCGGCATCAGCGGAGAGGTGCTGCACAACCTCCTCGATTTCGGCTTCAACGGACCGGTCGTCCCGGTGAACCCCCGCGCCGCGGTCGTACAGAGCGTCATCGCGTATCCCGACGTCGAGCAGGTGCCGGTCGATGTCGACCTGGCGGTCGTCGTCGTGCCCGCCGCGGCGGTGCTCGACGTCGTGGAAGCGTGCGGGCGGAAGGGTGTCCGGGGGCTCGTCGTCATCTCGGCCGGCTTCGGCGAGACCGGCGAGGAGGGGCGGTCGCGGCAGGACGATCTGGTCCGCGTCTGCCGTGCGGCCGGCATGCGGCTGATCGGTCCCAACTGCATGGGGATCCTCAATACGAATGCCGACGTCCGGCTCAACGCCACCTTCGCGCCCGCGCCCCCGCCGCCCGGGAGCGTCGGCTTCATGTCGCAGAGCGGCGCCCTGGGGCTCGCGGTGATGGACTACGCCGACAAGCTCGCCCTGGGGCTCTCCAGCTTCGTCTCCGTCGGCAACAAGGCCGACATCTCGGGCAATGACCTGATCCGCTACTGGGAGCAGGATGCGGATACGGAGGTGATCCTGCTGTACCTGGAGTCCTTCGGAAACCCGCGGAAGTTCTCCCGCATCGCCCGCCGCGTCGCCCGCTCCAAGCCGATCGTCGCGGTCAAGAGCGGGCGCTCCCTCGCAGGCGCACGCGCCAGCGGCTCGCATACAGGCGCGCTCATCGCCTCCTCCGACGTCACCGTCGACGCGTTGTTCCGCCAGACCGGCGTGATCCGCACCGATACGCTCCAGCAGATGTTCGACGTCACCGCGCTGCTGACGAGCCAGCCGCCGCCCCGCGGCCGCCGGGTCGCCATCCTCACCAATGCCGGCGGCCCGGGCATCCTCTGCGCCGATACCTGCGAGGCCGAGGGGCTCGAGGTGCCGATCCTGAGCGACCAGACGCAGAAGGCGCTGCGGGCGCTGCTGGCGAGCGAGGCGAGCGTGTCGAATCCGGTCGACATGATCGCGTCGGCGCCGGCCGAGCAGTACGGCGAAGCGATCCGGATCATCGGCGCCGATCCGAACGTCGACGCCCTGATCGTCATCTTCATTCCGCCCCTCGTCACGCGTGTGGAGGACGCGGCCCGCGCCGTCATGGAGGGGGTCGAATCCCTGGGCGGCGGAAAGACGGTGCTGAGCGTCTTCATGCAGGCGCGGGGGGTACCCGAAGCGCTGCGCGCCGGTGAAGTTCGGATCCCGTCCTACGAGTTCCCGGAAGACGCCGCGATCGCGCTGGCGCGGGCGGCACGGTACGGCGAGTGGCGCGCCCGTCCGCCGGAGGCGCCGGTCGAGTTCGGCGACCTGCGTTCCGAAGAAGCAGCCGCGATCGTGGCCGACGCACTCGCGACCGGGGACGAATGGCTCACTGCCGAAGCGACCTCGGCTCTGCTGGCGTGTTATGGGCTGCCACTGCTGGAGCGGCGCGTCGTCGCGTCGGCGAATGGAGCCACGGATGCCGCGAAGGAGATCGGCGGCCGGGTCGTCTTGAAGGCAATCGCGCCCGGTCTGGTTCATAAGACCGACGCGGGGGGCGTCCGCCTTGACCTCGATGCCGACGCCATCGCCGGAGTGGCTCGCGAGATGAGCGAGCGGCTCACCGCTGCCGGCCACCCTCCGACCGGGTTCCTCGTCCAGGCAATGGCCGCCGAGGGCGCCGAGATGCTCATCGGCGTCGTGCACGACCGGCAGTTCGGTCCGGTCGTGGCCTGTGGCGCGGGCGGCGTTCTCGTCGAGCTCATCAAGGACGTGTCGGTGCGGCTCGCGCCGATCACGGCTCTCGACGCGCGGGAGATGATCGACGAGCTCCGAACACGGCCGCTCCTGACCGGCTACCGCGGTAGCCCGCCGCGCGACGTCCGCGCGCTCGAAGACGCGATCCTTCGCGTCGGCGTGATGGTCGAGGACCTGCCGCAGATCCAGGAGCTCGACCTCAATCCGATCCTCGTACACGAGCGGGGCGCCACGATCGTCGATGCGCGGGTTCGGATCGCGCCGGCCGGTCACGCCCCGCTGTTCGGCTAACCCTCATCTCCACGACCGGACGAGGCGCGAAGTCGGCCATGCGGCTCCAGCTTTCCGGCCTACGAACGAGTCGTCTTCAGAACAACCGGTACCCGGGCGATACCGGCACGATCTCGTACGCCAGGAAGAACGGCCCGTAGGCGATGACGATCAGCACGACGGCCGCGATGGCCCACCATCCGAGCCTGTCGAGCGCCGGCTCCCACCCGCTGCGCGCGGGTGTGGTCATCGTGCGTGAGATCGGCACGTCGATCGGCTCGTGCCCCCTGGAGCCGATGAGGATCGTCAGGCCGATCACCGCGAAGAACAGCATGACGCCCACGAACATCATCGTGCCCCCGACGCCCGTGAGGATTCCGGGGAGCCGCCACGCCTCACTGTAGTAGCTCGCCTCGGCCATGAAGGTGCGACGCGGCATCCCCTCCAGACCCCCGGAGATCATCCCCCGAGCGAAGATCAGCACGCCGATCGCGTAAATCCAAGAGGACGCGAGCGCGATGCGCCGCCCGACGAGCGCGCGCCGCGTCAGGTACGGAACCAGCCAGTAGCCGACGCCCATGAGTGTCAGGGCGACGGCGGTCCCCACGGTCATGTGGAAGTGCCCGGGGACCCAGGTCGTGTTGTGGATGACCTGGTTCATCGTGTAGCTGGCGTTCACCAGGCCGGTCGCGCCACCAAGCACGAAGGTCAGCATCGCGAGCAACTGCGCGGTGACCGAGGGATCGTCCCATGGCAGCTTGCGGATCCAGCCGAGCAGTCCCTTCCCGCCGCGCCGCCGGCCCCCGATCTCCAGTGACGCCATCACCGAGAATGCCGTGGCTAGGCTCGGAAAGAACACCCCGAACGTCAGCACGCCGTGCAGTGCTTTCATGCCGGTGCTGATGCCCGGATCGGCGTACTGGTGGTGAAAGCCGGTCGGAATCGAGAGCAGCAGGAAGAGGATGAAGACGATTCGGGTGTAGCTGTCGCTGATCAGTTCCCCGTCGACCTGCCGTGGAATCAGCGCGTACCACGAGACGTAAGCGGGAAGCAGCCACGCATAGACGATCGCGTGCCCGGTGAACCAGAAGAGCGTACGGGTGAGGAGCGGGTCGATCTGGTCGACCAGCCCCAGCGACCAGGGGAGCTGGAACCCGAGGAACGCGACGGCGATCGGAAGCGAGGCGAGGAACCACATCAGGTACGAAGCGACCGAGATGTAGGCCAGCAGCGGCGTACGCTCGCCCGCATGCTCCTTCCGCCAACCGCGCATCGCGGCCCACATGTTCAGCATCGCGAGCCACGTGCTCACCACGACGAGCACGAGGCCGAGGTAGTAGCTCCAGTGAGCCTGGAGCGGGGCGTAGGAGGTATAGAGCACACTCGCCTGGTTGCTCGCGATTGCGTAGACCGCCAGGACGTTGCCCGCGACCAGCGCGAGGAAGCTTGCCCAGAGCAGGCCCGAGTTGAGCGGCCGGCTGAGCGCGCGCGCCGTCAGCAGCGGCAGGAACGCGTTCGAGAAGGAGAATGTGAAGATCAGTACGTTCGCCACTCCGTGCGCGGTCAGCCCCTGATAGTAATTGCTCAGGGCCGGAAACCACCCGATGATGCTGATGCCGGCGTAGGAGAGCGCATTGGCGAGACCATGGAAGACGCCCGCGATCAGCGCGGCGTATCCGATGTACATCGTCCAGCGGAGCACGCGCCGCTGCGAGTCCGGCAGGTCGTAGCCGGAAGGGTCGAGGACCACGGGAGACGGGCCCGCCATTACCGCACCTCCATTTCAGGGGATTCGGACGTCGCGACGGTCGGCCCTTCCTCGACGATGACCCGCCCCGCCATGAAATGGTGGCCGATGCCGCAGTACTCGTGGCAGATCAGGAGATATTCTCCGGGCTCGTCGAACGTGTAGGTGTTCTGGGATATCTGGCCCGGGATGAGCATCAGGTTCATTCGCGTGCCTTCGATGTTGAAGCCGTGCAGCACGTCCGCCGAGGTCGCGGTGAAGACCACCTCCACGCCGGCCGGAACCCTGATCTCCGCCGGCTCGAACGTCCAGGTCCGCCCGATCACGACGGCCTCCCAGCGCCCGTCGTCGAGCTGACGGACGCCCGGCGCGTCGAAGGGCGGTGTCTCCGCGAGCCGCGCCGGGTCGACCCGCCCGTGATCGCCCGGGAGGTGGATGTCCATCCCGACCGTGACATAGATCAGCGCAGCTCCACATGCGACGAGGACGGTCGCCCCCGCCGCGAGAAATGCCCTTTCCCACACGTGGATCTTCATGCGATCTCCGGAGGTTGCGCGGCTCAGCGCTCCAGCAGCCGCAGGTACATGATCAGCCAGACGGCGACGATGATCATCAGGAGGATCATCACCAGGAACAGTGTGCCCGTCGCTCGGGGCTGTTCGTCGGGTGGCAACTCGGTCGGGTCCGGGTCGTTCGGGCCGGTCGATTGCGTCGGATCGGTCATCTCGTGACGACTCCCTTTCGAGTTCTGGGGGCTAGCCGTTGCCGGAATGCCAGCGTTCGATCGCATGCCCCATGGACCGCAGCAGCAGCACGAACACGACGGCGACAGGAATGGAGATCAGCAGGCGAACCGGGTCGATGAAGCCCGAGAGGAGACGATTGAGGGTCTCCCAGAGGTAGGCGACCAGGAGGCCTCCGACCACCGCGAGCAGCAGGAGAAACGCTGTCAGTCGTGCGCCAGACATCACCGGTTTCGTCATTCGCTCGAACTCCTGGAGAGATCGGCCTGCGAGCCGCCCGGGACGACCGACCGCCGCGAGGAAGTCAGTCGTAGCGTCGTCGATCGACGAAGGGCCCTCGCCCTTCCCTTACCGGTGCCAAGAATGCGGTGGTCGGGAACGGGAGGGTATCGGGCATCACCTGAAAAAGAGTGGGGGATATTCCTACGAAGCTCGCGGAACGGCGACGCCGACTCGGCTTCTCCCCCACACCGGTGTCGAGCGTCCCCTGACGCCGGCGGCGAGCGGCGATGGCATATTGACGACAGCACGCGAGAGGCTGACCGACTCGATCGGCGCGCGCCGGCGGTGGCGAGGTCAGCTCACACAAACAGGAGGCGGCAATGGACGGACAGATTCGCCATATCGTACTCGGTGTCGCCGAGATCGCGGATGGAGATCCGCACCTCGGGCCGGCCGTCGAGCTGGCAGAGTCGCTCGGCGCAACGCTACACGTCGTGCACGCGTACCGACTCCCGGACCCCGCGCCATACCCCACGATCGAGTCGGTCGTCCTCAACCAGGAGGCGGTTCAGCAGATTCACGAGGGCGTTCAGGCGCGCCTGGAGGGGGAAGTGCGCAAGATCTCCGAAAGCGATCGGATCGTCTGTCGCGCGGTCCCCGCGCCCGCTGACGGGGCGATTCTCAAAGTGGTGGAGGATGTCGGGGCGGACCTCGTGATGGTCGGGGCGACACGCCGGGGCGCGATCGGCCGCAAGATCCTCGGGACGACCGCCCAGCGCATCTCCCGCGCATCCGGCGTCCCGGTCCTCGTGAGCCGTCGCCGAGATCTCTATCCGGTCTCCAGAGTCCTCCTGACATCCGACCTGTCGGAGCTGAGCGCGAAGGTCCACGTACGAGGCCTCCAAATCCTCGAGAGGCTCGCGGCGCCCGAAAGGGTCGAGCTGCGCTCGCTGCTCGTCTATGGCTCCGAGATCCCCTTCCCACCGCCGGTGAGCCAACACCGTATCCTGGCCGCGGCAGAGGGTAAGCTTAACGAGTTCCTGGAACCCATCCGCGCCGCTGGTACCGCGATCGACGCTCGGGTGCGTGAGGGCGACGCCGACGAGGCGATCATCGAGGAGGCGGCCGAATGGCCCGCGGACCTGCTGATCCTCGGCACGCACGGACGCACCGGGGCCTCGCGCTTCCTGATCGGTAGCGTTGCCGAAGCGGTCCTGCGTAGCGCCCCCTGCAACGTCCTGCTGATCCCGGCCGCGGCACTCGGGTCGGGCGATCTCGCTGCGACCAGCCGGGCGGGGGCGACCCATCCATCCGCCATCCGCGCCGAGTGACCCGGACTACGCCGGCCCCGACCAGACGCATGTCCTGGTCGGCGCCGGCGGCGGACGACCACGAAAGGAGTGACGGCGGTGTAGTCATCCCCCCTTTGTAGTCATCCCCCCTTTGTAGTCATCCCCGCGACTGCGGGGATCCAGTCGGA
>JBBDRL010000054.1:22115-27449 GCA_040905505.1 Gemmatimonadota bacterium | reverse complement strand
TTTGTAGTCATCCCCCCTTTGTAGTCATCCCCGCGACTGCGGGGATCCAGTCGGATG
The DNA here is from genome assembly GCA_040905505.1 of Gemmatimonadota bacterium. Lineage (GTDB taxonomy): Bacteria > Gemmatimonadota > Gemmatimonadetes > Longimicrobiales > Longimicrobiaceae > WHSP01. The sequence continues at coordinate 27,392 of JBBDRL010000054.1, read as the reverse complement.
CTGACCACACGGCGGCCCCGGCGTTGAATGGCTCAGACGGCGCCTAACCTACGGTTCGGACCGCCGGGATGCATTGCTTGCGGCTCAGCCTCCCGCGGCGTCGCTCTGGGCCGCAACCACCCGCGACCCGGGTGTGACCTCGACCTCGAGATCGATCCCCTGGCGAACGCTCTGACCGACGGTGCAGAAGTCCTCGAAGCCCTCGATGCACTCGGCCACGCGATCCCGGTCTTCCGGGGCGACCATCGGTTCGAGGTGCACGGTCAGCGACCCTACGCGGAGGCGCCCCTGCTCGTTGCGGACGATCGTGCCTTCGACGTGTGTCTTGAGGTCGAGCAGGTTGATCTTCGCGTGCCCAAGGCAGTATCGGAGGCTCGCGCTCATGCAGTTGCCGACGGCGGCCGCCAGCAGGCGCGTGGGTGTGGGTCCGCTTCCGGCGCCCAGCGGCGGCCCCTCGTCCGTTCTCAGTGGAGGCACGCCCTCCTGTTCGAAGTCGACCAGGAACTCGTAGCCGTTCTGCCAGTCGAGGGTGACCGAAAAGGCCTCCTGCATGGCGATATCCCTCCGAGTCTGAATTGAGTAAAGGGCTCCGCTCGTGACCGGCGGGGCGGTAATTTCGGCAAGCGAATGTCGACGAAGCTCACTCGTCGGCAAGCCTGAGCCGCTTCAGCGCTGGACGCTACCGGCGATTTCCGTGCGGTCCCGCCCGGCTTCCTTGGCGGCGTACAGCGCTGCGTCGGCGGCTGCGTAGAGCGCCTGCGGGCTGGCCTCGGAATGTTCGGCCGTGCTGGCCACTCCGGCGGAGGCCGTCACCCGAAGGCTCCCACCGGTCGCCACCGGAGTCTCGCGTCGGCCGATCGCCCGCCGGACGCGCTCGGCGACCTGGTGCGCCTGTTCGCCCGTGCTGTTCGGTAGCAGAAGTGCGAACTCCTCACCTCCGACGCGCGCCTCGGTCTCGCCCTGGCGCGTCGTAGCCGCGATGGCCGCCGCCGCGTTCGTCAGCACCTGATCGCCCACCGGATGGCCGTAGTGGTCGTTGACCCACTTGAATCGATCCAGGTCGATGACCACCAGCGCCAGTGGTCGCCCGGTTCGCTCGCTCTGTGCCCAGGCCTCGTCGAGGCGCGTGTGAAGGTAGCGGGCATTGCGGAGGCCGGTTAGCGAGTCGGTCAGGGCAGCGTCCGCCAAGCTCGCGTTCGTGGCGAGCAGCCGGGCCTCGCGATCGCCCAACAGCAGACCGAATGCGCCGAACACGAGCGCGCTGCCGGAAAGCATGTAGAGATAGAGCCCGGGATTCTCCGCCAGGTCCTTCCTCACCGACCGACCCGCAAGCTTCTGGATCAGCAGCCACCCCGCGGGCGCGCCGGCACCCAGCGCGAGACCCTGAAGCGCGCCCAACAGTGCCCGGCGATCCGTCCGCATGCTCTACAGCAGCTCCCATACGGGTGGGAAGGTGCCCAGCACGCCGAGGGCGATCAGCAACAGGGTCGCCATTTCGATCCGGCGCCCGGCCAATTGGCGGTCTTTCCAGCGAAAATGCAGAATCCCCCAGGCGATCAGCCAGACTACGACGGCGAGCGTCGTCCTGCCCGAGACTCCGCCAGCGGGCCCGTAGAGGGTCGGAACCGGGAGTACGTCTCCAGCGGCCAGGAACGCGATCATGCCCATCGCGAACGCGCCGATCCCCGCCGCGAGGAATGCAGCCATCGCCGCGCCGTTCGCGACCCACGAGGTCGGGGCGCCCGCCGCTGGACGAGTCTTTTGTTCGATCACAGTAGCCATGCTCTGCCTCGATCTTCCTGTCTCAGAAGAACCCTCAATGCAGCGGGGCGACCTTGTTGACGAAGACGCCCAGCAGGGAGATGTAGCTTACCGCGGCAAAGCAGATGGCGAGAAGTACACCACCGAGACGCCGAATCGGCGCGTCCGTCAGGAGTTGGTCCCGGTACCGCCACGCCACGAAGGCCACCGCGGTCGCCAGCATCGCTGCCGTCCACGGAAGATGCTCCTTGGTTTCCATCGCGAACGAGTGCAGCCACGCGGTCTCCGGGTCCGCCAGCAGCATCGAGCGCGGGTACTGCGCGGGCAACGTTGTCCCTTCGGGTGCCGCCGCCCGGTACGGTGGGAAGATGACGTACGTGCCGACTACCGCCGTTAGCCAGAGCATCAGCGCGGCGAAGGCGGTGACCCCCGCGAACGGCCCACCCACCGCGCCGGCCAGCACTCCATTGCCATTGCGCCGCCCGACGAGGTAGATCGCGAACAGGGCCGCGGCAAGCGCCAGCAGCGCGCTCCCTCCGAGCCCGATCCCGTGGACCATCGTCCAGATACTTCTTTCGGTTAATAGCATCCGGCCCTCATTGGAGAGAGTTCCTGCGGAAGCACGAAACGCCTTCACTCCCATATTGACCATACCTCTAGCGGGGAGCGCCCGATGTCGGGAAATATTCGCTCCATCTGTCGGGGACCTACCGCCTTGCCATCGGTCTGATCTGCAGCCGGCGAGATCCCTCTCGCACCATGCAAGCTTGCGCCGGCTGCGCGTCTGCCCCCCAGGCTGCTCCGCTCAGCTTTGCTGCAGCGAGAAGGGCGGATACTCGTCGGTCAGAAGGAGCAGATAGGCCTCGACGCGTGTAGTCCACCGCATCACGCCTACCCCGAAGCGGTAGAGGTCGGCCGGGTATTCACCGGTGAACAGAATGACGAACCATGCAATGAAGGTCGTGACTGCCCAGGCGATGCCGAGCGCCCAGATCGCCAGCAGTTGGGGGATGACAAGGATGAGTCTGAATGCCACGGTCAGGCGGTTACGAGGCTCCTCGGGACGGGTCAGATTCAAGCCGGCGGGGTAGGGGCCGTCGCCAAACGGCGGGTATTCGTCGCGCAGCAGGGCGACATAGGCCACGGCGCGCACGCGCCAGCGGAGATAGAAGGCGCCGAGATCCCACAGCCCCTGCGGGTGGCGCCCGGTGAAGAGGATCCAGAACCACGCGATGACCGCGGCGACGCTGGCGACCGCCCCGATCACGCCTCCGGCGCCCCAGTTGTGCGATGCGTCGCCCTCGGCGCTCCCGCTCCAGGAGAACGCCGCCGCGACGGGCCCGCCCACCAGCAGGAGGTGGGGAATCGCGAGGATGATCCGGAACGCGTTCGTCAACCGATTGCGTTCCTGCGTTCCTTCCTCGATCCAGATCTCCGCAGGGTATGCATCCATTCGGTCGATCCCAGACTCTGTGCCCTCCATCGCCCCCTCCCGGGTCTCCTGGTAGTTTTGACCTCGCGACCGATCCCGGGCCGCGGCGTACCCGCCGGCCATATACCGAACGCGGGCAGCCCGCGCTGCGTTCGCTGCCGACGATCAAAATACGGCCGACTTCGATGAGCGGCGTCGGGGATACCCGGCAATCGGCGCCCGGCTAATCCCGATCCCGCCGGTCCTCAGAAGGTGTACGCCACGGCCGTGGCTCGTCCGCGCCAGTACGCGAAGGTGCCTTCGGCAAGGATCCAGGCTACCTCTCCCCGACGCGGGATCCGCATCCCGTCGCTCGCGAAGTAGTCGCGGAAGTGTCCGACGAAAGGGGTGCGGACGCCGACGCCCTCGACGTCGCGGTACCGATCCCCCTCCACGCGCACGATCTCGCCAGCGTCGCCGAAGTGTACGTCCAGGCTGACGGAGAGACCGGCGTCGCTGAGCGTGACCCGCGCGCTGGAGTCGGTGAGCGGTTCCCAGACGAGGTCCTCGCGCGGCAGCAGCGCGGTCGGGAGCCACACCGATTCGGCCAGGTAGCGGTGCAGGGCACTCGATGCCAGCTCGCGCCCGCCCGCCTGATCGACCACCGGAATAAGTGCGCCGATCTTCCCCAGCATGCCAGCGCTTCCGCCGAGATATCGGTCGCGTACCCGGACGCCCACCACCGGAATCATGGCGATGCGCGCATCCCAGACGAAGCCGGGCGGTTCGGCGGAAAAGTGCTGCGTGGATCGGAATGGACTCCAGCGCGCGTCCAGGGCGGTCCGGAACTCGCCCGCGTGCTCAACCCGCGCCGCCCGGATCAGTGGCTGGCCCGGCGTGAGAGCGAATTCGAAGTAGCGGACCACGGGGGCGGGAAGACCCTCCAGGATCGCTGGCTCGAAGACTCCCCCGCGGTCGGAAGCCGCGGAGACCACCTGAGCGACCGATCGCGCCGTCGCCCGATTCCAGGCCCGCGTGCCGGCCGCGCCGGCAGCGACGAGGCCCGCCGCGGCACCGGTGGCGAGCAGAAGCTTGACCGCTGTCCCGGTCGACGAGAGCCGCCAATGGCGCTGACGTCCGGGTGCGCCGCTCATCGACTTCCCCGGCACCCACCGACGATGCTCAGGAGCTCGATTCCACGAACAACCGCCGCCGGTCGCTCGCTTCCGCCGCCAGGCGTCCGCACATGACGTCGCAGAGCCGGAAGACGTCCTCGCCCGCCAGCCGGTAGTGCACGTAGAGCCCCTCCTTCCGCCGCTCGACGAAGCCGAGCGAATGGAGAAGCTGAAGATGCTTGGATGCGTTCGCCTGGCCCAGGTCCGTCACCTCCATCACTTCCGAGACCGTCATCTCCCGCTCGCGCAACGCGTTCAGGATCCGCAGCCTCGCCGGCTCGGCCAATGCCTTGAATCGCTCGGCCACCAGCTCCAGGAGCTCTGGCGTCATCGGATACTTGCTCATCTCAAGTGACGATCGGGGTCTGCATACTGTAACACCGTTTCGGAATATAGTCCCGTAATCCCAACTGCCGCAACCGAATAGCGAGGACACCATGGTTCAGAATACGACACGATACGGACTCGGGGTGACGGTAGAATTGCCCTACGATCAGGCTGTTGAGCGGACGCGTGAGGCCCTGGCGGCGGAGGGCTTCGGCGTGCTCACGGAGATCGACGTGGCCGAGACGCTGAAGAAGAAGCTGGACGTCGAGTTCCGGCAATACATCATCCTCGGCGCGTGCAATCCGCCGCTCGCGCATCAGGCGCTGACCGCCGAGCGGGACATCGGGCTCCTGCTGCCGTGCAACGTCATCGTCTACGCCGCGGACGAGCCGGGCACGAGTGTGGTGGCGGCGATGGATCCGGTGCAGGCACTGGCGCTGACGGGCAACGCCGAGATCGAGCCCCTGGCCGCCGACGTCCGGGCGCGCCTCGAGAGGATCCTCGATGCGGTGGCGAAGTGAGCGGCTGAGCTCGTCCGTGCGGCTTCTCACATTCATCCGCGGCTCCTCGGCGTCATTGCCGCCCCGCCAGCAGTCATCCCCG
>JBBDRL010000054.1:11567-22015 GCA_040905505.1 Gemmatimonadota bacterium | reverse complement strand
GTCGAACTTCTCAGCTCACTTCCGCCGCAGCCTCAGACCGTTCCTCCCGCTCCACCGGCTTCCCGCCGGCCCGCCACTCGGTGAAGCCGCCTGGAAGGTCCACCACATTCCGGAAGCCGTTCGCCTGCAGCACGCTGGCGGCGATCGCCGACCGGCCGCCGCCCTGGCAGTGGACGACGACCGGGGCGTCCCGTGGGATCTCATCGATGCGATCGGTGAGATAGCCGACCGGAATGTGCAGCACCTGACCGCCCTCGTCCGGCGATGCCCCGGGCAGATGCCCCGCGTCCCACTCCGACTGCCCGCGGACGTCGAGGACGCGCACGGACCGATCCCGCAGCCGCGACGCCACCTCGTCGGCGGTGACCCGTTCGACCGTCTGGAGCGGCTGGCTCTGTGACTGCCATGCGGCGATCGCACCGGTGCCGAAGTAGCCGGCGAGCCGGTCGAGCCCGACCATCGCCAGGTCTCGGGTCGCCTCTTCGACGCAGTGACCGCAGCGGTCGTCGACGATCAGGTAGAAGTCGCGGTCGTACGGCGTCAGCCATCCCGCCCAGGTATTGAAGCTGCGCGCGAGCGGGATGTTGATCGTGCCGGGGACGTGGCCGCCGGCGAACTCGGCAGGACTGCGTGTGTCGATGACGAGCGCCCCCTCGTCCAGAACGGCCTCGATCCGTGACTCGGCCAGGCGCCGCGGCAGTTTGAACCCTCCAAGCACCGCCGGCCCCGCCTTGTTGATGCGCTTCATCTCGGCGAAGTACTTCGGAGGCTCCGGCTGCCCGGCGAGGACCGCCTCGACGAACTCCCGCTCGTCGGTGATCGCGAGTCCCCAGTTGAAGAGCTTCTCGTAGCCGAGCGTCGTCTGGGGCACGGCACCCAGAGACTTGCCGCACGCGCTCCCGGCGCCGTGGCCCGGCCAGATCTGGACGAAGTCGGGCACCTCGCGCTTGAATCGCTGGAGTGACTGGAACAGCGTGCGCGCACCCGCCTCCATGGTCCCGGCGATCTTCGCCGCTTTCTCCAGCAGGTCTGGCCGGCCGACGTCTCCGACGAAGATGAAGTCGCCCGTGAACACCCCCATCGGCTGGTCGGCACCCGCCGTATCGGTGACCACGAAGCTCAGGTGTTCCGGGGTGTGCCCCGGCGTGTGAAGCGCCTTCACCCGGACGTTCCCGACCTCGAAGATGTCGCCGTCCTTCAGGAGCACTGCGTCGTAGTCCTTGGCGAACGCGTACTTCCAGTCGGCGTCGCCTTCGTCGGACAGGTAGAGCTTCCCGCCCGTCCGCTCGGCCAGCTCGCGCGAGCCGGATACGTAATCGGCGTGGATGTGCGTCTCGGTCACGTGCGTGATCTCGAGCCCCTCTTCCTCCGCGGCGCGGACGTACGGGTCCACGTCACGGTTCGCGTCCACCACCATCGCTTCGCCCGTCGCGGCGCACCCGACCAGGTAGCTCGCCTGGGCCAGCTTGTCGTCGTAAAATCTTTTCAGGATCATCGTTTGTCTCCTGTGTCAACGCTCCCGAGTCGGGAGACGGTCGCAACGGTGGTGACCGCCTGTATCTGCGCCGCCGCGTCCGGCTGCGGACGCATGATGCCTCGGTTCTGGTACAGGATCAACCCACCCATCACTACGAGGAAGATCGCGAACGCCCGCTGCAACGCGTGCTGCGGTACCCACCGCACCAGGCTCGTGCCCGCCATGATGCCGGCTATCGCGACCGCCGTGAACACCGCCATGAAGCTCCACTCCAGCTCGACCTGCCCGAGATAACCCACGAAGCCGGCCGCCGACTTCATCGCGATGACCAGCAGGCTCGTACCCACCGCCTGCTTCATCGGCACCTTCCCGAGCACCACCAGAGCCGGAACGATCAGAAAGCCGCCACCCACGCCCACCAGCCCCGTCAGGACTCCGACTGCCATGCCCTCCACCACGATCAGTGCCAGCGGCATGTCCTTCACCGTCGCCGGTTCGCCCTGCTGCGTCGCGACCACGGGCAGCGGTGCGGGCCGGAACATGAAGTAGGCCGCGGCCAGCATCACCAGGGCAAAGAGCACGAGCTGCGCACCGCCACTGAAGTACACCGCCAGACGGGCTCCGCCGTACGTTCCGGCCATCGCCACCACCCCGAAGATCACCGCCACCCGCACGTTTACGTTGCCCGCCCGCCAGTGGCCCGCCGCGCCTGCCAGGCTCGTGACTCCCACGACTGCGAGACTCATCGCGATCGCTTCCTTCGCTCCGAATCCCAGCACGTACACGAAGATCGGCACCGTGAGAATCGAGCCGCCGCCGCCCAGCAGCCCCAACGACAGGCCGATCAGCGCCCCCAGCCCGATCCCCAGTAGCGTCATGCAGACCTCCTCAAGCTCCGCACGACGATACCGACGCTCGTCCGGCCCCTGCCGCCTTCTTCAAACCCGTCGGAGGCGCCCCGGCCTTCAACGCCCGCACCATCGCGTCCACGTCGCATGTCACCGTCCGGTTGTGCGGCAGCCGCGCCAGCAACATCCCCATCGCGCACGTGTCCGTCACACCCGCGAAGACCAGCCCGCTTCCCACCCCGAGCGCGATCAGCGCGAACATCGGGTCGACCAGCAGGGCCAGCGCAGCCGACATCGCCACCAGCGCCCCGGCGACGATCCGCACCTGACGCTCCAGTGACATCCGCGGTGTCCCCTCGATCGCCGGCTTGCCCGCCGAGAGCCACCCGTTCACCCCCCCGTCCAGCACGTGCAGGTTCGGCATGCCGGCCGTCTTCAACGCCTCCTCCGCCCGCCGCGCTCGCGTCCCCGACTGACAGATCAGCACCACCGGCTCCCCGATGTGCGCCCGGATCTCCTCGACGTGCTCCCCCAGACTGTCTAGCGGCACGTTGTACGATCCCCGTATGTGCGCCGCCTCGTACTCACCAGGTGTCCGCACGTCCAGCAATCGCACCCCGGGTCCCGTGCCGAGCAGCCCCTCCAGTTCATCCGCCGTGATCACCCGCGCCAGCGTCGTCGATTCCATGCTCATGGACCTCCCACTAACTCTTTCCGATGTGATCTGTATGAACGCCTTTGTTCATAGACTACACAACTATATAGTGATACAACAGGGCGGTCAAGGGTTGCCGGGACGGCGAACCGGCGAGCGAGGCGAAGGCAGGGCGGAAGGTCCGGGGAAGGATGACGAATCGCGGTCCGGCCCAGACGCTCTGTCGAGGGTCTGGACCGGACCGAGCGGATCAGAGGGCGACCGGCTCCGGGAGATCGTCATCGACGAGGACTTCCGGGAGATCGGTGGAGGTTGCGCGTCGCGGCACCATCAGGAGCGGCACGGTCGTGCGCCGGAAGAGGGCTGACGAAACGCTGCCGAGGAGGACACGGACGAGGAGGCCGTCCCCATGTGTACCCATGACGATGAGGTCGCTGCCGTCGGCCTCGATGAAGTCGACGAGGCTGTTGGCGGGGGTGTCGCCCTCGAGGAGTTCGATCCTGACGGGGAGGTCGGCGCCGGTGTCCCCGCGGGCCTCGGCCACGGCCTGTTCGAGCCCCTGTCGGAGGTCGAGGCGGCGATGGGGTCCCGGCTGATCACCGTCAGACGCATCGAGCACGTGAGCGAGCGCCAACTCTGGTTGTCCCCGTTGGCCGACCTCGCCTGCCCAGCGGAGTGCCGTCTGGAGAGCGCGTTGGGCAGGTGCAGACTGGTCGGTAGGCACCACGATCTTGCGAATCGGGAGCGTCAGCGGACCGTTGAGGACGAGGCAGGGGACGGATGTCCGTCCGAGAACGCGCTCGGCGGTGCTGCCGAGGTAGCGATCGGCGATGCCACGATCGCGATGGGCGCCGAGGAGGATGACGTCGGCCCGAATGTCGTCGGCTGCCTCGAGAATCGACGCGGAGGGCGTCCCGGTGCTGACGCGGATGATGCCGGTCCGGATCCCGGGTCGTACGGAGCGGGCAACCTGGTCGTGGAGGCGCGCCCGGCGCTCATGGACCTGCCGCTGTACGTCGAGAAGTTCGCGTGGTTCGCGAGAGAGGACCGAGGGCTCTCCGTACGCGTGTACCACATGCAATTCGGCTTCGGTGGCGAGCGCCAGCTCGGAAGCGGATCGTAGCAGGTCGTCGGATCCTTCGAGGAGGTCCGAGGCGACGAGGACTGAGCGGATCTGGGTCGCGGGGATCATCGAATCCTCCTTGATGATGAGCATGAACGGAAATGGCGATCTCTGCGCCGGTGTCACGCGATCAAGATGGACTCTGTGGGGCCGGGCCGATGTCGGGGGAATGCCCCGCCCGGTGTCAGGTAGAGTCTGGCAGCGGGGGTAGGGAGTACCCGGGGCAGGTCATGGGGCCGGGGAGTGCTCGGCGGACTGGCGGGCTGCGTCGGTCGGCTCCGGGGGCTTCGGGTCGCTCCGGTGAGGCCGGCGCACGCCCCGGCTCAACGGTCGGTAGCGGTGGGCACCGCGACCGGCGGCACCACGCGCGCGGCGCCATCGGGGCCGCGGTAGGTCGGGGGGTGTGGCTTTCCGCGCAGGAGCCGCAGGCCGTTCGCGGCGACGAGCAGCGTGCTGCCCTCGTGTCCGACGACGGCGAGCGGCAGGGGGATGCCCACGAAGAGAGCCAGGGCCACCAGCAGGAGCATCCAGCCGATGCTGAAGTAGACGTTCTGCCGGACCACGCGCCGCGTGCGCTTGCCCAGGTGGATGACGTAGTCGACCTTGCCGACGTCGTCGCTCATGAGCACCACGTCGGCGGTTTCGATGGCGACGTCCGTGCCGGCGGCGCCCATGGCGATGCCGAGGGTCGCGGCAGCCATCGCCGGCGCGTCGTTCACGCCGTCGCCGACCATGGCGACCCCGCGCGAGCTCTCCCTGAGGACGCGGAGCGCGTCGACCTTCTCGTGCGGCAGCAGTCCGGCCCGAACCTCGTCCGCGCCCACCTCCGCGGCGATGGCACGGACCGCGTCGGGGTGATCGCCGGAGAGCACGGTGATCCAGCGAATCCCCTCGTACTTCAGGTGCCGCACGGCCGCGGCGACGCCCGGCTTGAGCGAATCGCCGAACGACATCGCGCCGTGGACGCCGTCGTCCAGACCGAAGTACACGACGGAGCGGCCGAGCGAAGTCTGCTCCGCCGTCCACCCGCGCAGCGCCGGGGGGACCCTCGCCTGCCGGCGCGCGGCCATTCTCGCGTTGCCGACCCACACCGGCTGCCCCTCCACCGTCGCGACGACCCCTTCACCCGGGAAGGACGTGAAGTCCTCCGCGCGAGGGGTCTGCAGACCTCGGGCGTGTGCCGCCTCCGCGACTGCCCGGGCAAGGTGGTGCTCCGACGCCTCCTCCACGGCCGCCGCCAGGCGCAGCATCTCGTCGGGCTCTGGTGCCCCCAAAGCGGAGAAGCCACCCGGCGTCTCGAGCTCCGCGCGGGTCACGAGGTCCGCGAGCTGCGGGCGCCCCAGGGTCAGCGTGCCCGTCTTGTCGAAGGCGATGGTGTCGATGGTCCCCGCAAGATCCAGAAACGCCCCGCCCTTGAAGAGAATGCCATGCCGCGCGCCGTTCGCGATTCCCGAGAGAATGGCCGATGGGGTGGAGATGACCAGCGCGCACGGGCTCGCCACGACGAGGAGCGTCATCGCCCGGTAGAACGCATCCGACCACGCCACGTCCCAGCCGAGCGGCGGAACGGTCGCGGCAAGAACCGTCGCCACCACCACCGCCATCGTGTAGGGGTGCGCGAAACGGTCGATGAAATGCTGCGCGGGCGCCCGCTCCTCACGCGCCTCCTCCACCAGCCGGACGATCTTCGCCAGCATCGTCTCGCCGGCCTGACGCGTGACCTCCACCACCAGCGAACCGCCGTGGTTGATTGTCCCCGCGTAGACGCCGTCGCCCGGCGCCTTGCCGACCGGCACCGACTCGCCCGTGATGGCCGACTGGTCGACCTCCGTGCGGCCCGAGCGTACGTCGCCGTCCGCGGCGATCCGCTCACCGGGGCGGATCAGGATGAGCTGGCCCGGCACCAGGTCGTCCACCGGGATCTTCCCCACCGGGCGGCCTTCGGGGTCGGCGAGCGTCGCCTCGCCCGGCCGCAGGTCCATCAAACGGCCGATCGCGTGCCGCGTGCGCCCCATCGCATACGCCTCGAGCGCCTTCGACAGGCTGAACAGGAAGATCAGAACCGCCCCCTCGAGGGGGCTCCCGACCAGCGCGGCGCCCACGGCCGCCGCCCCCATCAGGAAGTCGATCGAGAGCCGTCCCCCCTTCAGCTCTTCCCAACTGTCGATCGCGATCCGGTAGCCGCCCACGAGGTAGGCGACGGCGAACGCCAGCCATCGCCAGGGGTGCGGCTCCGCGGGCATCCACTCCAGCCCTGTGCCCGCCAGCAGCCCGAGCGCCACCACGCTCGTGACGCGAAGGTAATACGCCGCCTCCCGATCCTCTTCGGTGACCGCGCCGCGCCCCAACGCGAGCCTCACAATGGGATGGGCCATGGTGCTTTCTCGGGTGGATCGGCTCAGGGCACTTCCAACGAGTCCCACCACTTCGACAATCGCGCCCCCGGCACCTTCGGAATCGCAAGGCCCGACTCGTCGTAATGCGAGGTGTCGTTGAACAGCGTCAGGCGCGCGCGCGTCGGATCGCGGAAATCCACGATGTTCAGGGCCGCTGGGTTCTGGTCGAGGTTGTCCCGGTAGCGCCGCGGATCGAACCCGAGCAGTGAGCTCAGCACCAGGCGGATGGTCGCCTTGTGTGACACCACCGCCACCGTCTGGCCGGGATGGTCCCGTACGATGCCGATGAGCGCCGGCATGGCGCGCGCCGTCACCGCCAGCCCCGTCTCGCCGCCCTCGGGCGCGAAGGTGAAGGGGTCGTCGTCCCAGGCGCGGGCCTCCTCGGCAAACTTCACCTCCACTTCCGCGCGGGTCATCCGCTCCCAGTGTCCGTGGGAGATCTCCCGGAGCTCCGCCAACTTTCGCACGCTCAATCCGTGCGGCCGGGCAAGGATCTCGGCGGTTTCGGCAGCCCGGCCGAGCGTCGACGCATAGACCGCGTGAAGCCGCTCGTCCTGAAGGCGCCAGGCGAGCCGACGCGCCTGCTCGCGTCCCTCGTCCGACAGCTCGACGTCGATCTCACCCGCAAAGCGGTCCTCGGCGGTCAGCACCGTCGCACCATGCCTCACCAGAAATACGCGTGTCCGGCGGCCTGCCGTGGATTCGATCCGCTTGGTCATGGCTCGTGATATCGTTTTCAGGAGTCTCCCAGGTGTGCGTCGCGCTTGCCGAATCGCCTCTCCACTCGAGTCAGGATCCCGAGCGTGAGAAAGTTGATCAGGCTGATGACGATCGCGATCCCGTACCGCTCGTAGGCAACGGCCGCGCCAACGACGCCCATCGTCCAGAGGCTCGCCGCGGTCGCCGTTCCGCGCACCCCGTCGCCCTGCTTCAGGATCGCACCACCACCGATGAAGCCCATGCCCGTCATCAGCCCGGCGAGGATCCGCGACTGCCCATCGGGATGTGCACCCATCACCTCGATCGCAAGCAGCACGTACCCGCAGCTCGCCACCGACACCAGCGGAAACGTCCGCAGTCCGAGCGTTCGTGTCGCCCTCTCGCGCTCCAGCGCCGTCGGCAGGCTCAGCGCGAACGCCGCCAGGATCTGCGTGAGAAAAGTCCAGGTGGTCGGGTCGGGCATTGGGCTAGCGGTATGAGTCGACAGTCGACAGTCCACAGTCGACAGTAAGAACGCCGGGTAGACCGGCCGTTTACCTGATGGCGGCCGGCGAAGTGGGCCACGCTCAGTCGCGGAGCGGCGATCATCGAGGAGGGAACGGTCAGACCGATGCGCCGCCTACCGTCCCGACCTTCCAGCATCCGCAGCAGTACCTGTCGACTGTCGACTGTGGACTGTCGACTCCGCTTGCCACCCCACCGCAATCCCAATACCTTCCAGGGCTTGCCGCCCGATCGGCCGCAAGAAGATGCAGTTCCTGCTGTCGAGCAGTCCATCGGCTGCGGCGGTCGGGGAGCGGTGATCGCGTCGTACCGTCTTTCGGACCTGACGAAGGGCGGCTCCCGGGGAACAACATGCGCAGGTGCGTCCAGATACCGCCAGCGCGGCGGTCGGGCACAGCGCAGGGCTCGGACTTTGCTTCGCCCGGGAGGCTGGCTCTCTCGGGCGTCTTTGTATTGATCGGAGTTTGCTGAAGTGATTCTAGCCACTGACCTGGACGGCACGTTTCTCGGCGGTGACGAGGCCGGGCGAAAGTTGTTGTACGACACGATCCGCTCGATGCCGGAGGCCACGCTCATATTCGTGACGGGTAGAGGCCTGGAGTCGATTCTCCCGCTCCTGGACGACCCGGGTATTCCCGATCCGCAGTACATCATCGCCGACGTGGGGGCGACGGTGGTCGACGGCGGGACGATGGAGGCGGTGGCGGCGATTCAGGATCCGATCGAGGCGCGCTGGCCAGGCGACGATGTGGTGCGCCGCAAGCTCGCACACTTCACGACGCTGAACTACCAGAACGTGCCGCAGGAGCGGCGGTGCTCGTACCTGATCGGCCCTGAGGGGATTCCGGAGGGATTCGAGGAGCTCGTCGACAACGAGCTCGATTGCGATGTCCTCCTTTCGGCCGGACAGTACCTGGACGTGCTGCCGCGCGGTGTCTCCAAGGGCACCACGCTGCTGGATCTGCTCGCGCACACGGGGATGGACCGGGAGCGTGTCGTGGTGGCGGGCGACACCCTCAACGACATGTCGCTCTTCGAATGCGATCTCAAGGGCATCGTGGTCGGGGAGGCGGAAAGCGAGCTGTGTGAGCGGGTCGCGGCCCTCGGATCGCATGGATTCCTGGCGACCGCAGCGGGAGGTGGTGGAATCATGGAGGGGCTTGCGCACCATGGGATGCTGCCGGAGGAGCCGCGTCGGGAGCGCACCCGACCCGGTGGGAACGGGGACCGTCCAGCGGACAGCCGTGACCGGCAGCTCGTGATGGTCTACCATCGGCTGCCGTTCGACGAGGTGCGCCGGAGTGGTAAGTACGAACGCCGGCCGCCGAAGAGCCCGAACGGCATCATCCCCACGCTTCTGGGCTTCTTCGGGCAGGGACAGAAGGGTCTCTGGGTAGCGTGGGCGAAGCGCGCCTCGCGTGATCCGGACGAGTGGGAGGATCGGATTCCCATCAACGAGAACCTCGAGGCGGCGCCGATCGCGCTGACCGCGGCCGACGTGAGCCTCTTCTACGAGGCGTTCTCCAAGGAAGCGTTCTGGCCCATCATCTTCTCCTTCCCGGACAAGGTCCGCTTCAACGCGGAGCACTGGGAGCATTATCTGGAGATCAACCGCCTCTTCGCCGAGCGAACCGCCGAAGTCGCGGAAGAGGGCGCGCTCGTCTGGGTGCACGACTACAACCTCTGGATGGTCCCGCACTATCTGCGGGCTCTACGTCCAGACGTGAAGATCGCTTTCTTCCATCACACGGCCTTCCCATCGTCGGACATCTTCAACATCATCCCCTGGCGGGATCAGATCGTCGGCAGCCTGCTCCAGTGCGATTATGTGGGCTTCCACATCCCGCGCTACGTCGAGAACTTCGTCGACGTCGTGCGCACCCACGCGCCCATGGAGGTGCTGCAGCGCGTCCCCTGTACGCCGCGCTTCCTCTCCTTCGGCTGCGCGCTCGGCATCGACGAGATGACGCGCGAGATCAGGGTGGGCGACCGCTCGGTGCGGCTCGGCGCACATCCGGTCGGCATCAACCTCAAGGCGATCGACGACATCCTGCAGAAGCCCAACATCCGGGCGATGATCGACAAGATCCGCGAGGAGATCGGCGACCGCACGAGCATCCTGTCGATCGAGCGGCTCGATTACGTGAAGGGACCGCTCGAGAAGCTCCATGCCTTCGAGCGCCTCCTGGAGGATCACCCGGACCTGCACGGCAAGGTCGTCCTGCTGACCGTCTGCACGCCGCCCGCGCCGGGAATGAAGATCTACCGGAGCATTCGCGAACGCGTCGACCAGGCGGTCGGCCGCATCAACGGGCGCTTCTCGCGGATCGACTGGACCCCCGTACGGTACTTCTACCGGTCGCTCCCCTACGAGCAGGTGATCGCGCACTACGCAGTCTCCGAGGTGGCGTGGATCACGCCGCTACGGGACGGGCTGAACATGGTCGCCAAGGAGTACGTCGCGGCCAATCGGTCGTACGACGGGTCCGGTACGCTCGTCCTCTCCGAATTCGCCGGCGCCGCGGCCGAGCTGCACGGCGCGCTGCTCACCAACCCCTACGACCCCGAGCAGATGGCTGCCGACCTGTACTCGGCCCTGACGATGCCCGAGGCCGAGAGGCGCGAGCGCCTGGAGACGATGTACGACATCGTCGACGCGAACAACATCGACTACTGGAGCTACGAGTTCCTGGCCGCCGTGGACGGTCGGCTGTGAGGCGAGGTC
>JBBDRL010000054.1:6092-11467 GCA_040905505.1 Gemmatimonadota bacterium | reverse complement strand
CTACTGGAGCTACGAGTTCCTGGCCGCCGTGGACGGTCGGCTGTGAGGCGAGGTCGCCGCGAAGGTCGTTCAGGCTGGACCCTCGCCGTCGCCCCCACGGGCACCCACGTTGTCGTCCCCACGGGGCGCCACGTTTGTCTTCCCCGCGAATGCGGGGACCCAGTAGCCAGGCGCCCGAGAGGCGAGGTCACCATCGTACTGGATCCCCGCATTCGCGGGGAAGACGGAAAGTGGCCTGGAAGACGAAAAGGCGCCATCCGGTGTATCAGGTCGTAGAGACGCGAACACCATCACACTGAGGAGGTACTTTTGGCTAAACAGGAAGCGATCGAGATGGAAGGTGCGGTCACGTCGGTACTCCCGGATCTCCGATTTCGGGTGATGCTCGACAATGGGCACGAGGTCCTGGCGACGATCGCCGGGAAGATGCGCAAGTTCCGGATCCGGGTGCTCGAAGGCGACCGGGTCAAAGTAGAGGTCTCGCCGTACGATCTCTCACGCGGCCGCATCACCTACCGGCACAAGTAGACCGCTCCGGGGGTGTGGGGCCGCTCCGTCCACCGGAGCGGATCCTCCACCGGCCTGCCTGGCGGCCGGAACGCTGCACCATGTGCGGTGTCTCACCGAGTATACCGTAATCCGCAGGTCCAACCTCAAGGCTGACCGCCCACGCTGGACCCGACAGATAACTTGTCTATCGGTCACCCCCGACCCTGTCGGCGGGGGCCTGATCGTGTTCCCGATTCGCCGGGTACACATGTGTCGTCCTGCGCTCACGTTCATCCACGCACCCTGAAGTATGCGTTTCAGTATCATCCTTCTCGCCGCCGCTGCCGCGTTCTTTCTAGCCTTCGTCGATCTCGACCCCACGGATCTGACCGCGCGCACGATGGCGCAGCCCGCATCCGCAGAAGAGCTCGGCCGCTCCCTGCCCCCCGCCGACACGGTGAGCCTTCTGGGCGTGCCGATCTCCGCCGAGGAGGCCGCCGCCGAAGTCGCGGCTCGAAACCCGACCGCCCGCGCGATCGACGCAGCCGTTTCCCGCCTCGGTGGGCTGGTGGTCCAGTCGAGTCATCCGGGTGCGCTCGAGTATGCCGCCCGCGCCTACTACCAGTATAAGGAGAAGCACCCCGAAGCGGTGCGGAAGCCGTACTTCTACTTCATCGACTTCGGCCTGGACGCGAATACCCCTCGAGGCTACGTCTTCGACATGGACGCGCTCGAGGTCGTCGAGGGGCCGTTCACCGTCGCGCACGGGAGCGGCTCGGTTACGCGCGGCTCGACGCTCCCCACCCGCTTCCTCAATCGCAGTGGCAGCAACGCGACGTCGCTGGGTCTCTACGTCGCGCAGGAGACCTATACGTTCCGCGGACGGGCCGGGGGACGGCCCTACAAATCGATCGGACTGCGGCTACAAGGCGTGTCGGGCGAGTTCAACGATGCCGCGCGCGCGAGAGGAATCGTGGTTCATGGAGCGCCGTACGTCACCGCCGGTCGCGCCGGCCGCAGCCAGGGCTGCCCCGCGATGGAGCAGCATCTCGCCAGCAAGCTGATTCCCCAGATCGCGAACGGCGGTCTCGTCTTTCACTTCTCCCCGAACGACGCTCGGTGGATGGCGCAGGACCCCTGGGCCCTTCCGACCGACGGCCGGTACGCCCTGTCCGAATGACTCGATAGGCTTGGTCCGAGCTTCCCGGTCACCATCCGGAACCCCGCCGTATCCCCGGCGGGGTTTTTTATGCAGGTCGTAAAACCATGAGGGCACAGCACTTGCCGAAGTTAGTAGTCCCGCGAAGCAGACTGGCGAAGGCATCATCATCCGCGACAGAGGAGTGCACCAGCATGGCCGTCCAAGAGAGAGAGATCAGGGTGGAGAGAGGACCGACGCGCCGATCCGGACCGCCGATCGACGAAGGGCCGCCGCTCCAGGAGTTGTTCAGGAATCTGTCCGAGGACGCGACCCACCTGATCCGACAGGAGGTGGCGCTCGGCAAGGCCGAGCTGCGCGAGACGGCCTCGGCGCTCGGTCGTGACGCCGCCAAGATCGGCGTGGCGCTGACGCTCGGCTGGTTCGCCGCGCTCGCCGCGACGACCTTCCTGATCGTCGGGATCGGTGCGCTGATCGGCAGCTACTGGCTCTCTGCGCTGATCGTGGCGGTGCTCTTCGGTGGCGCTGCGGCGGTGCTGGCTTCCCAGGCTCGCAAGGATCTCGAGTCGCGCGACCTGAAGCCGTCACGAACGATCGACACGCTCCGCGAAGACGCGGACTGGGCGCAGCGAGAGGCGGAAGAGGTGAAACGGGAGTGGAAGACCTGAGGGGCGTCGCGCGACCGGCTCGAACTACGGAATGAACCCAACAGCAGGAGGAGGCAATCATGGCGAACGACCGACAAGTGGACTTCACCCCGCCACCGGCGACCGGCGGCATCGACCAGGGGACTGACAGCGGCACCGGCTCCGATGCGAGCACGGGCCGATTCGAGGAGGCTTCGGAGCGAGCTTCCCATGCAGCACAGGACGCCAAGGAGAAGGCTCGAGGGAAAGCGGAGGAGGTCCGCGACCGTGCGGCCGACGCTGCCGAGGAGCGGGCTGCCGAGCAGAAGTACCGCGCGGCGGAATCGCTCGGCGACGTCGCCCATTCGCTCCGTACCGCGAGCGAGCAGATGCCGCAGGACAACGACGTCGGCCGCTACATGGTCCAGGCCGCCGATCAGGTCCAGAACCTGGCGAATTTCCTCGATAACCGCGACGTGGCGCAGATGGTCGACGACGTCGAGGACTTCGCACGCCGCCAGCCGACGGCCTTCGTCGGCGGGGCCTTCGCCCTCGGCGTCCTCGGCGCCCGGTTCCTCAAGAGCTCCCGCGGCGGATCGGACGAGCGCCGACTCCGTGACGAGTTCGAGCGGTCCGGCTTCGGAACGACGGGCGTCTCCGGGATCGACGACCCTGCGCGCGACTCCATCTCCCGGCCCGCAGCCCCCGGCTACGCCGCGCCGAGCGAGCGCGACGTGTCCGGCGACGGCGCAGGCGATTTCCGGTGACCGCGTCGTAATCGCCCGCGCGTCCGGGGCCGGCCCGAACCGGCCCTGGACGCGTCGGCGACGAGAAACGAGCGACTGAATTGAACTCCCGCCCGTTGGCGGGGGCGAATCGACGCAGAAGAGGAGGGATCTGTGGCACACAGAACCGGCGGTTTTTCCGACGAACCTCTGACGAGGTATCGCGTCCCCGATGACGGCTCCGATGTCACCAGGCCGGACGCGATCCAGGCCGACATCGAAGCGACGCGGGCGCGTATGAGCGACACCGTGGAGGAGATCGGCGATCGATTGAATCCCGATCGACTCAGGAACCAGTTCAAGCAGAATCTTCATGACGCCACAATAGGAAAGGCGGAACACATGGCGAGAGACGCAGCCGGCCGGGTGGACGATGCCCGGCACAGCATGATGGACAACGTTCGCGACAATCCGCTCCCCGCTGCCATGGTCGGCATCGGGCTGGGCTGGATGTTCCTGAACGGGCGCCGGCACGAGGAGCCCACGGCTTACCGTGCCGACTACCAGGTCCATTACGGTCGGCAGGACGGGTCCGAGCCGAACTACTATTCACCCGTCCAGGGGCAGCAGCCGCAGGAGCGGAGCGGCACCGACCGGGCGCGTGACCGCGTCACCGAAATCGGCGAGCAGGCGTCCGATTTCCGCGAACGGGCGATGCACCGCGGTGAGGAGATCGGCCACCAGGCGCAGGATCGAATCAACCGCATCGCCCATGACGCGCGCGACGATATCGGCGACTTCGCCGACCGCGCGCGCTCCCGGGCCGGGCAGTTCGCCCGTGACACGCGCCGGGAAGGCCACCGCCTGGAGGACCGCTTCGAAGCGGCGCTTCACGATTCGCCACTCGCCATCGGGGCCGCCGCGGCAGCGATCGGCCTGGCGGTCGGTCTGTCCGCGCCAGCGACGCGCAGGGAATCCGAGCTGATGGGATCGCGGCGCGACCAGCTCGTCGGCCGCGCGAAGCGCGAGGTGAAGGAGCAGGCCCGCGAACGTGCCGGTGAGGTCACCGAACGGTTCTCGAGCCGCGCTCACGAAGCCGTCGACCGAGCGGCCGAGCGCGTGGAATCGGAAGCCGACGAACACCTCCGCTGAAGCGAGATCCGCCCCGTGCCCCGGCGCCATCGTCGCCGGGCGCGGGCCGGATCACCATCCCCCATACCTCGTGATCAAACCGCTCACCGCCACGATCCGCTGGATCGACCGGCATGTTCGAGGATTCTACGCGGCCGTCGGATCGTTCCTGCTGTTCGGATTCCTCATCAGCATCGGCCTGCTCGCGCTTCTCGCGCTTCTCGCGAGGCTCGTGGCCCGCGGGACGGCGCAGAGCCTCGACACCGCACTCGTCACTTCGGCGCGCAGCCTCGAATCACCCGTCCTGGACGCTGTGGCCCTCCTGGGCGCCGTCCTCGGATCCGGCGTCGCCGGATGGGTCGTCGTCTTCGCAGGTACCGCCTTCCTGTGGAAGACCCGCCACCGCTACTCCGTCTACCTGCTGTGGCTGGCGATAGCCGGCGCGCGCGTCCTGAACGGATTGCTCAAGGATTGGTTCGACCGCCCACGTCCCGAACTCTTTCGAGGCGAGATCACGCTCCTCGACTGGACCTTCTCCTTCCCCGCCAGCTACTCCTTCCCCTCCGGCCATGCCCTGACCTCCGCCGTCATCTTCTTCACCCTCGCCTTCCTCGTCGCACGACTGGAGCCCGCACCCTGGCAGCGACGCCTGACCCTCGTCGCCGCCGTACTCCTCGTCCTGATGGTCGGCTTCTCCCGCGTCTACATCGGCGTCCACTACCCCACCGACGTCCTGGCCGGATTCCTCGTCGGACTCGTCTGGGCCATTGTCGCCGCCCTCGGCATCGAGGCTCTCCGCTACTTCCGCTCCCGTCACCCGGAGATCGACCACGCCGAGCGGGACCTCGACCAGGGCAGCCGCCCCCTTCGCGAAGCCATCCGCCCGTGATCGATCGATAATCGACGCCTTGGCCGAGCTCGTCATCGCCCGCCCCGCTCCATTCTGTTAGCCCCGCGCACCGCTTCCGCGCGGTCCCCGCACGCCACTCCCGCACCGTCATTCCCGCGCAGCGGGAATCCAGTAGCAGGCCGACCAAGCCAATTTCGAAGAGCTCACCGCACGAGCACGCCCCGCGACGCATCACTGGAGAAAACGGTGTACACACGAAACCAGAGACACCCGCATTCCCCGGCACCCGATTCCCCGCTCCCGTAACACCTGAACCCCGCCCCCGCCTCAACTCCCGTGCCGCGACCCGTCCCGGATCGCCCGCCATCCCCCGCCATAGCGGCCACGCACTTCAC
>JBBDRL010000054.1:0-5992 GCA_040905505.1 Gemmatimonadota bacterium | reverse complement strand
CGCGACCCGTCCCGGATCGCCCGCCATCCCCCGCCATAGCGGCCACGCACTTCACCGCGGACGCGGGACAGAGCGACCATCGCGGCACCGACGATGACGCTATTGATCGCGGGTGTGATCGCGTACCCGAGGATGAGGGGGGCGACGATCAGCCAGGCACCGAGGGCGGTGTTCGCATGTCGTAGCGGCCGCACGATCTCCCAGACGGCGATGATGGCCAGGCTCGCGGCGATCGGCCCCACGAGGCGATCGCTGGTGCTTGCCGGCGCGCCGTACCCGAGGACGGCTGGGGCGGCCATGAGCCAGATACCGAGGCCGGCGTTCAGCAGGCGGGCGAGGATCCCGGTCGTGGCAGAGCTCATGTGCACGCCTCCGTCGCCTCGGCGCCGCCATCGAGCCCCCAGAACACGCGCCATGCAGATCGGCCGCGATCGGCTTCGCGGCGGACATGCTGGAGGCTGGCGAGGAGTTCGTCCACCGCCGGTCCGATCATGAGCACCGAGATCACGGCAGAGCCGAGGCAGAGCGTGCACCACGCGCTCAGCAGCACGGGTTGAGAAATGACGAGAAGGATGCTGATCGCGCCGAGCGGCCCGACAGCGATGCCGAAGAGGATGACGATCCAGGGCATGGTGCGCCATCGTCTCTTACCCCCGATCGCGCCGGTCACCGCGTCCGCCAGGTAGCCGAGCGCGCCGAGCGCCGCGTCGGGGATCGGCAGGATCCGCGAAATGGACGAGTTGAGAATCGTGCGGCTGCCGTCGCCGAAGAAGGGCTCCCAGACCGTCGCGATCACCCCGAGCTGAAACAGGGACAGATATGTCGCGATGGCGAACCCGACCAGGGCGAGACCCACGATCGGCAGACGCTGCCCCCACGTCGACGGATTGCGGCTCCAGCCCGGCGGTATCCCGCTCTCTGACACGCGCCCTCCCCGAGATGAAGCGGTGATCGGATTCGCTGACGCATCGGTCCCGCCGGGGCACGATCACCCGCCGCGGAGCGTCACTCCCGCCGCCACCGTGCAGACGACGTACCGCGCGGCCCAACGAAGCCGCGGCCGAGGGGTAATGGAAGGAACCGCGAGACGGTCCCCCCTGCCTTCCGTCTTCCGTCTCCTGCCTCCCCCTTAACACTTCTGGCGTCGAGCGTGTCTCTATAGATGAATATGCACGAATCCGACGCCCATCTCGTCTCTCGAGCCCGTGGCGGTGACGAGAGCGCGTTCGAGGAACTGGTCAGGAGGCACCTGAAGTCGTGCTACGCCGTCGCGCTCGCCCGGGTCGGCCAGCCGGCGGACGCCGAAGACGTGGTTCAGGACGCCTTCATCACCGCGCTGCGGAAGCTCGACGAATGCCGGTCACCCGAGAAGTTCGGCGCCTGGCTCCTCCAGATCGTGCGGAACCGGGCGCACAACTTCCGCCGCTACCAGGCGGTTCGTGACACGCTGTCGTTGGACGCCACGCTCGGAAGCGAGAGTGGGGAGGCTGCGGACAGTCCGCTACGGGATACCGAGCGCGGTCAGCTCAAGGAGCACCTGCTTGCGGCGCTCGAAACGCTCACGGAATTGCAGCGAGAGGTGATCCTGCTGTTCGATCTGGAAGGTTGGCGTCACAAGGAAATCGCCGAGAAGCTCGGCATCACGGAGGGCTCGGCACGCGTGCACCTATCGAACGCCCGTCGCGCACTGCGCGGCGCACTCGGACGGCACAACCCGGAGGCGAACTGACATGCCTGGTGAAGATCGCGACCTCTGGCCACTGGACCCGCAGCGCGACCCGGCCCGCTGGGATCGGATGGTCGGGTCGATCATGGAAGCCGCCGGCCCCGAGCTGGCGCGCCGCGCCGTGACGCGCAGTCCGCTGCTGCTGCTGACCGAATGGCTGCGCCCGACGGTCGCCGCTTCCGCTTCCGTCGCCGCCCTCGCGGCCGTGATCGTCCTCCTCTTCGCCGATGTGCAGTCCGAGGCGACGGAGGGCCCCGGAGTCGTCGCAGAGGGTATCGGCCTGCCGACCGCCGTCGCCGACTGGCTCGACACGGGGCAGCCCGAAGCGCTCGAAGAGCTCGTATTCGCACTGGATGGAGAGAATGATGACTGACGAACCCACACCGGTTCGGAGAACCCGGCTCGTGGCGGTGCTGCTACTGGTCGGCGTCTTCGCGGCTGGCGGGCTGGCGGGGATGGCGATCGATGAGCTCAGGGCGGGGCCGCAGGCCGCCGAAGAGAGGCAGGGGCGGATGGTGTTTCGTGGCGGACCGGGCGGCGGTCCGGAGTCGCGTCGCGACGGTCTTTCACCGGCGGCGCTGCTCGCGGAGCAGCTCGACCTGACGCCGGCGCAGCGCGACGAGATCGAGACGATATTCGATCGCCGCCGCGACCAGCTCAGCGCGGTCCTCGCCGAGCTGGAGCCGCGCCTACAGGCCCAGCGGGATTCGGCCAACATGGAGATCCGCGCGGTCCTGACCGAGGAACAGCGTGTCGAGTTCGACCAACGTGCGGCGGAAAGAAGTCGAATCCGAGTCCGAGCCCCTGGCCGAGGTCCCGGACCTGGCCCGCGTCCGCAGTGATCCACCACTCGATTTGAGGAAGCAATGAACAGGAAGAAGTGGAGCGTAGTCGTCGTGGGAGTGTTCGGGCTCCTCGCGGGCGGGGCGTGGCTGTTCCAGGCCAACGAAGCTACCGCGGGAACGCCCTACCGGCTGGTGTCGGTCGATCGCGGCGACGTCGAGGAGACGGTGGCGGCCACGGGAACGCTGGCGGCGGTCCAGACCGTCGCGATCGGGACTCAGGTCTCCGGCCGGGTGATCGAGCTGACTGCGGACTTCAATGACAACGTCGAGGCGGGGCAGCTCCTGGCTCGCATCGACCCGACCCTACAGCAGCAGCAGGTCCGCAATGCCGAGGCGCGCCTCGATCGTGCCCGCGCCGACCTGAAGCGCACGGAGGAGGAGTTCGAGCGGAACAGGATCCTCTACGAGCAGCAGGTCATCACCGACAGCGAGTTCAGCCAGATCGAGTACAGTCTGACGGTCGCGCGGTCGAACGTGACGTCGGCCGAGATCGACCTCGAGCAGGCACGGCAGAACCTCGACTACACGCAGATCTACGCGCCGATCGAAGGCGTCGTTATCGAGCGGAACGCCGAGGTCGGGCAGACGGTGGCCGCGAGCCTCTCGACGCCGCAGCTCTTCCTGCTCGCCAACGATCTGACGCAGCTCGAGATCCTCGCCTCGGTCGACGAGAGCGACATCGGCATGATCGAGCCCGGTCAGCCCGTCCGCTTCACCGTCCAGGCTTATCGTGAGGAGACGTTCGACGGGGTGGTGCGGCAGGTCCGGTTGCAGTCGGCGAACACGGAGAACGTGGTGAACTACACGGTCGTGATCACCGTCGACAATCCGGATCTCCGGCTGCTGCCGGGGATGACGGCCGTCGTCGATTTCATCGTGCAGCGCGCCGAGGACGTCTACAAGGTGTCCAACGCCGCACTGCGGTTCACGCCCACCCCCGAGATGCTGGCACAGCTCAGTGACTCGGCGATGTTCGGCGGTGGGGCGGCTGGCCAGCGGGCGGGCCGGGGTCAGGGTGCCGGTGGTGAGGCTGCCGGCGGCGCCGATCGCCAGGCGATGATCGCGCAGCGGATGCAGCAGGGCGGCGGCGCCCCGGGCGCGATGCGGGCGGGCGGTCAGCGGCAGAATCTAGCCATGCTGTGGTACCTCCAGAACGGTCAGCCCGCGGTGATGCGCGTACAGACCGGGATCAGCGACGGAGTCGAGACGGCGATCGAAGCGCCCGACCTCGAGCCTGGAATGCAGGTCATTGCGGGGATGAACACGGCGCAGACGGACAACCGAACCCAGACCAGCAACCCGTTCCAGCAGGGTGGCGGCGGGGGCGGCGTTCGTATGCGAGGCGGGTTCTGAGCGTGAACGAGATGAATACGTCACAGACACCGGTCATCCAGACGGAAGGCCTGCGAAAGGTCTATCAGATGGGTTCCACCGAGGTGCACGCCCTGCGCGGCGTCGAGCTGGAAGTGGCGCCGGGCGAGATGATCGCCGTGATGGGTGCTTCGGGCTCCGGCAAGTCGACGCTCATGAACATCATCGGCTGCCTCGACACGCCGACGGCCGGCACCTATCACCTGGACGGCGTTCGGGTCGACGGCCTCAACCGCGACCAGCTGGCGGACATCCGGAACCAGAAGATCGGCTTCGTCTTTCAGGGCTTCAATCTGCTGGCCCGGACGAGCGCGCTGGAAAACGTCGAGCTGCCGCTCCTGTACGACCGGCAGCACCGCTTCAAGAATCCGAAGGAGCAGGCGGCGTGGGCACTCCAGCAGGTGGGTCTCGGCGACCGGATGGACCATCACCCCAGCGAGCTCTCCGGCGGCCAGCAGCAGCGTGTGGCGATCGCCCGCGCCCTGGTGACGCGGCCGACGCTCGTGCTCGCGGACGAGCCTACCGGCAACCTGGACCACCGCACCTCGATCGAGGTGATGGCGCTCTTCCAGGACCTGAACGACCAGGGAATCACGATCCTGCTGGTCACGCACGAGGCCGATATCGCCGAATACTCCAAGCGCATCGTGGAGGTGCGCGACGGCCAGATCCTGCGTGACCACCCGGTGGAAAACCGCCTGATCGCGCGAGATGCCCTCGTCGCGCTCACCGAATCCGAGATGGCGGGTGTTGCATGAAGACCTCGAATCTCGTCCGGATCGCCTCGCAGAGCATCTTCAAGAACAAGATGCGTGCGCTGCTGACGATGCTCGGCATCATAATCGGCGTGGGAGCGGTCATCATCATGGTGGCCGTCGGCCTCGGGGCGCGCTCGGAGATCCGAGACTCGATCCAGAGCCTCGGCAGCAACATGATCGTGGTCACGCCCGGCGCGGCCACCGCCGGCGGCGTGAACATGGGCGCGGGCAGCTTCCCGAGGCTATCCCTCGAGGACGCCGAGAAGATCGCGCGCGAAGCGACGCTGATCACCGGCGCCTCCCCCGTCATCATCACCGGGGCGCAGGCAATCGCCGCCGGAACGAACTGGCGGGCCATGATCAATGGCGTCTCGACCGACTACGAGGTCATCCGGGATTGGCCCACCAGCGCCGGTGCCTGGTTCGATGACAACGACGTGCGCAGCCACGCACGCGTCGCGGTGCTCGGATCGGTCGTCGCCGAGAACCTCTTCCCCGGCCAGGAGGCGGTCGGGCAGCGGATCCAGCTCCGTAACGTGCCCTTCACCGTCATCGGCGTGCTGTCGACGAAGGGCCAGACGGCCGGCGGGCAGGATCAGGACGACGTGGTCCTCATTCCGTACACGACTGCGAATACCCGCCTCTCAGGGCGGAGCTTCATCCCGCAGGTGGTCGCCTCGGCGATCTCGGGTGATCAGCTACAGGCCGCGCAGGAGGAGATCCGGGTGATCCTGCGCGAGTCTCACGACCTGGCGCAGAACGAGGAGGACGATTTCACCGTCCGCGATCAGACAGACCTCGCGGAGGCCGCTTCGGCGAGCACCGAGACCATGAGCCTGCTGCTGGCCGCGATCGCGTCGATCTCACTGCTCGTCGGCGGCATCGGCATCATGAACATCATGCTCGTTTCCGTCACCGAGCGGACGCGGGAGATCGGGCTGCGGATGGCGATCGGCGCCCGCGGCAGGGACGTGCTGACGCAGTTCCTCGTCGAGAGCATCGTGATGAGCCTGCTCGGGGGGCTCATCGGGCTCGCCGTCGGCTTCGCCGGCGCGACGATCCTCGGGCAGGTGATGGGCTGGAGCACCGAAGTCTCCGCGATCACGGTATTCGTGGCGATCGCCTTCTCCGGTGCGGTCGGGGTCTTCTTCGGCTTCTATCCCGCGCGGAAGGCCGCCAGCCTGAATCCGATCGACGCGCTGCGGTACGAGTAGGGGGGATGTTCCTTCATCACCGCGGCCTTTGCCGTCGCACGTGCCCTTGATGGTCGTCACGCGCGCCCTTGATGGTCG
>JBBDRL010000053.1:34608-40505 GCA_040905505.1 Gemmatimonadota bacterium | reverse complement strand
TATCCCCACGCACGCGATGTAGGGGGCGGGAGGATTCAGGATTCAGGATTCAGGAGGCGCAAAATGGCCCCGCGGACTGTCCGCGGGGCCATTGGTTTTTTTCGGGTGGTTGGCCAGCCCCGCTCCACGCCCGTCCCCTGAATCCTGAATCCTGAATCCTGAATCCTAATACTCCACCACCCCTCGCACCGCCTCCGCAACCTCTTCCGCTTCGGGGAGGATCGCGCGCTCGAGTTGGGGGGCGTATGCGACCCAGGTGTCGAGCGAAGCGACGCGGCGAATGGGAGCATCGAGCCAGGGGAATAGCTCGTCGGCGATCCGGGCGGCGAACTCGGCGCCGATCCCCCAGGAGAGGGCGTCCTCGTGGACGATCACCACCCGGTTCGTCTTCTTGACCGACTCGGCGATCGCATCCATGTCGAACGGGCTGATGCTTCGCAGGTCGAGGACCTCGGTCGATATGCCGGATTGATCCTCGAGGAGCTTAGCCGCCGTCAGGGAGCGCTGCACGAGGGCACCGCACGTCACGATGGTGGCGTCCGTCCCCTCGCGGGCCTTTCTGGCCTTTCCGAATGGCACCATGAAGTTGGGGCCGGGATACGCGCTCTTGTTGTAGACCTGCCGATACAGATGCTTGTGCTCGAGGAAGAGCACGGGGTCGCCGCAGCGGATCGCCGTCCTCAGCAGACCTGCCGCGTCGAGGGCCGTCGAGGGAAGCACGACCCGCAGACCCGGGCAGTGCGCGAAGATCGCCTCACCGGTCTGCGAGTGGTACAGTGACCCGCCCTTCAGATACCCGCCGTAGGTGACGCGGATCACCACGGGACAGGACCAGTCGCTCGCGGATCGGTAGCGGAGCATCGCCAGCTCATCGCGGATCTGCATCATCGCCGGCCAGATGTAGTCGAAGAACTGAATCTCGGCGATCGGCTTCAGTCCCCGGATCGCCATGCCCACCGCACGGCCTACGATGTTGGCCTCGGCGAGCGGCGAATTGAAGGTGCGGACGGATCCGAATTCCCGCTGCAGTCCCGCCGTTACCTTGAACACGCCACCCTTGCCGGTGACCTTGTCCAGAAGGTCCTCGCGCGAGACGTCGGCAACGTCCTGACCGAAGACGAAGATCCGCGGGTCGCGGCGCATCTCGTCCTTCAGGGTGGCGTTGATCAGGTCGACCATGGTGGTCTCGTTCCCCTGAAAGTGGGGGTCGTCCTCCGTATCGAACTGCTCCGCCGTCGGGTCGAGGTCGCTCGAGTAGAGATGCGTCAGCGCCGTCGAGGCGTCCGGCTGAGGCGAGTCGAGCGCTTCGTCGGCAGCCGCGTTGACCAGTTCCCGCGCCGCTTCGTCGATCCGGTCGAGCTCCTCCTGCTCGACGTCGTACCGTTCCCTCAGCAGCTCCGCGGTCCGCACGATCGGATCACGCAGCGCTTCCTCCTCGCGCATCGCTTCGGTCTTGTACAGACGCTCGTCGTCCGAGAGTGAATGGGAGTACGGGCGGGTGACGTGCGCGTGGACGAGTGCAGGGCCGCGGCGCTCCCGCGCATGACCGACGGCTTCGCGCATCGACTCCCAGGACGCCTGGATGTCCGTCCCGTCGCATTCGAGAATCTTCAGGGACGGAAACCCGGTGAGGAGCTTCGAGATGCTCCCGCCCGGCGTGTTCACGCCGACGGGGACGGAGATGGCGTATCCGTTGTCCTGAATGACGTAGACGACAGGCAGCTTCAGGTTGCAGGCGGTGTTCAGGCTCTCCCAGAACTCGCCTTCCGAGGTCGTCCCTTCGCCAGAGGTGACGAAGACGACCTCGTCGTCCCTCGCGCCCGTAACTTCCTGGACCGTGTCATCTTCCAGCGCGAGCGCTCGCCACCCCGCCTCGGCCGTGCCGATCGCGTGCAGGTATTGCGTCCCGGTTGGTGAGGAAGTGCTGACGATGTGCAGGTCGGGGCGGCTCCAGTGCGATGGCATCTGACGGCCGCGGGACATCGGGTCTGCGGCGGCTCCGACCCCCTGGAGCATCTGATCGCGTGGGCTGACGCCCAGTTGGAGCGAGAAGGCTCGATCGCGGTAGTAGAAGTAGAACCAGTCGTAGCCCGGGCGTGCATGGGCGGCAGCCGCAACCTGGATTGCTTCGTGACCGGCGGCTGAGATCTGGAAATAGATCTTGTTCTGGCGCTTGAGCTGGATCTCCTTGTCGTCCAGCCGGCGCGAGATGAGCATCGTCCGGTACAGATCCAGCAGCGTCTCCCGGTCGAGCCCTGTATCCTGCAGGTCGTTGAGCTTCGTAGCCATGTCAATCGATGTCGAGTGCGGACGGCCGGACCACTACCGCCGCTGGGCGCAGCCATCGTGCATCCAGATCAGAGTATAGCCGTGGTCACGGAGGCTAGCCAGCTTCGTCGGACGGGTGCGGAATGGCCCCGGAAGTACGGCGAGGCCGGCCTGTGGGCTGGAGGCATGCATCTTCAATACCGAGTCGATGGGCCGATTCGATGGGCCCGACATCGCTTGGCCGGCCTCACTCCTCGCGGCGTCGGTCATGCCGCCGTACTTTCGCTCTTTCACACCTCGGAGGGGGACCAGGAGGCAGGCCGATGCTGAAGGTGGCGCTGACAGGCAACATCGCGTCCGGCAAGTCGACCGTGGCCAGCGTGTGGCGCGCAAACGGCGCCCGCGTCGTGGACGCGGACGAGTTATCGCGCAGGGCCGTCCTCCCTGGCTCCGAGCCGCTCGCGCGGATCCGGGACGAGTGGGGGCCGGGGATCCTGCTTCCTTCAGGAGAGCTCGATCGTGCCGCGCTGCGCGACGTGGTCTTCCGCGACCCTGAGGAACGCGGCAAGCTGGAGGAGATCGTTCACCCGGAGGTCGCGAGACTGCGGCTGGAGGCGTTCCAGCGCGCCGCCAGAGAGGGTCTGGACATGATCGTGGCCGATATCCCGCTCCTGTTCGAAGTGGGGATGGAGACCGAATTCGACAGAGTCGTGCTCGTGGAAGCGTCCGCGGCAGTGCGTCGTGTCCGGCTGATCGAGAGCCGGAGGCTCACGCCCGAGCAGGCGCAGCGGATGATCGAGGCGCAGTGGCCGTCAGACCGCAAACGTGCCGGCGCCGATTACGTGATCGAGAACGCCGGCTCCATCGCCGAGCTGGAGCAGCGCGCCGAGAAGGTGTGGAAGGAGCTCGAGCGTGACGCCCTGGCCATTCGGCAGGAGGCTCTGTGACGCGGCGATCCTTGCGGGTGGACATGCACCTGCACACCCACCATTCCTTCGACTGCCTGAGTCGCCCCGATGCCATCCTGAAGGCTGCGGAGGAGCGCGGCCTCGACCGGCTGATCGTCACCGATCACAACCAGATCGCGGGCGCGCTGGAGCTACACTCGCGTGACCCCGCCCGCGTGATCATCGGTGAAGAGGTCAAGACGGGGGAGGGTTTCGACGTCATCGGGATCTTCATGAAGGAGCTGATCCCGAAAGGAACTCCGGCGCGCGAGACGTGCGCGCGGATCCGCGCGCAGGGCGGCGTCGTTTATCTGCCGCATCCTTTCGACGGCAGTCGCTCCGGGGGTCCGAGACTGCTCGCCGCGATCGCCGATCTGGTCGACGTGGTCGAGGTCCACAACGCGCGGTGCTGGCCGAGGTCGCTCAACAAGCGGGCGCTCGCCTGGGCGGAAGCGAACGGCAAGCTGATGGGAGCGGGATCGGATGCGCATACCGTCGCGGAGCTGGGTCGCGGCTACGTCGAGGTCCCCTGGTTCGAACCCGACCGCGACTCCTTCCTTCACGCCCTCGGGGAGGGCGCCGTTGCGGGTCAGGTCAGCACCTCCCCCGCGTACAGGCTCGCCTCGACCTGGGCCAAGCTTCACAAGCGCCTTCGGCGAGCGCCGTGGCCCGGTAGCCCGGGCGACTCGACGAATTCCGCGCGGAGGCTACGATGACGGCAGGTGATCGGTCAGACGAAGCCGCTCCCCAGCCCGCGACCGATCTGGGCTCCATCTTCCTCGGCCCGAAAGGCGAGAACGCTGAGGTGTTCGAGCGCCTCCTGCTGGACGCCTTCCGCGACCACGTCTTCTGGCGCCGGAACTTCCACCCTGAAGATGGCTTTCTCGTGCAGGAGGTCGAGAAGCAGTCGCAGGGCTACGAGCGCTCCATTTCCGTGCTCCGGCAGGAGCTGCTGGGGCTGCTGGCCGAGCTGAAGGCTGGCGTCCCCTTCTTCAGCCCGCGTTACGCCGGGCACATGTGCTCGGACCTGACGATGGCGAGCCTGGTGGGGTACTTCGCCACGATGCTCTACAACCCGAACAACGTGGCGGCCGAGGCATCGCCAGTGACGTCGCGCCTGGAGCTCGAGGTGGCCGATCAACTGGCGGCGATGATCGGGTACGATGTCGCCCGCCACTGGGGACACCTCACCTCCGGCGGGACCGTGGCCAACTTCGAAGCCCTCTGGGTCGCTCGCAACGTGAAGTATCTCGGCGTCGCGATCCACTGGGCGGCGGCGGAAGGCGCTCACGCCGTGCCCGTCGCCCTTCCCGACGGATCGGAAGCCGACATCGGCGACCTCGACCTCTGGCGGCTCCTGAACCTCACGCCGAACGCTGCGCTGAACGCGCTCGACCAGTTCCGCGCCTTGTTCGAGGCGCCCGAAGATGCCCTCGACATTCTCACTCGCCATTCGCTGGCGGGGCTCGGATATCAGGAGTTCGGCCGCCGACTGGAAAGGGAGTTCGGGGATGCCCTTCCACCGAGCGTCGTGCTCGTACCGTCGACCGCGCACTACTCGTGGGAGAAGATCTGCCGCTCGCTCGGTCTCGGGTCGGCGAACCTCGTCCACGTTCCGGTCGACGACCGCTTCCGCATGGACCCGGACGCCCTCGCCGACGCTCTGAGTGGCCTTGCGGAGCGGCGCCAACCCGTGAGCGCGTGCATCGCGGTGATGGGGACCACCGAGGAGAGCGCCGTCGATCGGCTCGACCGCATCGTCGAGGTTCGCGCGGACGCCGCCCGGAGGCTCGGCATCGCATTCCACCTCCATGCGGATGCGGCTTACGGGGGATATGCGGCTTCCGTGACCCGACGGAGCGGTGGGGCTCGCCGCCCGTATGCAGAGGCGGTCGCGAACCGCGCGGACGTCGCGTGGCCGCAGGAGGAGGTGTTCCGTGCCCTCGTCGCCCTCGAAGACACGGATTCGGTCACCATCGACCCGCACAAGCTCGGCTTCCTGCCCTATCCCGCCGGCGCGATCTGCTTCCGCGACCGCCGTGCGCGCGAGCTCGTCTCCGTCGACGCTCCGTACGTCTTCCATCGTGGCGCGTCCGAGTGGGGATACATCGGCCGTTACATCTTCGAAGGTTCCAAGCCGGGCGCGGCCGCCGCGGCCGTATGGCTGTCCCACAAGGTCCTGCCGCTCGATGCGACGGGCTACGGTCATCTGATCGGTGCTACGGCGAGCGGTGCGCTCATCCTGCATCGCAGCCTGCGGAGCGCCGACTGGGAGCCCTTCCGGCTCGTCCCCCTACCCGCGCCGGACCTGAACATCGTCTGCTTCACGATCGGTCACCCGGACCTCTCCACGCTCGAGGCCAACAATGAGTTCATCGCCAGGATCTATCGCGCGATGAGTGTGGGCGAGTCTCCCGACCGGCAACCGGCGCCGGACTATTTCGTGACCAAGACGATCCTGGGTGCCCATGCCTACGGCCGCTCCGCGATTCCACTGGTGGAGGCGCTCGGCTTTACCGAAGAGGATTATTTCAGCGCCGGTGGGCTGGCGGTCATCCGGTGCACCGTCATGGATCCCTTCCTCGCCGCTGGCCGCGGCCGAGTCGACCACATCGAATCGTTCCTCAAGAGTCTCCGGCGCGTGATGGAGGAGAGCCTGTGACGCACCCCCGTCATCCCCGC
>JBBDRL010000053.1:24035-34508 GCA_040905505.1 Gemmatimonadota bacterium | reverse complement strand
GAAGTATCCGGGGATGACTGAAGTATCGGGCGATGGCTAAAGTTGTCCGGCCATGAAACAGGCGCCGGCCATGCCAAGACTGTCCGGCCATGACAAGAAGAATTCGGGGAGGAAAACCGTGGCCGGTGTTCACCCGAGCGTTCGGGATGCCTCCCAAGTTTCGCGGATCACCCCGAGGTCTCGCGGACGACGCTCCTCAGTTCGCGCTTTCTGCGTTCTCCCGGGCCTCCTCGAGGTACTCCCGTAGCTGGTCGACAGAGAGGGTATGGAGCTGCCGCGCGATGGCGGTGAACTGGCTCTCCATCGGATCCGACTCGCTGCGGGCGAGGTCATCGTCGATATCGATCGGCCAGGATGGCCAATCCACGTCCTCGGCGATCTCGACGGGATTGATCCCGTCGAGCGGATGGAAGACGAGCGTGACCCCGAGCTCGTCGGGAGCGTCGACGTACGGTGCGATCTCCGCCTCGGCGAGGAACAACTTCCCGTCGACCTCGAAGATCCTGAAACCGAGTGCCAGACCGTAGGTCTCCTCCGCTTCGTCCTGATAGTCCTCTTGTGCCATACGTTCCCTCCTCCGTGAAGATGTGAGATGGACTAGCGGCGCTTGCCGCCCCGCCGATTGCGGCTTCGCCGACGCTGCGACTTCGTGCGGTCCCTCCTGGCATCCGAGCCCCCGCCGCGCCCGCCGTGCCCCCCCTTCCCGGCGGAGCCGCCGGAGCCAGCGGAGCCGCCGGAGCCGCCGCTTCCTCCTGCCGCGGGCGGTGAGCTACCGCGCCCGTCCTCCTCCCGATTGCGACGGCGAAGCTGGGCCTTGGTGAGCGTTGCGAGCTCCTTCGCCTCCTCCAGAGAGGCGGCGCGGACCGCCCCCTTCTTCCCGCGCAGCACGGTCCAGTGGAGCGGCCGCCCCAGGTCCGGCAGCGCCGAGGGCTCCAGTTGCCAGAGGACCTTCTCCGGAATCCGAGCTCTTACGATGCCTACGTCGTCCTCGACCGCATAGTCGAGCGGATACTCGGAGCC
Source organism: Gemmatimonadota bacterium (assembly GCA_040905505.1). GTDB lineage: Bacteria > Gemmatimonadota > Gemmatimonadetes > Longimicrobiales > Longimicrobiaceae > WHSP01. The sequence goes on along the minus strand of JBBDRL010000053.1, from coordinate 33,488 downwards.
GCGGAGCGAGATCGTATCGGGGAGGGCGAGCCACCGGTTCCGTTCGACGGCGGGTACGAACTCGTCCGGATCGAGCGTGAGGTCCGCCTCGAGAAATTCGGCGTAGGAGGATACGTCGGTGAGCCGACGCTCGAAATAGTCCGCGAGCGCGGACTCGTTGACGTCGGCTGTGGACGCCGCGGATCGGCGGTAGACCTCCCGCAGTTCCCGGAACGCCGACCGATTCGCACGGGCATGCTTGTGGTAGGCTGCGCCGGCCGCGAGGGCCTCGGCGAGCGTACGCCGGGCTTGCTGCGCATGCTCCTCGGGAAACGCATCGATGACGACCTCTTCGGCATCGAGCTCGAACCCGTGATACGTGCGAACGCTCCGCAGCCGGAGCGGCGCCCCACGATGCCCCGGATCGTAGACGAGCGTTCCCTCCTCGGCGCTGGCGTACTCCCAGATCATCTCGTAGGAAATCTGCGTCCCCTCGATGGACCCGCGCGTCCGGCCGAAGCGGTCGGAGAAGTAGCGGAGCTCGCCGACGATCGCGCCCCACTTTCCACAGACGCTCGTCTGCGACACCCGGACCTCCTCGCCCCAACTCGCCTCCTCGTCGACGATCACGTCGAAGGGCATGACGCGGGCGAGCAACCTCTGCCATTCCTCCTTGAGGCGACCGTTCAGGCGGGGCAATGTGGTCGGGAGCGCCAGATCCAGCGCGCGGTAGATCGAGGCGAACGCGAGCGCGGCGTCCTCGATGGCGCGGACGAGCACCCCCCGCGATTCCGCCCACTCCTCCAGCGCCTCAGGGTCGAAGACGTGCCGCGGCAATCCGAACACTACGCCGAGCGTCCCACACTGTCGCAGGGCGTCCTCATACAGTGCGTATATCGTGAGGTGATCGCTTCCGGGCACGATGTAGTCCTGAATGGCTCGGTCCTGCCGCGTCATCCGATGGAGGGAATCGATGGACGCGCAGACGGAGACCATCGGCACCAGGTGCTCGTCGGAATGGACCAGGAGCTCGCCCCAGGGTCGATCCACGGGCAGCACTTCGATCTTCCGTCCGTATTCCGTCAGCCGGCTGCCGGCGATCAGCCCCCGATCGACCAGTCGATCCATCGCGCGTCCATAGGCGACGCGATCGAGAGGGACGGGAAGTTCGAGGTCGTCGGCGCGCACCCCGACGTCGGCACAGGTCATCGCCACCCGTTCCGGATCGCCCGCTAGCTGGAAGTTCGGCTCCGTCGGGCGAAGGGCGGCGAAGTCGATGTTCTTCTCGGACAGGATCCAGACCTCCCCGCCAGGAACCCGCCCATGGACGCGGCCGGCCATCTGAAGGATCTCGTTGGCGCCGAGAGGCAGGCGGGTGAGCACGCGGCGGCCACGCTGCACGACGCTGGTGAACTGCGCATCCTCGATCACGACGGTGTCCAGACCCAGAATGTTCAGCGCCGACTGCCCGGCCGCCGTCATCGAGAGGACGTATGGGTGTGGTGCGTCGCCCTCCAGGAAGGGCCGCAATTTGCTGATCGGTTCGCCGCCATGGTAGTAAGCCGTGAAGATGCGGCTCCACCGCTCCCCGACCTTCTCGGCGATCTTCTCGGTCTCGGCTCGCGTCGGCACGAACACGGCCACCCCCCGCTTCTCCTTGATCGCACGCCGCAGGAATCGCTCGTTCAGGAACGAATGAGGATTCGTCGTGTTGATCACCCCGACCTTCGCGGCCAGGGCGGGATCGAACGCGCTCGATTCGATCACCTCGGCCGAGTCGAGGTAGCGTGCGTAGAAGGTGGGATCGACAGTCGCCGAAAGCCAGATGAATCGGGTGCCGACTCGCTTGCCGAGTGCCAGGCACAGCTCGAGCTCTGCGGAGGTCTGGTGGATCTCGTCGACGATCAGCGTGTCTTCCGGCCCGATCAGGTCATCCTGGAGCCACCGCCGGGCGATGCCGGTCGTCACGATCACCACGTTCCAGGTCGGCGTTTCCGGCGTGGCTTCCCGCTCACGATTCACCACCCCAACCCGGAGTGGTCGGCCAATGATCTCCTCCGCCATGGGCCGGATCGCGAGCGTCTTGCCGGTGCCGGTGCCGGCGACGATACCGAACCCCTTCCCGGACGACGCCAGCCGCCGAACATCGTCGCCGTGCTCCCGTTCCAGGACCGTCTCGATCCCGGTGAGCGCGACACCCATCTCGATCGTCTCGCACGCGGCGCGCGTCGGTGCGATGACGACGATCCGCCCGCCACTCGGTCGTCCCGGATAACGCTCTGAAGGGGGTGTCGTGGAGATCTGAATCATCATCGCTTCGGTCTGAACATGCCGATCCGCTTCGAGGGCGTGTACTGTAGCGGGTCCGACGCGATCCGGCCATCGGCGGCATGGGTCGGACGCGCCTTCGCGATCGCAAGGACTCCGCCAGCGACCGGCTCGGCGAGCTGGCGTCATCGCGCCGGGCGGGCCGTTGCGGCGAGCGCCTGATGCCTGCGGACATCTCCGCCCCAATGCCCCCAAACGGCCCGCCCGCTTGCTTGTTGGCCCCTCCCGGGCGGGTTATGTTTGGCCTCCCTTTCCCCCTGCATTCCGAGGCCAATGGAGCGTGGTGACGAGTTGAAGGCGAAGGCCAGAGAGCTCGAGCGAAGCGACAAGCCGCGCGACGCGCTCGAGGTATACCTGCGCATCGCGGCCGACCACAAAGGAAGGCCAGGTGGCGCACTGACCGCCCGGATCGGAAACCTGCAACTCCGCCTGGGACAGGTGGAATCAGCGAAGGAATCCCTGGCCGGCGCCATTGATCAGTTCCGGGCCGCCGGACAGAACAACAACGCGCTGGCGATCTGCCGCCGGCTGCTCGAGATCGAGCCGGTCGACCCTGCGGCCATTCTCGCGCTGGGAGAGCTCGGCTTCGCGCAGGGCTACCGCGTCGACGCCCGCGAGGGAACGGCCGCGTACGCGCGTCAGCTCAGCGCGGAGGACCGCGCGCGCGATGCTCTCCCGGCAATCCTCGCTCTCCTCGAGCGATTTCCCGAGGAGAGCGAGGTCTGGCGGGAGTGGGCAGACGAGCTGCTCGGGCTTGGCCGTGAGGATGACGCGTTGGCCTGCCTTGCGGCGATCCGTGATCACTTCGCCGCCTCCGGAAACGCCGCGATGGCGGACGAGGCGCGTGAGGAGATCCGGCGCATCGATCCGGCAGCCGAGCCGGTGGGCGGTGTGGAGGCGGGCGGAGAGTCGCTGTCGTCAGAAGTTACAGCGGGCGAGGAAGGCACCGCTGAGGACGGCGGAATGCCGCTACTGCGCACCCATGAGCTCGACGTGGAGACGGAGGAGGTCAGTGTCGCGCCCCTGGCGGGTCTGGAGCCCACCCACGTAGCGCCGTCGCCGGAGGAGGGAGAGCCGGAGGCGGAGAACGACGAAGGTGTCGCCGACCCGCTGCCGCTCATTGATACCGCGGGTGACCCGCAGGCCGCGGGTGGAACTGACGAACGGGAGGACGAAGGAATCGCCCCGTCGACCGAGCCGCTGCCCGGCCTGCTATCGCAGTCGAGCGACGCGGAGGACGAGTCGGGCCCGGAGGTCGAAGCGCCCGAAGAGAGGGCCGCTGTCGATGACTACGCGATGGGCTCCGAGCCGCTGGGCGAAGCGGAGCCGCTGCCGCTCCTCCAGGGCGCGCCCGACACCCACGACGCCAATTCCGCGGAGCTCGACACGATCGCAAGCCAGGAGGACCAGGCCGCAGAAGATGCTCCGCCGGTGGACGCCCGGACCGAGGCGCTCGATCGCGCCTCCCTGGCCGCCGGCATCCGCGAGCTGACGGGAAGGGATGTGGAGAGTGCCGACGGCGCCACCCACTACGACCTGAGCCTCGCCTTCAAGGAGATGGGCCTCCTCGAGGAGTCGCTCGCCCATCTGGCCGCCGCGGTGGAGAAGGATCATGATCCGCTCCCCGTCTTCGAAGTCCTCGGCGAGGTCCTCGTCGGCACTGGGCAGAACGAGCACGCGCGCGATCTGTTGCGCCTGGCTCCCGTCTCGGCGGCCGCGGCGGCGGATCTCGTGGGGGTCTACTACTGGCGCGCCCGGGCCGAGGAATCGCTGGGTGACTCAGCCGCCTCCCGCCGCTATCTGGAACTCGTCGTCGACGTCGAACCCTCCTTCCGAGACGCCGCTGAGCGGCTCGGGAGCCTCCCCAACCCGCCTTTTTGACACCGCTGCGAGCCCGGATTAGCTTCCCCAGCGCCAGACCCGCTCGGGATAACCTCTGTGATGATGATATGCTGCGTACCGCGACTCCGACCCTCTCCCAGATCCAGGCTCCGGTCGCGGATCAACTCGCTCGCGTCGTCGACGAATTCCGGCGCATCCTCATATCGGATTTCGACGGAATCGCGGAGATCAACGACTATCTCCTCCAGGTAAAGGGCAAGCTCTTCCGACCGAGCCTGCTGCTACTGTGCAATCAGATCGGGGCGGACCCGACCGAGGAGGCGGAGACCCTCGCGGCCGTCATCGAGCTGATTCATCTGGCGACCCTCGTGCATGACGATGCCGTCGACCATTCCGTCCTCAGGCGCGGGATGCCGACCGTCAACGCCCTCTGGAGTCATCAGGTCTCCATCATCATGGGCGACTACCTGTACTCCAGATCGATCTCGGAGCTGGCGAGGGCCGAGAGCGTCGAACCGATCAGGATCCTCGCGAAGGCCTCGAACTCCATGTCGGTCGGCGAGATGCGACAGCTCGCCTCCTGCGATGCCCTGGATTTCGACGAGGATGACTACTACCAGCTCATCCAGTGCAAGACGGCTTCGCTGATCGCGGCCGCCTGTGAGCTCGGCGCGCTCGCCGGAAATCCAGCGTTCCGCGCTCGGCTGGCCCGCTTCGGCCACGAGCTCGGAATGGCGTTCCAGATCGCCGACGACCTGCTCGATTACACCGCTGAGGAGGAGGACATCGGGAAGCCGTCCGGCCTGGATCTGCGCGAGCACAAAGTGACGCTGCCGCTCATCGCCGTGCTTCCGGACCTCTCATCGGGCGAGCGTTCCCGGGTCGAGGCGTTCTTCGAGCAGGGCGACCACGAGGACGAGGAGATAGCAGCCATTATCGCCATGGTCGCTCGTTATGGCGGCTTGGAATATGCCAGGGGGAAAGCGCTCGAGTACGCGCAGAGCGCGCGGGAGGCCCTCGACGGCCTCCCCGAGGGGCCGTCTCTAACCGCCCTTCGGCAGAGCATCACTTACGCGGTCGAGCGGCGGCGCTGACGGCGCTCGATCAGCCAATGGCTCGGGGATCGATGAATGTCGCTATTCGGCGACGAGTAGGTAGACTTCTACTCGTCGTCCTGATCGGGCTCGTACTGGGAGCCCTACTGACCGAACTCGCCGTCCGCTTCATGCCGGATAGCGCCGCGCGCGAATTCTTCACAACCTCCGTCGCAGCGGCGTTCGGTCCCCTCGTGGTGGACCTCGTCGCCGTCGGCCTGACACTTGGACCTCTGGTCTTCCACCTCAATGCGCTGAGCGTCGTGGGCGTCCTGGTGGTGGCTCTCGGCGCAAGGGCGTGGTTGTAGGGATTCAGGATTCAGGATTCAGGATTCAGGATGGTCGTGCGATATGAAAGAGGCCCGCGGAGCTAACGACGCCGCGGGCCTCCTCCAATTTCAGGGATACCGACTCAGTTCGGTCGCACGAAATCTTCCGCCGCCCCCCTGAATCCTGAATCCTGAATCCTGACTCCTGCCCCTAACTCGCCACCAGTACGTCCCGGCGGCGATCCAGAATATCCGCCTCCCGCCGGAGATCCTCGAGCCAGCGGTTCACCGCTTCCTGCTGGAGCTGGAAGGTCGCCGCCTGACGGATCTGCTCCCTCTGCGCCTCGAACTCCTCACGATCCGCTTCGATTCGCGAGGTGGGGCGAATGATGAAGAGCCCGGTCTGGGTGCTCACGGCGTCGCTCAGCTCGCCGATCGGAACGCCGAACGCGGCGCCTGTTGCTGCGTTTGCCTGGCCCAGCGTGGGATTGAACCCCGTCCGTGTCAACGGGCCGGTCGACTCCAGCGAAAGTCCACGCTCCTGGGCCGCTTCCTCGAGCGGCTTACCGCCACGCACCTCGGCGACGATCTCCTGCCCGATCTCGCGGGCGAGCTCCCGCTTCTTCTCCACGATCAACTGCCGCCGGATCTCCGGGGCCGCTTCTTCCAGCGGCATTGTGCCCGGCTCGATGTACTCCTCCAGTTCGACGACGTAGAACGCTTCCGGCGTCTCGAACACCGGGCTGACGTCGAGCGGCTCCTCCTGGAGCTGCTCGTCTCGTGCCCATTCGACCGCCTCGACCGCGGTCCCGACGCCCGGCACGAAGCTCTCCGTCATCGAGATCACGACGCCTTCCCTGGCCGTCGTGCCGAGTGCCTGTGCGGCCCGTTCGACGCCGGCCCTCGTCGCCACGGCCTCGAGTGAATCGGCCCTCGTGTACAACCGATCGAGTGCCTCCTCGGAAGGCTCGTGAGAGATGAGGATGTGACGCGCCTGCACCTGGTCATCCTGGCGCTCTGTCACCTCGATGAGGTGATAGCCGAAGTCCGTCCCAACCGGCTCCGAGACCTGGCCGACCGGCAGCGAGAAGGCGGCTTCCTCGAACGGGGCCACCATCTGGCCGCGGCCGAACGCGCCGAGATTGCCGCCCGAGCCGCTCGACCCCGGGTCGTCGGACTCGCGGGCCGCCACCTCGGCGAAATCGGCGCCCGCAAGGATCTCCTCGCGCAGCTCGGAAGCCCGCTCGAGGGCGGCGGCAGTGTCCGCCGCGGTCGACGCCTTCGAGATCGCCGCGATCGTGAACCGCCCCGTCTCGGAACGCTCGAACTGCTCGCGGTTCTCGTTGTAGTAATCGCGGATTTCGGACTCCGTCACTTCCACATCGCCCGGTACCAGCACGGAGATGTTCAACGGCACGTATTCGACGGTGGCGGTCTCGTTCTGATCGCGCCAGATCTGCCACAGCTCCGCGTCGCTGAGATAGATCCCGGCGGTGACCTGCCGGATCAGCTTCGAGCGCGGAATCGTGGACCTGTAATACTGCTCGAGCTGCAAGAGAAGCTGCTCGTTCGCCGCCGGACTCGACAGGAACTGCTGGTACTTGTTGATGTCGAACTGCCCGTCCGTCAGGAACAGCTCGTTCTGCATCAGGTCCGGGTGCGGCGTCCACTGCGCGGCCTGGACGACCTCCGCATCGGTCACCTGAATGTTGCGCCGGCGCAGCTCCTGACTCATCAGGATTTCGTTCACCACCTCATTGAACGCCTGATCCTCGAGCTGTCGGATCCGCTCACGCGACAGCTGCGTCGTGCCGGACTGCGCCTGCGCTTCGGAGTAGAGCTGCTGGTACGCCATCGAGTACGCCTCGAAGGGCACCGGCTCGCCGTTGACGCGGCCCAGCTCCCCAGTCTGCTGCGCGACCGTACTGCCGGAGATGTCCATCCCCCATTCGAAGACCATGAGGCCGACGAACGCCAGGGCGACGATGATCATGACCAGCTTCGTCTTCTCCCGCAGATCTCTCATCATGGGCGGATCAGCTCCAGCTATTTCGGGTAGGGCACCCCCGCCGGTCGGCGGGGGAAAAGCTATCTAAACTAAAAAAACGCCGATTGCCCGGCAACTGCCTCGGGGCGAGCAGCGCGGGGTCCTCCTGCTGTCGAGCGGTTGTTCGACTTGCCATACTCGATGCCGACCTCATTGTTCCCGGGCTGTTCGATGGCCTTCGCCACCCCTCGGGATTCGGTTGACATCGCGACGAGCGCTCGTGTAAGTTGAACGCCCCAGCAGCCGTTCCCTCATCCGACCAATGCCGCCTTCGCGTGGCGGAAACCCATGATGCTCATCCCCTCCGAATCCCAAGAAGAACTGGAGAAGCTGGAGCGGAAGCACGCGGAGAATCCCGAAGGCAGGTACTTCGTCCCTCTGGCGAACGCCTATCGCCGATCGGGTGATGTCCGGCGCGCCATGTCGGTGCTTCGCGAGGGGCTCCAGAAGCACCCCGAGTACCTCAGTGCGCACATCGTTCTGGGCCGGTGTCTGGCTGATGAGGGAGAGAACGGGGCCGCGGAGGCCGAGTTCCGATACGTGCTCTCCCTCGACCCGCAGAACCTGATCGCCCTACGAACCCTCGGGGAACTCGCCATCGCGCAGGGCAAGACCGAGGAGGGGCGGAAGTGGTATCGCGATCTGGTCGCCGTCGATCCGATGAATGAGGATGCGCGGCGCGCGCTCGAAACGCTGGATGCGACAGTCGCGGCCGCCGGCGATGAGGCGGACGCTGGAGAGCCGCCACCGGCGGAGACACGCCCGGCGCAGGAGGCGGACGCCGGCGCGGCGCTGAGCTCGTCGAGTGCGGAGGCTGCTGACGCGGAGGCTACTGACTACGAGGCCGGATTTGGAACCATGATCGATCTGGACGGTGAGCAAGACGACGCCGAGGTGGGCCGGTCCGAGAGCGACGACAACAGCGCCGTAGTGACGGAGACCATTGCGGAACTGTACACCCGCCAAGGCTTCTACGACCGTGCGGCTTCTGTCTACCGCGAACTCCTGCGCCGCCGCGGCCCGGACCCGGACCTCGAGGATCGCCTCCGGCGCGTCGAGAGTCTGGCTGCCGGAGGCGGAGGTACAGCCGGCGCCCAGAGCCCTGCGGACTCCGACCCGCCCCCTATGGACGCCTTCGCGGACGATACACCGGACGGAGACGACTCACCGGACGGAGACGACTCACCGGACGAAGCAGTCGAGCTCTCGCCGAACGATCCGTTCGCCGAATCGTTCACGGGCGGGTTTCCTGACGAAGGGCAGGAGACGCTCGGAGAGGTGCCCGGCCTGGAGACGTTCTCGGCCGGGCAGCCGCCACCAGGCCAGGAGGCCGCTCCGCCTCCCGATGCAGAGGCGGCGGCTTCCGGGCCCTTTGTCGTGGCCGACGCGGGGAGCGCCGCCGGTCCCACCATCCGCGGGGCGCTGCGCGAGGTCCTCTCGTGGCGTCCGGCCGAAGGAGGGTCGCCGGACGACGATGCGGACGGGCCGATGCCAGACCTGATCGGAAGCAGCGAGCCCGACCGAAGCGCCGCCGCGCCCCTCTCCGAGCTGTTCGGCAGCGGCTCGACGCCGGGCGTCCAGCACGGCGGTCACCCGGCGAGCGAGCCCGCCGAACCGGAAGCGGACGCGCGGCCGGTCGATGAGCCTCTGCCGTGGTTGCAGCCGGGTGCCGACGAGCCAGGCGGCAGCGAGGCATGGCCGAGCACCGAGGCCGCGCCCGCAGGTGACTCGGGCGGTTCGGTCGATGACGAGCCCTTCCCATGGGAGGTCCCGGACGAGCACGAAGAGCCCTCTGAGGAAGTATCACCTCCGGCCGGGTTCGAGAGCAGCCTCGCTCCGGGGGAGATCGCGAAGGACGAGCCGGCACGCGACGAGGCGGCCGGAGCACCGGAGC
>JBBDRL010000053.1:9929-23935 GCA_040905505.1 Gemmatimonadota bacterium | reverse complement strand
CCGCGTCCGAGGCTCCGCGCTCCAGCGAGGAGGAAGACGATGACGATCTCGAATCGTTTCAGGCCTGGCTGCGGAGTCTGAAACGTTGAGAGTCGCGGTCGTTCACGGACCGAATCTGAATCTGCTCGGCCAGCGTGAGCCAGACCTCTACGGTCGCGCGACGCTGGCCGATCTCGATGCGGAGATCGCGCGGCTAGGCGAATCGCTCGGCGTTCAGGTCAGCGCCCACCAGGCCAATGGTGAGGGACAGCTCGTCGATCTCGTGCAACAGCTCGCTGGCGAGGTCGATGGATTCCTCGTAAACGCCGGTGCCTACACCCACACCAGCATCGCCCTGCGCGATGCGCTGCTCGCGGTCGAGCGCCCGTTCGTGGAGGTCCATCTCTCCAACGTGCACGCTCGCGAATCCTTCCGGCAGCGCTCCTTTCTTTCCGACAAAGCGGTGGGTGTGGTGGTGGGCTTCGGCTCGGACAGCTATTTTCTCGGGCTTCGCGGGCTGGTCGGCTTTCTGCAGCAGCGCCGGCCGAGCAGTGCTTGAGGTCTGATTCAAACGGCCAGATAGAACGAGGAGAAGCTGTGGCGAGTACGGCCGATTTCCGAAATGGCATGACGATCGAGATGGACGATTCCCTGTTCACCATCACCTACTTCCAGCACGTGAAGCCGGGGAAGGGTGGCGCGTTCGTCCGAACGAAGCTCAAGAACGTCCTCACAGGGGCGGTGACCGACAAGACCTTCCGCTCGGGTGAGAAGGTCGACGAAGTCCGCCTGGAGCGCCGCCCGGTCCAGTACAGCTATTCCGATGGCAACGTGTACTACTTCATGGACCAGGAGACCTTCGAGATGACCCCGCTGAACGCGGACGTCATCGGCGAGGACCAGCTCCCGTACCTGAAGGAGAACATGGAGTGTGAGGGGCTGCTGCACCGCGACAAGGTCATCTCGGTGGAGCTACCCTACTTCGTCGAGCTCGAGGTCGTGGAAACGGATCCCGGCGTCCGTGGTGACACGGCGACGGGCGGGACGAAACCTGCCAAGCTCGAGACCGGCGCAGTGGTCCAGGTTCCGCTCTTCCTGGAGGAGGGCGAGGTGATCCGCGTCGATCGCCGGGAGGGCAAGTACATCGAACGCGCGAGCCGATGAGCCGCGATTCCAACCGGCGCAATGCCAAGGCTACAGCGGAGCGGGCAATGGACAATCACCGCAACGAGCGTCAGCAGATCGTAGACCTCGAATTCCTTCGAGGTCTGATCGCCGCAGTGGACGATAGCGGCATCGACTCGCTCGAGATCTCCCGGGGTGGCACACGCATACGGGTCGCGAAGACTCCCGCCGCGGCGCCCTCGGTCGCACCTGCCCCGGCTCCCCCAGGGGCACCGGCCGCGGTGCCGCAGCCGCAGCCATCGGCGCCGGCTCCCGACGAGGCCGCTGCCGCGGCGTCGGAGCCGAAGTCGAACCTGATCGATGTCCCCTCGCCGATGGTCGGCACCTTCTACCGGGCCCCGGCGCCGGAAGCCCCGGCCTACGTCGACCTCGGCTCGCGTGTCGCCAAGGGCCAGACGCTCTGCATACTCGAGGCGATGAAGCTGATGAACGAGCTTCAGGCCGAGGTCCAGGGCGTCGTGCGCGAGATCCTCGTGGACAACGGCGACCCGGTCGAGTACGGGCAGGTCCTCTTCCGCATCGAGCCTGAGGCGTGACTCAGGGAGCGGCTCCCCCGCCCACGGATCCGCCCGCACCGGCCGGCGGTTCCTCTGCGCACGAGTTCAAGCTGCGGGCCGCCCTCGAGGAGATGGTCCGCCGTAAAGCGTCGGACCTGCACCTGAAGGTGGGACGGGCGCCTGTGCTCCGCATCTTCGGCGAGCTGATCGAGCTTCAGCAGCCACCGCTCCGGCCTGAAGATGCCCGCCGCTGCGCCGAGCAGATCCTGCTGCCGGAGCTGCGAGACACCTTCGCGGAGCGCCACGAGGTCGACTTCGCCATCGGTGTGCAGGGTCTCGGTCGCTTCCGGGTCAACCTGTTCCAACAGCGCGGGACGGTACGCTTCGCCTTCCGTGCGATTCCCTTCGAGATCCCATCGCTGCGCGACCTCGAGCTCCCGCCGATCCTGGAGCAGATCGCTGTCACATCCCGCGGGATCGTTCTGGTCACGGGAATCACCGGTAGCGGGAAGTCGACCACCTTGGCCGCGATGCTCCGGTACATCAACGAGAATCGCGCCGTCAACGTGGTCACCATCGAGGACCCGATCGAGTTTCTGTATCGGGACCAGAAATCACTGATCAGCCAGCGCGAGGTCGGTAGCGACACGCTTTCGTTCCACGAGGCATTGCGTCATGTCCTCCGGCAGGACCCGGACGTGATCATGCTCGGGGAGGTGCGCGATCAGGTTTCGATGGACACGTGTCTCAAGGCCGCGAACACCGGCCACCTCGTGTTCTCGACGCTTCATACGACCGACGCGCCGCGCTCCATCAGCCGGATCGTCTCGTTCTTCCCGCCGCACGAGCATCAGGAGGTTCGGGAGCTGCTGGCCGACTCGCTCCGGGCCGTGATCTCGATGCGTCTGATTCCGCGCGCCGACGGGCAAGGCAGGGTGCCCGCGCTGGAGATCATGCTCAACACCGCTGCAATCTCGGACCGGATTCGAACCGGCGAGCAGCTTCATACGCTCCCGGATCTCATCTCCGAGGGGCGAACCCAGTATGGAATGCAAACGTTCGATCAGAGCTTGATGGATCTATATCGTAGCGACTCGATCTCCTTCGAGACCGCACTGCAGTACGCAACCAACCAGGCGGATTTCAAGCTACGCGCGTCCGGTGTGGAGGCCGCTTCGGATATGTCGTGGGACGCTGGCCTGGGTGGCTGACGCGATGTTCCGAAAAGTTCTGATCGCCAATCGCGGCGAGATCGCGCTGCGCGTCATACGCGCTTGCCAGGAGCTGGGGATTCGCACCGTCGCGGTCTTCTCCGAGGCCGACCGCGAGTCGCTCCACGTCCGCTTTGCGGATGAGGACGTCTGCATCGGTCCGCCTTCGGCGCGCGAGAGCTACCTCAACATTCCGCGAATCATCGCGGCGGCCGAGATCACGGGCGCCGATGCGATTCATCCCGGCTACGGCTTCCTCGCGGAGAACGCGGAGTTCTCCGAGATCTGTGGCCGAAGCGAGATCACGTTCATCGGGCCGACGCCTGAGCAGATCCGCCTGATGGGCGACAAGGCCGCGGCGCGCCGAACGATGCGCGCGGTGGGCGTACCGCTGGTTCCGGGCACGGACGTCATCGACGACGTAGACGGAGCGCTCTACGCCGCGAAGGAAATCGGCTTTCCCGTGCTGATCAAGGCGGCGGCGGGCGGGGGCGGCAAGGGTATGCGCGTCGCCCTGGAGGAGGGCGACTTCCCGCGGCAGTTCGCGATGGCGCGAAACGAGGCGCGTGCGGCGTTCGGTGACGACAGCGTCTACATCGAGAAGTACCTCGCGAAGCCTCGCCACATCGAGTTCCAGGTCCTCGGCGACCAGCACGGGCGGGTCGAGCATCTCGGCGAGCGCGACTGCTCCATCCAGCGCCGCCATCAGAAACTGATCGAGGAGGCGCCATCGCCGGCGCTCACCCCCGACCTCCGCGGGCGGATGGGCGAGGCGGCCGTCAAAGGCGCGAACTCCATCGGCTACGTCGGTGCCGGTACCATCGAGTTCCTTCTCGAGGACGGGGAGTTCTACTTCATGGAGATGAACACCCGCATCCAGGTCGAGCATCCGGTCACCGAGGTGACGACCGGGTACGACCTCATCAAGGAGCAGATCCGCGCGGCAGCCGGCCTGCCATTGACCCTGGCCGAGGGCCCGGTCACCCTGCGCGGGCACGCGATCGAGTGCCGGATCAACGCGGAGAACCCGGATCGGGACTTCGCACCTTCGCCCGGCGTGATCACCACGTTTCACCCGCCCGGTGGGCCCGGAGTGCGGCTGGACACCCACGTCTACGCGGGGTACCGAGTACCGCCGTTTTACGATTCGCTGCTCGCCAAGTTGATCGTCCATGGCACGGATCGCGAGGAGGCGCTCGCGCGGATGCGAAACGCCCTCGGCTCCTTCGTTCTCGAGGGCGTCCATACCACCATTCCGTTCCTCCTGGACCTGATGAACAACCCGCATTTCATCGCGGGTGAGGTCGACACGAAGTTCCTCGAGCGGATGGTTCTAGAAAAGGCTCAGGTGGCATGAGGCTCGACGTTTTTCTGACCCCGGGCGAGATCACGCCGGCGGCACTGGCCGATCGGACGGTCGTCGTTCTGGACATCCTGCGCGCCAGCAGCAGCATCGTTCAGGCGCTGAGCGCCGGCGCGAAGTCGATCTTTCCGGTCGCCTCCATCGAGGAGGCGCTCCGGCTGGCGAACACCTTCGGGCGCGACGAAGTGCTACTGGCGGGGGAGCGGCGCTGCCTGCCCATCGAGGGTTTCGACCTCGGCAACTCGCCCCTCGAGTTCACCGAGGCGCGCGTCGCGGGCAAGGTCCTGGTGATGACCACCACCAACGGAACCGCCGCCATGTCCTTGACCCTCAGCGCCGAGACGGTCCTCATCGGGTCGATGCTGAATCTCCGCGCGGTGGTGGATGAGCTCGTGCGGCTCGAGGCCGAGCCTGCCCTTCTCTGTGCCGGGCGGGAGAAGCACTTCTCCCTGGAGGACGCTGCTTGCGCCGGAGAGTTCGCCGCCCGCCTCATGGATGAGCGGCCGGGGGACTGGGTGCTCAACGACGGCGCCCGAGCCGCTGTCGCGCTCGCCCGTGAGTTCGGCACGGGCAGTGACCTGTTCGAGCTCACCGCGGGTGGGCGTTCAATTCTCGATGCCGGCCTCCAGGACGACCTCGACTTCTGCGCTCAGACCGACGTGCGGGATATCGTACCGGTTTTCCAGGAGCGGAACATCACCGTTCTGCAGCGGCAGGCCGGACGATCGTCGTAGGGCCGGACCATACGGATGACCGGCCAACCTTTCTCTATATAGTACGTCAGGTAGGTTCTCGGTGCGCAATCGACTCTTCGCTCCCGATGACCGACTCCAGCGCGAGCTGTGGGCGATCGCGTTGCTCCTGCTCTCGATTCTCCTCGCCCTCAGCTTCGTTCCGCCGACTGTCATGGGCGAGCCCGGGCTGCGGCTGTTTCCCACCGGGAACATCGTCGGACGGATCGGCGCGCTGATCTCGCGTGGGGCATGGGATGTCTTCGGAATCTCCGCATTCCTGATCCCGGTTCTGCCCGCCGTCTGGGCGGCCGGGATTCTCGAGCGTATTCCTCCCCCCTCGACGCTCCGCCTGAGCGTGTTGCTCGGCGGGGCGCTGCTGATCATCCCGACCGGGATCCACGCGTTCACGCAGCCGATCGAGCGCGTCCCGGCCTCCGCCGGTTGGATGGGCGTCGCGCTCGGCGTTCCACTGACGACGGCGCTCGGCTGGGTCGGTGCCGGTCTGCTCGTCTCCTTCGCGTTCACGGCGCTCTGCATCTTCACGCTGCGCTGGAACCCGCTGCGAAGCGTCGCCTATGGCGGCGGCGTCGCGCTTTCGGGCTCCCGGCAGGCTGCGGGCGTCCTCGGCGATGCGGTTTCCCGGCTCCGGATCAGCAAACCGCGCCGCCGCGTAGCCACCGGCGCCCGAGCGGAGCAGGCGTCGAGCGCCGAGCCGGCGGCCGCTGTTCTCGAGGCGGAGAGTGAGATGACGTCGGACGGGCCGTTCACGGAGCCGCCGCAGCACGCCGGGCTCGCCGAGCCGCCCGAGCCCGACCCCGAGCCGAGGCGTGGTAGAAGGGCCGAGCAGACGACGCTGCCTGATTCCGGGGATCCCACTTCGCCGGACCTGCCGGTCACCGGTCTGCTCACCGCGCCACCTCCGCGCGATGAGGCGAGAAGTAGGCGGCACCTCGAGGGGCTCGGCCAGGTGCTGATCGAAAAGCTCGCGACGTTCAAGATCGATGGGGAGATCGTCGGCACCACGTCGGGGCCCGTCGTGACGCAGTTCGAGGTCAGCCCCGCTCCGGGGGTGAAGGTGGCGCGCATCGCCAACCTGGAGGCCGACCTCGCACTCGCCATGCGTGCTCCCTCCATCAGAATCGTCGCGCCCATTCCAGGGAAGGCCGCCGTGGGCGTCGAGGTGCCGAATCCGGAGCCGGAGATCGTCTACTTCCGCGATGTGATCGAGTCGCCGGCCTTCCGTACCAGCAAGGCGCAGCTCCCGCTCGCGCTGGGGAAGGAGATCTCGGGGCGACCCTACGTCGCGGACCTCGCGCGCATGCCGCACCTGCTGATCGCGGGAGCCACTGGATCGGGCAAGTCCGTCTGCATCAACACCATCATCACGTCGCTGGTCTTCCGGCACTCGCCGCGTACCCTCCGACTCCTGATGGTGGATCCCAAGATGGTCGAGCTCAGCGTCTACAACGACCTTCCACACCTTCGGCATCCCGTCGTCACCGATAACTCGGAAGCCGCCGGCGTCCTGAAATGGGCGGTTCTGGAGATGGAGTGGCGCTATGCGCTGCTCTCCGCGAACAACGTGCGGAACCTCCAGGACTTCAACCGCCGTGTCGAGGAAGGCCATCTGGTCCGGGCCGGCGAGCCGCAGGGTGAAGAAGGCGATCCCGAGCGGTGGGTCTACAAGGGCGGCCCGCTCCCTTACATCGTCCTGATCATCGACGAGCTCGCCGACCTGATGATGACGGTCCAGGGGGAGGTCGAGAAGCCGCTGGCGCTGCTCGCGCAGAAGGCGCGAGCGATCGGGATTCACCTCATCCTCGCGACGCAGCGCCCCTCGGTGAACGTCATCACCGGTCTGATCAAGGCGAACTTCCCCAGCCGCATCGCCTTCCGAGTGTCCTCGAAGGTGGACTCGCGAACCATCATCGATCAGAATGGTGCGGACAGCCTGCTCGGCAACGGCGACCTCCTCTTCCTGCCGCCGGGCCAGAGCGATCCGCTCCGCATGCAGGGAGCCTACCTCTCCACAGAGGAGACGGAGCAGCTCATGAGCTGGTACCGGACACGCGCTCGCGAGCGTGCCGAAGAGACAATCGAGGAGGAGGAGGAGGACTCGACCACCGAGCCGGATATCCTGGAGGTCGTACGCGCCTCCGAGGGCGCAGGGGACAGCGTCGATGCGGCCGAGGAAGCTCTGCAGGACCACGACCAATTGTTCCGCGAAGCGGCCGAGCTCTGCATTCAGAACCAGGGTGGCTCTACTTCGCTGCTGCAGCGGCGGCTCCGCATCGGCTACGGCCGGGCGGCCCGGATCATCGATCAGCTCCACCACTCCGGGATCCTCGGTCCCGCCGACGGCTCCAAGCCGCGCGAGGTACTGGTCGATTTCGTCCAGCTCGACCAGATGTATCCCACCGAGTAGGCGGCACCCGTCAGGCTGGTCTTCATGCGGAGCTCCGGAGGCGCATGTCCGCTGCTCCGCCCCCCTTCGCGCCGGAACGCCGCACTCACGATCGGGTACGATGCGCTTCACGAACTGACCACGTCGAGAGGCGCTATGTCCCATAGATTCGATCAGCTTACGATTGTTCTCGTACTCCTCCTCTCAGCAGGGTGCGATCGGTCCGACAACGCATCGGCCGGGGGCGCCGATGAGGTCGCCCAGGCGCCGGTGGACCTAGCGGACTCACAGGTCATCCCCGAGCTTCCCGATTCCCTCGCGGGCGCGGGCGCGGCGGCGGCCCAGGGCCGGGCCGATCGGGCCGGTGACAACGCCTCGGTCGAGATCAATGGCATCACGGCTTCGGCATCTGCCGCCGACGGTCCCGACGCCAGCGGGTCTGCGGGTCCATCCCCCGCCGAACCGGGGCCGTCCGCTTCCGCTGGCGGGCGACAGGCCTCGTCCGGGCGCCCCGAGACCTCGGAAGCCCCAGGGGCGGGCGGGGTCGCCGCGAACGACATCCTCGATCGGGCGGAGCGGGCATACGCACAGCTCCGTTCCATGGAAGCCGACTTCGTCCAGCAGGTCTACGTCCCACTGCTGGAGCGGACGATCGACAGCCGTGGGAAGATCTTCCATCGGGCACCCGATCGTTTCCTCATGCGCTTCTCCGAGCCCGCTGGAGACGTGGTCGTCGCGGATGGCCGCTACGTCTGGATGTACTATCCCAGCAACGACCCCATCCAGGTGATGCGCAGTCCGCTGACCGAAGGCGGGCAGCAGGCGGATCTCCAGCGCGAGTTCCTGAGCGATGCGACCGAGCGGTACCGGGCGACGCGGACCGGCTCAGAGAACGTCGGCGGGCGGCAGACGCACGCGCTCACCCTCGTTCCGCGTTCGGCCTCGCCCTACCAGGAGATCCGGATCTGGGTCGACGCGCAGGATTCCCTGGTGAGACGCTTCGAGATCACCGAACAGAACGGCAGTGTGCGGCGGTTGGAAATGAGGAACCTGCGTCCGAACGTTCCATTGGGCGACGACCTCTTCGAGTTCACGCCGCCTCCGAATGCGCAGGTCATCGAACCCTGAGCGAGTCTGACGGGCGGATCGAGCCGATCCGCCCGTTGGCACCAGGCCCCCGCGGTTCTTGCCTGCTCGCGCGAGCGGCATACATTCACCGGCGAACCGAACCCGGGAGAACCGCGAAAATGGCCAAGAACTCGACATTCGACATAAGCTCGAACATCGACCTGCAGGAGGTCGACAATGCCATCAATCAGGCGCGCAAGGAAGTAGGTCAGCGCTATGATTTCAAGGGATCCACAGCCGACATCGACTTCGACAAGGCCGGTGGGTCCCTCACGCTCGAGGCGGACGACGACTACCGTCTCAAGGCGCTCGTGGACGTCGTGCAGAGCAAGCTCGTCAAGCGAGGCGTTCCCATTCGCAACCTCGATTATGGGGACGTCGAACCCGCCTCGGGCGGCGGCGTTCGCCAGGTGGTGAATCTCCAGCAGGGAATCTCGACGGAGAAGGGGAAGGAGATTGTAAAGGAGATCAAGAGCGCCGGCTTCAAGAAGGTCCAGGCACAGATCCAGGAGGACCAGGTACGGGTCCAGTCCCCCTCCATCGACGACCTCCAGGCGGTCATCGCCCATCTGAAGCAGAAGGACTTCGGCATCGAGCTTCAGTTCGCCAACTTCCGCTCCTGACGACGACGTCGTCAGGAGCGCATTGATTCCATGGACAGTTCTTCCTGGTACCGGCGCGCTCTCGAAGTGATTCCCGGGGGGGTGAATTCACCCGTTCGGGCTTTCAAGGCCGTGGGCGGAGATCCGTTCTTCGTCGAACGCGGCGAAGGGTCGCGGATCGTGGACGTCGACGGGAACGAGTACATCGACTACGTCCTGTCGTGGGGGCCGCTCATCCTGGGGCATGCCCATCCGGCTGTGATCGCCGCCGTCACCGAGGCGGCCCGGTCCGGGACCTCCTTCGGAGCGCCGACCCCGGCCGAGGTGGAGCTCGCTGAAGCCGTTCGCGACTTCTTCCCTTCGATGGAGCTCCTCCGCTTCGTCAACAGCGGGACGGAGGCGACGATGACGGCGATCCGGATCGCCCGCGGATTCACCGGCCGGGACATGATCCTGAAGTTCGAGGGCTGCTACCACGGCCACGGCGACTCCTT
Source organism: Gemmatimonadota bacterium (assembly GCA_040905505.1). Taxonomy (GTDB): domain Bacteria; phylum Gemmatimonadota; class Gemmatimonadetes; order Longimicrobiales; family Longimicrobiaceae; genus WHSP01. The sequence goes on along the minus strand of JBBDRL010000053.1, from coordinate 14,338 downwards.
CCTCGTGAAGGCCGGCTCGGGCGTCGCCACCCTGGGACTGCCGAACTCGCCGGGCGTGCCGAAGCAGCTCTCAGAGCTGACGCTGAGCGCCCCTTTCAACGACCTGAACGCCGTCGACGAGGTCTTTCGCACCTATCCCGGTCGAATCGCCGGCGTGATCGTCGAGCCGGTCCTCGGGAATGGTGGCTTCATCACGCCGGATGAGGAGTTCCTGCCGGGGCTCCGGCGCCTCACCGAGGAGGACGGTTCCTTGCTCATCTTCGACGAGGTGATGACCGGCTTCCGCGTCTCGCGCGGCGGCGCCCAGCGGAGGTTCGAGGTCCGTCCCGATATCACGACGCTCGGCAAGGTGATCGGGGGCGGCCTTCCGGTCGGCGCATATGGAGGACGGCGCGACATCATGGAGCGGGTCGCGCCGCTCGGCGACATCTACCAGGCTGGCACCCTGTCGGGCAATCCACTCGCGATGGCCGCCGGACTCACACAGTTGAGCGTCCTGAATGAGACCGACCCGTTCGAAGCGCTGGAGCGGCGGACGGCCCGCCTCGTGAGCGGCATCGTCGAGCTGATCCAGGGCGCGGGCTTCCCGGCCACGGGCGGCTCGCTCGGTTCGATGTGGGGACTCTTCTTCTCCGAACGGCCTGTGCGCAATTTCTCCGAAGCCCAGGCAACCGACATCGCGCGCTTTCGTTCCTACTTCCACGCATGCCTTTCCCGGGGCGTATTCTTTGCTCCCTCCGCCTTCGAGGCTGGATTCACCTCCACCGCCCACGACGAGAGGGATATCGATGATACGTTGGATCGCGTCGCTGACGCGCTCGGCGAGCTCTCCTAGGCTCGCTCTCCTGATCTGCCTGGGGCTCGCGTCCTGCGCCCCGCTACGCCCCGGCCCGACGATCCCTGGCCTTCCCGATCGGGAGCCGACCGTTCGCGTCGGCCTCGTCGTGGACTCGAGCCAGGTCGAGGTAGGCGCCACGTCGGACTACCAGATCCTCGACGCGAGCGGGCGCGTGCTGCACCGCCTGAACGTTGCGGAGCGCGCGATGGTCCGCGCGTCGGCTGACGGCGTTCTGATCATTCGGATCGGCGATACTCAGACGCGCGCCGGCCAGAGCCTCGTCGTTCGCCCGGCCGCTTCGGGCTTCGTCAACATCGCCGGAGAGCCGTATCGGGGAACCGCACTGATCCGGGCTACGGGGCCCGATCGCCTCACGGCGATCAACCAGGTCGACATGGAGAACTACCTCCTCGGCGTCGTGCCTTTCGAGATCGGCCGCGTCGGGCCGGAACTCCTGGAAGCGGCCAAGGCGCAGGCAGTCGCGGCGCGGACCTACGCGATTCGTTACCTTGGCCGCCGGGCCGAATTCGGGTTCGATGTCTACGCTACCGTGCAGGACCAGGTGTATGGCGGCGCGTCGGGCGAGCACGACCCGGTCTCACGGGCGGTGCAAGAGACCGCGGGGGAGATCCTGATCTTTGGCAACGAGCCGATCGAGGCGTACTATCATTCGACCTGCGCCGGCCAGACCGCCGCCATCGAAGAAGTCTGGCCGCAGGAGGATCCCGAGCCATACCTGGTATCCATCGTCGATCGCGATCCACGCACCGGCGAGGCCTTCGACATTTCCTCGAATCGCTTCCGATGGACTCAACGCTGGAGCGCGAGCGAGCTGGAAGACATCCTGGATCGGACCCTCGCGGACTCACTGCCGCAGGGCGCAGAGAGCGTTGGTGAGCTGCGGGACTTCGAGGTTCTTCAACGCACCACGTCGGGACGTATCCGGACCCTGCGCATCACGACTTCCACCGCGACATTCGACGTCGGCGGCGATCGCATTCGCTGGATCTTCCTGACGCCTTCAGGAAGCATACTCAACAGCTCCCGGTTCGACATCACGACCGTGCGCGATTCCGAAGGCCGTGTGATCGAGGTGGCCGCCGAGGGCGGCGGCTGGGGCCATGGAATCGGAATGTGCCAGGTGGGGGCGATGGGCCGCGCGAGAGCAGGTCAGCAGTATCGAAACATCCTGGAGACGTACTATCCCGGCACCCGAATCGTCGATCTCTACTGAGAATGCCCGCCTTCCGGATAATGCTGTCGAACGCCCATGCGCCGACTAAGGCTTTCCTGCGCGCCCGGTCTACGGCCTGTGCGGCGGTGTTCGCGGCACTTCTCCTGCTCTGCTCCGCGAGCAACCTCCGGGCGCAGGCGTGGGAGGATTATGACTACGAGGACCTCGCCTTCCGTGGAATCGGAGTCGATGGCGGTCGCGTCTGGCCGGCGAAGGTGGAGCCGACGTACTTCTACGGTATCCGCACCGACCTCGGCTTCGTCGGTCCCCACGTCCGGGTCCATCCCTCGGCCCGCTTCTGGTCCTCCGCGCTCCGGGCCCCGGAGGTCGCCCGGCTGGCCGAACAGATCGTTCTCGTCTGTGAACGTCAGGGCGATGCGGCCTGCCCGACGTCGCTCGACCTCGGCGAGGTCCGGCTCAGCGACCTCGAGCTCGCGATCGATGCGCAGTATCTATTTCTGGGCAACCGCGTCATCTCGCCCTACCTCGGACTCGGTGCCGGCTTGCACCTCCTCAACGGCCGCGGCGACTTCATCAACGACACCTTCGTCGAGGACCTGCTCGACACCGTGGCGCCCGGAATCGGTACGCTGCTGGGCGCGAACGTCTATCTCGGCTCGGTTCAGCTCGCCGCGGAGGCGCGCCTCGTGCTCGCCAGCGATGTCCGCTACGCCAGCCTGGGCGCGACCGGTGTGTGGACGATCCCCACGCCACGCGGTATTCCAGACGAACTCTTGGGGTGGAGGAGGTAGAGGATGAGGGGGGCGGCCAGGGTCGCGGTGCTCGGAGCGGGGGCGGTGGCGCAGGTAGTACATCTGCCGGTGCTCACCCGGATGCGCCACGTAGAGGTCGTCGGGCTGTTCGATACCAACCGCAGCAAGGCGAACACGCTCGCGCAGCGATTCGCCATCCCCCGAGTTTACTCCACCACAGACGAAATGTGGGCCGCGGACGACGTCGAAGCCGTCATCGTCTGCACGCCCAGCTATCTGCACGAGGAGCAGGTCCTCGTGGGGCTCGACGCTGGCAAGTACGTCTTCTGCGAGAAGCCACTGGCCCTGACCGCCGATGGGACCGCCCGCATCATCGAGGCGCTCACGTCGCGCGAAAGGCTGATGGTCGGGATGAATCAGCGCTTCCGGCCGGACTCGATCGCCCTCAAGCAGGTGGTCGCCGCGGGAGACCTCGGCGACGTCCACTACGTGCGTGCCGGCTGGCTCAATCGGCGAGCCGGCCGATCGCCCCGTAGCTGGCGGCACAGCCCCGAGCAGGCCGGCGGCGGTGCCCTGATGGATCTCGGTGTGCAAATGCTCGACCTGGCCCTTTGGCTCCTCGATCACCCCGAGCCGAAGCGCGTCGTCGCGAAGGTCTACGGGCCCTCGAACGCCGAAGTCGAGGACGCGGCGATCCTGCTGCTGGAACTCGCCGATGGCCGCACCGTCAACCTCGAAGTGAGCTGGACCTTCGTTGCGGACCGCGAACGTCAGTACCTCCAGGTGATGGCCAGCCACGGGTCCGCCAGCGTGGCGCCGCTGAAGATCTTCAAGGAAACCGGCACCGGCCTCGCCGACATCTCGCCCAGCCTCGAGTCCGGCAACGAAAACCAGTTCACCGCTTCCTATCGGCAGGAGCTCACACGCTTCTTCGAGGCGGTGCGGCGCCGTGAGACCATTCGACCACCCGTGGAACAGGTCTCGCTGATGAAGATCGTAGAAGCAGCCTACAGATCCGCCGCCGACCGCACCGAAATCGTTTTCTGAGTGCGCGTGCACGCGCCCAAGTCGACCCAGGGAGGAACAATGCCAGACGCGAAGCAGAAGCTCATCGATGGCCTCAACGAGGACCTCGCCGCCGAATACCAGGCAGTCGTGATGTATCGTACCTACGCCAGCCTCGTTAGCGGGCCCTATCGGCAGGACCTGCGAGCCTTCTTCGAGAGTGAAATTCCCGACGAGCTCGGCCACGCCGCGTTCCTGGCCGATAAGGTCGTCGCCCTCGGCGGCAGCCCCACCACCCACGTGCCGCCGATCCCACCCGCCGGCGACAACCGGCAGATGCTCGAGAACGCCCTCAATGGCGAGATCGAGACGCTCGAACGGTATACCCGGCGAATCGACGAGGCCGAGGCCGCGGGCGAGATCGCGGTCAAGATCCAGTTGGAGGACCTCATCGTCGACGAGAGCCAGCACCGGGACGATATCCGGCGGATGCTGAAGGATTGGCCGTGAGGTGAGTCCACAGTCGACAGCCCACGGTCGACAGGTTTTGTGTTGCGGTGGCGAGTCGGCTCGCCGAAGCGCCTCTCGTCCGTCTGTCGACTGTCGACTGTCGACTCTC
>JBBDRL010000053.1:0-9829 GCA_040905505.1 Gemmatimonadota bacterium | reverse complement strand
GTCGACTCTCTCCGTCGACTCTCCCCCGCTTGCCTCGCCTCGCCGTTTCGGATAAATTAGCTGGATCAATCATTTTGTTCTCAACGGCTCCTGCCTGCGAACGGTGGGGCCGTGATAGATGAGAGGCGAGCATCATGAAGGCCGGCATTCACCCGAATTACCAGCCGTCGACGGTGCACTGCGCGTGCGGCAACACGTTGGAGACCCGCTCGACGCAGCCGAGCATCCAGGTCGAGATCTGCTCTGCCTGCCACCCGTTCTTCACGGGCAAGCAGAAGCTGGTCGATACCGCGGGCCGGGTCGAGCGCTTCCGACAGCGCTACGGCGGAAAGAAGGCCAGCGAGTGAAACGCAGAGCCGGGGCAGCCGCCCCGGCTCTCGTGCAGGGGGCGCAGAGTCACCGTAATTCCTCCACGCGGACCCCCGAAAATTTCCTGCGGGCGCAGGTGATCCGATGAACGACCGGATACGAGAAGTCGAGCAGCGGTACGACGAGATCTCGTCGCTGCTCGCCGATCCCGACGTCATTGGTGATCCCGATCGCCTACGCGACATTTCCCGCGAGCATTCCCGACTCAGCGAGACGATGTCTGCCATCGCACAGTATCGGGAGCTCCAGGGAGAGCTTCGCGATGCGCGGGAGATGTCGACCGAAGCAGCCTCCGACGTCGAATTGCAGGCATTCGCCACTGGCGAGGCCGAGCGGCTCGCGGGGGAGCTGGAGCGCGCCGAGAACGAGCTGAAGCTTCTTCTGATGCCGCGCGATCCGCTCGATGATCGGGACGCCGTGGTCGAGATCCGGGCGGGTACCGGCGGCGATGAGGCCGCTCTGTTCGCCGGCGATCTCTTCCGCATGTATACGCGCTATGCCGACGGCCGCGGTTGGAAGGTCGAGTTCCTCAGCCACTCCGAGGGGAGTGCAGGGGGGATGAAGGAGGCGATCTTCGTGGTGCGCGGCTCACACGCGTATGGCGACCTCCGCTATGAATCCGGGGTCCACCGCGTGCAGCGGGTCCCCGCGACGGAGAGCCAGGGCCGGATCCACACGTCGGCGGCGACTGTCGCGGTGCTTCCGGAGGCGGAGGAGGTGGACGTGAAGATCGCCGACGGCGAAATCAAGATGGACGTTTACCGCTCCTCCGGACCCGGCGGACAGTCGGTGAACACCACGGATTCGGCCGTTCGCATCACACATCTTCCGACCGGACTCGTGGTGACCTGCCAGGACGAGAAGTCGCAGCACAAGAATCGGGACAAGGCGATGGCGGTACTTCGCTCTCGTCTGCTCGACCTGCGGATCGCCGAACAGGAGGCCGAGCGTGCCAGAACTCGGCGACTCCAGGTCGGCACTGGCGATCGTTCCGCGAAGATCCGGACGTACAACTTCCCCCAGAGCCGCGTGACCGATCACCGGATCGGGTACACCACTCACGCGCTCCAGCAGGTCCTCGACGGCGACCTTCAGGAACTGATCGAGCAGCTCCGAATGGCCGGGCAGGAAGAGAGAGCGGCTTAGCTCGATTTTGAATGTTGAATGTCGAATTGAACTGCCGCCGGCCTCGTGTACGGAAGAAGCCACGCTGCTAGGGGCCCGCCATCGCTGGCCGTAAATTCAAAAATCAAAATTCAAAATTCAAAATTCCGCAAAAGTCTGGACTCCCGTCGAGCTGGCCCGTTGGACCGGAACCTATCTGGCCGAGAAGGGGATCGCGGAAGGCCGGCTGAACGCAGAGATCCTCCTGGCGGATGCACTCGGTTTGAGGCGGCTCGACCTGTATCTCCAGTTCGACCGGCCGTTGACGCCAGCGGAGCTCGACGTCTTCAAGCAGCGCCTGCGCCGGCGGGTCCGAGGTGAGCCGTTACAGTACATCTCGGCAACGGCAGCGTTTCGCGACCTGACGCTGGCCGTCGATGGGCGTGTCCTCATCCCCAGGCCGGAGACGGAAGTGCTCGTGCAGGCGGTTCTCGACTGGGCGGGCGAGCGGCAGGGCCTGGACGTCGTGGACGTCGGCACGGGATCGGGAGCGATCGCGCTTAGCCTGCGCCACGAAGGCGACTTCGGCCGCATCGTGGCTACGGATGTATCGGCCGACGCGCTGGACCTTGCGCGAGCCAACCGGGAGCGGACATTACCCGATGCCGAAATCGAGTTCCGTCTGGGCGCTGCCTACGCGCCGATCGCGGGCGAACGATACGACATCATCGTGTCCAACCCCCCGTACGCGGCGGACGACGACCGAGCCAGCCTTCCGAAGGAGGTTGCGGACTGGGAGCCGGCGGAAGCCCTGTTCGGCGGTCGCGACGGGCTCGACGTGGTCCGGCGCCTCATCCAGGGAGGGCCCGACCACCTTCGTCCTGGAGGCCTCCTGGCGCTGGAAATCGGCGCGGGTCAGGCAGCTACGGTTGCGGAGCTGGTACGGTCCACGCCAAGCTACAGTGACCCCGACGTCCGCCTGGACCTCGCGGGTCGGGAGCGCATCGTGTTGGCTCGAATTGAATAGGTGGCCGGGTACGTCGCCGGGATGGCGCGGTCTTCACGCACAGATGGAGTAGAGAATTGGACGCGATCAAAGAGCGGGCGCGGGAAATCGGGAAGCTGCTCTCGCGAACGCGCGAATATGAGGAGCTGAAGGCGGCCAACGAGAAGCTCGGGGAGGACCGCGAGGCGGTCACCGCGATGAACCAGCTCGCCGCGCTCGAGGATCAGATCACTTCGTTCATCCGCGCGGGACGCGAACCTGAGACCGAGCTGCAGGAGGAGTACTCCCGGCTTGCCGAGCAGCTCCAGCAACGGTCATCGTACCAGGCGGTGGTCGCCGGACAGTCGAACTTCGAGCGCGTGATGACGACCATCAACGAGGAGATCGGCCGGGGGATCGAGGCGGGGGAGCAGAGTCGCATCATCCTACCGTAGCTGGAGCACTTAATGGCGAACCTTCCCAAGCGCGTCCAGGACCGACTGCTGCAATTCGTTGGGCCGCTCTTCGAGCCACTGATCCGCCGACGTATCGACCCGAACTACATCACCACCCTCGGGTTCCTGATCACCATCTCGGCCGGAATCGCCTTCTTCTTGGGGCACACCCGCATCGGAGGCCTTCTGGTGCTCGTCGGAGGTTTCGTCGACATCGTCGACGGGCAGGTCGCGCGCGGAACGGGCCGGGTATCGATCTTCGGGTCCTTCTACGATTCGACCCTCGACCGCATCTCCGAGATCGTCGTTTTCCTGGGGATCTTCTCGCTCTACGGCGGTGGACATCCCGACTTCGATTACCCCTGGATGGTCTACACCGTCGCGCTCGCGATGGCCGGGTCGCTGATGGTGTCCTACACCCGCGCCCGAGCCGAGGCGCTCGGGCTCGATTGCAAGGTCGGTGTCATGCAGCGCCTGGAGCGCGTGGTGCTCATCGGCGGCGCCGCCCTGCTCTTCGGAGGCGCATTCGAAGGGGCCGTGCTGACCGGGGTCTTGATCATCATGGCCGTGCTCACCAACTTCACGGCGTTCCAGCGCATCGTCTGGGTCTATCGTCATACGTCGGTCACTCCGCCGACGCGGGCTTCCGCGTCGCGGCCACGAGTCAAAGTAACCTCTGAATCGCAAACGCATCCTTGAGCACGACGAGAAGAGAGCCGGCTCCGGCCACGGGTAAACTCGGTGTCCTGCTGCCCGGGCTGGGCGCCGTATCCACCACTTTCATCGCGGGGGTCGAGCTTGCGCGGCGCGGGATGGGAAGGCCGATCGGGAGCCTTTCGCAGCTTGCCACCATCCGCCTCGGCAAACGTTCCGAAGGCCGTACCCCTCGGATCAAGGACTTCGTGCCGCTCGCCGGGCTCGACGACCTGGTCTTCGGCACCTGGGACCCGATCCCCGATGACGCCTACGACTCCGCCCTGAAGGCGGGCGTCCTCGACAGGCATACGCACCTGGACCCGATCGCCAACTTCCTCCGGGGCATCGAGCCGATGCCGGCGGCGTTCGATCAGCGTTACGTGAAACGCCTCCAGGGGGCGAACGTGATCCCCGGCTCGTCCAAGCGGGACTGGGCGGACGCGTTGCGCGCCGACATCCGCCGCTTCCGGGCCGAGAACGACTGTGATCGCCTGGTGATGGTCTGGTGCGGATCGACGGAGATCTTCATCAAGCAGGGCCCCGCGCATGCCAGTCTGGACGCTTTCGAGGCCGCGATCGACGCGAATGACGAGAGCATCGCCCCCAGCATGCTCTACGCGTACGCCGCGCTGATGGAGGGCGTCGCATACGCCAACGGCGCGCCGAACCTCTCGGTCGACTTCCCGGCGCTGCACGAGCTGGCCAGGGAGCGCGGCGTTCCGATCGCCGGGAAGGATTTCAAGACCGGCCAGACCCTGATGAAGACCATCATCGCGCCGGGACTCAAGGCGCGGATGCTCGGACTGGACGGATGGTTCTCGACCAACATCCTGGGCAACCGCGACGGCGCCGTGCTCGACGATCCAGACTCGTTCAAGACGAAGGAGGAGTCCAAGCTCTCGGTGCTCGAGTACATCCTTCAGCCGGAGCTCTATCCGGAGCTGTACAAGGACTACTACCACAAGGTCAGGATCAACTACTACCCTCCGCGCGGCGACGCGAAGGAGGGCTGGGACAACATCGATATTCGGGGCTGGCTCGACTACCCGATGCAGATCAAGGTCGACTTCCTCTGCCGCGACAGCATCCTGGCGGCTCCGATCGTCCTCGACCTGGCACTCTTCCTGGATCTCGCCGCGCGCACGGAAATGCACGGAATTCAGGAATGGCTCTCGTTCTATCTCAAGAGCCCGATGCACGCCGAGGGCATCTACCCCGAGCACGACCTGTTCATCCAGCACACGAAGCTCAAGAACACGCTGCGCTGGATGATGGGGGAGGAGCAGATCACACACCTCGGTCTGGAGTACTATCTCGAACCGTCCGAAGTCGGCTGACTTCCTGACGCTGGCGGGTGCGGCCGAGGCCGACACCCGGGTGCGAGGTTCACGGTTTCACGCCCTCGCCTTTCCCGCCGCCGACGAGGCGCGTGCCCGCGACGTGCTCGAGCAGCGAGCGCGGGCGATGTACGACGCCTCCCATCACTGTGCCGCGTGGCGCTTCCGCGATGATGGCTGGCGCGCGCTCGATGCCGGAGAGCCTTCCGGCAGCGCCGGCGCACCGATCCTCAGCGCGATCGACGCCGCCGGAGTCCGCGACGCGGCGGTGATCGTGACCCGCTACTTCGGCGGAACGAAACTCGGGGTCGGCGGCCTGGTCCGCGCCTACGGCGAAGCCGCGGGGCAGGCGCTGGCACTCGCCCCCAAGCGCACGGGCGTGCACGCGCAGCGGCTGCGCATCGAGTATCCGTACGACCAAACGGCTGCCGTGATGCGCATCATCGAGAGCTTTGCCGCCCGCGACGTCGAGCACGGCTTCTCGGCGGATGGCCAGGCCCGCATCGATTTCGTCGTCCGGGTCGACCAGGTCCCCGCAGTTCACGAGCGGCTCCGCGAAGACACCAGCGGCGCCCTAGGCGCCGAGCCAGGACCCGAAATAATCCTGTATCGGCGGTTGGCCGGTAGCGGATAGCTGATAGCCGATAGCTGATAGCCGATAGCTTCCACCCCCCCCTTGCTCGCCCCGGGGCGGGTCCCTAGCTTGGAGTCGAGCGTTGCACTTCGAAGCGCGTGAGGTGAGCATGCCCTCAAAATTGATTCACACTCCACAGGCCGACGGCGTCTTCAGCAGCGGACGCGGGCCGGCGCGCTTCGACAATCACCCCCGCCGATGAGCGGAATCCTTCTCGCCGAGAACGTGATCGACCGTCTGCGACGGCGTTACCCGTCGTATCACGAGACGGCGTACCTGTTCATTCTCTCGGCCCTGCACTTCACGATCGAACGACTCGGCGAGCCGCGTCACATCTCCGGCCGCGAACTGGCTGAGGGCTGCCGCGACCTGGCGCTTCAACGCTGGGGCCTGATGGCCCGCTCCGTCCTAGAGTACTGGGGCATCACCAGCACCCGCGACCTCGGTGAGATCGTTTTCGCTCTCGTGGACCTCGGCGTCCTCGTCAAGCAGGACGACGACTGCATCGACAGCTTCGACGCGGTTTATGACTTCGAGGAGGTTTTCGTCGCGTCCTACCCCTGGCCGGGTGTCAGCCGGCCCTGAGGCCGATCCCTGGAACGCCGATTGCGGAGCGTCTGGGAGGGATCAGCAAGCTCTAGCTGTTCCGTCACAGATGAGGGGAGGGGACGTCCGATGGCCGATTTCGAACTTCCAAAGTGCCGCAAGTGCGATGAGGGGAAACTGGTCCCCCTCTCCGACTACGGTCGCGACGGCGCGGCGATCACGTTCAAGGCTTGGGTCTGCAACAGTCCCGACTGCGGCTTCAACATCCGCATCGACAATGGCGAGATCAGCTTCGGAAGGTCGATCGGACAGAGCTTCAAGTAAACACCGCCTACGCGGCTCCCCAGCGCGCTGCCCACGATCCGATCGTGGGCATTTCTTTTGGTGTCATCCTTCCATGCCGGGCCGGCGGAGCCGCTGACCGATGGCGCCCATAGACACCCTGCTGCCGCTCGCGACCGGGGCGGAGATGCGTGATTGGGAGCGGGCGACCTTCGATGGGGGCGATATCGGGGAGCGCGTCGTTCTGGAATCGGCCGGACGAGCCGCGGCCGTGGCCATCGCCCGGACTTTTCCGGAGGGAGAGGTCGTTGCTGCGGTCGGTAAGGGAAACAACGGGGGCGACGCGCTGGTGGCGCTTCGTACCCTCCGAGCGTGGGGACGCAGCGTCCGGGCGCAACCGGTGGGCGACGTCGAATGGAGCCGCGGTCTGACCCATGGCTGGGAGATCCCCGTCGCCGCCGCTGGCGCCGGTTTCGCGACGGCCGGCGTCGTCGTCGATGGCATCCTCGGCACCGGCGCCAGCGGTCCGCCGCGCGAGCCGATCGGCGGCGTGGTGGACGCGATCAACGCCAGCGGCCGGCCGGTCGTCGCGCTCGACGGTCCGACGGGCGTGGACCTCAGCACAGGCGCGATACCCGGCGCGGCCGTCCGGGCGGACCTGACAGTCACTTTCGGCATTCTCAAGCGGGGGCTTCTGCTGCATCCGGGCCGCTCGCTGGCCGGTCGAGTGCTTCTCGCCGAGGTCGGGCTGCCGCCTTGGGACGACGGCCCGTGGAGTGGCGCCGTGGTCACCGACGGCTGGGCCAACGCGCGACTACCGCGGATTCCGGCGGACGCGCACAAGGGGAGCGTCGGACTCGTCGGGGTGGTTGCGGGGCGGCGGGGCGTCGGCGGGGCGGCGATCATGGCGGCGATGGGTGCGCTGCGGGCGGGCACCGGAGGCGTTCGCGTCGTGTCGGCCGACGCGAACCGTACCGCGATCCACGCCGCCGTACCCGAGGCGGTCTTCGTCGACCGGGAATCGGAGGATGTGCTGGATCAGCTCGCGGGTACCCGGGCGGTGCTGATCGGCCCCGGGATCGGCACCGACGAGGGCAGTCGAGCGCTGCTGAGCTCGATCCTTCATGCATTCGCCGGCCCGATTCTGCTGGATGCGGACGCGCTGACACTGCTCGCCGCGGACGCAAACGCGCTGACGCCCGACGTCGCCTCGCGCTGTGTGATGACCCCGCACCCCGGTGAGCTGGGTCGGCTCCTCGGCTGCGAGACGGGGGACGTCCTCGCGGATCGCTTCGGGACCGCGCGGGCGGCCGCCGAGCGGTTCGGTTGCGCCGTCCTCGCCAAGGGCGCCCCTTCTATCGTCGCGGCGCCGTTCGGGCCGATCGTCGTGGCCGTCACGGGGCACTCCGGCGTGGCCACGGGAGGCATGGGCGATACGCTGAGTGGGGTCGTCGCGGCGCTCCTCGCCGGCGGTGCCGCACCGCGGGACGCCGCGGCGATGGGCCTTCACTTCTCTGGCCGTGCCGCCGAGAGGGCGGGCCGCGGACGGGGCCTGCTACCTCGAGACGTCGCGGAAGCGCTGCCGGGGGTCATCGCAGGCGACGCGGAGCCGATCGTGCCACAACCACCGTTTCTCCTGGATCTGCCCCGGCCACGCTGACGCGTTGACACGCCCCACGGGCGCTCCTACGTTGCCGCCGCTTTCGCCGCCGATTCCATTTGACGCCCGAGCTGGACCATGATCACCATCGAAGACATTCACGCCAGAGAAATCCTCGACTCCCGCGGCAATCCGACGGTCGAGGCCGAGGTGTTTCTCACGGGTGGCGCATCCGGGCGAGCCGCAGTGCCGAGTGGCGCATCTACGGGCGAGCACGAGGCCGTCGAGCTCCGCGATGGGGACGAGAAACGGTACGTCGGCAAGGGCGTGCTCGAGGCGGTCGCGAACATCGAGGAGATGATCGCGCCCTCGGTCCGGGGAATGGATCCGTTCGACCAGGCCGGGCTCGACAGGGCGATGGTCGAGCTCGACGGAACGCCGAACAAGGGCCGCCTCGGCGCCAACGCGATCCTCGCCGTCTCGCTCGCCACCGCGCGCGCCGCAGCCGAGGAGTGCCAGCTGCCCCTGTTCCGGTACCTCGGCGGCGCGATGGCCAACACGCTGCCGGTGCCGATGATGAACATCCTCAACGGCGGCGCCCACGCGGCCAACAACGTGGATTTCCAGGAGTTCATGATCATGCCCGTCGGCTTCGAGCATTTCTCCGAAGGGCTCCGTGCGGGCGTCGAGATCTTCCACTCGCTGAAGAAGGTCCTCTCGGCGGCGAAGAAGAGCACCTCGGTCGGCGACGAGGGCGGGTTTGCGCCCGACCTGGCTACCAACGAGGAAGCCCTGGACGTCATCCTCCAGGCGATCGAGAAGGCTGGCTACCGCGCAGGCGAGGAGATCGCCCTGGCGCTCGACGTCGCCGCCTCCGAGCTGCACCGCGACGGCGCGTACGTCTTCCACAAGTCCACCAACGAGCGCCGTAGCGCCGCCGAGATGGTCACGTTCTATCAGGATTGGAGCCGCCGCTATCCGATCAGATCGATCGAGGACGCCCTCGACGAGAACGACTGGGACGGCTGGAAGGCGCTCACCGACGGACTCGGCGATACCGTCCAGCTCGTCGGCGACGACCTGTTCGTAACCAACCCGACCCGCCTCCGAGATGGGATCGAGCGCGGCGTGGGGAACGCCATTCTCATCAAGGTGAACCAGATCGGGACGCTCACCGAGACGATCGAGGCGATCGACACCGCGAAGAGGGCGGGGTACCACTCCGTGATCTCGCACCGGTCGGGCGAGACTGAAGATACCTTCATCGCCGATCTGGCGGTGGCGACCGGCGTGGGCCAGATCAAGACCGGAAGCGCCAGCAGAACGGACCGCGTCGCCAAGTACAACCAGCTCCTGCGCATCGAGGAGGCCCTCGGCGACTCCGCGCGCTACCCGGGGAACACGTTATGGCGCTAGAACCTCGGCGGGTCGTCGCCAGGGGCGTCGGGCTGCTCGTCCTCGGCGTGGCGGCCTACTACGCGATCTGGGGCGGCGAGTACACGCTCTTCGATCTCGGCAGGCTCGGCGAGGCCCAGCGCGTCGAAGCCGCACGCCTCGCCGAAGCACGCGCGGCGGCCGATTCGCTGAATGCGCTGATCGACCGGCTCGAGGACGATCCGGCCACCATCGAGGCGGTCGCCCGCGAGCAGTTCGGGATGATCCGGGAGGGCGAGGTCATCTATCGCTTCGTCGATATCGAAGGGGACGGGCAAGACCCCGCCGCCCCTTGACCTTAGCGCGTTTCTCGAATATAGTTGGTCCCTTCAATGGCGCGGGGTGGAGCAGTCTGGTAGCTCGTCGGGCTCATAACCCGAAGGTCGC
>JBBDRL010000052.1:0-7371 GCA_040905505.1 Gemmatimonadota bacterium | reverse complement strand
AATCCTGAATCCTGAATCCTGAATCCTGAATCCTGAATCCTGAATCCTGAATCCTTGAAAGAACTTCTCACGCTACTCCCCTATCTCCGCCGGTACCGCGGCCGGATCGCGGTCGGGTTGGTGATGGTGGTGCTGGCGAATGCGTTTTCTCTGGCAGCGCCGTTCCTGATCAAGGAGGCGATCGACGCCTTGGGGGGCCCGGAAGCGGGGCCGGAGGTGATCGTCCGGTATGCGGCGCTGATCGTGATCGCCGCCGTTCTCGGAGGGTCTGCCCGATTCACCATGCGGAAGATACTGAACAGCGTCAGCCGGTGGGTGGAATACGATCTACGGAATCGGTTCTTCGAGCACCTGCTTCGACTGGACGCGCCCTACTACGGAGCGACGCAGACGGGCGAGATCATGAGCCGTGCGACCAACGACATCGCGGCGGTTCGCATGGTGGCGGGGCCCGCGTACATGTATCTGGTCAACACGGTGGCCGTCTCGGTCTTCGCGCTGAGCCTCATGATCTGGATCGACCCATGGCTGACGGTTGTGGCGATGGTGCCCATGCTCGCACTGCCGCCCATCACGATCGGCTTCGGTCGCCTGATCCACACGCGATTCGAGGCGATTCAGGAGCGTTTCGGTTCGATGTCCACGATGGTCCAGGAGAACCTGGCTGGCGTCCGGATCGTCAAGGCGTATGGCCAGGAGGGCCGGCAGACGGAGGGCTTCGGAACGCTGGCGACGGACTACCTCGAACGGAACCTGGCGCTCGCCCGCGTCTCCGGCCTCTTCCATCCCCTCCTGGCGCTCTTCAGTGGACTGGCGATGACGAGCGTGCTCCTGGTCGGTGGCCGGGGTGCGATGACCGGTGCCATCAGTATTGGCGACTTCGTAGCGTTCACATTGTACCTGGGGATGCTCACCTGGCCCATGATCGCGCTGGGCTGGGTCGTCAACCTGTTCCAGCGGGGCGCGGCATCGATGCGGCGGATCAACAGCGTCTTCGAAACGGCTCCGGCGATCCAGGATTCGGGCAGGCTCTGGCCCGATGACGCCTTCGAGGGCGCGATCGAGTTCCGGGGCGTGTCGTTCCGCTACCCCGGCACGGATCGCCTGGTACTGCGGAACGTTTCCTTCCGCGTCCCCGCCGGCGGGATGCTCGCGCTGGTCGGCGCCACCGGGTCGGGCAAGTCGACGCTCGTCAGTCTGCTCGTGAGGCTCTACGATCCGTCGGAAGGCGAGATTCTCCTGGACGGGAAGCCGCTGCCCGAGATCGACCTCGGGCAGCTCCGCTCCACCATCGGCATGGTCCCCCAGGACGCATTCCTCTTCTCGGACACGATTCGCCACAACCTCGCGCTCGGCTTCGAGGAGGCCGACACGGACCGCGCCGAGGCGCGGATCAGAGAGGCCGCCCGCATCGCGGAGCTGGACGCGACGATCGCCGACCTCCCCGGCGGCTACGACACCCTGCTTGGCGAGCGGGGCGTGAACCTCTCCGGCGGCCAGAAGCAGCGCGCCACATTGGCGCGGGCCATTGCCCGGGATCCGAAGGTGCTCATCCTCGACGACGCGCTCTCGGCAGTCGATACCCACACCGAAGCGGCCATCCTCCGTGGCCTCAGAGATGTGGTAAGGGAGAGGACGAGCGTGATCGTGAGCCATCGGGTCTCCGCCGTCATGGGCGCCGACCGCATCCTCGTTCTGGAGGACGGCGAGGTCGTCGAGAGCGGCACTCACGAGGACCTCGTCGAGCGCCGCGGTGTCTATGCCAGGCTCCTGCGGCGGCAGCTCCTGGCGGAGGAAGTGGGAGATGAGGCCGTCCTTGCCCGGCCTGACGAGGATCGGTAAATTGCTGTTTCCTAATGCCACCCGCGCGACGGCCCTCATGATCGAACTCCACCTCCTTATTCACGGCGATCATGAGGAGGCTGAGCGTCTTCGCCGTGTGCTAGAGCGGGAGGGTTTCAAGGTCGCTCCGAACACGGACGAAAGCGAGGCGGACCTGCGCCTTTCCGCGACCGGTGGCGGGGTCGGGGACGCGGGGGCGATGGCGGGGCGCATCGAAGAGCTCGAGGCGGACCTGCGGGAACTGCGCAATCTGGACGTCGCGAAATCGCAGTTTCTCGCGAACGTTTCCCACGAGCTCCGAACGCCACTGACGGCGATCGTCACCTACGGAGAGGTCCTGCGCGACGAGCTCCTGGGCGACCTGAACGAGCGGCAGCGCGAGGCCGTGAAGGCGGTGATCGGGTCGAGCCGGCAGCTGCTGGTCATGATCGAGGAGATCCTGACGTACGCGCGGACGAGCGCCCGGGCGATCGAGCTGGAGACCACGCGCTTCTCGGTCCCGGGGATCATCGATACCGCCCACGACATGAGCGCTTCGCTCATCCGCAAGAAGGGGCTCCGCTTCGAGACCCTGATCGATCCGGAACTTCCGCCGGCGGCCGCTGACCGCGACAAGATCCTCCATGTGCTCACGAACCTTTTGGGCAACGCGATCGATTTCACGCCAGAGAACGGTTACGTCCGCGTCGAGGCGTCACGGTGGGAGCGTGACCCCGGCTGGCTCTGCATCAGCGTGGAGGACAGCGGCATCGGGATCGATCCCGAGCATCATGAGATGATCTTTCGGGAGTTCGCGCAGGTCGACAGCTCCCGCTCGCGCCAGCACCATGGGACGGGGCTGGGCCTCGCCATCGCCCGGAACTTCATCCTTCTGCATGGCGGGCAGATCGGCGTCGAGAGTGAACTGGGGGAGGGCAGCCGCTTCTTCTTTACGCTGCCCTCGGTGGAAGCGTCGGGGGAATCGGGGACGGAGTGAGCCAGGCATCAGACGCCCGGTCGCGGATCCTTCTCGTCGAGGACAACGAGACGATTCGTCACGCGTTTCAGATCCTCCTGGAGGAGAGCGGTTATATTGTGGCTGAGGCTTCCAGCGGTGGCGAAGCCCTTGAACGGGCCCGTGAGACCCCTCCGGACCTCATCCTGTTGGACCTCGGCCTTCCCGACGCGAACGGGCTCGAGATCGTGCGCCGGATCAAGGGCGATCCGCTCACCCGCGACAGCGTGGTGGTCGCGGTAACCGGCCGGGCTCTCGAAACGGACCGCGACGCCTGCCTCGAAGCGGGCTGTGCGGCTTACCTGCCCAAGCCGATCGACACGGCTCGGTTGCTGGGGACGATCGAGGAGATGCTGGGGTGAGTTGACAGTTTACAGTTAACTGTAAACTCCTCCTCACTTGATCTTCGCCAGCAGCTCCGCGTTCGTCTTGGTATCGGACATCTGACGGATCAGGAGCTGGGCGGCCTCCGGCGCGGGTAGGGAATGGAGGGCGCGGCGGAGCTTGTGAACCTTGTCGAGATCTTCCGGCGTGAAGAGCAGTTCTTCGCGGCGGGTGGCACTGCGCTCGACGTTGATGGCGGGGTAGATGCGGCGCTCGGCGACCTCGCGGTCGAGGACGAGCTCGGCGTTGCCGGTGCCTTTGAACTCCTCGAAGATGACCTCGTCGCCACGACTTCCCGTCTCCGTGAGCGCAGTCGCGATGATCGTCAGGCTGCCACCCCCCGCTTTCTCCGGAACGTTGCGAGCCGAGCCGAAGAAGCGCTTGGGCTTTTCGAGGGCTCCGCTGTCGATCCCTCCCGACATCGTGCGGCCGGTCCCGCGCTCGTGCGTATTGTAGGCTCGGGCGAGGCGCGTCAGCGAGTCGAGCACCAGTACCACGTCCTTCCCACCTTCGACCCGCCGCCGCGCCATCTCGAGCGTCATCTCCGCGATGGTGACGTGTCGTTCGGCCGGGTAGTCGAAGGATGATGCGATCACCTCACCATGCCCGATCATCTGCATCTCGGTGACCTCCTCGGGCCGCTCGTCGACCAGGAGCACGAGGAGGAGCGAGTCGGGGTAATTGGTCGCGACTCCGTGAATGATCGACTGCAGGAGCATCGTCTTGCCCGCGCGTGCCGGCGCGACGATGAGCGTTCGCTGCCCCTTCCCGAGGGGCGCGATGAGGTCGACGATGCGGTTCGTGTAATCGTCGGCGCGACCCGGAATGGGTGGGCCTTCGAGAACCAGCTTCTTATTGGGGTGTGTCGCGGGAAGGGATCCGAACTCGGGTCGATGCGCGACGTCGTCGGGGTCGATCCCGCTGACCTTGGCGATACTCACGAGCGGCGCGCTCTTGCCGCGGCCGGGCGGCTTGCCGGCCTCGCCTTCGATGATGTCGCCGGTGCGTAGGCGATAGCGGCGAATCAGGTTCTGTGGCACGAAGACGTCGTCCGGTGAGGACTGGAAGCCATTCGTGGAGGAGCGGAGGAAGCCGCTACCGCTCTGAAGAACTTCGAGGACGCCCTGGGCGACGGTGGCCGGCGCACGAGATGAATCGGCGCCGCGCCGGCGAGCCGGTGCAGTCATGAATACGTCGTGAGGTCGGGATCCGAATTGCGATGCGGGAACGATCAGGCATCGCCCGGTGAGTAGCCAACGAACATCCGCCGGAGCGTCAAATTGCGTGCCGGAACCAAACGCATTCCCTGCCGGGTCCACCACGGGTCGACGACCGCGAGGAGTGTGTAAGGTCCTGAGAGGAGGATCGAACGAGATGTGGTGCGACTCAACTTCCAGGGGAGGCACGCCGAAACAAATAACGATGAGACGCGCCAAGCGCAAGGAGGTCGGCTGCGCAGGTGGCGATGTGATTCCGGCACTGCTAACATTCGATATGTTCTCCCCTTCCAGGCTTCTGACCGGACCAGAGAGGTTGCGGTAACGTGGGGCCAGAGAGTCCATTCGCCCATCAGTCGAGGCGTCGCCGGGCGGCGATCGCGACGCTGCTCGTCGCGGGAATCGTCGTCTTCCTCGGGAGTGCCTTCTTCCGCACGCAGGTCGTTCGCAGCGAGGATTTCACGCTTCGGGCGGACGAGAACCGCATGCGCGTCATTCCAGTTCCCGCCCCGCGCGGCGCGGTGCTGGACCGTAACGGCGAGCTGATCGCCGAGACGCTCACCAGCTACTCGCTCTATCTCCAGCCGACCTCGATAGACTCCGCCCGCGTCGCGCTGCTCCTGCTGCAGCCGACGCTGGAGCTTGGGGAGGCGCATATGGAGCGGATGATCGGTGAGCTGCGGGAGCGGCCCGAGCAGCCGCTCCTGCTCGCGCGCGCGCTTTCGTTCGACCAGGTATCCTGGATCGAGGAGAATCGGGCGGACCTGCCCCAACTCGCGCTCGATCCGTTCCCGCAGCGGCACTACCCTGCCGGTGAAGCCGTCGCGCACCTGATCGGCTACGTCAGCGAGATCAGCCGTGAAGAGCTGAATGATTCCGTAGCCTGGGACGGCTACCGGAGCGGCCAACTCGTTGGCCGCTCGGGCATCGAGAGACAGTACGAAGGCGTGCTGGGCGGGGAGCTGGGGGAGCGTTACGTGGAGGTCGACGCACGCGGGCGCATGATCGGCACGATCGCGCCCCGGGAGGCCGTACCACCGATGCCCGGCGAGTCGTTGCACCTCACGATCGACCTTTCCCTGCAGCGCTTCATCCACAGGACCTTCCCGCGGGAGAGCAATGGTGCCGTGGTGGCGATCGTGCCGTCGACCGGCGAGGTGCTGGCGCTCTACTCGAATCCATCGTACGACCCGAATGACCTCATCGGCACCGTCGAGGATTCGCTGTGGGCGGCCCTGAACGGCGACCCGCGGCGTCCGCTCCTCAACCGCGCGACCGCCGGCATCTACCCACCAGGGTCGACGTGGAAGCTCGCAACGGCGATCGTCGGGCTCGAGAAGCGACTGATCGAGCCGACCTCGACGATGCCGATCGCCTGTTCCGGGGGGATGACCTACGCGGGGCGGTACTCGCGCTGCTGGAAGGCGGAGGGGCATGGGGCGCTCGACCTGGCCGGCGCCATCGCAAACTCCTGCAACGTCTACTTCTACCAGCTCGGAATCTGGCTCGGGCTGAATCAGCTCGCCCGCGAGGGCACGCGGCTCGGCTTCGCGCGGCCGACCGGCCTCGACTTGCCGACGGAGAATACAGGAACCTTTCCCGTAGACGCAGACTGGTACCGCGAGCGATTCGGATGGACACCCACGCCGAGCGAGGTGATGAGTCTCGCGATCGGACAGGGGCCGAATGCGCAGACGCCCGTCCGCATGGCGCAGTTCTTCGCCGCACTGGCAGGCGACGGAACCGCACCGCCACCGAGCCTGCGACGGGTCAGCGATCGACCCGCCGCACCCGAGACCGACCTGCGCCTTGATGCGGAAACGCTCGCGACGCTCCGCACCGGTATGGCCCGCGTGCTCGAGCCGGGCGGCACCGCCTACATGTCGTCGCTGCGGCGCTGGAAGATCTACGGAAAGACGGGCACGTCCCAGAACACGCAGGACGCGGACAGGCCCCATGCATGGTTCACGGGCTTCGCGGGAGCACCCGACGGCGAGCCGGAGATCGCGTTCGCGGTGGTGATCGAGCACGGCGAATCGGGCTCGGGCGCGGCTGCGCCGATCGCCGCGAAGATCGCCGACTTTTACCTGAACACGAAGCACGGTCTGGAGACGGAGCCGCTGCAAACGCTGGGGGAGCGGATGACGGGGGTGGAGATCGGGGGGGAGTAGAGTTGGCGGATGCCCTTATCCCTTATCCGTCATCCCTTGGCAGTCGGCTGTCGACCGTCGCCTCTGGAACTCATTCCCTGAGCACCGGACGCATGGAGCCTCGCGCGCGGATCTTCGGATGGCTGATTCTCTGCTCTGTGGCTGCTACGCCGGCGGCGGGGCAGGTCTCTCCTCCGGAGGGGATGGATTTCGTGGCGTCGGCAAGCGGCGAGGTGTATTACCCGGTCTGGTGCGATGCCTGGGAGTCACTGGCGGTGCAGAATCTCCGCTGGTTCCGGAGCGCGGCTGAGTCGGAGCGGGCGGGATATCGAAGGACGCGGAATCGGCAATGCGCATCCGCGGGTCGCGATACCATGAGTGCGGCGACCAGCGGGAACTGTACTGTCGAGCGGATCATCGATGGAGACACACTCGCCTGCAGGGAGACCACGGCGAATGTCCGCCTGATCCTGATCGATGCGCCGGAGCTGGCTCAGGGAGAGAGCGGCAGGCAGGCGACGCGGGCGCTTCGGGAGCTGCTGCCTCCCGGGAGCGCCGCCCGGCTCGAGATGGACGTCCAGGAGCGCGACAGGTATGGGCGTATCCTCGCGTACGTCTACGATTCCGAGGGCAGTATGATCAACGCGGAATTGGCGCGCCGCGGCTTCGTCATCGTGGCCGTCTACCCGCCCAACGTACGGCACCTGGAGCTCATCCGGGCGGCGGTAGAAGAGGCCAGGCGTCGGGGGCGCGGCCTGTGGAGTAGAGGCGCCTTCCAGTGCCT
>JBBDRL010000051.1:0-41695 GCA_040905505.1 Gemmatimonadota bacterium | reverse complement strand
ACCCGCGACCTTCGGGTTATGAGCCCGACGAGCTACCAGACTGCTCCACCCCGCGACAAGAGCACGTAGGATAACCCGATCAGCCCCCACAGTCAACCCCTCGAGAGCGCCTCGCCCCAAGGGTTTTCGCATGCTTCGGCAGAGCTGCCGGCACCCTGATTCGCGGCTCCGACAGGGGCGATCATGGAGTATCGCCAGCCCGGGGGCGGGACTTGATGGCCTCGCCCGCCACCGGTAGTTCCGGGTCCGGATTGGAACCATGCTTCCGACGAGCTCGCGCATGGCTTCTTGGCGCTACTTCCGACCTGCTCACCCGGGACTTCAGTGGCGTGAGACTGTCCGGTTGTGGGACGACGAATCCCGCGACCGGACGGATTCGCTCCCGTCAGGCCGTGGCCATGTGCGGTCTATCGCACGTTGCCGCAGTGCTTTACGCCGTTTGGGAAGGGAGGCACGGTCCTTCCCTTGTAGAGGCGTCGGACAAGCGAGGCACTCCGGATTTCTGGAGCGCTGCAGCCGCGGACGGAAGCACACAGGGAAACGCGAACGGAGGCTCCATGGGGGCGATCAGCATCGACCTGACGGCGATCACAGCGATTTGGATGGGAGGCGTGCTGCTCCTGGTGCCCCTGACGGGGCTGACGGTCCGCTGGGGCTTCACACCGTTCGTTCACGCGCTGGCCGAATACCGCGGCGCGAGCCGCGGCCAGCGTTCCGAAGGCGAGTTGCGGAACAGTGTGGCCGCAGTGGAGGCGCGCCTGAACGACCTGGAATCGGCGGTCGAGGCACATCGCAGGGAGGCCGAGGCAACAGTCCGATGCGCCTGACACGGACGCGGCAATTCTCGGGTTGATTGGAGAACATTGTGGATATACCACGCGAACAGAAGGGCCGGAAGGTGCGGCGCTGGGCGATCGGTGGCGGCGCGCTGTTGACGGTGCTCTTCGCGACGGTCGCACTGGCGAACCTGGAGCCGGCGGCGCCGTCGGTAGATGCGTCGGGGATCTGGGTGGATACGGTCCGGCAGGGGACGATGGTGCGACAGGTTCGCGGCCCGGGAACGCTGGTGCCGGAGCAGATCCGGTACATCTCGGCGGTCACGGCGGGTCGAGTGGAGCAGCTTCTGGTCGAGCCCGGCACCACCGTGACACCGGACACGGAGCTTCTGATGCTGAGCAATCCGGAAGTCCAGCTGCAGGCGCTGGAGGCTCAGCGGCAGCTCGCCTCGACCCGCGCTAACATGGCGAACCTGAGGGCGACGCTGGAGAATCAGCGGCTCACACAGGAAGCCGCAGTGGCGAGTGCGCGTTCGCAGTATCGCGAAGCGGCGCGTCAGGCGGAGGCGAATGGTGAGCTGGCCGAGCGTGGGCTCATCCCGACGCTGGACCTGCGCCGGACGGAAGATGCAGCCGCGGAACTGGCGGAGCGCCTCGCCATCGAGGAGAAGCGCCTGGAGTTTCTCGCCGCGTCGATGGAGGCGCAGCTTGACGCTCAGCGCTCCGAGCTCGACCGGCTCGAGGCGCTCGCCGTACTGCAGAATACCTACGTCGAATCGCTCGCGGTGACGGCGGGGGCGGCGGGCGTGCTCCGAGAGCTGCCTCTCCAGGAGGGGGAGTGGGTGAATCCTGGGACGCGTCTCGCCGTAGTGGTGCAACCGGGGCGCCTCAAAGCAGAGCTGCGAATTCCGGAGACGCAGGTTCGAGATGTGACCGTCGGGCAGCCGGCGGCGATCGATACGCGTAACGGGATCATACCGGGCAGGGTGACGCGCATCGATCCGGCGGTAGTGAACGGTAGCGTCACCGTGGACATTGCGCTGGATGGCGAGCTTCCACGCGGTGCCCGCCCCGACCTCTCGGTCGACGGCACGATCGAGATTGAGCGGCTCGAGGACGTGCTCTACACCGGTCGTCCGGCATACGGGCAGGCAGAGAGCACTGTCGGTCTGTTCAGGTTGGATCCCGACGGCCGCGAGGCGCGGCGAACCGTCGTCACCCTCGGCCGCAGTTCGGTCAACACGATCGAGGTGGTGAACGGGCTGGAAGTAGGCGATGTCGTGATTCTCTCCGATATGTCGCAATGGGATGCGGCGGATCGCGTCCGCCTGCGGTAAGACGGCAACCACAACCCCTTCCCCGAGGCCACCGATGGCAGAGCAAGTCATGGAATCCGTAGCGGACCCGACCGGTACGCAGTCGCTGATCCATCTCGAGAACGTGAGCAAGGTCTTCTACACGGAAGAGGTGGAGACCCACGCCCTGCGGGACGTCCATCTACGGATCCGACCCGGCGAGTTCGTGGCGATCGCCGGTCCGAGCGGGTGCGGCAAGACGACTCTCCTGTCGATTCTGGGGCTGCTGGACACACCGACCTCGGGGGAGTACCGGCTGGTGAATGAACCGGTCGCGAACCTCTCCTCCAGCCAGCGCGCGCAGATTCGGAATCGGGAAATCGGGTTCATCTTCCAGGCCTTCAATCTGATTGGTGACCTGACCGTCTACGAGAACGTGGAGCTGCCGCTCACCTATCGGAACATGCCGTCCGTGGAGCGCAAGCAGCGCGTCCAAGAGGCGCTCGAGCGCGTGGGGATGGGGCACCGGGTGAGCCACTATCCGGCGCAGCTTTCCGGCGGTCAGCAGCAGCGGGTCGCGGTGGCGCGCGCCATCGGGGGGAATCCCAGCGTACTGCTCGCCGATGAGCCTACCGGGAATCTCGATTCGGTAAATGGCGAGGCGGTGATGGACCTGCTCAAGGAACTGCACCAGGGCGGGGCGACGATTGTGATGGTGACACACGATCCACGCTACGCCGAATACGCCGAGCGGTCGATCCACCTGTTCGACGGGCAGATCGTCGAAGACGTTTCGGGGCCGAAGGCTGCCGAGCTGGCATCGGAGCTGGAGGAGCACGGCTTCGACCTCCACTGAGCGTTCCACTCACTCCTGGTGATGACCCATGAGCGATCTCCTGCACGACCTCCGATACGACGCGGCACAGGCAGAGGTCGACGCGGCTATGGCAGCGCTCGAGTCGGAGTACCCTGACGCGAACGCCGGCCGCATCATGCGCCTCGTCAGTATCCGGGATCAGACGGCGGGCGTGCTAACGCTCGAGTTGAGCCCACCTTCGGATCCGTATGAGGAGCAGCCAGAAGCGCTGTCGGGACCCGAACCGACCCGATGACACCCCTGCGGATGGAGTAGCGCCGCCACACGACCTCACGCTGACTACCGGTCTGACCAATGGACACGCTGCTCCAGGACATGCGTTACGGCTTGCGCAGGCTTCGCCGCAGCCCGGGATTCACCTTCGTCGCCGTGCTGACTCTCGCGTTGGGAATCGGCGCCAACAGCGCCATCTTCAGCGTCGTCGACGCCGTCCTTCTGCGACCGCTGCCATTCGCGGAGCCGGACCGGCTGATGATGCTGTACACCGCCTATCCGGACGACGAGACGAAGTATCCGCTCTCCCCGCCGGACTTCATGAGCTTCCACGACGACGCTCGGTCGTTCTCGGGGGTCGCGGCGGTCAGCGGGAGCGAGGCGACGCTAACCGGAGACGGCGAAGCCGCGCGCGTGGCCGTCGCCAGCGTGAGCGAGCGCTTCTTCGACGTCATGGGCGTGGAACCCGTCGTGGGCCGCACGTTCCTCCCGGAGGAGAATCGCCCCGGCCGGGACATGGTGGCCATGTTGAGTCACGCGCACTGGCGGCAGCGGTTTGGCGAGGATCCGGGGGTGATCGGGCGGCCGGTGACGATCAATGGACAGCAGCGGACGATCATCGGCGTGCTGCCGCCGGAGTTCGGGTTTCCGGACCGCCGGGAGATGTACTTCCCGATCGCATACGATTCGCGGTTCAGCTCCACGACCGCGGAAGGTCGGCGCGGGGAGTACCTGCTGACGGTTGGCCGCCTCGCGGCCGGAATCACCGCCGAGCAGGCGGCGGCCGAGGTCGGCCAGATCTCGGATCGGCTCCGGCAGGCCTTCCCCGAGACCAACTCCCAGAACATCAGTCTCACCATCACGCCTCTGGACGACGAGCTGCTCGGCAACGTCCGCGTTCCTCTGCTGATCCTGCTCGGCGCGGTCGGTCTCGTTCTGCTGATCGCCTGTGTCAACGTGGCGAATCTTCTGCTGGCGAGGGCGTCCGCGCGGGAGGGGGAGCTCGGCGTTCGCGCGGCACTCGGCGCCGGCCGCCGGCGGCTGGTTCGGCAGCTCCTTACCGAAAGCGTGATCCTCGGCCTCGCCGGTGGGATCGCCGGGCTCGTGCTGGCGATGCTCGCCACGCAAGCTCTGATCGCCGTACGACCGGAAGGTATCCCGCGCCTGGAGAACGTGCGGGTCGACGGCCTCATCGTCGGCTTCACAGCGGCCGTGGCTATCGGGACGGGGCTGCTCTTCGGAATCCTTCCCGCCGCCCAGGCCACCCGGAGCGATCTCGCGGACAGACTCCGGGCGACGGGGCGGAGCGGGATCGGAAGCCGATCGGCATTACGAGCCCGCCATGGGCTGATCATCGCCGAAATGGCGCTTGCGATCGTGTTGCTGGTCGGCTCTGCCCTTCTGATCCGCAGCTTCCATCAGCTCACGAGTGTGGACCCGGGTTTCCGAACCGAGCGGCTGGTCACCTTCGACCTGTCGCTGCCGCCGAGCGCGTACGCCGACGGCCCCTCGGTACGGCAGTTCTACCCGCGCTTGCTGGCGGAGCTCGGGTCCTTGCCCGGCGTGGAGTCGGTAGCCGGCGCGAGTGAGCTGCCGCTGGGCGGGATCGGCAACATCCTCGCGTTCACCATCGAAGACGCCGAGCCACCCCCGCCGGGCTTCGTTCTCGACGCCGCGGTTACCTCCGTGACGCCGGATTACTTTTCGACTCTCGGAATCTCCTTGAGGAGTGGCCGCCTGTTGACCGCTACCGACGGGGCCGACGCTCCGCTGACGGTGGTGGCGAACGAAGCCTTCGCGAGGCGGTTCTTCCCTGCGGACGACCCGGTCGGGCGGCGCATCACGTTCGGCGGTCCGGAGTGGATGGAGATCGTCGGCGTCGTCGGAGACGTCCCGCAGAACGGGCTCGACCAAGGCGCACGGCCAGCGCTCTACGCGCCGCACCAGCAGTTCACGACACGCTCACTCGATGTTGCGGTCCGGACCGCTGGCGACCCGCTGACACTGCTGAACGCAATACGGAGCGAGGTCACCGCACTCGACCCGGACCTTCCGATCGAGCGCTTCAGCACCGGAGCGCAGCTCGTCTCGGCGTCCGTTGCACAGCCACGTTTCTACACCGGTCTGCTCGCGATCTTCGCGGCTGTCGCGTTGACGCTGGCCGCCGTGGGCATCTTTGCCGTCATGTCGTTCCTCGTGACGCAGCGGACACGCGAGATCGGTGTGCGGATGGCTCTGGGTGCGGACCCCTGGAAGGTCCGAAGCCTCGTCGTTCGGGGGGCGCTCGCACTCTGCGCGATCGGCATCGGCGCCGGGGTGGTCGCAGCGATGGCGGGCTCCCGTCTTCTCTCGGGGCTGCTCTACGGGGTCAGCGGCCTGGATCCAATCGCCTACTCCGCCGCCGTTCTGATCCTCTTCGCCGTGGCGTTCGTCGCCAGCTACCTGCCGGCGCGAGCGGCGACGCGCGTGGAGCCGGCGGTGGCGCTACGGCAGCAGTAGGCGCGGCAACCTGATACGAGCGGCACCGTCAACCCGGGACCCCGCGCGATTTGGCCGGTCGGCGACACGAGCGCCGCGGTGGGCGCGACGCATCCAGCCGTGACGAAATCTTCACTCCTCCACAAGGCGCTGACGAATGGACGCACTCCTACAGGACATCCGATTCGCTCTCCGGTCCCTCTGGAGGCGGCCCGGATTCTCTCTGATCGCCATCGCGACGCTGGCGCTCGGAATCGGTGCGAACACCGCTCTCTTCAGCGTCATAAAGTCCGTGCTCCTCCAGCCGCTCCCCTATGCCGAGCCGGCGCGGGTCGTGACCTTGTGGAGCTCATGGGTCGGCTGGGAGAAGACATGGCTTTCGGAGCCGGAGGTCCTCGACTACCGCGACGGCGCGTCGTCCCTCGAGGCGGTCGGGGCCTACGACCTGGGAGCGGGCAACCTTGCCGGAGAAGGAGCGCCTGAACGGGTGATGACCGCATCGGTGAGCGCCGGCGTCTTCCAGGCTCTCGGCGCAGCGCCGCTCCTCGGAAGAACCTTCACCCATGAAGAGGACGTCCCCGGCGCCGACGGTGTTGCGCTTATTGGCGAGGGACTGTGGCAGCGCCGATTCGGCGGCGACCCGGACGTCGTTGGTCAGACGATCGACTACGACGGATCTCCCCGCACGATCATCGGCGTCCTGCCGTCCGACTTGAAACTGCCCGAAGACTACAAGACCCGCACGCCGTCCGAGCTGTGGATTCCGCTGGCGATCGACGAGGCGGCGCCAGGCGGACGTGGCAGTCACTACCTCTTCAGCGTCGCCCGTCTGGCTGACGGGTTCACCGCCGCGCAGGCACAGGCAGAGCTCGATCGGATCACGGAGGGCTGGGTCGCGGACGGCACCCTTCCGGCGCAGGCGGAGTTCCGCGCGGTAATCGTCCCCGCCGAGGAGGAGGTGCTCGGGTCCGTCCGCGCGACGCTCCTGCTTCTTTTCGGCGCCGTCGGACTGGTTCTTCTCATTGCGTGCGCCAACGTCGCGAACCTTCTCGTCGCCGCGTCCGACGCGCGGCGCAGGGAGATCGCGGTCCGCGCTGCGATCGGCGCCGGGCGACGCAGGATCGCGGCGCAGCTCCTCACGGAGAGCGTGGTGCTCTCCCTGGCCGGCGGACTGGCGGGCATCGTCCTGGCCGCGCTCGTCGTCCCCGCTATCGTCAGCTTGCAGCCTGGCGACATTCCACGCCTGGCCGAGGTCCGGCTGGATGCCGGCGTGCTGGGCTTCGCTCTCGGCATCACGGTACTCTCCGGCGTCTTCTTCGGGATCGGGCCTTCCCTGCTCTTCTCCCGAAGCCCCCTCGCCAGCGGACTTCGCGACGGGGGCCGGGGCGGCACGGCGGGGCCTGCACGCAACCTCTTCCGCCGTTCGCTCATCGTCGGCGAAATCGCGCTGTCCGTGGTCCTCGTCATTGGCGCGGGCCTGATGATCCGGAGCGTCCTCGAGCTCTACCGCATCGACCTGGGCTTCCGGTCCGAGCAGGTACTGACCGCCCGACTCTCGCTGCCGACCGCGGAGTATTCCGAGCCTGACGACGTGACCCGCTTCTTCGCCGAGCTCGAGCGGCGGATCGAGGAGCTGCCCGGCGTGCAGACCGTAGGCGCCACGCGCCTTCTGCCGCTCACGGGCACGATCGGCGATTGGGGCGTCCTGCCCGAGGGTGGCGACCCCGCGCAGGATTCGGGTCCGGCGGACTGGCAGGTCGTCACGCCGGGCTACGTCGAGGCGATGGGAATGGAGCTGGTCCGCGGCCGTACCATCACCGAGGCCGACCGCCTCGATTCGACGCCAGTGGCGATGATCAACGAGGCAATGGCAGCAGAATACTGGCCTGGAGAAGATCCCATCGGGCGCCGGTTCGTCGTCGGGAACCCCGCGAACCCGTATTTCACCGTAGTCGGCCTTCTCCGTGGCGTTCGCCATAATGAGGTCGTCGAGGACGCCCGGAACGAGATGTACCTGCCGCACGAACAGTTTCAGCACGTCAACGGCAGCGCGCCCGCGGCGATGACGCTCGTGATCCGGACCGCTGGGGATCCGATGGCACTCACCGCTGCGGTTCGGGAGCAGGCCCGGGCGCTCGATCCGAGCGTGCCCGTCGCCGACGTACAATCCCTCGACGCCGTGACGGCCCAGGCACTCGCCCAGCCACGCTTCGCCATGGCGCTGTTGGCGGGCCTCGCTGCACTGGCGCTGGCACTGGCGGCGATCGGGATCTATGGCGTCATTTCGTACTCGGTCAACGAGCGGCGCCGCGAGATGGGAATTCGCATGGCCCTCGGCGCCGAGTCGCGCCGCCTGCTCATGATGGTCATGGGGGAGGGGCTGAAGCTCTCGCTGCTCGGAGTCGCCCTCGGCCTCGGTGTCGCGATGCTCGTCACCCGTCTTATGTCGGCCCTCGTCTACGGCGTCGGCACGACGGACCCCATCACCTTCATCGCGGTACCGGCCCTCCTGACGATCGTGGCGCTCGCCGCCTGCTGGGTACCGGGCCGCCGCGCGACCCGGATCGATCCCATGGTAGCGCTACGCGGCGAATAGGCAGCGCCGATGAACACTCTCTTTCAGGACCTCCGTTATGGAGCGCGGACGCTCGCCCGGTCGCCCGGCTTTACGGTGGTGGCGATCCTCACGCTCGCGCTCGGCATCGGTGCCAACGCCACGATGTTCAGTGTCGTCGATGCCGTACTGCTTCGGCCGCCGCCGCACGTCAGCGTGCCGGAGCGGCTGGTTCATCTCTACACCAGCGATTTCAGTGGCCCCCAGTTCGGTACGTCCTCATTTCCGGACTACCGGGACCTGCGGGAGGGGACTGACTCTTTCCAGGGCATCGCCGCAGCCGGACCGCGTCTCATGCAGCTCACGGTCGACGGCGTCTCGGAGCGACTCCTCGGCGGTATCGTCACAGGCAACTACTTCGGGTTGCTCGGCGTGCGGACGGAGCTTGGCCGCACGCTTCTGCCCTCGGACGACGCGTCGGGTGCCGATCCCGCCGTCGCGGTGATCAGCCATGCCCTATGGCAGCGGCACTATGGGGGAGGCGAGGAGGTGATCGGCAGGACCGTACGCATCCAGGGTAGCCCCTTCACGATCGTCGGCGTCGCGCCCGACGGATTCACGGGTATCGATCGGCCGGATCGCACGGACGTCTGGGTGCCGATGAGCGCCGTAGCACTGGTCATTCCCGGCACGGATCGGCTCGAGCAGCGTGGCACTCGGTGGCTTCGACTCGTCGGGCGATTGCAGGCAGGCGCCACGCCGATGCAGGCGCAGGCCGCCCTCGACTCGTGGGCCAGGCGACTCCACGAACAGTATCCGGAGACGTGGACGGACGTGCGTGACGCCGGGCGACATCTGACGCTCCGGCCGGAATCGGAGGCACGTCTCCCTCCATCGATGCAGAGCGACGTGCTCGGCTTCATGGGCCTGCTGGGTGGGGTGGTCGGGCTGGTACTGCTCATCGCCTGCGCGAATATGGCGAGCCTGCTCCTGGCTCGTGCCACGCAACGGCAGCGGGAGATGGCGGTGCGGCGTTCGCTCGGTGCCAGCCGGGGCCGCCTGATTCGGCAGTTATTGACGGAGAGCACCCTCCTTGCCCTGCTCGGCGGCGGGGGCGCCATGCTCCTGACCGTCTGGCTGACCCAGCTACTGGCCAATCTCCAACTGCCGCTGCCGTTCCCGACCGCGCTCGATTTCGGCGTCGATCGCCGCGTCATCGGATTCACGGTCGCACTCTCCGTCCTCACCGGCCTCCTCTTCGGCATCAGCCCGGCCATGCGAGCGTCGAGCGCGGACATCGTGTCGGCGCTGAAGCAGCAGGGACGACCCCGCTTCGGGCTCCGGCGCATCGATCTCCGCTCTACGCTCGTGGTGGCACAGGTGGCGGTCTCGATCGTTCTCGTGATCGGCGCGGGCCTCTTCGCGCGGAGCCTTCGTAACGCGAGCACCGTTGATCCCGGGTTCGATACCGGCGGCGTCCTGCTGGTCGGGTTCGCGCCCGACCTTCAGGGCTACTCGAACGACCAATCGCGTCAGTTCTATCAGGCGCTCCTCGACCGTTTGGCGACCATACCCGCGGTGCAGACGGCGAGCCTGGCGGAGATCGTCCCCCTCACGGCCAGGCAGCAGCGGGCCGGTGTCGGTATCGAAGGCTACGAGGCGGCGCCGGGGGAGGACATGGAGTTCGACTTCAACGTCGTCACTCCCGGGTACTTCCGTACGATGCGCATCCCACTCGTGCGAGGTCGGAGCTTCACCGATCTCGACCGGGCTGACGCCTCGCGAGTCGTGGTCGTCAACGAGGCATTCGCCGAGCGGTTCTGGCCGGGCGGGGATCCGATCGGCCAGCGGATCTCCTATTCCGGTTCACCAGCCGAGGTCGTGGGGGTCATTCCCACGACACGCCTTCGGGCGCTCGACGAATCGCCCAGACCGGCATACTACGCCCCGCTGGAGCAGGCGTTCACCCCTGGTCTGACGCTGCACGTCCGCACCAGTGGGGACGCCGCGGAGCTCACCCCGGTCGTTCGCCAGGAGGTTCTGGCACTGGAGCCCGGCATGCCGATGTACGAGCCGACCACCCTCAGCCGGGCGACCGGCGGCGCCCTCTTCCCCCAGCGTGTCGCGGCCGCCACCGTCGGCGGTTTCGGCCTGCTCGCTTTGGCGCTCGCGACGGTCGGCCTGTATGGCCTGATCGCGTACACCGTCGCCGGCCGGGGCCGCGAGGTCGGGATTCGCATGGCACTGGGCGCCCGTAGAAGCGATGTCCTGGGCCTGGTGCTTCGCCAGGGGATCGGGCTCGCGGTGGCCGGACTCGCCCTAGGGATCCCCGCCGCGGCCGCCTTGACGCATCTCGCGTCCGGATTCCTCTTCGAGGTGAGCCCTCTGGACCCATCGGTTTTCGCCGTGGCGGCCGCCGCCCTGGTGAGCGTTGCCGCTCTCGCCAGTTATCTGCCGGCTCGTCGGGCGAGCGGCACCGACCCGATGACGGCACTGCGCTCCGAATAGAACCGCTGGGCAGCGAACCGCGGATCCCTAACCGGGACCCGCACCAGCATTTCACATTTCACAACCACGAGGAACAGCCGGATGATGAACTCCACGCTCCCCCAGGCCACTCGACCCCTACCCACTACGAACGCCCTGATCCGCATGCAGGACGTCAATAAGCACTACGAAACGAAGGCCGGGCGGACCAACATTCTCAACCATGTCGATCTGGTCGTTCGGGACGGTGAATTCCTCAGCATCATGGGGCCATCGGGCGCCGGGAAAACCAGCCTGCTCAACATCCTGGGGATGTTCGACGCCGACTGGACGGGCTCGTTCGAGTTCGCCGGCCAGGCGGTCCACGGACTGAAGCCCAAGGCGCGAAGAGAGCTGGGGAAGAAATTCATCGGCTTCGTGTTTCAACAATATCACCTGTTGGATGATCTAACCGTGTATGAGAACCTCGAGATCCCGCTCTCGTACCGCGACGTGAAGCGCTCGGAGCGTGCGGCCATCGTGGCCGACGCGCTGGACCGCTTCAACATGGTGGCGAAGAAGGACCTTTATCCATCGCAGCTCTCGGGTGGCCAGCAGCAACTCGTCGCCGTGGCCCGAGCGACCATCGCCGACCCGAAGGTCATCCTGGCCGACGAGCCCACCGGGAGCCTGCACTCGTCGCAGGGGCAGATGATCATGGAGCTTCTGGGCGAGCTGAACGCGCGGGGGACGACCATCGTGCAGGTCACGCATTCCGAGGTGAATGCCGGTTACGGCCACCGGACCATCGAACTGCGTGACGGCTGGATCGTGGATACGTGAGGGAGGACCACCGGTGAAACCCGCGCATCTCGGATGCCGTAGGGGGATGTGGCGACCGGGCAATCCATCAGAGAAAGGGCAAGCCATGCTCACACTGTCGAAGCGAATCGCTGCACTGACATTCGCCGCCGTCGTCACCTCCGCAGTGGGGGCCGAGACGACCGAAGCGCAACGGCGCGAGGCCGCCCCATTCGCCTGGGAGGGGGCGATCGCGAGCGGGCAGGCGCTGGAGATCAAGGGCGTCAATGGACAGATCCGCGCGACGCCCGCGTCGGGCAACACCGTTCGCGTCGAGGCGACCCGCTCCGCCCGCAGGAGCGATCCCAGTGAGATCGACATCGTCGTCCTGGAACACGCCGGTGGCGTTACGGTCTGCGCGGTCTACCCCTCCTCGCTGATGCGGGAGAATGAGTGCGCGCCCGGCGACGCGGGGAGAATCAGCGCGAGGAACAACGACACGCAGGTCGAGTTCACCGTGCAGGTGCCGGCTGGCGTCGACTTCGTCGGGCAGACCACGAACGGATCCGTCATCGCGGACAACCTCTCCGGGCACGTCATGGCATATTCCACGAATGGCGACGTCGAGATCGACGGCGGCCGAACGGTCCATGCACGGACGACGAACGGCTCGGTGACGATCAGGAGCGCCGGCGAGGCCGACGCTCGGACGACGAACGGCCGGATCAGGGCATATCTTCAGAGCCTGGACGGCTCCGGACCCCTGAACTTTTCGACGACCAACGGGTCGATCACCCTGGGTCTGCCAGCTTCGGCCAATGTCAACGTGGACGCGAGCACGACGAATGGGCGAATCTCGAGCGACCTGCCGATCACCGTTACCGGGAGCATCGGTCGGAACCGACTCGCCGGCACGATCGGTTCGGGTGGACGGGAAATTCGCCTGCGAACCACAAACGGCAGCATCGACCTGCAGACCGAGGGCTGAATCCGGCGGCTTCGCGGGTCCGACTTGCGGCGCGTGCTCACACTCCCTGCTTCACGAAGATCTGGAGGAATGCTATGCTACTCAATAGCGTTCCTCCTTTCTTCAGGGGGAGTCGATTGGCACGAGGGTTCAGAGGTCCAGAATGATACATATCGAAGCCCGACCGACACCCCCACGTTCAAGATGAGATCACTGGTCATGCCCACCGCGGCTATCCTCCTGTTCGCAACCTACCCGGTAGCCACGCGTGACTGACCAGGCCCCCCGGATCCTCATCGCCGACGACCAGCCCGACGTCCTCCAGGCGCTACAGCTCCTGCTGAAGGGGGAGGGCTTCGATCTGGTGACCGCCACCTCGCCGCAGCAGATCGCCGAGGCCGTGCAGGAGCACGAGTTCGATGTGGTGCTGATGGACATGAACTACGCCCGAGATACCACCTCCGGGCGCGAGGGGCTGGACCTGCTCACCCGCATCCATGCGGTCTACCCCAGCGTTCCGATCGTCCTCATGACCGCCTGGGGCAGCGTCGATGGGGCAGTCGAGGCGATGCGTCGAGGGGCGCGCGACTACATCGAGAAGCCGTGGGACAACGCACGACTGCTTGCCACGCTGCGCACACAGGTGGAGCTCGGCCGGGCGCTCCGGCAGACCGCGCGTCTCGAGAGCGAAAACGTGCATCTGCGCGAGCAGGACTCACCCGAACTGATCGCGAGCTCGCGCGCGATGCAGCCGGTGCTCCGTATCATGGAACGGATCGGACCCTCCGAGGCAAACGTTCTGATCAGCGGGGAACACGGCACGGGTAAGGAAGTCGTCGCGCGCTGGCTGCATGCGTCCTCGGACAGGAGCCGCAAGCCCATGGTCACCGTGAACGCGGGCGGCATTTCGGAGGGCCTGTTCGAGAGCGAGCTCTTCGGTCACGTCAAAGGGGCCTTCACGGACGCCAAGTCGGATCGCGTGGGATTCTTCGAGATGGCCGACGGTGGAACGCTGTTCCTCGACGAGATCGGAAACCTTCCATTGCAACTTCAGTCCAAGCTCCTGCGGGTTCTCCAGACGGGCGAATATCAGCGTGTCGGCTCCTCGCGGACGCAGACGGCGAACGCGAGGGTACTGAGCGCCTCCAACGTAGACATCGGGAAGGAAGTCGCGGCAGGCAATTTCAGGGAGGACCTGCTGTATCGGCTGAATACCGTCGAGATTCACCTGCCTCCGCTTCGCGATCGCCGTGAAGACATCCCGCTGCTGGCGAAGCATTTCCTGGAGCGGCGTTCGGTGCAGTACCGTAAGCACCTGAGCGGCTTCGCCCCGGACGCGATGCAGGCGCTCCTCGACTACGCATGGCCGGGAAACATCAGGGAGCTGGAGCACACCATCGAGCGCGCCGTGCTCCTGGCGTCCGGCGACGTCGTCCGGGTGGCCGACCTCAACCTTCGCGGGCCCGCTACCGCGGTCGACGAACGCCCGACGCTGGAGGAGATGGCGCTCGAAGATGTCGAGAAAGTGCTCATTCAGAAGTCGCTCAGGCGTCACGATGGGAACGTGACGCAGGCCGCTCAGGCGCTCGGCCTCAGCCGGAGCGCCCTCTATCGACGTCTTCAGCGCTATGGGTTGTGATCCCCACATGGTCCTCGCGAACGCCTCCCCGGTCGTCCCGAACGCAGTGAGGGACCTGCACTCCACGCGCCCGACAGGTGCAGGACCCTCACTGCGTTCGGGACGACACTGGTCTCGTCCGGGACGACGATGGTCTCGTCCGGGACGACACGGAACGCGTTCGCGACGACTGTGGCGAGGGGGCGGTCCGTCCATCCCCGCGCCTGGGGCGCAGGCGTGACGCCGGTGCAGAAGGAATCGTACGGCGAACCAGAGGGTCCGAAGCACTACGAGCGGAGTGTCATCCGCCTCGCCCTCCTGACCGCCGTGCCCGCGGTCGGCGTAAGCCTGGGCCTGCTCTGGGCGAGTGATCTCGAGGGTAGAACGCTCTGGCTGCTCGGCGGCCTGATCGTGACGAGCTGGGTGGGTGGCGCTTTCCTGCTGCGCGACAGGATCATCCGGCCGATTCAAACGCTCGCCAATCTGCTCGGCGCTCTGAGGGAGGGCGACTTCTCCATTCGCGCGCGCGGGGCGCGTAGCGACGATGCGCTCGGCCTGGCCCTCCTGGAGATCAACACCCTCAGCGAGACCTTGCGGCATCAGCGAGTCGGGGCGCTCGAAGCCACGGCGCTCCTGCGCGGCGTCATGGCGGAGATCGACGTCGCGGTGCTCGCGTTCGACGCCGATCGAAGGCTGAGACTCGTCAATCGCGCCGGCGAACGACTGCTCGGGCAGCCCGCGGCTCGCATGCTCGGCCGACGCGCCGAGGATTTTGAGCTCGACCACTGCCTCGAAGGCGAGACCCCGCGAACGGTCACCACCAGCTTCCCCGGCGGTTCGGGTCGCTGGGAGCTCCGCCGGACGACCTTCCGGCAGGACGGCTTACCTCACCAGCTCGTCGTCCTCTCCGATCTGAGCCGAGCCCTCCGAGAGGAAGAGCGGCAGGCGTGGCAGCGGCTCATCCGCGTGCTGAGCCACGAGATCAACAACTCGCTGACTCCGATCCAATCGATCGCCGGGAGCCTCGCCGACATGCTTCGAATCGATCCGCCGCCGGCCGATCGTTTCGACGACCTGGAACAGGGCCTGGCGGTCATCCGTAGCCGCTCGGGAGCGCTGTCTCGGTTCATGGCGTCGTACACCAGGCTCGCACGCCTGCCCCCCCCGGACCGTCAGCCGCTCGACGTGAGCGCGTGGGTCCACCAGGTAGCATCGCTCGAACCGAGACTCCCCGTCGCGGTTCGGCAGGGCCCGCCGCTCGAGATCCACGCCGATGGTGACCAACTGGAGCAGATGTTGATCAACCTCGTGCGCAACGCGGCCGATGCGGCTCTGGAGACTGGCGGGGGGGTGGAGATCGGGTGGGACGAGGTGGGCGACGCTCTCGAGCTACGAGTGCTCGACGAGGGTCCGGGCCTGTCCGACACCGCGAACCTCTTCGTTCCGTTCTTCACCACGAAGCAGAACGGCTCCGGCATCGGGCTCGCCCTGAGCCGCCAGATCGCCGAGGCGCACGGTGGGAGCCTGGCTCTGCAGAATCGGAAGGACCGGAACGGGTGTCGGGCGGTGGTGGTGCTGCCACTGAGTCCACAGTCGACAGTCCACAGTCGACAGGGGAGTGACAGCCGCGGGCACTAGCGGGCTGTCACTTGCGGACGGCGGACTGTGGACTGTCGACTGGCGACTTCTTCCTACCCCACCACCAGATTGATCAGCCGGTCGGGTACGAAGATCGTCTTGCGAACGGCCTTGTCCTCGATGAACCGTTGGACGTTGCCGTCGTCCAGGGCGGCCGCGCGGGCCGCATCTTCAGTGATCCCGCGACGCATCGGCAGACGTGCCCTGACCTTGCCGTTGATCTGAACCACGAACTCGACGTCATCGGCCACGGCCTTCTCCGGATCGAAGCCTGGCCACTCCCCGCTATCGAAGATCGACCCGGTATTGCCGAGCCGCTCCCATAGTTCCTCGGCCATGTGCGGCGCGAAGGGCGCGACGAGCGTCACCAGCGGCAGGACCGCCTCGCGCTCCGGGGTCCGACCCCCCGCCCGGACGACGTTTAGGTACTCCATCATCGCTGCGATGGCGGTGTTGTATGAGAGTGCATCGAGATCTTCCGTGCACTTCTGGATGGTCGCATGGAGCTTCTGCTCCACCGCCCCGTCCATCTCACGGTCCTCGGCCGATAGTACGGTGTCCCAGAGCCGGTTGAGAAAGTTGTACGGCCCGGTGATCCCCGCCTCACGAAAGTCGCCCCCCTCCTGATACGGGCCGATGAACATCAGGTAGGTGCGGAAGGTATCCGCCCCGTATTCCTCGATGAACTCATCCGGCACCACGACATTCCCGCGCGACTTCGACATCTTCGCGCCCTCCTTGACGATCAGGCCATGAGCCCGGAAGCGGTGGAAGGGCTCCTCGAACTCGAGATGCCCGAGGTCGTGGAGTACCATCGTGATGAACCGTGAATACAGCAGGTGCAGCACCGCGTGCTCATTGCCGCCGATGTACATGTCGACGGGGAGCCATCTCCTGGTGATGTCCGGGTCGAAAGGGGCCTCGTCGTTCCCGGAAGACGGGTAGCGCAGGAAATACCACGCCGAGTCGAGGAACGTATCGGAGACGTCGGTCTCTCGGCGCGCCTCACCGCCACAAGAGGGGCACTCCGTAAGGTACCACTCCGAATGTCGCGCCAGGGGCGAAATCCCCGAGGTATCCGGTTTGTAGTCCTGTACGTGCGGCAGGATCACGGGAAGCTGATCCTCGGGGACCGGAACGGTGCCGCATGCGTCGCAGTACAGCACGGGAATCGGTGGGCCCCAGTAGCGCTGCCGCGAGATGCACCAGTCGTGCAGGCGATAATTGATCTGCACCGACGCAAGCCCCTTCGCCTCCAGCTCCTCGGTGATCGCCTTCTTCGCCTCCCGCCACTCCATCCCGTCGAACTGGCCAGAGTTCACGATCCGCCCGGGGCCGGTATACGCCTCGGTGAGCGGCGCTCCCGAATCGACGGCCTCCGGCGCGATCACCCGGCGAATCGGTAACCCGAACCTCTCGGCAAACTCGAAATCCCTCTGGTCGTGCCCTGGAACGGCCATGATGGCCCCCGTCCCGTACTCCATCAGTACGTAGTCGGCGACCCAGATCGGAATCTCCTGGTCGGTCACCGGATTCACCGCGCGAGCGCCGGTGTCGACACCTGTCTTCTCCTTGTCGGTTTTCTTCCGGTTGACCAGATCGGTCGCGGCGACGGCCGCCGTGTAGCGCTCTACCTCTTCGCGTTGTGCCGACGTGGTGATCCGCTCGACCAGTGGGTGCTCGGGCGCGAGCACCATGTACGTGGCACCGAAAAGTGTGTCCGGCCGGGTGGTGAAGACCCGAATAGGATCATCCACGTCACCCGCGACCGGAAACGAGATCTCGGCGCCCTCGCTGCGGCCGATCCAGTTCTCCTGCATCCGCTTCGTCGTGTCCGACCAGTCGATCCACTGAAGGTTCTGAAGCAAGCGCTCGGCGAATTCGGTGATCCGGAAGAACCATTGGGAGAGATTCCGAAGCTCCACGGCGCTGCCGCAGCGCTCGCACTCGCCGGCGATCACCTGCTCGTTCGCGAGGACCGTGTTGCACCCTGGACACCAGTTGACCGGTGCTTCCTTCTTGACGGCGAGCCCGGCCTTGTACAGCTGCAGGAAGAGCCACTGCGTCCAGCGGTAGTACTCGGGGCTGGTCGTATCTACCGTATGCGACCAGTCGTACATGAAGCCGACGCGACGGAGCTGCTTCGTAAAGCGCTCGATATTGCGCGGGATCAGCTCCATCGGGTGGGTGCCGACCTTCAGCGCGTAGTTCTCCGAGTGAATGCCGAACGCGTCGAAACCGATCGGCTCGAAGACATCGTGACCCCGCAGGCGCTGGAACCGCCCGTAGATGTCCGCACCGGTGAACGCATAGATGTTCCCCACATGCAGGCCCTCCGCCGACGGGTACGGGAACATCATGAGATTGAAGAACGGCTTGCCCGACGCGCCCTTCTCGCGCAGTGCCGCATCCGAATACGTGTTCGTTCCAGCCTCGTCCCACCTCCCCTGCCATTTCCGCTCGATCTCGGCCGGGAAGTAGGTCTCCGTGCTATGGCTCATGCTCGATCGGTGCTTTGACTTACCAAGTTCAGGAATTTCGAATCTTCCACCCGCTCATGGACCCGCGCAAGAGCACGCCACTGTTTCTCCCGGTAAGGAAGCCGAACGCACCGCGTGCCCGGAGCACGCAGTGCCGTGCAATTCAAAATTCGCCCGTCCCACCCCTGACCAGACTCCCGACCGCCTCGAATGGCATCTCCGGCTCCGCGCGCGCCGCTTCCAGAATTCGCTGGACCGCGACGAGCAGTTCCTCTCCACTCGCGCGGTAAACCTCCTCGAACAGGTCGAGGTCGCGGTAATAAATGCGCCGTGCGATCAGCGACGCGTTGTTGAGCGGTGCTTGTGTGAAACTGCCGAACCCGCGGACGCGCAGACTGGGGCGGATCTGATTCTCGAATCTCTCCGTCGCTCGCGCGAAGATCCCTTCGCGCCGCCGGATCTTCTCCTCGCTCTCGAGGTCCTCCCGCGAATAGAGCGCCTCCAGCTCGTCGACGAGCTCCGTAAGGAATGCACCGAACCGCAACTCGTCCTGCCAGGCAGCTTCCGCCGTTCGGCAGAGGGCCGGGTCGACACGTGCCGAACAGAAAAAGGCGATCGCGCCGCGGGCGCCGACGAACTGGGCCAGGCTCTCGTTGAACGTCGCCTGCCCCGAAAGGTAGAGCGTGTTGTGGAAGATCTCGTGAACGACTGTGTTCACGAGTGAGACCGAGTCATACCGCAGAAGCGGTGACACCATCGGGTCGTTGAACCACCCCAGCGTGCTGAATGCCGACGTGGGTCGAACGTAGGCGTCGTAGCCGCGCGCTTCGAGACTTTCGACCGCGTTACGTGCGCTGCTCTCGCTGAAATACGCCTTGTAGGGCACCCGTCCGACGATCGGGAACCACCATGTGTGCGGCTCGAAGGCGTCCTTCCGCGCCGCGGAAAGTACGAGAGCCAGGGTGTCCGAATCGAGCTGCGAGAAGGTCGTGTAGCTGTCGCCCGCGTCCAGATCGAGCGAATCCGCCGCGAAATCGCGCGCCTGGACGACCAGCTCCAGCTTCGATCGGCGCTCCTCCGGCACGGCGGGATCCTCCAGCAGCCGGGCGATGGATTGTCGGCGGCTGAGAATCTTCGCCTCTTCGTAACCCGCGCGCAGCACGAACAGAGGCGAGCAGGCGGCGAGCTGCACGGCCAGCAGTACTCCAAGAATGTATCGAACGCCTCGCATCTGGTCTCTTCCCAGGCTCCGGATTCGGCTCCCATCATTCAAGATCCGCAACGCCCATGTCGATACCCTGAGTCACCGGCACAATTGGCCGACCGCTGACCACGCCTGGCCTCCGCGAAATCGGGAGAACCCAGTGAACCAGACACCGTCCCTGCCATGAGCTCTGCCACCGCCGCGCTACGGATCGAGCGTACGGACGACCCGATCGACCTCCTCGAGGAGGTCGTCGCGACCAGCACCGACTCCGCTGAGATCGCCGTCGCCCTCCTCGCCGCAATCGCGGATCTGATACCGTCGAGCGGCGGAGCCGTGCTGCTCCCTGCGCCGACAAACGACGCCCTGGAAGTCGCCGCTACGTCAGCCCCGGACGCCTATCCCCTCGGCAAGCAGTCGAAGAGGATAGGCCGGGCGCCCAAGGGCGGCCGGGTGCTCCCGCTAAGGGCGCGCGGGCGGGAGTTCGGCCAGGTCCTCCTCCTCGACGCTGCGAAGGTCGAGCCGCGGAAGGTCGAGCTCGTCAATCACGTTCTCCTCGTTGGCGCGATCCTGGACCCGATCACCGAAGCCGAAGCGCTTCGCAATCAGGTCGCAGAATCGAACGCGATCGTCGAGGTCGGTCAGGTTCTCACCGGATTCCTCGCGATGGAGGACGTCCTCTCATACGTCGTCTACCTCGCGGAATCGCTGGTTCAAGGCAACGCGGCGACCATCGCGCTCCTGTCTTCAGACGGCGGCGAGCTGATCCTGAAGAACAGCACCGGCAGCCTCCGTGGCGCGGAAGGCGATTCGATCCCCGTCGCCAAGAGCCTCATGGGCTGGGTCGTCCGCAAAGGTCAGCCGGTTGTAACCCCCAGCATGTCGGACGATCCGCGTAGCTCGAAGCTGGCGAAGGGCCAGGGACCGGCGCTCGTCGTACCGCTCCACATCAACGGTGAGACGGTCGGCGCCTTCCTCGTTGCGCGACTCGCGGACGCACAACCGTTCAGCCAGAACGACCTCGAGACGCTCCAGCGGATGGCCGCGTACGCCGCGATCGCCATTCAGAACGCGCGGCTCTACCAGGAGCAGGCCGACGCCGCGGAGACCCTCCGTAAGCAGGCGACGGAGCTCCAGGACACGTACTCGGAGCTGCACCAGCAGCAGCAGCAGCTGATCGTATCGGAGAAGATGGCGGCGCTCGGCCGGATCACCGGCGGGATCGCGCACGAGATCAACTCGCCACTGGGCGGGATTCTCAACTCGCTCCGCACCGCCCGCGGGTACGCCGACGAATATCGTTCGTCCATCGGCGATCCGGAAATCACCGCCGAGGACCACGAGGCGATCGCGGGGGACATCATCTCGGCCCTAACGCTGGCGGAGAGCGCCGGCGCCAAGGTCGCGCAGTTCGTCCGCAGCATCAAGTCACAGACCCGTTCCGGCGCCGGGAGCAAGAGCACGTTCGACCCCGCGGCCGAGGTCGAATCGACGATCGTGCTGCTTCAGCATCGCTTCAAGAAGGAGAATGTCGGCGTCTACACCGAGCTCGAGAAGGGCCTCACGCTCGATGGTGACCAGGGCAAGTTCGGCGTCGTCATACAGAACCTCGTCTCGAACGCGATCGACGCCTACGACGGCGCGGCCGGGGAGATCTGGGTTCGCCTGCGCAGCGAGGACGAGGCGCTCCACCTCCAGGTGGCGGATCAGGGCACAGGCATACCGGAAGAGATCCAGTCCCGAATCTTCGATTACCTCTTTACGACCAAGGATGTGGGCAAGGGAACTGGGCTCGGCCTGGCGATGGTCCACAGCGTGGTCACCGGTGAGTTCAAGGGTACGATCGACCTGGACTCAACAGTGGGTATAGGCACGACGTTCAATGTACGATTCCCCGTAAACCAGGCTCCCGAATAGTCCCATGGCGCGCAAATACCAGACAGCCGTCCAGAGCGGCCACACGATCCTCGTCATCGACGATAGTCAGGACATCCTCGATTCGACCCGGCAGATGCTCGAAGCGGAAGGCCACCGCGTCGTCACCGCGATCGATGGCCCCACGGGACTGACCGCGCTGAAGAAGGAGCGGCCACATCTGATCCTCGTCGACTACTTCATGCCCGAGATGACGGGCGAGGAAGTGGTGCGGCGGGTCCGGGAAACGGATCGCAACGTTCAGATCATTCTCGCAACGGGCTACTCGGGCGAGAAGCCGGCGCGCGTGATGATGCAGCAACTGGAGATTCAGGGCTACCACGACAAGAGCGAGGGCGCCGAACGGCTGCTGCTCTGGGTCGACTCAGCGCTGAAGGCGTACAACCACGTCCTGGCGATGGAGAAACACCGGATCGGCCTTCAGTATATCCTGGACATCACACCCGATCTGCACCGGCTCCAGCCGCTCGACGAGCTGCTTCAGGGGCTTCTCTGGCAGGTCGAGGGGCTCGTCGGGGCCGAGAACTCCTTCCTGGCGACATTCTCGTCCGAACAGATCAGCCGAGCCGCTCAGGAGGAGCCGCTCGACGGATTCGTCGCCCTCGTGGAGAGCAAGCCCAGCACGGGCGGGCGGGATGGGGAGGCGAAGAAAGGTTCGCCTTCGGAATCCCTCGCGATCCGCGTCGGCACCGGCCGGTACCGCACCGGCATTCCGACCAGCGCGCTGCCGCAGACGGAGCGCAAGGCGGTCGAGCTGGCGATCTCGCAGAAGCAGGTGAGCTTCCAGGGCGGAATCAGCGTCGTGCCCCTCCGGTTGGGCGACAACATGCTAGGGGTGATCTACATCGACAAGCGCCCGGGCTACGAGCGCGACCGCGACCTCCTGGAGATCTTCGCAGCGCAGGCGGCCGCCGCGATTCAGAGCGCGCTGCTGTACGGCCAGAACGCGCTGCTCTTCGACCTGGCCACGAAGGACCCGATCACCGGCGTCTTCCTGCGCGGCTATGCGATGCAGCAGTTCCATCAGCACCTGAAGCGCAGCCATCGCAACAACCTGCCGATCTCCGCCCTGATGATCGACCTCGATCACTTCAAGGAAGTGAACGACCGCCACGGGCACATCGTCGGAGACGAGCTCCTGCGCGGTGTCGGTGAGCTCCTGCGCGAGACCATTCGGGAGACGGATTGCGTGGCCCGCTACGGCGGCGACGAATTCATGGTCGTTCTGCCGGACACGCCACCCGACGGGGCGCG
This sequence comes from Gemmatimonadota bacterium, assembly GCA_040905505.1. Classification (GTDB taxonomy): domain Bacteria; phylum Gemmatimonadota; class Gemmatimonadetes; order Longimicrobiales; family Longimicrobiaceae; genus WHSP01. The sequence goes on along the minus strand of JBBDRL010000051.1, from coordinate 19,139 downwards.
GATGGTCGGCGAGCGTGTGATGGAGATGGCGAGAGAGTTCGAGTTGGCGACCGCGGAGGCGGGCCTGGTCTCGCTTCAGCTCAGCGTCGGGTGTGGAACGCTCGAACCGCTCGCCGAGGGTCCGAACTTCAACATGCTGCGCAGTGAGATCGTGGAGCGCGCTGCCATCGAGCTCATCGGCTGCGCCGACAGCTCACTCTACGCCGCGAAGCATAGTGGGAAGGTGGGCAAAACGGGGAGAATCGACTGGTCCATCGCAACGCCAGCGAGCGCGGCCGCGTAGGCGGCGACGACACATCTGCCAGATGACAAGCATGACCGCAGTGCCCGAGACCCGTTCCGTAACGGCCGCCCCGATCGAAATCGCCCGCTCGTTCGGTGAGCTCGTCGAGGACTGGGGCGACCCGCACGGGACCGCGCAGACGGCTGCCGGGCTCCTGCACCAGGAACTCGGCCGACTCCATGTGTCGATCTTCGCGCTGGACGTTGCATCGGGCGACCTGCTGCTGGTCGGCTCGGCACCCGGAGGCGGTAACCGCTCCCCGAAAGGAAGCCGCACGAAGTCCGATCGCGGCGTGATCGAGGCGGTCAGCCGTGAGCTCACCGTTCAGCGAAGCCTGAACTATTACGTCGAGCCTGACTTCGTGCTCAGCCTCCCCGGTGAGACCCGGTCTGACATGGGGGTTCCGATCCTGGCCGGCGACCGGCTCCTGGGTGTGATCCGGCTCGAATACGCGGCGCCGCAGGGTCCGACACAGCGCGATGAGGAGGCGGCCGAGCTCATCGCGGCACGCCTCGCGGCCGCCTGGGCCGGCCGCCCCGGCGCATCCGCGGTGAGCGCCAACGATCCAAGCGTGAGCCGCAAGTTGCACGAGCGGTCCGCGCTCGCCGCGATCTCCGGCGCGCTCGCACAGGCCGACGACGTTGCGGACGTCTTCTCTCGGGTAGCATCCGCTGCACACGAGCTGGTCCGCTGCCGCGGTGCAATGCTGCTGATGCGCCACCCGTCCAGGCAGATGCTCAACATCGTGGCGTCCGCCGGGTTCCCCGATCTTCCGGTCGAAACCCTCGTCCCGATCGAGGGATCGCGCGTCGGTCAGGCGCTGCGGAGTGGCAGAGCTCTCGAGATCCCGACCCTGTCGGCAGAGGGCGAGCCGGTTCTCACCGCAGGACTGCTCGACACTGCGCCGCGCAACGGATTGATCGTTCCCGTCACGTCCGGCGGGAAGCCCTCCGGCGTCCTGCTCGTGATCGACAGCACCGATGCGGACGGTTTCGATCCGGACGACGTGCAGCTGCTCCAGGCTCTGGCCGATCAGGCCGGCGCGGCCGAGGCGCTCCGAACGATTCCGTCCCTTCGCCAGCGCATCTCGGATGCCTCCATGATCGCGGAGGTCGGCCGGGCGATGACCGGAACGCTGGGCCTGGACGAAGTGCTCGCCCTGATCGTCCGCGCCGCCGAGATGTTGGTCGGGGGTCGGTGCGCCTCCGTCGCGCTACTTTCGGAGGACGGTGCCGATCTGCTGCTGGCTGCCACGTCCGGTTCACTCCAGGGCAAGGAAGGGACGCGCCTGCCGACTCGCGAGACGGTCGTCGGCTGGGTCGCTTCTACCGGTGAGTCGCTGATCAGCGAGGCGCTCGGAACCGACCCTCGCGGCTGGCCGCTGGGCGAGGAGTTCGGGCCCGCGGCTCTTGTACCTCTCGAGTCGCACGGGGAGATCCGCGGGGTGCTCCTCGTCGGCCGCAAGGTCGGCGCACCGCAACCCTCCGACGGTGATCTGGACGCGCTCCGTAAGCTCGGCGCCTATGCCTCGATCGCCCTCGACAACGCGCGGCTCTATCGGCAGCAGACGGAGTTGACGCGAACGCTCACCGCGCAGGCGCAGGAGCTCGAGAAGGCATACGCCGAGCTGGGCGCCAGCCAGGAGCGCCTGCTGGTCTCCGAGAAGATGGCCGCGCTCGGCCGCATCACAGCGGGCATCGCGCACGAGATCAACTCGCCTCTGGGCAGCATTCTCAACTGCCTCCAGCTCGCGACGAGCTACACCGAGGAGTACCGCGAGTCCGCGGTTGATCCGGAGATCACCGCCGACGATCACGTCGGTATCGCGACCGACATCCTCGAGGCGCTCTCGCTCGCTGAGGAGGCCACCCGCCGCGTGGGCCAGTTCGTCCGGACCATCAAGGCTCAGACGCGGATGGACGAGGAGTCCGTCTTCCCGTTCGATCCGGCCGCGGAAGTGAACAATACCATGCTCCTCCTGCAGCACGAGCTCGATCATGGGAAGCTCTCGCTGGAAACCGATCTGGAGCCAGGGCTACAGGTCCACGGCGACCCGAGCAAGTTCGCCGTGGTCGTGCAGAATCTCGTCAGCAACGCGGCCGACGCGTACGAGGGCTCCACGGGTGTCGTCAGGATTCGACTCCGCAATGGCCAGAACGCCGTCGTACTGGAGATAGCCGACGAGGGCTGCGGGATCCCGGAGGAGATTCGGCCGCGAATCTTCGACTATCTATTCACCACCAAGGACGTGGGGCACGGCACCGGACTCGGCCTTTCGCTGGTCCACAGCATCGTGACCTCGCATTTCCAGGGCGCGATCGACTTTCGCACCGAAGCCGGTGCCGGGACGACCTTCGCCGTAACCTTTCCGACGCGCCCCGAGGAATTGACCCATGGCCCGTAAATATCAGCATAACGAACGCTCAGGAAACACGATCCTGGTCGTGGACGACAGCCCCGAGATTCTCGAGTCGACGCGCAGGTTGCTCGAGAAGGAGGGGCATCACGTGCTGACGGCGACCAATGGCAAGGAAGCCCTGAAGGTCCTGGAGCAGCGGAGCGTGCACGTGCTGGTCTCCGACTACTTCATGCCGGCGATGACGGGCGAGGAGCTCGTGCGGCAGATCCGAGCATCCGGGGATCACCTGACACAGATCATCCTCGCGACGGGCTATTCGGGTGAGAAGCCGGCTCGTGTGATGATGCAGCAGCTCGACATCCAGGGCTATCACGATAAGAGCGAGGGCGCGCAGAAGCTGCTACTGTGGGTCGACACCGCGCTGAAGGCCTACCGGCACGTTGTGGCGATGGAGAAGCACCGCAAAGGTCTGCGTTTCATTCTGGACCTTACGCCCGACCTGCACCGCCTGCAGCCGATCGACGAGCTCCTCGAGGCGCTCCTCTGGCAGCTCGAGGCGCTCCTCGGGGCCGAGAATTCCTTCCTTGCTACGGTCGATGAGGCTCCCTCGGAGGACGCTCAGGACGAAGTCGAGCCGGAAGGTGAGTGCTTCATCGCGATTGCCGATTCACCAGACCAGCTCCAGGAACTCCGCATTCGCGTCGGGACGGGCCGGTTCCTGGCTGGCGATTCCGTTCGAACCGTCTCCGAAGATCTCGCTTCCCTGATCGACAACGCGCTCGCCACCCGAGCGCCGCATTCCGAAGATGATTGCAGTGTCGTGCCACTGGTCCTGGGCAAGCGACCGATCGGCGTCATCTACCTGGACCGGCGCACTGGATTCGCGAAGGACCGCGAGCTCCTCGAGGTTTTCGCGTCCCAGGCCGCCGCGGCGATTCAGAACGCGCTGCTCTACGATATGGCGACCATCGACCCCCTCACGGGTACTTATCTGCGCGGGTTCGCCACGCAGCAGCTCGAGCACGCCATCAAGCGTAGTCTTCGGCGCGGCGACCCGCTCTCGCTGCTGATGATCGACCTCGACCGCTTCAAGGAGATCAACGATCGATACGGGCATCAGGTCGGTGACCGCGCGCTCGCAGCTGTCGGCGAGCTCCTTCACATTGCCGTTCGCGAGACGGACGTGGTGGGCCGCTACGGGGGTGACGAGTTCATGGTCGTGCTACCCGAAACACCGCCTGTGGGCGCTCAGATCGTCGCGAATCGGCTCCTTGCGCGGGTAGCCAAGCTGACCGTAGACGCTGAGGGGACGGCCGTTCCGATCCGATTGAGCGTCGGCATCGGCACCCTCCTCGCCGAGAGCGACGACGCCGATGGCCCCATCGAGCGTGATGGACTCACGCGGGCCGCAGACAGCCTGATCGGCAGCGCCGATCGCGCACTCTATGCGGCTAAGGGAACGGGCCGCGCTGGTGAGAGACCTCCTCTGCACTGGGCGGAGGTTCTCGAGCCGGTCGCTGCGGACTGATCACTCCGAACGCCTCGACCGAGCCAGAGAGCGCCGGGCGCGATTCATCGCGCCCGGCGCTCTCCTTTTCCGCCCGAATGCGGAACGCTCCTTGCTCGATTTTGGGCACGGCTCGGCAGCGGGGAATCCCCCCGCCAAGCGATTTTCGGTTCCTAGACGCAGGAGGACGATAAAATGGCTCTCTTTGGAGGCGGCTACGACAACAGGTACACGAACAATTGGTCCGACAGGAGCCACTGGGGGAGATCGGACAGGCCGCTGGAACCGCGTTCATCGCGGGGCTATGGCAGGGCGCCCTATGGCTCTGACTACGAGACCGGCCCCGCGGCTGGCGGATGGGGCGCCGGCGATCATACCGGTGGCTACGGGCAGGATTACCAGTGGGGGCGGTTCGATCGCGGCAATGACCGCGGCTATTACGGTGCTGGCTACGATCGTGGATTCAAGAGCCGCGAGCAGACCGACTATGGCGACCCGTTCCACGACCGCGAGCAGCATACGCCGGTTCGTGTGATCCGCGGCCGGCCACACTTCCAGGACGAAGGGTTTCGGGACCGGAACTTCGGCGGCACTTCGTACGATCGCAGTTATGAGTCTCGCGGGTACCCTTGGGGATACCAGCCTTACGCCCGTCGCACGGGCTACGACGGCGGCTTCGACCGGGGACCGTACCGGGGTCATCGATCATCAGGGTACGACCGCGGTTACTTCTAGGGTCTGCTGCGGATTCCGTCTGAAAGGGGCTACCATTCCGGTAGCCCCTTTCTCACTGGCGGCCCATACGCCGCTTGAGCTCTTCAAGCCGCTCGTCGAGTTCGGATTCGCTCCGCTGCGCGGATGCAGGGGGTGGCCTCTCATCCTCACCAAGCTCCTCGACCGCGTCGGCATAAGCCGCTTCGCGCGCGATGCGTTCCTCCATCCGCCCGAAGTCGTCCTGCGGCCCCTCCTCGTCGGAAAGATCGGACCGGATGCGCTCGCCGGCGCGGACTCGCCGGAGCTGCGCCAGGAGTGCAAACCGATTCGCTTCGGCCTCCTTGTAGCGTATCCGCATCTCGTCCGCCTCACGTCTGCGCAGCGCCAACTCGGCCTCGGCCGCCGAGAGCCGCTGCTCCAGGACGGCGATTCGTTCGCGGTGCCCCGTAGCGAACTCGACCGCGACGCGAACGGTTTCCACGTCTTCGATCTTATCCGCCAACGCCCGCCGGCGCTCACAGGCCGCGAGCAATTCGCGCTCCCTCTGCAGAGCAGCACCTGACCGGCTTACGTCGGCCTCGAACTCCGGGATCGCGGCGCGCGCGGCGACCAGCTCTCGGCGCATCGCGGCAAGCAGATCCGCTACCTCGTCCTCCGGTTCCTTCCGACCAACCTCTTCACGGAACGCCTGCATGCTCCGGTGGAAGATCCGGCGAATATCATCGAACATTCTGATTGTCCTGAGCGTCGGGTTGCGAGCGCTGAGCACGACCTCGGGATCCCCTGACGCGCCCGCCGTCGGGCCCGAAGATTGCTCGTCCTGCTCCGCAATCCAGGGAAAAGCGTCCCGAACCGAGCTTTCATGAACCGCCGACCCGCCGCAGGCGAAAACCTTACCCGCGAGGAGCGGAAGTCAGTCACGCACGGAGACTTCTGGATTCCCGAAGCCGAGCGCGAAAAATACAAGTTAGCGATCAGGGCGCTCAACCGCGGCGGCATTCCCTTCGTGATTACCGGGGCGTACGCGATCTATGAGTACACCGGAATCTACCGCGAGACCAAGGACCTGGACCTGTTCGTCCAGCCAGAGCACCTCGTCGGCGCAATGGAGGCGCTGGCACAGGAAGGCTTCCGAACCCGGCTGGAGCAACCGCACTGGCTCGCAAAGGCCATTCGGGGCGAGCATTTCATCGACATGATCTTCGGGATGGGCAACGGGCTGGCCCTCGTGGACGAGGACTGGTATCGCTACAGTCAGCCGGCGATCTTCGCCGCTCATCCTGTGCGCGTGGCGCCGGCCGAGGAACTGATCTGGCACCGGCTGTTCATCAACGAGCGGCACCGACAGGACATGGCCGACATCCTACACCTGCTCCTCTGCCGCGGGGACCGGCTCGACTGGCAGCGCCTCCTCGCCAAGACAGGAGACGACTGGCCGCTCCTGCTCGCCCAGCTCGTGATGTTCGCCTACGTCTACCCCGAAGTGGCGGGCCGCATCCCGCGGGACGTAACCGAAGACCTCCTCACCCGCGCCGCCGCCGACCTCGACCGGGCCCCAAGTGGCGATCCAATCACGCGCGGAACGCTCGTCTCGCGATTCAGCTTCTCGATCGATGTCAACGAGTGGGGCCTCCGAGATCTGCGGAAGGAGTCGGTCTGCCAGATCGAACGCAGGCCGATACTCCGGGAAATCGCCGAAAGCGACGTCTGGGATGAGCGATCGGATGCGGTCGAGTCATTCCTGGGTCGGCTCGGCTCGGCACCCCGTCCGGAGAGCTGAACCGGTCAACCACCCTTCCCAGACTCTTCCTCGAGGCTTTCGAGCTTTCTCAGCAGGGCGGCTTCCTCCGGGTAGTAGTCCACCGGCGACTCGGCTTCGACGGGCCTCGCCCCCGTGCGCATCACCCCCTCGATCGTCTCGCCCGAGAGGTACATCTCCAGCACCGCCGGGTGGATGTACGCGCTCCTGCAGATCGCGGCCGTATTCCCCAGTTCCGCCGCCACCAGCTTGCAGGTCAGGACAATGTTCTTCTCCGCCTCCTTCTGCGTAGCCACTGGGCCAAGATCCGCCAGAACGGTCGCTGCCCGTACCGTGCCGCCCCAGGTCCGGATGTCTTTCGATGTATACCGCTGTCCCAGCAGGTCCCTCAGATAATCGTTGACGTCCCGCGCCGTGACATCACGTATCTCCCCCGACGGCAGCCGGTAACGGAAGAGCCGTTGGCCAGGGAGATCGACGAGCTCGGAAACGATCTCGACCAGCGGGGTGTCCGCCACGACTCGTCGCTGATCGATCTGCCGCTTGCCGGCGTAATGAAAAATCAGATCGTTGCCTGCGATCGTGAGGTGCTCCTTCTCGAGCGTCGCGATCCCGAACGTCCGGTTGCTCACCGCATAGCGCTCGCTGCCCACCCGGAAGTATGCCCGGCACATGAGCCGAACGACGGTTGCAAGGACCTGATCACGCCCCAGATCCGCCTGCTTCAGGTGCCGGTTCGTCTCGGCTCGCAGCGTCGGCAGGCCCCGGGCAAAGGAGAGCACCCGACGGAACTTCCGCCGGGATCGCCGCGCGACATATTCCTCCTGGTACCGGTACTGCTTGCGATTGGCTGCGTCGTACCCGACGGCCTGCACCTTCGCCGACGGATCGGGATCGATCTCCACGTCCGTCCACGCCGGCGGAATGGCGAGCGCCTTGATCCGCCGAAGCGCCGCCTTGCTGCGCAGTGGCTTGCCGTCGACACGCAGGTAGGTGAAGCCCTGCTCCGGGTCGCCGATCCGCTTCCATTTCCTGTGTTTCGCCATGCGCTAGGATACTGCTTCGGCCCGCCCGCCGTTCCCGCACGGCCGCCTCAGGACGTCAGGCGATAACCGCGGGCGAAACGTCGGCTCATCCCGGTGCTTCGAGCCCATGACGATTGGCGATCTCCGCAGGGCTGGGGATCGAATAGTACGGCTCGCCCATGCGGGCCGTCAGCGCCTGAATACTGTCGACGAGCAGATTGTACCGGTCCACATACACATGATTGCTATCGACGACGGTGCGCCACCCACTGAAGTGGGCGTTCCGCTCTCGGACCCGTTGGTTGAACGCGGCCAGGTCATCGCGATGACGTCCCTGCAGCGACTGCAACATCCCCCCCGAGCCAGCCTGTCTCTCATAACGGTCGAGCTGCTGTCGACTGCGGGCGAGTTCGTCGTCCAGCCCTTCGATCGCGATGCGCAGGGAGTCGGCCCGGAGATGGGTCGAAATGACGCCCAGACCCGCACTATCCAGCTGCGCTTCCAGAGTGGCGACCGCTACCCGTTCGTCGGCGAAGGCATACCACCGCCAGAGCTGCTGCCCCACCTTGGCCGCGGCAATCATCACCAGTATCGCCAGCAGCACCAGGACCCGCTGCTTACGCCTCATGAATCAATTTGTCTGGGCGTGTTTCCAGTGATTTCATCCGCCGAATCAGGAAGGTGGCGCGCACCCCGGAGCGCCGCAACTCCGAAGGTCCACCTGGCGTGCCTCTTGCCCCTTTCTTTCGCGAACCCCAGCCGAGGCTTGTGACGTGAACGACTCGATCCGACGAATTCGACGCGGACTGCAATCCGTTTGCAGTAACGAGAGCCCCCCCGGGCCAGTGGAATACCTCCGGGCCACCGCGGCACAGCTTCTCCTGGTAACCGCGACCGCAGCTTCCGTCGCCCACCTTCGCGACCGCAGCGACCACCGGCCGCCACGTGTGCCGGCCGCTCTCCGCTGGGCACCTGCCCTCCTCGGCCCCGTCGCGGCCGTGGCGCAGCTCCAACATGCCCGGCGACCTTCCCATCGAACCGATCTCGCCGTCCGAATTTTGGATGCGTCCTCGTTCGCGGCCGGCACCGCCCTCTTCTGCTACGACGCGCTCGGTTCGGACGCCGATCGCCCCCCGGCCTCCAGCGCTCTCGCCTTCGCCTCCGCCGGACTGCTAGGCGTCGTGCTCGAACGACAGGAACGCCAGATCCGTCGTTCCGAAGACGATCTCAGGCGACGCGCTCGCATCGTCGAGCGCCTCCTGCCTGAGCGTAAGCCCCGCTTCGCTCGCCTCGTGATCCACGTATGAAGCCGATGGCATGATAAGTGCACTAACTTAGTGATTCATAACGACTTACGCGCTCTGGGGAGGAAATTTCCCGGGAGCGCTGAAGATTTAGCGGGAGAACGCCTTTTCATGCATCGCCGAAGACGCCGATCAGCGTACAGAAATCCGCCACCTTGGCAGCAAGGTCCCGCCGACCCGCGGTTTCCGGAGCGGGCGCCGGGCAGGTGGCCGCGTGCGTACGACGGGGACCTTTCGCCGAGGCAGCCTCCGTTTCGTCGTTATCGCCGGGCCTACGACGGTTATCGCCGCGCATATGACGGCGACATGCGGTCGGAGCGCGGCCGGATGGCGGCGCGGAAATCGCTCGACGTTCTGCGTCAGAACCCGGTCCGGAACGGGTTGATCGGGTTAGCCGTCGCGGGTACGGCGGCGCCCATCGCGGTACACCATTACCAGGAGGCGTTGCGGACTGACCCGTCTCATGAGCGTGGCGGGTTCCTGGGGGCAACGAGCGCCGCGCCGAACGAGGGCACGTTGTCGCGCACGTGGCAGGGGCTGGAATCGTCAGCGGCCGCGTCAGAGGCGGCCCGCGAGGATGCGATTCAGGTGGGCCTGGATCAGTACCGCGAGTACGGCCTCACACGCGAGCTTGCGGAGGAGATTTACGATATGGCGGCCGCCAATGAAATTCCGGCGGAGGTCGCTTATGGATTGGTCCGGGCAGAGAGCTCGTTCAGGAATACGTCCACCAGCCCGGTGGGCGCGGTCGGGCTCACGCAGCTCATGCCCCGTACCGCGGAGTGGCTCGAGCCGGGCGTCACGCGGAACCAGCTCCGGGACCCTGCGACCAATCTTCGTATCGGCTTCAGCTATCTGCGGCAGCTCATCGACAAATACGAGGGCGACACGAGTCTGGCGCTGCTCGCGTATAACCGAGGCCCGGGTACGGTCGACCGCGCATTGCGGAGCGGGCAGAATCCCGACAACGGCTACGCCGACTTCGTCTTCGGCCGCGAGGGGCACGGGCACAGCCTGTATACCAACCGGTAACGGCAGGGAGCAGGCAACAGGCAGAGGCCGACAAATGACCCGCTACACGAGATCAGCCCGCAACGAAAGTTGCGGGCTGACTTCGTTCGAGAAGAAGCCGACGTACACATGGCTATTCTCAATCCCCGTCCGCCGCCGTGATCCCGCGGATCAGGTACAGCCACTCCCACCGCCCCTGTTCGTTCATCCGGAAACCGACTCTCAGGTCACGATACGAATCGTCGTCGACGAACGCGGGCGGTGCAGCCCAGATGCCGTGGCCGGCGGAAGCGAGGCCTTCGTCGAGGAGCTCGGGTACCTGGTCGAGGCGGGCGAAGTCCTGGGATCGCCACACAGCGAAGGCGGCTTCCGGGGTCTGGGGACCGATGAAATCGAAGGAGAAATCGGTCGCCATCACGGGGTGCAGCGCGGTGAGATCGCGGCGCCGGGCCGCGTCGCGAACCGCGAGGGCGAATTCGGCCAGGCTACCTGTGGCCGCGCTGTCGGGCGGAAGTGGCGTATGCACGATGTCCTGCTCGTCCAGACGCGCCCGCGTCGCCGGGGCACACGTCTCACACCGGATGACCAGGCCGAGCGAATCCTGCCCCAGGACGTCGACCTTCTGGAACAATCGGGTCCGGCAGCTCGCGTCGGTCGCCACCGGGCAGAGCGCTACCCCTTCCCTGGCGACCCACGCCTGATCGTGCGGGAACGGTTCGAGTACAGGCGTGGTGGCCGGCGGGTCCGCGGCGGGCGCGTGAGTGGCGCAGCCCGCGATAATCAGCGAGCCCGCTGCGTTACGCGCGCTGAGCAGGGCCCGCCGAGATCGAGCGCGGAAGGGGCGCCCGAGCTGCGAGCTCATCGAGGGTTGTATCTGAGACACGTATCTGAGCTGGTTGAGCGCTGAGCGCCCGTTGCAGCCGTGCACGGGCGCGGTAGATTGACCGGGCCCATTGACCCGTAGCCGCCGAAGTGCTTGAAACCGATCATACTGGTCTGTTCCGTTCAGCTCGAGGCCGACGCCCTCCTGGGGCTCCTCGCCGACCTCGCTCCGCTCGAGCGCCCCGGCGTTCGCGGTTGGCGAGCGCGAATGGCCGATCGTCCGGTCCTCGTCCTGATCGCGGGAATGGGTAAGACGAACGCCGCACGCGCACTTACCGCCACCCTGGAGCATGAGTCGGTCGCCGGCATCGTGGGATTCGGCGTCGCGGGGGCCTACCCGCGGTCGCGCCTCGAAATCGGGAGCGTGGCGCTTGCCGACATCGCGCACTATGGCGACGAAGGCGTCGAAACACCCGACGGCTGGATCTCGTGCGAGGGCATCGGCATACCACTGTTCGAATCCGCGGACCAACGGCATTTCAACGACTTTCCGTGCGACGAAGCGTGCGTCGAGGCCGTGAAGGCGGCCTTTTCGGCACTGGGCCGCCCGATCAGCGTCGGTGGGTTCGTCACAGTCTCCACGTGCTCGGGCACTGCCGAACGCGGAAGGCGCCTCGCTCGTCGCTACGACGCGCTGTGCGAGACCATGGAAGGGGCGGCCTACGCACATACGGCCCGGCATTACGGAGTGCCCTACTTGGAGCTCCGCGGCATCAGCAATCTAGTCATGGATCGGGACCTCCGGCAGTGGCGATTGGAGGCAGCGGCGATCGCCGTCGCTGAAGCTCTGCCGATCGTGGTCGGAGCGTGGCCGTATCCCAGGGTGCCAAACGACGGCCGGGAAGCCGCCGGATGAAGCCCCTCACCCTGGGATTCTCTCCCTGCCCCAACGACACGTTCATCTTCCACGCGCTCGTGCACGGCATCGTGGGCGTGCCTGATCTGGCGTTCGAGCCGACTCTGGCGGATGTCGAGACGCTCAACCTAGCCGCGGCCGCAGCGGAGCTGGACGTGGCGAAGGTGTCGTATGGCGCACTGCCGTTTCTGCTCGATCGGTACCGGCTGCTGCGAAGCGGTGGCGCGCTGGGCCGCGGGTGCGGCCCATTGTTGGTCGCGCTTCGTCCCACGCGGAGCGATGCCATCGGCGAACTATCGATCGCTATTCCCGGCCGGCTCACGACGGCGAACCTGCTGCTCCGTCTCTTCGAGCCGCGGGTCGCAGAGACCGTCACCATGGAATACGACCGGATCATGCCCGCGGTCGCGGCGGGGGAAGTGGACGCGGGGCTCATCATCCATGAATCGCGCTTCACCTATCCTCAGCATGGCCTCGTGAAGATCGTCGACCTCGGACAGTGGTGGGAGGAGGCGACGGGATCGCCGATACCGCTGGGGGCGATCGTGGCGAGACGCTCACTCGGCGAACGAACCAGTGACGTGGAGGGAGCGATTCGGGCGTCGGTGGAGCGGGCATTGGCCGATCCTTCGGCCTCCGCCGGCTATGTCAGGCGCCATGCGCAGGAAATGTCCGATGAGGTCACGCGCCAGCACATCGATCTCTATGTCAACGAGTTCTCGATCGATGTGGGCGATGCCGGGGAACGGTCCGTCAAGGAACTGCTCTCCCGGGCGAGCGCCGCCGGCCTCGTGCCCGCGGCCTCCGGGGATCCTTTTCAGTTCGACGGCAGTACGTAGATGATCAGAGTAGGACGATCAGTACCCGTAATGTCCCACGTCCGGCTCACGAGCGAACTTCCGGAAGGCCTCATCGATGTCTTCCTCGGCCTCCAGGAAACCTCGTAGGCGGCGAAACGAGACGCGGAGCATCCGCTCTCGCAGAAGCTGGTCGGGTGGCGTCGCGGGAAACATCCAGGGTGGAAGATACTTGTCGGCCGCCGGTTCCTGTGCCACTGTGCTGACGCCCTCGGCAGGCGGGGCCACACCGAGGCCGGTTCGCACCAGCTCATAACCGACCGCCGGATCCAGGCCCTCTTCCCCAGCGATGTCGTACAGCAGCTCGGCAAGATCGCGGGGCAGGCCATCCTCTTGCGCCTCCTCGAGTATGCTACTGCGCCGGCTATCGAGCTCCTCGACCGAGAACCCCTCTTCGGCCGCCTGGCGGAAGACGGCCGAGCTTCCGAAATAGGTGTCTTCACCGCGGCGGCGTCGGCGGCGCTCCCGGTATCCTTCGAGCGCTCGATGCGCACTCTGTTCCTTGCTCGCCACGGAATCGTCGGATCGTTGTGAATGTTGCACGCAGCTCCCTCGTCGACCGGGTTGCCCGGCCTGCGCACCCCTCAGCGGGTGGCTGCGGTTCCGGGCCGGAGCAGGCGAAGAAGCGCAAGCCACGGACCAGTATTGCCTACAGGGCTGCGATCGCGGAGGGGGCGCGATCTTTGCGTTCGCCGAAGGTGCCGTCGCACCGCAGGATAGACGCGGTTTTCGCCGTCTTGACGGTGGCGGCAACATGAGAATTCATCGAGCGGCCGAGCGATCGGGACGCCGCTCTTTCCGTCACGGAGACCTCACTTCGGACGTCTGCTTTCGGTTGAGCCGTTCGCCGTCCCTCCGTTGCGGTCTACGCATCGGCATACGTCTGCCGAAGCGCGCTATCTGTCTCCGAACCCGGGATCCAAGGATCCGTATGGAACATTCGACATTTCGGCCAGCGACCGTCTGGATGCTCGCCCTCCTGGCGCTCGTCGCTGCCGCAGCAATCCCAGAATCCCTGTCCGCTCAGTACTTCGGGCGCAATCAGGTCCAGTACCGGACCTTCGATTTCAGGATTCTGGAGACCGAAAACTTCGACATCTACTACTATCCCGAGGAGGAGGAAGCCGCCCGGGACGTGGCTCGAATGTCGGAACGATGGTACGACCGTCTGTCGCGCGTCCTGGATCACCGCTTCGACGAGCGACAGCCGGTGATCATGTACGCGACCCACCCGCACTTCCAGCAGACGAACATTCTGGGCGGGGGTATCGGCGAGGGCACGGGAGGTGTGACGGAGGCATTCAAGCAGCGGGTCGTAATGCCTTTCTCGTACAGTTACGAGGAGACGGACCACGTGCTCGGCCACGAGCTGGTGCATGCATTTCAGTACGACATCTCGGGCCTGGGCCGAGCCGGTGGGGGAATCGAAGCGGCGGCTCGCCGTTTTCAGGTGCCGCTCTGGTTCGTCGAGGGAATGGCCGAGTACCTGTCGGTGGGGCCGATCGACCCACTCACAGCCATGTGGCTCCGCGACGGCGCCCTCCGCGGTGACATCCCGTCCATCGAACGGATGACGAACGACCCCACGGTCTTCCCGTACCGCTGGGGACAGGCGCTCTGGGCATACGTCGGCGGGCGCTGGGGTGATCTGGCCATCGGCCAGATCCTCAAGCTCACCGGCCAGGGCGTTCCCTACCCGCTGGCTTTCGAGCGCATCCTCAACATCACGCTCGAGGAGCTCTCGGGCGACTGGCACGCGTCCATCCGTCGTGCCTACCTGCCCATGCTCGCCGACCGGCCCGAGGCGCGGGAAGTGGCCGATCCGCTGATCACGAGTGAGGGGCGGGGCGGGCGGCTGAACGTCGCCCCGGTGCTCTCGCCGGATGGCCAGTGGGTCGTTTTCCTCTCGGAGCTCGATTTCCTGGACGTCGAGCTTCACCTGGCGAATGCCGAGACGGGCGAAGTCGTCCGGACCCTCCAGGAAGGGACGGCGTTCGACCCCCACTTCGGCAGTCTCCGCTACATCAGCTCGGCGGGAACCTGGTCGCCCGACGGCCAGCGGTTCGCGTTCTCAGCGTTGAGACAGGGGCGTGACGTGATCGTCATCCTCGAGGTCGACCGGGCTCGCCGTCTACGCGAGATCCGCGTTCCGAGCGTCGACGAGATCACCAATCCCACCTGGTCGCCCGACGGGCGCACCATCGCATTCACGGGACTCGAGGGGGGCGTATCGGACCTCTTCGAATTGGACCTGGAGACGGAGGAGACGACGAAGCTCACCAACGATCGCCACGCCGAGCTGCACCCGGCCTACTCGCCGGACGGGAGCCGCATCGCATTCGTCACCGACCGAGGCGAGGGCACCAACTTCGACGATCTGACCTACGGCCCGTACCGGCTCGCGATCATGGACCGCGGGACACGCGAGATCTCGATCGTCCCCGGTATCGGAGGAACGAAGAACATCAACCCGCAGTGGACCGCTGACGGTAACGGCCTCTACTTCATCTCGAATCGCACCGGCATTGCGAACGTATACCGCGTCGACCTCGCCGACGGTGCGCTCGCGCAGGTGACTGACCTGTTCATCGGCGTCAGCGGCATCACCGATGTGAGCCCGGCGATGACGCTGTCGGCGGACGGGAGCCGTCTGCTCTTCACCGAGTTCCAGGAGGGCGGGTACAACATCTACTCGCTCAGTGAGGCCGATGATCTGGCCGGTGCGGAGATCGTGCCGGAGACGCTCGTCGAGGCGGTCGACTCTGTCGTCCCGACGGCAGCACTTCTGCCACCGGTCCCGCGTCCGAGCGAGCCGGCGTTCAACCGCGTCGCCATGATGCTCGAGGATCCGACCATCGGGCTGCCGACACGCCAGCAGGCAGCCGATTGGAACATCGTGCCCTATCGGCCACGTCTCGGCCTGGATTACCTCGGTCAGCCGCAGGTCGGGGTGTCGGTGGGTGGAGGTGCGTTCGGATCAGGGGGATTGTACGGCGGCATCTACGGAATCTTCAGCGACATTCTGGCCCGGCATCAGGTATTCGGGGCGATCCAGGCCCAGGGTCAGATCGATGAGGTCGGCTTTGCCGTACAGTACGTGAACATGCGGGAGCGCTGGAACTTCGGCGGCTCCGCACAGCGGATCCCGATCGTGTACGGCGGCTACAATGAGTACATCGATCCGGCCGAGGACGCGATTGTCCAGCAGATCGCGAGGATCAGAACCTTCGATTCGAGCATCCAGGGGTTTGCCCAGTATCCGTTCTCCCAGGTCCAGCGGGTCGAGTTCACGGCTGGCATGCGGCGGGTCTCACGGGACCTTCAGCTCTATGAGTTCCTCTTCGACCGCCAGCAGTTCACGTTCCGGGGCGAGCGGCAGAGGAACGTCGACGGACTGACGCTGAATCTCTTCGAGACGTCGGCGGCGCTCATCTACGACAGCTCTCTTCTGGGCTATACGTCCCCCTTCGCGGGGCAGCGCTACCGCTTCCAGATCACTCCGACGGTCGGCAACCTGCAATTCGTGCAGGGACTGGCGGACTACCGGCGCTATCTCTTCATGAGCCCGTTCACCTTCGCCGTGCGGGGGATGCACATCGGGCGGTACGGGCGGGATGCCGAAGCGACGGTCGATGGGGAGAGCGTATTCCAGGACGTCTACCTGGGTCAGCCCTGGTACGTAAGGGGTTACTACAACGTGTGGAACGAGTGTGTGCAGAGCCAGTCACAGGGGAATGACTGCACCGTGCTCACGCAGCTCCTCGGCAGTCGGCTGGGCGTGGTGAGCGCAGAGCTTCGGTTCCCGCTGATTCAACAGCTCGTGATCGGCTCATCGCTGGGCTTACCGCCCATTGAGGGTTTCGTCTTCGGTGACGCGGGAATGGCGTGGACGCAGAGCACGACGCCGACCTTCGTCAGGGGGATTCCGTCGGATATGACGGAACGAGGTATCATGACCAGCGCCGGCGTGGGTGCGCGGATCAATCTGTTCGGGATTCTGATCATGGAGATCGACTACGTGAACGCGTTCCAGCGGGACAGGGGCTGGCACTGGCAGTTCGGGTTCGTTCCGGGCTTCTGAGGGCAAGACTCTCCAGCCCACCTCCTCTTTCGTTACGAGGCCCCGCTCCATGCGCCGGAGTGGGGCCTCGATGCTACCATCACCCATGGTCGAGCCGCCTTTCCGCAGGTCTCCCGCTGAGAGCCCCACCGAGCCGCCTGGCGAAGACTCACTCGGCGACGGCAGACTCGCGTTCTCACTGTCGGTGCGCGACGAGGAGATCGCGTGGCTCGAGATGAGGCCGCAGCGCGGCTCCGCGGTCCCTCTGACAATCAGCTCGATGCGGGAGTTCAGCGATCTGATCACCGAGGTCGAGTTGCTGGCGGTTCAGGGACGGGCGCGGGCCCTGATCATAGGGACGGTCGCCCCGCACCCCCGCCTCGTAGGTTATGATCTCGACGAGATTCGTGCACTCTCGGCGGCCGACTTCAGCGATTGGTCGCATGAGGGGCGGCGGGTGCTGCGGCGGCTGGAGCAGTTGCCGATTCCCAGTATCGCCGCCGTTCAGGGGCAGTGGCTCGGTGGTGCGGCCGAACTGGCCCTCGCATGCTCCTATCGAGTGGGCTGCGACGTCGGCGGCGCGCGCATCGGATTTCCTCATGTGCGGCTGGGCCTTCTGCCGGCGTGGGGCGGAACGGTGCGCCTGCCGCGGCTGGTCGGGCTCAGGGCAGCGCTGGAGCTCGTGCTGACAGGCATCTCGTTACCGGTCGAAGAAGCGCGGGAAATCGGTCTGATGGACGGCGTGCTCGCGTCCGCCGAGTTCACGAACCAGGTCCAGCGGTTCACCCTAGGACGCCTTCAATACGGGCGCCCGCAAAGGCGGCGCGGGCGGCCGATTCGCCGACGGTTGCTGGACGATACGGCGCCTGGGCGGCGCCTCCTATCGTCCCGTGCTCGCAGGCGCTTCCTGGGCGGGCAGGATCCGGAGGAAGCCCAACACGTAGCGCTCGACCTCATCTCCGAGACCGTGGCGCTGCCGCTGAGCGAGGCATTCGAGCGGGAAACGGAAACGGCGACCCGGCTGATCCGGTCCGGCGAGGCGCAGGGCCGGCTCCACTCCTACCGGTACACCGAGCGAGCGCGCAGCCGATTGCCGATCGGGGCCGGGGAGTTCGAGGCGGCGGCGGTACTCGGGGCGGGGCAGACGGGCAGCGACCTCGCGCACGCGCTCGTGAGCGCCGGGACGCGGGTGCGGATGAAGGACGAGCGCCGTGCTCTGGTCCGCAAGGGTGTCGAGCGCGCTCGCATGCGGCTGATGTGGGAGAGCGACCAGGGGCGGATCACGGAAGGCCAGGCGCGCCGTCGCGCAGGGAGGCTGGAGGGTGTCACCGGGTTCGGCGGCTTTGGAACCCTCGGCCTCGTCGTGGGAACACCCGAGCTCGGTGAA
This sequence comes from Gemmatimonadota bacterium, assembly GCA_040905505.1. Lineage (GTDB taxonomy): Bacteria > Gemmatimonadota > Gemmatimonadetes > Longimicrobiales > Longimicrobiaceae > WHSP01. The sequence continues at coordinate 1,135 of JBBDRL010000051.1, read as the reverse complement.
GGGGCGGCTGTGGAGCTCCTCGCGGAAGCCGAGACCCACGTCAGGGAGACCTGCCTTCTGGCTTTCCACGACTGGTCCGCCTCGCCGACACGAGTCCAGCGAGTTCTGACGCGTCCCGAGCGCGTCTTGGCCATGCTCCCCGCTCTACCGATCGACCGCTTCAGGCTCCTCGAGATCGTCCCCGGCGCACTGACCTCTCCGGAGATCGTCTCGACCGCCCGCCGGCTCGCCCGCCGCCTCTCGATGACCGCGGTGGTGGTTACGGACCAGACGCCATCGCCGGGGACCCGGCTCCTGGGAGTCTACTTCGCCGAGGCGGCCCGGCTCCTGGAGGCGGGCCTGACCGTGGATCAGGTCGATGACGCGGCCGAAGCCTTCGGGTTCGAGGTCGGTCCATTTCGTCGGATGGACGCGATCGGCCTGCGCCGTTCGGCGCGGATGATGGAGAGCCTTGCCGCTGCCGTCGGCGGGCGAATGCAGGCGTCACCGACCCTTCAGCGACTCGCCCGGGAGGGTGGCACGTTCTATCGATACCGCGAGAATCGACCCGTCGGCATCAATACCTCGCTACCTCCCGCGAGCGCCTCCGGGGAACCCTCGCGGCCCGACTCTCCTGTGCATCTGCTGCTTCTGATGCTGATGAACGAGGCGGGGCTGATCGTCGAGGAAGGCTGCACCACGGACCCGGGCGATCTGGAAGTGATCTCCGTTCTGGGCCTGGGATTTCCGCGGGAGCGGGGCGGGCTCCTGTATCATGCAGAGAGCGTCGGGCTCACGCGGCTGGTGGATGAGCTTCATCAGGAAGCCCGTAACCGCGGAGAGCGTTTTCAGCCGGCCGGCCTCATCCGCGACCTGGCCGCCGGTGGCGGATCGTTCTTCACGCGCGAACCGCCTCGCGTGCCTGGACATGAAACGGGCGAGATGCTAAGATAGCCCCGTTCGCCGCGTTCAGTGATTCGAGAGATGCGAGATGCCCAATGGCTGATCAGAACGTCGACCTGGAAGCCGAGCCGGACCCGGAACCCGACTATACGACAGCGGAGATGATCCTCTGGCTGGTCGGCATCGTCATGATCCCGCTCGTGCCGATCCTCATGGTCTGGTTCCTGACGCCCTGGAGCGGTATGTGAATTCC
>JBBDRL010000050.1:27443-41841 GCA_040905505.1 Gemmatimonadota bacterium | reverse complement strand
GGGTTCAAGTCCGGAGGTGCAATATAGTATCAGAGTCGCTAACTGAACAGTATTGCCCTTAGCCCTCGCGCCCAGGCGGTTCGGGCAGGTATCCTCGGGCAATCAGGCCAGAGAGAGCGGTGAGGACGGCGATGACGCCGATCGCTGCGCGGTAGCCGAGCATGTCGGCGAGCAGGCCGGCGATCAGCGCTCCCGCCACGTAGCCGAGGTCGCGCCAGAGCCGGTAGACGCCCACGCCGCTCGCGCGGTCGCGCGGGGTGAGGAGGTCGCTGACCTGTGCGATGAGGGTCGGATAGACGGCGGCCGTACCCAGCCCGAGGACCACGGCGGCGACCGCCCACCAGAGGAATTCGTCGGTCGCCGCGAACGCTCCCAGCGCCAGGGCCTGCAATAGCATCCCCCCGACGATGAGCGGGCGGCGCCCGGTGCGGTCCGAGAGGGCTCCCGTGCCGATCTGTGCGATCCCCCAGACCGCCGGATAGAGGGCCGCGAGCCAGCCGATCTGGCGCAGCGAGAGGCCCACGGCGGCGAAATACAGGGGGAAGAGACCCCAGGCGAGCCCATCGTTGAGGTTGTTCACGAATCCGGCCTGATTGCTCGCGAAGAGCGGCCGGTTGGCCCAGCTCGCATGCCAGAGGCGGGCCTGGAAGCCGGTGGGTAGCGGGTCGGGACCCCCCTCGATCGCGCGGTCCGCCATGGCGTGCTCGAGCTCGACATGCGCACCCGTATCCCGGACGAAGAAGACGGTCATTGCCAGCCCCAGGACCGCCGCCGCCCCGCCGATCCACACCGGGCCGCTGCGGGCGCCGTACGCAGCAGCGAAGTAGCCCGATGCGAGCGCGGCGAGCCCCACCGCCAGATACCCGGCGAACTCGTTGAGCCCCATCGCCAGCCCGCGTTGCTTCGGGCCGACGAGGTCGATCTTCATGATCACCGTCGCCGACCAAGCGAGCCCCTGATTCGCGCCCAGGAGGAGGTTCGCGAACACGACCCAGTTCCAGGTAGGCGCCCACCAGAGCAGGAGGGGAACGGGAAGGGCGAACAACCATCCGATCAGCAGAATCCGCCGCCGACCGATCTGCTGGGCGAAATCGCCCGCAACGAAGTTGGCGATCGCCTTCGTCAGCCCGAAAGCGATGAGGAACGACATCGCCGCGGTGGCCGACGCGACCGCGAATTCCTCCTCCGCCAGGATCGACAGCACCGAGCGCTCCACTCCGACCATCGTCCCGACGAAGGCGTTCACCAGAACCAGAATCGAGAACTGTTGCCAGTTCTCTCCCAGTCCGAGCACCGGCGAACCCCGTCTCTCGGTCGCGGGCCCTCCCCTCATCGGCTCGCCCCAGCCCTGCCGATGCCGCGCGGACCGCGCTTCACCACAGTCTCAATCGACCCGGCGCAGGTAGCCGCCGTGCACCCATCCCTGAATGTCCGGCTCGCCGTCGGTCGGGTCCACAACATCCACCAGTCGCCAGGTCCCTTCCGCGCCGAGGACGTCCAGCGAGGTGCCAGTGGGGAGAGGGCTCGCGGGAAGCTTGTCGAAGTGCGTCCCGGGCCCGGTACGTATGTTGAGAGCGACGGTCGTCTCGTACAGCGGTAGTTCATCCTCCAGCCTTCCAAAGATCCGTGCGCGGAAGTTCGCCATCGGAAATGCCGGACCAGGATCGGACTTGCGATGCGGTGAGATGTCGTCGTGACCGATGATGTCGCGCAGACCATACTTGCTGACGATCGTCCGTGACACGTGCAGCGCCGCGTCGAGCTGCTCCGGCGTGTATGTGTGCCAGCCACTCGGCTCGCTCTCGTGCTTGTGGACGGCCTCCATCACCTCGTCGTCCGGGTAGGTGTCGCCGAACCACGCCCGCCAGCGGCCGCCCTGTCGCGTCAGTCGACCCGCATTGTCGAGCTCGATTCCGATCGAGTGGCCATTGAGGCCCACGACCCCCTCCCACGAGCTCGCTCCCGCATGCCACGCCACCCGGTCGAATGCGACCAGTTGCGTGATGCTTCCATCTCGGCCGATCACCAGGTGTGCCGACGCACGCGCTTCGCTGTTCGTCAGCCAGGCGATCGAATCCGCCGCGCTTCTGCCTGCCGTGTAGTGCATTACCAGATACTTCGGGTCGAGCGCGCCGCCCACGTTCGGACTTCGCCGGAACGACACAGCCTCACCATCATCCGTCTGGAGCCGATGTCGAAGTACCTTCATCGTCGGGCGCCTCGTTCGCTGGGGGTCGTTCGTGCTTCGATTAGCTCGCGTCCTGCGCGGGTCCGCGTCACTCCTGGTTCCCACTATTCATCAGGCGCTTCGCCCGGTACCCCGGGCGCGAGCCACGTCGCGCCTGCTTCCTGTCAGTGCGCGGACGAAGCCCCGCCGTGCTGACACGGCGGGGCTTCGTCGACCGTCTACGCCTGCGTCTACGCGGGAGCTTCGAAGGCGAGTGCTGCCGGTGCTCCTCCCCACGCGGTCAGGGGAGCGCGAGCGTGGTGTAGCCGCCGACGCGTGGCATCACCACGTACTGCTTGCCTTCATGCACGTAGCCCATCAACCCGTACGCACCGAGTCGAGGGGTAGGCACCTGGCCGACCCGCTCGCCCGTCTGCTTGTCGATGCCGAAGAGGTGCGGTGTGTTGTCAGCGGTCATGCCCGTCGCCAGCAGAAGCGTCTGCGTGGCCATCATCGCCGCGTGGCCGCCGCGTCCCTGCTCAGGCACGTCGATCCCCTCGAGCAGCGGGTGCTCGCGTGCGCTCTGGGGCATCTCGCCGTGGGGGATGGTCCAGAGATAGTCGCCCGTGTTCAGATCGATCGCGCTGATCCGGCCCTGGAGACCCTTCCAGATCGAGAGCCCGTCGATTCTGTCGGGGGCCTGATCGTCGGGCGGTCCCGAGCCGCCACCGCTCTGGGCGTAGCGCGCCACCGTCTCGCCCGTCGCGTTCGGGCGGTCGACTTCCTCGCCCGGGACGAGCAGTGCGCTGATGCACGAGCTGTGCGAGGTGATGAAGATGATTCCGTTGCGCGGGTCGGCCGCCGCCGGCCCCGTGATGTTCACTCCGCCCGTATCGCCCGGGCAGATGCGTGCCGGACCGGCACCCTCCGGATTGTCGCGGTGGACCGGCGGGTTCCAGAAGGGTGCGAGCCATTCGCCGCGGACCGCCTGATCGTACGCCATCTGGTACAGCTCGGGCGTGTAGTCGATCAGATCCTCCTCCGTTCGGCCCTGCCGGTCGTAGGGCAGTGGCCAGGTCGGGTGCGGCTGCGTCGCCGAGAGCTGCTCGCCCGGCACCTTCGACTGTGGGATCGGCCGTTCCTCGATCGGCCAGATCGGCTCACCCGTCTCACGGTTGAAAGCGAAGAGGTAGGCTTGCTTCGTCGCCTGGAAGACACCCGGGATCTCCTGCCCGTCGACCGTCACGTCCATCAGGATCGGAGCCGTCGGCGAGTCGTAGTTCCAGATGTCGTGGTGAACCATCTGATAATGCCAGACGCGCTCGCCGGTCTGGACGTCGAGAGCCACGACGCTGTTGCCGAAGAGGTTGTCACCCTTCCGGAAACCGCCGTAGTAGTCGATCACGCCGCCCTTCGTGGGTACGAATACCAGCCCGCGCTCCGGATCGGCCGATAGGGGCGCCCACGAGCCGACGTTGCCGGACCATTCAGCGGATCCCTCCTCCCAGGTGTCGTAGCCGAACTCTCCCTCTCGCGGGATCATGTGGAACTTCCAGAGTCGGTCGCCCGTCCGCGCGTCGTAAGCGACGATGTCGCCGGGGATGTTCTCGATGCGGGATTGGTTGTAGCCCTGCTCGGCCGAGTTGCCGACCACGACGACGTCGTTGACGACGATCGGAGGCGACGAGCTGGTGATGAAGCCGAGCTCGAGGGGCGGGCCGCGATCCGGATCCAGCTCCTGGTTCATGTTTTCCCAGCGCGGCCAGCCGTCGAGAATATCGGCGACCACGTCGATCGAGCCGCTCGCGGGGAAGCCCTCGATCAGGATCCCCGTTCCCCAGTTCTCCAGCGGCTCGCCCGTATCGGCGTCGAGCGCGTGCAGGAACAGCCCCGGCGTGGTGACGAACACGATTCCGCGACCGTCGATCTCGGCGTAGGTGACACCCTTACCGTGATTGTTGCGCGGTGAATACTCGGTGCGGAACGTCATCGGCTCCTGGAAGGTCCAGATGGTCTCGCCCGTCGCCGGGTCGAGCGCCACGACCGTCCGCCGGGGTCCCGACGTGGTGATCAGCTTTCCGCGCGCATAGATCGGCAGGCCTCTGGCGTTGACGGAGCCGCCGAGGTCGACGCCGGCGTCTTCGGCGCCGTCCCACTCCCAGGCCACCTGAAGATCGTTGAAGTTGGAGGCGTCGATCTGCTCGGCCCCGAGGTACCGTGTGCCGGTCCCGTCGCTCGTGATGTTCCACCACTCACCTTCGGGGACTGCGACCTGTTCACCGGCGATACCTGCGTCGCAACCGGCTGCGGAGATGGCGACCGCCAGCGTCAGCGAGCCGAATACGGTGCGGAAATGCGCACCGTGCGAGTGCAATCTCTTCATTCACCAACTCCTGGTTCAGGACGCGCGGAGGGTATGATGCAGTGGCGGGATCCCGCCGGAAGATAGGCCGATAAGCGGATCGGCCTCGGCACCAATAATGGCTCATCCGGCGCGATCGCGCCAGAGCAGAGGCAGCCGCGTATCTCAGCGCGCCGATCGGCGGCCGATCAGTAAGGTGTGCCGCCCGCCGGAGGTCCTGTGCGCCCGTACCCGGACCTCTTCGACCTCGAGGCCGGCCGCGCGCAGCGTCGCCGTGAACCGCTTGTCATCCCCGGCGGACCAGTAAGCCAGCCGCCCTCGCGGGCGGAGTGCGTCGACCGTCATGCGAACACCGCGGGTTCCGTACAATGCGGCGTTCCGTTCGGTCGTGAGCGCCTCGGGCCCGTTGTCCACGTCCATGAGGATTGCGTCGAAGGAGCGGCGGCTCGAACTCAGCACGTCGGCCACGTCGACGTTTCGTAGCTCCACTCGCGGATCCGCGAGGAGGGGCCTGGCGAGAGGGTAGTCGGGATGGAGGTTCCACTCGATGATCTCCGGGATGAGCTCGGCCACCACGACCTTCGCATCCGCCGGGAGCACGCGGAGCGCGGCAGCCAGGGTGTACCCGAAGCCGAGCCCGCCGATCAGCACCCCGGGCGGCGGGGCGTCCCGGAGCGAGAGACAGACGCGTGTGGCAAGCTGCTCCTCGGAGTGGTGGCGCCGGGTCGACATCAGCTCCGTTCCACCGGCGCGGATGCCGTAATCACCGTCGTGACGGTACAGCGTCAGAGCACTACCGTCCGGGGCGATCGCTTCGGCGAGGCGTTCGACGGGCTTCAAGGGAAAGTGTGCCGGATCAGCCGTGGACTTGAATCTCGGTCTGCGGGCCGACCGTCAGGGTGACCGCGCTTCCGAGCGCCCTGCAGGACGCGCTGAAGTCACGAAGCAGCACCTGGAGATTGTCCGGTCCGCTGGCGACGAACACGGCCCGCAGCGTCACCCCCGAGCGCATCGCGAACGCCTCGATTCTCTCGATCTGTCGGTCGAGCGACTCCAGGCCGATGCAGAGTATGGCGTCGCCTGCGATTCCGTCCTCTTCGACCGAGCCGTAGACGGGGAGGTGCAGGGTGGGTCGCTTCTGTTGCGGAACGCCGTGCGCAACGTGCCAATCCCTGATCGCAGTAGCGGGAGAATCTTCTACGGAAGCCGAAGGCTCGCGCTCCTCCGCGGTGAAGTTCGCGATCTCGTCGTCGAAGGCGACCATGGGAACGCCGAAGTCGGGGGCGGCCGTCGCCGGATCTTCGTCGGGAAGAATCGCCCAGAAGAGACCGAGCTCATAGCCTCGTCGCTCCGCGTACGTGGAGAGCGCCTCGAGCTGCGCATCGAGCGGATGAGGGCCGATGGCTAGGAAACCGTCGAGAATCCGGCGAGGCTGCGATTTCATGCGCGTCCGTTCAACTGTGTCGAGGGTGGCGTTACGTGCTACCCGCGCAGCAGCCGGCGGTTTCGATGAGCGGGGGAATTCCGGGCGGGTTCTTACTCGGCCGTGTCACCCACAGCCAGCGAACGGATCGCTTCCGGCTCGCCGATCACCGTGAGCCGGTCGCCGGCGCGAAGGACCGTGGACCCATGGGGCACGAAGGTGTGACCTTCCCGGCGGACCAGCGCGATGAGCGTGTCGCTCCTGAGTTTCAGGTCCCGCACCGGTCGGTCGATCCACGCAGCCGCTATCGACGCGGTCGACAGGTGCAGGGTGATCGAGCGCTCCTCGCGGAGCAGTGTGGCGCGCAACTCGTCGTCGTTCTTCGCCGCCAGCCACTGCTCGAGGAAGGCGTCGTCGTCCACATGCGTCGCGAGGTGGCCGAGCAGCCGAAGGTGCTGCCCGGGCTCCCCTTGAGGGCTGACCAGAAAGAAGACGGCCACGACCCGGGCGGAGACTGCCCGCCCGTCGTCCATCGATGCGCCTTCGCGGATCGGGATCCCTGCTGGAGCGCGGACCAGCACCAGCTCCGGCTGATCGACTTCGACGCGCGTGTGCGGCAGTGCCGCGACGCCGGCCAGAGGCATCATGTCGACCTCGCGTTCGCGCATGAAATCAGCCGTCAGCGCGTCCGCCTCCAGGCCGGTTCGCTCGGCCAGCACCTGGGATGCCTGCCGCACGATACTGGAAAAGGACTCCCGGCCTTCGATGTCGATGACGGCAGCCCGCGCGACCACCGCGTCGAAGGGGTCTTCCGCCCGCAGCCCCTTCTCCTTGACGATCCCGCGCAGCTCCAGGTCGAGTCCGGCGTATCGGCTCTCGCCCATGCGCGCGAATGTATGCAGGATCGCTCCCTCGCGTTCGATGTGACCGCGGGCGTAATAGAAGTACCAGCCGATGCAAAGCGCGACGAGGCCGAGCGTGAAGAGGATCGCCAATTGCCCCATTTCGGCGATCAGCCAGAATGGCGCGACGATGCCGAAGATCTGCATCCATGGATATACAGGCGAGCGGTAGCCGGGATCGTATCCCTCGATGCGGCTCTCGCGCATCACGATCACGGCCAGGCTCAACAAGGAGTAGATCAGTAGTTGGAATGCGCTGGCGAGCTTCGCGATTCCTTCGATATCGAGCGTCAGTATGGCCAGGACCATGAGGGCGCCCGTCGCGAGAATCGCCTTGGTCGGTGTACCGAAACGCCCGATCTGACCGAAGCCGTCCCAGACCAGGTGGTCGCGGGCCATGGCCAGCGGGTAGCGCGAAGCGGAAAGAATGCCCGCATTGCCCGTCGAAGCGAACGCCGCGATCGCGGCGACCACGATCAGGACGAGACCCGCCCCCGCGGGAAGCCAATCGAAAAAGGCTCCGGCCGCGGTGGCGACGGGAGTCAGGTCGGCCCGAAGCTGCTCGGGCGTGAGAACGGCTACGATGATGTAGACGCCGACGACGTAGATCAGCGTGGTAATGCCGAGGGAGAGCATCATCCCGAGCGGGATCGTGCGTTCGGGATCCTGCACCTCTTCCGCGACACTGGCGACCTTCGCGAGCCCGGCGTAGGAAACGAAGACGAACCCGACGGTCCCCATCAACCCGGTGAAGCCGAAGGGCATGAAAGGCAGGAATCGCTCACGCGTGACCTGCCCGACACCGAGAGAGAAGACCTCTACGAGCCCCTGCACGACGAAGAAGCCGAGGATGGCTACCAGCGTCGCGACCAGCACGCGCTGGAGGCCACCGGTCTCCTTCGCACCCACGATGTTGATGATGGTGAACACCCCGGTCAGCGCGATCGCCAGAGGCTGGACCGGGACCTCCACGTAGATGGCGAGGTAGGCGCCCATACCAATCAGAGCAAAGGCGCTTTTCAGGATCAACGCCAGCCACTCACCGAGGCCCCCGACCGTGCCGACGATCGGTCCCAGACTGCGATCCAGGAAGTAGTACGGACCGCCGGCCTTCGGCATCGCGGTGCTGAGCTCCGCGACACTGAACATCGCCGGCAGAATGAAAAAGCTCGCCAACAGGTAAGCGAGCACGACCGAGGGACCAGTCTGCGCAGCGGCTAATCCGGGCAGCAGGAAGAAGCCCGAGCTGAACATCGCGCCGGTGCTGATGGCGAACACGTCGAAGAGGCCGAGGTCCTTCTTGAGGCGGACCGCTGTCGAGGTGGGATCCGTCGCGCTCAATATGGTATTTCAGTCTTGGTGGCTGAATCTCCCCCGAACGGCCCCGGCGCTAGCACGGGTACGCACGCCGGCGGGTGGGAATCTAGAAAGCCGGCAGGTCGAGGGCCGCTGAGGGGTGACCAATTCCATCGGCTCCCAGCTGGAACCGGCGCACGCCTTCATGCAGGATCGATTCCAGTCGTCGATTGAACCTTCCTCGGCCTCGCGACGTCCCTGGTTCGTAATCCGGTGCCTGATCCGCCGGAACCTCCACCCCCACGCCGCCGAGGACGCCATGCGAGCTACTTCGCTACTGTACTGCCTGCTTCTGTGGACCACAAGCGGTGCGCTCGAGGCACAGTCGGGCCGCGTAACCGGCGTGGTCGGTACGCTGACGCGGACACCGGGGGTCGTGACCGCGGCCGATGGCCGGACGATGGAGGTCGAATCGGGAGCCCTGCTCGTGCCGGAGAGCCGGGCACGGCCCACCGAACGAGTGATCTCGATTCCGTACTACAGGCTGCGCTCGACCGCTGCCGAGCCGGGCACGCCGATCTTTCTCCTGGCAGGTGGACCGGGTTCCTCGTGGATCGACCAGGTCGAAAACGAAGCCAACTTCGACGAGGTCCAGTTCTACCGGAGCAATGCCGACGTCGTGCTCTTCGATCAGCGTGGCGCCGGGCACTCCCTGCCGAACCTCGGGTGCGACGAGCACGTCGACCTGCCCGCTGAACTGCCGCTGCGGATCGACATCCTGGCCGCGGCGATTCGTGACAAGGCTGCCGCATGCAGGGACCGCTGGCTCGCCGCGGGCGTCGATCTGCAGGCCTATACGACTGCGGAAAACGCCGCCGACGTGGATGCCCTGCGAGCGGCCCTGGGGTATGATCGTGTGACGCTGATCGGCGGGAGCTACGGCTCTCATCTGGCGCTCGCCCTGATGCGGTACTTCCCTGAATCGATCGAGCGAGTGGTCATGCACGGGATCGAGGGGCCGGACCACACCTGGGACTCGCCGTCGGGCCGCCTCCGGGCCTTCAACCGCCACGCCGCCGCGGTCGAGGCCTCGGGTGCTCTCGGCGCGCGGATGCCGCGGGGTGGGCTGCTGGAAGCTCTTCGTTCGGTGATCACGCGCCTGGACGCCGATCCGGTCCTCGTACGCTCCGGAGACGGGCCGGACGCCAGCGAGGTCGTCGTGGACGGGACGACCGTGCGGTTGATAGCGGGATTTCAGGCGGGTCAGAGGAACCGGCCGCTCGCCTGGCCGCGGTTCATCCTCGACATGTACGAGGGCGACTATTCCCTCCCGGCGGAGGCAGCACTCGCTTTCCGCGAATACCCGGTCGACGATCCGATGCACTTCATGATGGACTGCTCGTCAGGGATCAGCCCGGCGCGGGCGGCGCGCTACGGGAACGCTCCCGCGCGCGGCCTGCTCGGCGACATCAACTGGGAGTACGCTGAACTCTGTGGAACGTGGCGGGCGCCCGACCTCGGGGCCGGGTTCAGGGCTCCGCTGCGCTCCGCGATTCCCACCGTGATCGTGCACGGTACCTGGGATACCTCGACTCCGATCGAGAATGCGCGGGAGGTCGTAGCCACGCTCGAGAACGGGCAGCTCGTCGAGGTGATCACGGGGAATCATGGGGCGCTGTACAACCTGTACAGTCATTGGGAACCCATTTTCGATCTGCTCGGGGCCTTCCTCCGCGGCGAAGAGGTGCGGTTCCCGGCCGAAGTCCGTCTCCAGGTCGAATTCGACGCTCCCCACGCTGAGCCGTGAGCCGATGACGAAAGGGGGAGTGGTCGGCTCCGGCGACGATCGGATCGCAGAGCACCTCGTGGTCCTGCGCGCGCAACTCGGAGACTCCGATGCGTTCGGCATCCTCTTCGACCGCTACCACGCCCGCGTCCTCGCTTACGTAGAACATCGGATGGGCTCCGCGGCGGATGCCGAGGACGTGCTCCAGGAAGTCTGGGTCTCTGTGGTCCGAAAGATCGCCAGGCTGGAGGAGCCGCAGGCGTTTCGCGCCTGGCTCTTCCGCGTCGCGCACAGGCAAACGATATCGAAGCTTCGGAGGACGCGGCGTGAGGTGACGCTCGACGGCGAAGCGATGGAGCGGGAGCTCGCCGGCCTGGTCGCCCCCGACGACGACCATGCGACGGCCTTCGCAGACTTCGAGAGCGAAGCGCTGCACCGAGCGCTGGCCGAGCTGTCGGCTCCGCACCGGGAGGTGCTGTCGCTGCGGTACTTCGAAGAGTTTACCTACGAGGAGATCGCCGGGATCGTCGGCTGCGGCGTGGGGACGGTTCGCTCCCGTCTCTACTACGCCAAGGCCGCTCTACATCGAGAGCTGATTTCACGGGCAGTTTCGCATCCGCACAACGGAGATGACCGATGACACGACAGACAGGCACACTTCACGGGGATCGCGGATTTCTCGAGGAGATCATCGCGCGGGAGGTGGTCGCCGAGGCCCGGATCCGTCGAGCAGCCATCCTCGCCTGGTCCGTGACGTTCGCCACAATCCCCCTGTTCGGCATCACCTTCTTCCTCAGCCGGACGACGGGCGGCCTGTCGCTCGAAGTGTTACGGGCCATCTTCGTCATGCTCGCCATGACCGGCGCGCTTTCTCTGTTCCTCGGCGTGCTGATGACCGTTGCATGGCTCTTTCGCTCCCGGACCCCGACGCTCACCGCAATCGAGCGGCGCCTGGCTGCTCTCGAATCGACGCTGATCTCCCGCGAGGGTCGGTAGGGCCGCGCTTGGGCGCGCGCGGGGGTAGCTTACTCTGCGCATCGCCTTGCGCGGCCTCCATCGCGACGGCCCAGGCCGTTATCGTCCGATCACAAAAGGACGGCGACGTTGCCCTTCTTGTGCCCGAGGTCGACGTAGCGGTGCGCATCGGGCATCTCCTCGAAAGGGTAGCGGCGGTCGATGACCGGCGTGAACTCGCCCGCCTCGGCGCGTGCTGCGAGAAAGCGCAGGTCCTCCGCGTTTCCTCCGGCCGGGCCGGCGATCACGCGATGGCTGGTCGACAACGAGATCCAGGGCGAGCGGAGCAGCTCCTGCAGTCCGCCGAGCACGGTGAGCAGCCGGCCATCCTTTGTCAGTGACGCCCTGGCTCGGGCGTACGGAATGGTGCCGACCGTGTCCATGATGATGTCGTACGTCGCGCCGTCGGCCGCGAAGTCCTCGCGGGTATAATCGATCACGCGGTCGGCGCCCAGTGACGTCACCAGCTCGACATTGTCTGTGCTGCACACGCCGGTGACGTGGGCGCCGAAGTGTTTCGCGAGCTGGACGGCCGCCGTGCCGACGCCGCCGGAGGCGCCGTTGATCAGGACCCTCTCACCCGGCTGGATCTTCGCCCGTCTGAAGAAGCTCAGCGCGGTCGTCCCGCCGAAGGAGAGGGCGGCGGCTTCCTCGAAGCTGAGGTTGGGCGGCTTGTGTGCGACGGCTCCGCTCTCCGGCATCGTCCGGTATTCCACATGACACCCCATTCCGGCCCCGCGGAACGCGAACACGGCGTCTCCGGGGCTGAAGCGGGTGACGTCCTTGCCGACGGACTCGACCTCACCGGCCAGCTCGGTGCCGAGGATCGGCTGCCGCGGCCCGGAGATGCCGAATATCAGACGGCCCATCGGTCCGAACCCGGGGGGCATCGCGAGGCTCCGCGCCCTCCAGTCGGCGGTGGTGACCGTCGTCGCGCGCACACGGATCAGGATCTCATCGTCCTTCGGGGTGGGCTTTTCGATCTCCCTGAGCTCGAGGACGTCGGGGGATCCGTACCCTGTCGATACGATCGCTCTCATATGTCTTCCGTAGTCGGCGTTGACGCGCGATTCATCGATCGATCGAAGGAATCACGCGATTTGTCAGGATTTCGTATTGGGCGTCGAGCATGGCTTCGTTCGGGTCGTGCCCCGTTCGCGGGAGGACGACGAGTGCTTTCGCGGGCGCTTCGATGCTGTCGAAGTAGGCGCGGGCGACCTCGGTGGTCGTGACGAGATCCTCGGCGCCCTGGATCAGGTAGACGGGAACCTCGAAGTCGGTGCCGAGTCGCCGCAGGTCGATGCGGGAGAACATGCCGTCACCCGCGTAGCCGACGAATTGCAGGTAGGAGTAGTCGTCACCGGCTTCGCGGTCGTCCTGTAGGCGGGGCGACGCGTACTCAGCCGCAGCTTCCCACCACGAGTCGGGCGCCGGCGTCGTCGTCCGCGCCTCGTAGCTTCGCGTTGCGCGCCGCACGATCCCCGCGTTGCGGGGATCGGTCCAGGGCGGCGGTCCGAGCGCCTCGAGGGCCATGGTGGTCACAGTGTCTTCCGCGGCACGCGCCAGCTCGAGCAGATTTCGGTACGTCGACGCCTGATTCTCTTGGTAGCTGACGAGCTGGCCCGTCCCGAGATACGCATGAAACAGCTCCGGCCGCTGCGTGACCATGTGCACGCCCAGCGCGGAGCCCCACGACCCTCCGACGAGGATCAGCTTGTCGGCGTCCAGATGATCGATCAGGTAGGACGTCAGCTCCAGCCCGTCCTGCGTCATCCGCTCGAGAGTCAATGCGGAGTCCGCTTCGGGAGGATTGCGCCCGTACGTCCTCGCGGTACCCCGCTGATCCCATTGAACGAGCGTGAATCCCGCCTCCCACGCGCCGTAGATCGCGCTGGCGTAGGGGCTCAATGGGCTGCCGGGACCGCCGTGCAGAAAGAGGATCACCGGATTCCTGCAATCGGACCCTCGAATGGTCACCCACTGCTCGATGCCACCGATGCGGACGAACCTCTCCTCGTCCAGCGCCGGCGCTTCGGGCCGGCAATCCGACGTCGCCCCGAGCACGGGGCCGGACGGCGCCGCGCCGGCAAATGGCACCGGAAGCAGAAGCATTGCCGTGGAGAGTAGAGCCCGATGGGCGCTGCGCATGTCGTTTCTCCGGTTCGTGAGACGAGACGAGGTTCGATTCGCCACTCAGGTAGAACGCCCGCCCGTTACTTCCCGGAGCCCACCGGCCACTTCGGCATGCGCACCCCCACGGACGCGCCCACATGGAAGCTAAGTAGATCGGCACGGCTGCGCTGCCGGTTCAAGGTGATCGACCCATCCGGCTGATCGGTGATGTCGCCCGACCGCAGGTATTCGACATGGCCGTTGTTCTGGTAACGCCCGGCGAGATTGAGATGCACCGGAACGCCCGCGACCGGGATTCGCGCCCGGACACCCGCGCCTCCGCCCCAGGAGAAGGTGAAGTCGTGCTGATTGTACGTTCCGGCGAACCCGTCGTGATCGTTCCGGCCGCGGAGGGATGACTCGGTCACGAAAGCGGTGACACCCGCGAAGCCGTGAAGGAAAGGCTGCAAACGACGGTCGGGGCCTGCCAACTCGGGGCCCACGCCCAGGCTCACGATGTCGTTCGACGTGACCTGCTTCACCTGGACGCGGCATCCCACCGTCGGGCTGAGACACATCTCCCGCGTCTCGTGACCGTAGTTGATCACGCTCGCGTCCACCCGGAAACTCAGCGGGCTCGACTTCCTTACGGGGACCCTCAGCCCGAACGCCGCGCCGACGCCCCAATCGATCTGCTGGCCGAATTCGCCCAGCGGCTGCGCGTAGAGTACGGACGCGTCTGCGATCGCTCGCACCGGACGCGAGTCGTGCTCCTGGGCCAGGATCGGGGAAGCGTAAGTGAACAGCGCGACGGCGAGTATCGGTACGGACCTGCGGCTCAACTTAGACATCATCTTCCTCTTTCTTCGAAGTTGTGACTCTGATCGAGGCGGTGCTTCCAAACCCCGCAGCGCGGCGCCCCCAAAGCGCCGTGACTTACATCGTAAGGCATACCATACAGCGTAAGGCTGCGGAACGCAAGCCGGAGACTTACATTGTACGTCAGGGGCCGAGCGGGATCGGCCGCAATTCACCAGAAGAGAACGCAAAGCGTGAAATCCCGAAGGGCGTTGAGTCGGCAGCGGGTCCTGGAGGCGGCGGTCGAGATCGCCGACGCTCGGGGTCTCGATGCGCTGACCATGCGGAGCCTGGCGCGGGAGGTCGGCGTCGAGGCGATGTCGCTGTACCATCACGTCGCCAACAAGGATGACGTGTTGGATGGCATGGTGGACATCGTGTTCAGCGAGATCGATCTGCCGGGGAATGGTGATGATTGGAAGGAAGCGATGCGCCGACGCGCCGGGTCCGCTCGCGCGGTGCTGGCTCGCCACGGCTG
>JBBDRL010000050.1:0-27343 GCA_040905505.1 Gemmatimonadota bacterium | reverse complement strand
AAGCGATGCGCCGACGCGCCGGGTCCGCTCGCGCGGTGCTGGCTCGCCACGGCTGGGCGATCGGCCTGCTGGAGTCGCGGACGACGCCGGGTGTGGCGACGCTACGGCATCATGACGCGGTGATCGGAGTTCTGAGGGCCGCGGGCTTCTCGATTGAGCTGACGGCGCATGCGTACTCGCTGCTGGACAGTTACATCTACGGCTTCGCGCTCCAGGAGCTGAGCCTGCCATTCAAGGATTCGGAGGATGCAGCGGAGGTGACGGAGGGGATCATGGAGGGCGTCCCGGCCGGCGAATATCCGCATCTCACGGAGCTCGCGACGCGGCACGTGATGCAACCCGGCTACGATTACGGGAACGAGTTCGAGTTCGGGCTCGGGCTGATCCTGGACGGGCTGGAGCGCCTGCGGGATTCGGCGCCGGCCGCCGATTAAGCGAATCGCAATATCACGGAGAGTCGCCAGCCCGCTCCGCACCCGCGGCGGACTGCAGATGAGTAATCACGATCACCGGATCCGTTCGCCTGGCAGCACGCTACCAGCTTGCGGACGAAATTTCCACATGAACGGAAGTGTCGATGACCCTGGGACTCAGGTGGAAGCTCACCCGTGGCAGCACCCACACCGTCCGGTTCTGTTTGCTCGGCATCCTGGCCGCCTGCTCGACGTCGGAAGGGCGCCCGCCAGCGGAAACAGGCGAGACGGGAGAGCGATCGCGGTTCGGCGGGACCGCGGTCGTGGCCTATCCGGTGGATATGCCAACGCTCGGCGTCCTGCACACCATCAACTTCCTGGCCCATCAGGTCCAGCGCGACCTGCTGTTCATGCCGCTGATACGGTTCAGCGAGGAGCTGGAGCCGGTCCCATGGCTGGCGGAACGTTGGGACACCGTCCGCGTCGCGACCGATTCCCTCGAGCTCACTTTTCACCTGCGCCAGGACGTGCGATGGCATGACGGGCAGCCCACGACGACGGACGACGTGCGCTTCACCTTCGAGCGCGTAAAGGACCCACGGGTCGGTGCGGTCGCGAGCCGGCACTTCGCCTTCTACAGCCCCAAAGTAGAGGTCGACGGGCCGTATACCATCCGGTTTCGTCTGCGGGCGTACGCCGACTTCCTGGAGGCGTGGTACAGCACCCCGTCGCTCCCGCACCACCTACTGGGCGACGTGCCGCCGGAGGCACTCGCCGCGCATCCGTTCGGTACACGGCGGCCGATAGGGAACGGCCCCTTCCGGGTGATGAACCGCGTCCCCGGCGAGAGTTGGACGTTCGAGGCCAATTCAGAGTTCCCGGAGGCGCTCGGCGGACCACCCTACCTCGACCGGATCGTCTTCCGCACCGTCCCTGATCCGACTACGCTGCTCACCGAGCTGGCCACAGGCGCGGCGGATCTCGGGTATGTGTCGTCCTCACAGATGGCGCGGCTGGAGGGCTCGAGGCAGGTTCGTGGCGCCGGCTTTCCCTCGTCCACGATGACCCTCGTCTTCTGGAATACACGGCTGCCTCTGTTCAGCGAATCTCGCGTTCGTCGCGCGCTGACGCTGGCGCTCGACCGAAGGGCGATCAGTGATGTGCTGACCGACGGCCGGGGCCCGCCGGGCGGCGCGACCATCACACCGTTCCATCGAGATTTCGAAGTGGCCAATGCCGCGGCCGCGCTGCCACACGACATCGCCCGATCGCGCCGCCTGCTCGCTGACACCGGGTGGACCCGGGGAGAGGACGGCATCCTCCGGAACCTCGAAGGGGATCCGTTCCGCTTCACCCTGACGCTCTCGAGCGCAAACCAGCCACATGCGGACGCAGCTCAGATCATCCAGGAGCAGCTCCGGCCGCTCGGCGTCCAGGTCGATATTCGCCAGGTCGGGTTCAACACCTTGATGCAGCAGCTTCAGCAGGGACCCGACGCCGCGGAGCCGCTCGAGGCGCTACTCTTCAACATCCTCGGCGAGATCCGGCAGGACGATTCCTACTTCTTCCATTCACGTCATCTCGGTGAGCCGGGCCAGATCGCCGGGTACTCTGATCCGCGGATGGATGCGCTCCTCGATTCTCTCGCTCTGACCCTCGACCCTGGCGTCGCTCGAGACTTGCGGGTCGAATATCAGACGCTGATGGCTCAGGAAGCCCCGGCCACCGTGCTCTACTATCCGCCCGGTCTCGTTGCGTTGAATACGCAACTGAACGGCGTGCGAGTCGATGGGCTCGGGCTGCTGACCACGGCCAGCGGGTGGTGGATCGAAGATGCAGCGCGCGACGCCACGCAACCCTGACCCCGGTTGCCTCGCGGGGCCGCCTCGATTGCCCCGGTTGAGGCCGCTGCCACACCGCTCCTTCCGACAATGAGACGCCGCCCGGCCCTTGACGGGAGGTCCGCACGCATAGCAATGTGACTGACAGTCACAATCTAACCAAGAGTCAGAACGGAGGTCGGCCCATGGGCGTCGCGGAGCGGCGGCAGCGTGAATTCTTACGACGTGAGCGGGACATCCTCGACGCTGCGCTATCTCTGTTCAACAGCGATCGCTGGCAGTCGGTGACGGTCGAGCAGATCGCGGAGAAGGCGGAGATCGGAAAGGGCACCGTATACAAGCACTTCAGCAGCAAGGACGAGATATACGCCCGCCTGGCCGTCGATTTCTACCGGATGCAGATGAAGAGCCTGCAGCAGATCGACACCCGGCTCGACGTGATCGCCCGCCTGCGTGCGGTGGTCCGCCGGATCTGGGACGCCCACATGGATCATCCGGTCGAGCACAGGCTCCTGCAATTCGTGCAGCGCGCCGATTTCAGCCACCTGCTCACACCCGGGGTGCGGAAAGAACTCGATGACATCAGCCAGGATCTGGAGAATCTCTATCTGGATCTGCTGCGAGAGGGGGTGGAAGAGCGGGTCATCGCCGACGTGCCGCTCCCCGTGTTGCTCCGCGGCGCCTCAGCCGCGATGACCGGAGCCACGACCATTCTCTACCGCCAGAGATTCGACGGCGAGACCGCCGCCGAGTACATCGAGCAGATCAGTGATTTCATCGTCGCGGGGGTGACCGCGCGGCAACGGCAAAGCGACGAACGTTGACAATGTGGACCAGTAGTCGTATTGTGACCGCGAGTCACGAAGGCGTCGGCGAGAGGTAACATGGCCGCGCCCTTTTTTTCTCAACGCGTGACCAATGGTCACAAGACGACGAACGGTCACAACAACGAAGTGCTTTTCTGCCGACTTTCAATTCACGGGAAAAAGAATGACGAAAATGCTGAGGCTTCTGAATCGTGCGGCGCTGACATCGCTCCTGGCGGCGCTCGCCTTTGCCGCCCCGGTCGCGGCGCAGGACCACCCGGCGACGGGCACGGTCTCGGGATCGATCCGGGAGGCTGGTCTGGGGGGAGCGATCGCGACCGCGCGGGTCGCCCTGCTCGGGACGAGCCATGCGACGTTGTCACGTGCCGATGGGCGGTTCGTATTGCAGGGCGTTCCGGCAGGCGATTACACGCTCCAGGTGCAAAGCATCGGATTTCGGGAGGGAGTGGTCGAAGGGGTCCCCGTAGCGGCAGGCGTCGTGACGGCCAGGGACGTTTCCCTCTCGCCGGCGGCGATCTCGATCGAAGGGATCGTCGTTACTCCGGGGCGGTTCGGAGTGATGGGGGAGGATGCCGCCGCGCCCCGAACGATGAACCGGGACGTGATCGAAACGATGCCCGGGCTCGGCGAGGACATCTACCGAATGGTGCACCGGCTACCGGGTGTCGCCGCCGATGATTATTCGGCCAAGTTCACGATCCGGGGTGGTGGCAACGACGAGGTGCTCGTCCGGCTGGACGGGCTCACGCTTTTCGAGCCTTTTCACCTCAAGGATCTGGACGGTGCGTTGTCGATCGTGGACGTGCAGGCGATCCGCGGCCTGGATCTGACGACCGGCGGGTTCACCGCGGAGAACGGCAATCGGCTGACCGGCACGATGGAGATGCGAACGCTCCGCGAAACCGCCGAGCAGACGCGCACTTCCGTGGGCATCAGCCTGACGAACGCCCGGCTGATGAGCGCCGGTGGATTCGATGGGAACCGTGGCAACTGGCTGCTGTCCGCCCGTCGTGGCTACATCGACGTGCTGCTGAAGATGATCGATCCGGAAGGCGGCTTCACTCCACGTTACCACGACGCTCTCGCGAAGATCGAGTATGAGCTCTCGCCTCGCCACGTCGTATCGGCGAACGTGCTGACCGCGGGCGACGCACTGACCATGGACGACGATCACTTCGACCTGCGGTCCACCTACGGCAACCATTATGGATGGGTCAACTGGCGCGCGTATCCCACCGACGCCCTCTCGGTGCAGACGGTGTTCTCGACCGGCCGGTTGGACTGGATGCGCAACGTGCAGGGCGGGGCGGCGGGCACGCAGATCACTGAGCTCGGGTTGGCCGACGAGCGCGATTTCCGCTTCGGTTCCGTGCAGCAGGACTGGAGTTGGCGCGTCACGGATCACCACCTGACGAAATGGGGTGCCGCGGTGCGCTCGTCGCGAGCGACCTACGACTATGCCAGGTCGCAGGAAGGTGTGATCATCGACGGCACGCCGCTGCCCAGGGATGGCATGGTAACGGCCGAGCTCGACCCCTCCGGCATCGAGGCGGGTGCCTACGTAACGCATCGTCTGCGGGTCGCGGACCCGCTGACCCTCGAGCTCGGACTTCGTTACGATCACTACTCGCAGTCGAACGAAAGCGTGGTCAGCCCCCGGTTTAATCTGGCTTACGCGGTGGGGGAAAACACCACCCTTCGCGCCGCGTGGGGGCTGTACTATCAGCCGCAGGAGGTCTACCAGCTCTACGTTCAGGACGGCGACCCGGACTTCTACCAGGCCGAGCGTGCCGAGCACCGGGTGGTCGGTATCGATCACCTCCTTCCCAGCGGAGTCACGCTCCACGCCGAGGCGTACCAGCGGGTCCTTTCCCGGATGCGGCCCCGGTACGAGAGCCTCTTCAACGTGAATTCAGGCATCGAGGAGGCCGCGCCCGATCGCATCCGGCTGGAGCCGAGCAGTGGCGAGGCCCGCGGTGTCGAGGTCTTCGCGTCCAGCGACGCGCAGGCCAAGGTGCGGTGGCACGCCGGCTACACCTTCGCCTCCATCGAGGACATCATCGATGGTAAAGCCGTTTCCCGAGGCGTCGACCAGCGCCACTCCGCGCTGCTGGAGCTGGGATACCGGCCGTCGGCGCGGTGGAGCCTCTCGTCCTCGTGGCAGATCCGCAGTGGCAGGCCGTACACGAGCTCATCGATCGCATCCACAACACTGCCTGATGGCTCCAGCGAGCACGCGTACGTCTTCGGTTCTCCGTACGCCGAGCGTCTCGACTCCTATCACCGACTGGATCTACGGGTGACACGGCGATTCGACCTCGCTCGGGGTCAGCTTGCCGTCTTCTTCGACATGTTCAACGTCTACGACCGGGAGAACGCACGCGGCTGGTCTTCGTCCCTGGAAGACGATGGGAGTGGAGCCGTTCGCGTCGAGGAGGGCGCCGTCATGAATCTGCCGATGCTGCCGTCGGTCGGAGTGACCTGGGAGTTCTGATTCGCTACGGGACCGGCCGCGCACCTCCGCGGGGCCGGTCCGACAGCATTCGCGTCATCCATCCTCCGGACCGAAGGAGTCGCCAAGGTGGAAATCTGGGAGCTGGTCGTGCTGGTCACGCTGGTCGGGATCGTACTGGCAAATTGTATCGTCCTCCTCGCCGTCGTAGCAGCCGCGGGAACAGCTGCGGGAACAGTGCTACTCCTGCGGCGGATGAACCCACGGCCGGGTCGCGGTGGCGCCGCGGATCATCCGGCCACGCCACCCCGCGCCGCAGCGAACATCGTCATCTACGAAGAAAGGTGTAGACAAGTGCGCGAACCCGCCCTATATTGACTACGAAGGGTCTCGTATACCAGTGTCCCGCCGTTTCAACCGGGGAGGGAAGCATGCCGGACGACGTACAGTTCACCGACCGCGAGCTGGACCTGATGAGCGTCCTGTGGAGGCTGGGATCGGGCACCGTGAACGAGGTTCGTGATCACCTGCGAAACGAGCCGGGCTACACTTCGGTTCTGAAGATGCTGCAGATCCTCGAGGAGAAGGGGCACGTGCGCCACGAGATGGAGGGGCGGGCGTATCGCTACATCCCGACGGTTGCGCCGGAGGCGGCAGGGCGGAGCGCCCTGGGGAAGATCGTGGACAAGATCTTTCACGGCTCTGCGGAGATGGCGCTCGCGCGGCTGGTGGAGGAGCGGCCGATTTCCGGAGAGGAGCTCGACCGCATGCGCCGGATCCTGGACGAGCTGGCTCGTGAACAGAAGGGCAAGGCGAAGGGAGGCGGATCGTGAACGTCGTGGCGATGGTGGCGCCGATCGTTGAACTCGCGACCCTCCCAGCGGGCCCACGTGGTGATCGGGAGCCGGTCGGGGTGCTCGGGATACTGAGCGGTTGGAGGACCGAGCTGGACCGAGCACTCGCCTCGGGAGCCGCCCGCCTCCCGCCCCTCACCGTGCCGCGCGGCTGGATCGCGGCTGCCTGGGGTGCGACATCCATCCTGCTGTCGGTCGTTCTCGTCGGCTCCATGTTGCGCCTGGGCCGCCGAGTACGCGAATGGCCTGAGGAGACGCTGCTCGGGCGAAGGGTAAAGGTCTCGCCGGGAGTCGGCCCGGCGACGCTGGGACTGCTCACGCCGACGATCGTGGTCCCGCGATGGGCTCTGGATCTGCCTCGCCATGAGCTGGAGATGGTCCTCCGTCACGAAGGCGAGCACGTGCGCAGGCGAGACACGCTGCTTCTGGCCATCGGGATCCTGGCGGCGATCGCGTGCCCCTGGAATCCGGCGGTCTGGTGGCAGGTGCGGAGGCTGAAGGCCGCCGTCGAGCTGGACTGCGACCGCCGGGTCCTCCGTCACGGCGTGCCGGCCGCGACATACGGAGATCTGCTGTTCAGGTTGGGTAGCCGCGGCAGGCTCGGCTCGCTCGCGGTTCCGACCATGGCCGGATCGACTTCTCTACTCGAGCGGAGGCTTACCGTCATGAGGAAGATGCAAGGAAGGACGTCCATTTCAACGGCGCTGAGCGCCACCGCGGTCGCGCTACTCCTGGTCGCCGTCGCATGCACGAGCGAGGCGCCCGTTGCCACGGATGCTGGAGCCGCGTCCGACGCGGCCTCCGCGACGCGCAGCGTTGCCGCGAGCGAGCCGGAAGAGCATGAGTTGGTCGCAACCATCCGGGTGGATCGAGACGGAACGGTGGAGGTCGACGACGTGGTGCATCCCGTCGGGCGCGTCTCGGAGGCGGTGGCGCCGCTCTACACGGAGAACGCGGTCGTCTCGATCGAGGCGCATCGTGAGGCACCGTATCGCGTGCTCTCGGAAGTGCAGTACCAGCTTCGGGCGGCAGGGCTCCTGCGCGTGGTGTTCACGACCGCCAACTCCGAGTCGCTGCGTTCACAGACGCGGGAGTTGTCGACGCTCCTCGACGAAGGGCTTGCGATGGTCTTTCCCGATACTTCGATCGTGGAGATCAGTGCGGTGACCGTCGATCCCGAAAACCTGCTTTTCCTTGAGGTGCTGCCAGCGGGAATGGTCGCGAGCCGGCGCGGCGACGATCCAGCCGTCCGCGAGATCACACCGGCGGACGTCGAGGCGCTCTGGCGTCAGGAGGTCGCCCGGAATCCGAGCCTGATCGCCGTAGTGCGAACCCATGCCGACGCCGAGTACCGACATATGTACGAGGTGTTAGGCGCTCTTCAGCGCGCCGAAGCCAAGCGATTCACACTCCAGGTGGCGGACTAGGGAGTCCCGCCCGCGTGTCCCGCCCGCGGGTTGTGGCAGATCGAAGGTGCGGTTATAGTAAGAGGTTGTGTGAAGTCACACGCATGATTGGAGTGCTGCCGCGACGGGGTCGCTGCCGCACGCACCCGGATCTGACGACAGGCTGCCGCCGCTGCGATTGCCGCTTGCGAGCCGCCAGACTGCCCTAAGACTCAGGAGCGTGAAGTGACTGATTCTGTCCACGGCTCGACGAACGAACAGATCGACTCAGCGGCCATCACTGGGCCCTGAGACAGGCGATCGCCACCGGGCACGGCTTCCGAGAGGAGGTTGCGCCTGCCGCGTCGTCTGGCTGGATAGATGCCCGAATACGCTTGCAGTTCGCTCTTGCCTCGGAGGCCTGTGCCTCCGAGGCTTTTTGCGTTCACGGCATTGGTGCAGCTTGGGAGGGCCATGTTTCTCACGATGCTCGAGCACGAAGAGCGGCACTCGCGGAGGCGAGGACGGTGGGCGCCTTTGGCCGCGATTAGGAAGGACCGTCTTACAACGTTCAGGTCGCGGACCGCCGCGACCTGCACCGAACACTATGACAGGAGGATTTCGTGACACCGATGACAATGTCGAAAGAAGCCGTAGCCGATACGATGGTTGCCATCCCCCAGCCGATCACGTTCGCGTGCACTGCGGCGGAAGCGCGGCTGAGGATGCGGGAGGAAGATCTGGAGTTCCTACCGGTGGTGGATGCCGACAACGGTAAGTTGCTGGGCATGGTGCTCCGTGGAGCTCTGGAGCGCGCCTGCGAGGCGAACGGCCACGATCCGGAAACCTGCCACCTGGTGAATCATCTCAAGACCGACGTCGACTTCTGTTTCGTCCAGGAGCCGGTCCGGGGGGTGCTGGACGTGGAGGAGGAAGCCGGCGAAAAGGAGGGGCTGCATGCGAGCAGGCGGCGCGTCAGGCAATCACTGCCTGTCATCGTGGTCGATCCGCAGAAAGTACCGGTCGGCCTTCTCGTTCGCTAAGCCGAAACCATCATTCCGCACGCGGGCTCGTCGGTGCTCGTCGCCGTTCGGGCGCCGGCACGGTCCAAATCCGGAAAGGGCGGCCAATGGTCTTCTCCAGAAGCATCGAGGCGACGTTGAATACCGGAGTGCCGCCCGGCGTGCGGCCTTCCGGCGAGCCGATGTGCGCGTGCCCGTGAAATACCGCGTCGGCCCCGTAGGTGTCGATCGGGGGGAGTAGGCGCGACGTTCCGAGAAACGGGAAGATCTGCTCGGGTTCGCCGACCAGCGTTTCCGGAATGGGCGCATAGTGGAGCAGTACGAGTCGCGTTTCCGTGTGGAGCGTCTTCAGCGCAGTCTCGAGCTTCAGGGCCTCGTCCATTCCGGCCTGGACGAACTCCTTGTAGATCTTCTCACCGAAGGCTCCGAGGGTTCGCCGTCCAAAACCGCCACCGAACCCCGTGGCACCGGCGAAGCCGACGCCCTCGATCACCGCGTTGTCGCCATCCAACAAGATGATGCCCCGGCCGCGCAGAATCGCGCTTATCTCGTCTACCTGATCGGCATCGTGGTCATGATTTCCCAGAACCGCGACCACCGGGAGGTCGAGGCCGTTCATCTCCTCGACGAAACCGCGCACCTGCCCTTCCTCCCCGTGCGTGGTCAGATCGCCGCAGATAGCGAGAACGTCCGCCTCGCGACGTACCTCGGCGAAAAGCTCGCGTAACGGGCCCCTGATGCCATCGAAGTGGACGTCCGCGACCACTGCAACACGGATCTGCCGCCCGGCAGTCTGGCCTCCTGTCCTCGGATTTTCATTCATGGTGTCGTGGTCCGTGGCTCTGGTTTCACGCGGGCTCAGGCGATCTCGACCGATCGGACGTAGAACGGGTGCCACGGAGACGTCATGGCTTACGCCAGTACACGAGGCTCGTCCCGCAGATGCGACGCAGGGTGCAGCGCCCGTCGTGCTCGAGCTCGTTCAATCCCTCCGTCACGCCCGCCCAAATCCCGTAGTCGTGCCAGAGAACGACGCCGCCGGAATGCACCATCGCCATGGCTGCTCGCGAATCCGAGATCACGTAGTCGTAGGCGTGCGAACCGTCCACGAAGACCAGCGACGAGGTATTCTCGAAAGGCGAGAAGTCGAACGTGCCCGAGTCGCCGAACATCTGGCGGATCCGTCCTATGATGACGGGGCAGCTCTGCCGGTACCGCTCGTAGCGGGCGCCAGAGCTCGGCTTGTCGACGAACTGCTTCTCGCCCTCGTCCAGACGAAAGGCGGTGGCGGTGTCCGGAGGCAGATCGAGCGTGTAGATGGTGCATCCGATCGGCGCATTGAGGGCGAGGTTCAGGGTGGTTCGGCCATCGAACGTGCCGATCTCGAACAGGTTGGCGCCGTTGCGGCACTCGGCCGCGAAGGCAGCCAGGATCGCCAGCTCGCCTCTGGACACATTCCCGTCCGCGACAGCCGGCTCCCACAGTCTCATCGCCCGTTGGCTCGTGCACTGCTTCCATGAAGCCACTGGCAGCCGGGCGTTCTCGTACGGGTCCCGTCGCCGGCGAAGCCGCCGCGATAGGCTCTTCCAGCGTCGCCTCGCCTCGCGGAGCGGCAGGTCGATGCGGGTCGCGAGGTAGCCGTGAAGTTTGTCCCTCATCGATTCCTCCGAGCGAGCAGTGAGCCGACGCACAGGGCGTTGGACCGATCGCGTCTGGGGGTCGAGCGCTCGGCGCTAAACAGGGACGCCTCCTTCAATCGGCTTCCTCGAACGCCCTCCGCTCGCGGACTCAGCGGTCGAGCCACCGTTCTTCTGGCGCCGAGCCCTGAGGAGGACTTCGTCCGCGTCGAGGTGGTCATCGCCGCAGGCATGGACGTACTCCTCGTAGGTACCGTTGAAGTCGCGGATGCCGGAGTGGCTGATCTCGACGACGCGGGTGGCGAGCTGCTTCACGAACCAGCGGTCGTGCGACACCAGGATCAGCGTGCCCTCGTAGTTCCGCAGCCCCGCGACGAGAGCTTCGATGGACTCGAGATCCAGATGGTTCGTCGGCTCGTCGAGCACCAGCACGTTCGGATGCTCGAGCATCAGGCGGCTGAACAGCAGGCGCGCGGCCTCACCGCCCGACAGCGAGCCGAGGCGTTTGTCGCCGTCGTCGCCCGAGAAGAGCATCAGCCCCATGTATCCGCGGACGAAGCCCCGATCCTTCTCCGGACAGAAGTCCCAGAGCCACTGCTCGGCACTCTGCTTGTCATCTCCAAGCTGCTCATGATGGTCCTGGGCGAAATAGCCGACGTGTGTCTCGTAGCCCCAGTCGACCTCGCCAGCATCGGCGTCGACGTCGCCCATGACGATCTTCAGAAGTGTCGACTTGCCGATGCCGTTGGGACCCATGATCACCACACGGTCCCCCTGGCGAACTTCGAGGTCGACGCCGTGCAGAACCTCGTCGGCTCCGTAGGCTTTCTTCACGTCGGAAATCTTCAGCACCTCCTTCCCGCTCGGGCGCCGCTCCTCGAACCGAAACTTCGGGTACCTGCGGGAGCTGCCGGGTAGCTCGGTGAGATCTTCTGCCTGCTTCTCCATCATCCGGGTCCGGTTCTGCGACTGGCGGGCTTTGCTACCCTTCGATCTGAGCTGATCGACGGTCTTCTGGTGCAGCGCGATCTCCTTCTGCCGGCCCTGAATCTCCTTCTCGCGCCGCTCGCGGTCCTCGACCTTCTGGGCCATGAACGCGGAGTAGTTGCCGCGGTAACGGGTGACGGTCTGGTAGTCGACGTCCAGGATGTGCGTGGACACGTTGTCGAGGAAGCGGTGATCGTGGGAGATCACGGCGACCGGGCCGTCGAAATCGTGGAGGAACTTCTCGAGCCAGCGAATCGAAAGGATGTCCAGGTGATTGGTCGGCTCGTCCAGCAGGAGCACGTCAGGATCACCCGCGAGCACCTGCGCCAGAAGCACGCGCAGCTTGAACCCGCCCGAAAGCGTGGAGAGAGGCTGGTCGTGAACTTCCTCCGGCAACCCGAGCCCCTCGAGGATGGCGGCGGTACGTGCCTCGGCCGCGTATCCGTCGAGCCGCTGAACCGTCTCCTCGAGCACCGAGAAGCGGTCGGCGTCGAAGCTCTCGTGGGCCTTCTCGAGAAGCCGTTCCTTCTCGTTCATCGCCTTCCAGAGCACGGCGTTGCCCATGAGAGCGACGTTCAGGATCTTCTCCTTCTCGTAGCGGAACTGATCCTGGCGCAGCACGCCGAGCCGGAGAGACTTGGGAATGGCGACGGTCCCCGCACTGGGCTCGACATCGCCCGTGAGGATGTTCAACAGCGTCGTCTTACCCGACCCGTTCGCCCCGACGATCCCGTACCGTTCGCCAGGGTTGAGCTGAAACGAGGCGTCGGCGAAGAGCGTGTGGTCGCCGAATTCCATCGCGAGGTTCGAAACCGATATCATAAGTACCTTGTCGGCTTGCAATTACGTTCGGACGCGACGAGGCGCGCCGTGCACTGATTCTGAATCATGCTGAGGCCGGACGCCGTGGCGCGCTAATCAAGCGGACGGAGCTCGCTACCGGTCAGCGGCAACGGCTTCGGGCCATGGGCATCGAACCGGACCACCACCGATTCCTGGTCACCCGTGTCCCGGAACGACTGGACGACGCCGAGGCCCAGACGCGGGTCGCTCACCGGATCGCCGACCGACCATCGGCCACGGCGCTCCTCGTCGTCCCGCAGGCGGGTGGTGACGAGGGAGACGTCGTCCACCTCGTCCAGGTCGAACCTGAACTCCGCGCGATCCGAGTTGCGCGTGACCAGGACCGCACCAGCCATCCCGCCGTCCTCCGGCAGATCGAGCTGGATCGGACGAACGATGCGCGACGAGGTGCGGCCGGTTGCCGTGCGCGACTCCAGCCGCAGAAGGTACTGCTCGTCGATCGCGGCCTCGAGCAGGAGGCGGCGCTTCAAACGCCGGATTTCGGCACGAGCGCCAGGTGCGTCTGCCGAGCTCCTCTGAACCGCCTGGTGATCTCCATTCATTTCAATATCCTCGTTCAGCTCGCCCTGCGGCCGAGCGCCTCAGGACAGGTCCGGCTCGTCGCCCTTCCGCGAGTCATGCGGCGACGACGTCGGTGATGTAATACGGTTGCGATTGAGCCACCCTCGTCGCCAACACGTGCATTTCATCGACCCCCGTCGGGCGCAGGGCGGCTATGGCCTTCTCATCGTCGCGGCAGAGGAACTCCACCGGCACGAAGGAGAAGCCAGCGGCCTCGGCCATCTGCCGAAGCTCACTTCGATTGGAGAAGTAGCGGCCCACGAGCTCGTCTCGCACCCGCCTGAGGATCTCGTCGGTGTCCCTGGTCGTCATGGTTCTGCGTCGTTCAGATGTTTCGCTCTCCCGACCCCTCTCCAGCAGCCATCGCCGGTGCAGTCCCGACACGATGCCGCCCTGATCGGGAGCAATACAAAATGCCCCGGAGGCTCAGGCCTCCGGGGCAAGGGCGAACTGCAAGCGTATTCGGCATCAAGGAGCAGACGACGCGGCAGGCGCAACCTCCTGGTGGAAGCCGGGCCTATCGGAACCGTCGCCGATCAGGGCCGAGTCGCTCGAGCCTCGATCGTTCGGATCTCGTCGTATGTGCTGCCGGATTGAATCATGTCACGCTCCCGAGTCTCAGCTCAGCCTGGCGGCTCACAAGCGGCAATTGCGCAGCGGCGGCAGCCTGTCTTCAGATCCTGGCGCGTACGGCAGCGAGGGGTGTCGCGGCAGCACTGCGGGGGCCTGCGCGGTTCGTGCGCAGCGTCAAACTATAACGCAATCGCTATGCGAACGCCACCTTCAGCAGAGGCGGACCCGAGGTACAGGGAGCCTCCTCGGCGGGGGAACAGCTATTGCGTTGGACGGTGCGGCTTTCCAGGAGATACACTGCCCATGTGGGCCCTCCTCTGGACCCGTTCCGATGCACGCGGAAGCGGCGTCCAGGCCCCCCAGCACGGACGAAATGTCGGCTCAAACAGACCCTCGGTTGGATTGTTTCGATGGGCCCGGAGAGGTGCGCGCCCTGTGCCGTCAGTTCGATTGGGCCGCGGGGCCGCTCGGGGATGTCGGAGAGTGGCCCGCGACGTTGCGCGTGACGGTTCAGAACGTTCTGGCGAACGGGCTGCCGCAGGCGCTTCTGTGGGGGCCCGAATTCATCCAGATCTACAACGATGCGTACGCGGCGCTCATCCGGGCGAAGCACCCGGCGGCCCTGGGGCACGGCAACCTCGACATCTGGCCCGAGGTCGCCGACCAGAACGCCGCCATCTATGAGCGGGTCCGGCAAGGAGAAACGGTCACTCTGGAGGACGCCGCCTACACGCTCCACCGCAGCGGCGTCCCGGAAGAAGTCTATCTGACGATTTCGTTCAGCCCGGTCAGGGACGTGGAGAACGCGCACGATGTGCTCGGGGTTCTGGCCACGATGTTGGAGACCACGCAGAACGTCGCCTTTCGGGCGGTCCAGGCTGAGCTGGAGGTGGAGCGCGGGCGCCTGGCGACGGTCTTTCAGAGCGCCCCCGCGTTCATCGCGACGCTCCGCGGTCGGGACCATGTCTTCGAAATGGCGAATCCGCCGTACTATCAGCTCGTGGGACATCGTCAGATCCTGGGCAAGCCGGTGGGGACGGCGCTTCCGGAGGTCGTCGGGCAGGGATTCATCGACCTCCTGGACGGGGTGTTCCGGACGGGAGAGCCCTTCGTCGGCAACGAAGTGTCCGTCCGTCTCCAGCGGGAGCCCGGCGGCGGGCCGGAAGAGCGTTTCGTCAACTTCGTGTACCAGCCTCTGACCCGCGCTTCCGGACAGGTCGACGGCATCCTGGCGCACGGGGTCGACGTGACGGACCTCGTCAATGCACGGCGGACCGCCGAGGAGCAGGCTGTGGAGCTCGAAGCCCAGGCAGCGGCGCTCGAGCGGCAGGCGACAGAGCTCGAGGCAGCGCAGGTCGAGCTGGAGAGCTCCAACGAGGAGCTGGCGCGCGCGAACGCTGCGTTGCTGCGTCAGACCGAGCAGGCCCAGGAGGCGCGCCGCGAGGCGGAGGCGGCGCGTGCCATCGCGGACGCGTTCTACGAAGCGGCGCCCGTTCCCGCCGCCCTCATCGATCGCGATTTCCGCTTTCAACGCATCAACCAGTCGCTGGCGGCGTTTTACGGGCTCGATCCCGAGGACGTGCTCGGCCGCACGATCCGGGAGGTCGTTCCCGGTTACGCGGATCGCGTGGAGCCCAGATACCGTGAAGTGCTCGAGACCGGGGAGGCGATTCGCAACGTAGCGATCGTGGTGCCGCATCGTACCATCCCCGGGGAGCAGCGCCACTTCCTGACCAACTACTTTCCGATTCGCGTCCGGGACGGCGACATCATCGGCGTCGGACTCGTCGCGCTCGACGTGACCGAGCGCCACCAGATCGACGAGGCCCAGCGTGAGCAGGCGGCGCTGGTGGAGAATCTCCATCGCGTCGGCCAATCGGTTGCGTCGGAGCTGGAGCTGGAGTTCATCGTCCAGGAGGTGACCGACGCGGCGACCGCCCTGACCGGGGCACAGTTCGGGGCGTTCTTCTACAACGTGCTCAGCGAGCAGGGCGAGAGCTACTCGCTCTATTCGATATCCGGGGCGGCGCGGGAGGATTTCTCGAAGTTTCCGATGCCGCGCAACACGGAGGTATTCGGGCCCACGTTTCACGGCGAAGGGACCGTTCGGAGTGACGACATCACCCGGGATCCGCGCTACGGCAAGTCGGCTCCCTACCACGGAATGCCGGAGGGGCACCTTCCCGTCACCAGTTATCTCGCCGTCCCGGTCGTTTCTCGGACGGGCGAGGTGCTGGGAGGGCTCTTCTTCGGGCATGCGGATGCGGGCCGCTTCGAGGAGCGGCACGAACGCCTCGCGGAGGGGATCTCGGCGTGGGCGTCGCTGGCGATGGACAACGCGCGCCTGTTCCAGGGCGAACACCAGGCGCGCGAGGAGGCCGAACGCGCCAATGAGGCGAAATCACAGTTCCTGGCCACCATGAGCCATGAGCTCAGGACGCCGCTGAACGCGATGATCGGCTACGCCCAGCTCCTGCTGGCTGGAGTCCCCTCGACGATCCCCGCGGACGCGCAGGCGAAGGTCGAGCGGATCCAGCTCAGCGCGAGATACCTGCTGGAGCTGATCGAGGAAATCCTCACCTTCTCGCGCCTGGAGGCGGGCGAGGAGCGGCCGGAGGTCGGGCCTCTCCAACTCGGCGCACTCCTCGACGAGGCTGAGGCGTTGATGGAGCCGCTGGCACTCGAGAAGGCCATCCGTTTCTCGTGCCAGGCGCCCTCCGAGGAGATCGCCATGGAGAGCGACGCTCGCAAGATCCGGCAGATCCTGATCAACCTTCTGGGCAACGCCGTCAAGTTCACCGAAGAGGGCGAGGTTTCGCTGGACGTTGCGGAGGTCGGGAGCGACGTGGTATTCCGAGTCGAAGACACGGGAGCCGGGATCGCGCCGGAACATCTGGAGCAGGTCTTCGAGCCCTTCTGGCAAGTCCAGGGCGGCACCACGCGCAGCAGCGGGGGGACGGGACTCGGCCTGAGCGTTACGCGCCGCTTCGCTCGGCTGCTGGGGGGCGACGTCACGCTCGAGAGCGAGCCGGGGAAGGGGAGCACCTTCACGGTTCGTATACCGAAGCGTGCACCGAAAGCGGCCAGCGACGATTAGAACAGCGGCGAGCACACGAGGTGGGATCTCCGCAACACGTCCCGGGCCCGACTACGCGGCACGAGGCGGGCATGGGGGTTCGGGAGAACTGGTATCGGAAGCTTTCTCCCCGCCCCGGGTGACGCGCGTGATGGCGATATAGAGGTCGCTGACCGTGAAAGGCATCCTGAGCAGACCGCCGAACCCCGCGGAATGCGCGGTGCCTGGCGAAACTTCATCCCGCAGGGTAGTCGCGATCGCCGGAAGATCGCACGTCCGAAAGTCCTGCCGGAGCGCGCGGAGGAGTTGCCAACCATCCATCCCCGGCATCTCGAGATCGATCAGGACCAGGTCGGGCAGATGGCGAAGCGCGTGACGAACGCCGGAGCGGCCGTCCGCGGCGTCAACCACCTCGAAGCCGAGTCGTTCCAGAGCGATCCGTAACGCCAGTCGAATGGGTGGCGAGTCTTCTACGATCAGGATTCGAGTCGGGAGCATACTTCACCTTCGCTGCTGTAGTGGTCCTCCCGGTCGGCAGTGGCGGATACTGCGTGGAGGCACGAGAGCTTCACGCATCGGGCGCGCGGCCCTCGTGTGTATTGTTACTCGCAACAGATCGGAAAAGCTCCAGTCCTAAGGAAAGTCTAACGGCGGCGATACCCGCCCAGGAGTACCAGTGCAGGTTCAGGGCAGGGCCGCCGGCGCGGGGGCGGACTCCCCAGCGGTGTTCGCCACCGGCGCGGGATTCGCGAGTCTGGCGCCTGGCGGATGGGGAGATGCCGCGCGGTCGGCGACTCGAGGCGTACCCACCTTCCGGACCGAAACCAGCGCGGAGTCAAGCAATACGAGCGGAGGAGAGCAAAATGAATGGCTGGGGCTTAGGGAGAAGCACACGCGTGTTCGCACTCGTGCTCGCGAACGTCGTCACCGTGCCCGGCACTGACTGAGTGGAGGGGCAGCGCGAGGGGCCGGGAATCCGGAAGGCGCAGGCCGTGTCGATCGAGATGAGCTTGCTGGCCGTGGCCGCTGATGGGTGACTTCTTCTTCGGCCCCGAGCCGATCGTGTGGCTTCAGGATCTGCTGGAGCCGATCGGGCCTGATCCGTTCCGAGCGCTCTCGCTGATCGGGGACATCTGGGGGCTTCTCTTCGCTCTCGGCCTCGTCATCTGGGTCTGGGGTCGCTCGACGCTCTACGCGCTGGTGCCGCTTCTCGCGATCGAAGCGGTCAGTTATCTACTGATCAACCATCTCGCCGGCATCCCGAGACCGACCGGAGAGGCCGTGGTGAAGTACGAGACGCTCTCGATTTCGGCGTTCCCGAGCGGTCATACCTACCTCACCGTGATCGTATGGGGGTTCCTCTACCGGCAAGGTAGGATCGGCCTTGGAGTGGCCGTCGCGATGGTCGCTGGCGTGGTGCTCGGGAGGCTCTTCCTGGGCGTGCATCATCTGGGCGACGTGGTCGGCGGGGTCGTCCTCGGGTCGGCGGTCGTCTGGGCCTACGGCAGAGCCTGGCCGAAGCTGGAGGACTGGTTGACCCGCCGCTCCTACGTGTTCTACGTGATCGGCGCCTGCGCCCTGGTCGGTGCCACGGTCCTCATGCTGCCCTTCATCGGCGGGAATCCGCGCTGGTACGCCGCGGCCGGCATGATAGCGGCCGCGGGGGTGGCTCTGCCGGTGGAGTACAGGTGGATCCGGTGGAGGGGCTCGCGGGAGCCGGCGCGCGCGCGTGCGCTGTGCGTGGCAGGCGGACTCCTGGGAATCCTGGTCGCCTTCTATGCGCAGCATGGACTACCCGACGCAGCGCGCGTGGCGATCTTCGGCATCACGGCCGCCGCGACTCTCTGGGTCTTTCTGGTCGCGCCAGGCACCGCCGCCCGGGTCCGGCACGAGCGTTAGCGCAG
Organism: Gemmatimonadota bacterium; assembly: GCA_040905505.1. Taxonomy (GTDB): domain Bacteria; phylum Gemmatimonadota; class Gemmatimonadetes; order Longimicrobiales; family Longimicrobiaceae; genus WHSP01. Next base: position 8,947 of record JBBDRL010000050.1, on the reverse strand, counting down.
CCCGTGGTTCTCATGCCCTTCTCCCGGGTCATCCATGGGGCCAGGCATCTGTTCATCGACCGCCGGGGGCGTCGTCATCGGGTCGAGAACCCCGTAAGTCCCCATCCGCATGGGGCCGCCACCCAGGAATACGCGCACGCCGGCGGCGAAGCTCCAGAAGCTGTCCCCGCCCAACAGCGCTTCCGGCGCGATCCGCGCCGGTCCCCGCTCGTGTGCGATCGCGTTGTGACTGACCTCCACGAAGGGGCGCGCGCTGACGGGCAGTCGGGTCAGGTCATAGCCGTATCCAGCGGTGTTGATCAGCCAGCGGGTCGCGCCGATCGCGTGGTCGTCGTGATCGTAACGGAAGAAGTCGGAACCATCCGCCTGCTCTCGCTCGTACTCCGGCCGCGTTGCATACTCGACGCGGTAGAAGGGGCGGTGCCTGCTCTCCGCTCCCAGGCCGAGCTGCGTCTCGCCCAGGAGCGAGAAATAGCCTTCCTCGCCGTCCGGATCGCTGGTGGAGGCCTCGACGAGGCCATAGAGGTGACCGAACCCGTACGCCGCTTCGTGCCGTAGCGCCGCATTGTAGAGAACCGTCAGCTCCTCCTCCGTCCCATGGGTCTCCCGGACGCTGCCGTACGAGGCCGACGCCTCCCATGGCGCCATCGCTCCACCGGCCTCCCCGAAGCGATAGGAGAGCCGCCCCGACCACGAGTTGCCGAAGTTCTCGAAGTTGCTCATGTCCCACGGATCCACCGGCTCGCCGCCGTCGAAGACGCCGACCTCCATTCCCAGCCCGGCCTCGCTCAGGTAGGTGAGATTGACCGTCCATCGCTCCAGGATCTGCGAGAGGTGATGATTGGTCGGATACTTCAGCGCCGGGCGGTACATGGGGTCGTCCGTCCCGTAGGGAGCGAAGCCGCGGCCGCCCGAGATGGAGAGCGCCCCTCCCGGTGCACTCCACCAGTTGAAGCTGAGCATCGCCTCGTGGAGGATCGTGTGCGGATGCCTGGCGTCGATGAACCCCTCGCCCCACCCGCCGAACGTCGGCTCACCTTCCGTGAGCGTCAGCCCCTCGAAGTTAGGCATCAGGCGGAGAGCCCAGCGCGAGCCTGGACTCTCCAGGTTCGCCATGATCGCGGCGTGCGGGAGGTCGAGGGTGGTCCGGTGGAGGGGGCTGTCAGAGGAAAAGGGGGCCGCGAGCGTGGCGGCCGGGTACACATTGGCCATGCCCATCAGGTGCCAGCCTCCTGGCAGCGTCATCATCCACATCTGATGTCCGGCCTCGGCCCCGGGCGGTGCCATGTCGTGGTCGGCGTGCTGGGCTCGTGCGTCCGTGATACACGAAAAGAGCATGGCGCCCGCTACGGCAGCGGGTGCGAGTCGTCGAATGTCCATCGTCTCTCGAGCAGTAGGCGAATCGGGGCACACGCTGCCGAAGGGGTCAGCGGGCACGCTCCGATTTCAGGTCAGAATAAGGTCTTCGGACCGACTGCCTCAGACTCGAGGAGGATGGAAGATGTCGTGGAAGGGCGCGGTATCGAGCGACGAGGAGGGGACGGCGAGGGCCAGTTTCGAAGTGGTGGCCGCGAGGGAGGGACGCGAGCTGGACGCGCGAACTGCCGGCGCCGAGCAGCTACCGGCGGCGGCCACGCAGAAGCAATGGTCGCAATCGTGCTGATCGCTGCGCTCCGGATCCGATGACGGAGGAGCCTCAGGGGCGATCTCGCCATGGGGATGATCGAGACTCGGATGGATTGGATCGGATGTCGCAGCGTGTGACGAACCCGCTGAATGCAGCGTACCGGCGTTCGGGCCGGCCGCGACGAGGCCGAGCACGAATACGCCCAGGAAGACCGGGGAGTAGATCTTACGGAAACGCCGTAACCGACTGAGCATGATCCCTTGGTTCGAGTGCCGTCGGCGGGAAGGATGACGACCGCGGCGCCTATTTGCAAGGGCGCCTGCGCATTGGTCCGTGTCCGGGCTGAGCGCCCTGGTCGCGCCGTTGCGGTGGCGGGAGCGGAAGCGCGCCGCGTGACGGCGCCGGAGGTCGAGGACAGCTTGGACTCAACAACGAAGGCGGTCGGATGAGCGACGATCGTAGGGAGCACGATCACTCGAAACACAGCGTGACGGAAGACGAACCGGTGGAGCCCGGGTACCCGGAGCATCCCGAGTCCGCGCGGCCGGCCGGCCACCATTCCGCCGACGAGTCCGGGGGGACGCACGATCATGATGCCGCAGCGCGAGAGCACGGCGGCGAGGGGGGGCATGGCGGGCATGACGGCCACGACAAGCACGCCGGCCACAGCGTCGAGATGTTCCGGAACAGGTTCTGGCTCACGCTCGCATTGACCATACCCACGGTCCTGTGGGGCCACATGCTCCCGCGCCTCACCGGGTGGTCTGCCCCGGCGTTCACCGGATCGGAATGGATCGCGCCAGTTTTCGGGACGGTGGTGTTCTTTTACGGTGGCTGGGTTTTCCTCCAGGGGGCCGCCCGGGAGCTGAAGGACCGCCTTCCCGGAATGATGACGCTGATCTCGCTGGCGATCACCGTCGCCTTCGTCTTCAGCGCCGCGGTCACGCTCGGCTATCCGGGCATGCCGCTCTGGGAGGAGCTCGCCACCCTCGTCACGGTGATGCTGCTCGGTCACTGGATCGAGATGCGCTCCATCTTCCAGGCACAGGGCGCACTGAAGGAGCTCGCCAGGCTGCTCCCGAGCACCGCCGAGCGCATCGTGGGGGAGCGGACCGAAGAGGTGCCCGCGGATCAGCTCCGGAGCGGCGATCTGGTGCTGATCCGCCCCGGCGCGAGCCTTCCGGCGGACGGCGTGGTGAAGAGCGGCAGCAGCTCGGTGAACGAGGCGATGATCACGGGTGAATCGCGCCCGGTCCGCAAGACCGAGGGCGACGAGGTGATCGCGGGCACGTCGAACGGCGAGGGCTCTCTGCGGGTCGAGGTCACGAAGACCGGCGACAGCACGGCGCTCGCCGGGATCATGCGGCTCGTGGATCAGGCGCAGACGTCCCGCTCCCGGGCGCAGGCCCTGGCCGATCGGGCGGCGTTCTATCTCACGCTCATCGCCGTGGGAGCCGGCGTCGTCACCGCCATCGCCTGGATCGCGCTGGGCGCGGAGAGCGCGTTCGTCGTGGAGCGCGTGGTCTCGACGCTGGTCGTCGCCTGTCCGCATGCGCTGGGTCTCGCCATCCCCCTCGTGATCGCGATCTCCACCACACTCGGAGCGCGGAACGGGCTTCTCGTGCGAGACCGACGCGGCCTCGAGGAGGCCCGGAACCTCGACGCGGTGGTGTTCGACAAGACGGGCACGCTCACCCTGGGCGAGCACCGGGTCGTTTCCATGCAGACCGCGGATGGCCTGGATCCCGACGAGGCGCTCCGCCTGGCGGCCGCGGTGGAACGCGATTCGGAGCATCCCGTGGCACGCGCGATCCTCTCGAGCGCCGGGGAGCGGGAGCTCCAAGTCCCGAGTGCCGAGGGCTTCGAGGCGATCGCCGGTCACGGCGTGCGGGCGCGCGTGGCGGGGCGGGACCTTCAGGTCGGCGGGCCGAACCTGCTCCGCGAGCAGCGAGTCGATCCCGATCCCGAGCTTCGCCGCGCGGCCGAACAGGCGGCGGCCAGCGGTCAGTCGACCGTCTATCTGGTCGATGACGGACGTACGCTCGCGATCTTCGTCGTGGCGGACGCCGTGCGGCCCGAATCCGCCGAAGCCGTGCGGCGGCTGCATGAGCGCGGCATCGAGGTGGTGATGCTCACCGGCGACTCACAGGCCGTCGCCGACGCCGTGGCGCGGGAGCTGGGGATCGACACCGTCTTCGCCGAGGTGCTCCCGGAGAACAAGGCGAAGAAGATCGAGGAGCTGCAGCGCGCCGGCAAGCGAGTGGCCATGGTGGGTGATGGTGTCAACGACGCGCCCGCGCTGGTCACCGCCGATGTGGGAATCGCCATCGGGGCGGGAACGGATGTGGCCGTGGAGGCCGGCGACGTCGTCCTCGTCCGCAGCGATCCACGCGACGTGGCGCGTATCGTGGCGCTCAGCAGAGCCAGCTACCGGAAGATGATCCAGAACCTGTGGTGGGCGGCCGGCTACAACATCTTCGCCATTCCGCTTGCGGCCGGGGTGCTGGCGGGCTACGGGATCGTGCTGGCCCCGGCGATCGCGGCGATCTTCATGTCCGCCAGCACGGTGATCGTCGCGCTCAATGCGCAGCTACTGCGGCGCGTGGAGATCTGATAGAACGCTTCGCGTCAGTCTATGAGCGCCTACCTATGCGCTGCACCGGAGGGCGCTCCCATACGAGTAGAATACGCAGCAGTCTCCCTCCCCCCGGGACGGCTTCGTGCCCGGGGACTTCGGCGACGACAGCAGGTCATCGTCGATCCTGCGTTCGGACGGGAGCGCGGCCGTGCCCTTCGGGCACTTGCCATCTGTCGGGCACGGCCTTCAACTCTGCTGCATGTTGACGGAAAACCGCTCCAACGACGGGGCAACGCAGCCGGCCCACATCGTCGTGCCATCCCGTCACCGCGTGAACGAGTGGTCTTTCCTCACCCAGCTCGCCGCCCGCCAGGCGTCACCGCTCCCGTCCCCCGCGGCACGGGCACGAACGCGGGCGTCCGCCGCCGGTACTCGCGGTACACCTCACCGAACTGCGTCACCAGATCGCGCTCCTCGAGCTGCACGGCGACGACGATGTAGCCGGTGGTGACGAGGGCGAAGAGCAGGTGCCCCAGCGTCATGACGGGTGTCGCCCAGAAGCCGATCAGGAAGCCGAGCATGATCGGGTGGCGGACGAAGGCGTAGAGCCACGGCGTGCGGAACCCGTCGTCGGGAAGGGTGCGCCGCCGCAGCTCCGTCCACACCTGCTGGAGCCCGAAGAGGTTCCAGTGGCCGATCATGAAGGTCGAGAGCAGGACGATCAGCCAGCCTACCCCGAAAAGCACCATCAGCACGACGGCCGCGGTCGGAATCGACCGCACGTCCCAGACGACCTGCGGCATCGGCCGCCAGAGCGCGAAGAGCAGCACGAGCGCCGAGCTGGCGAGCAGCACGTATGTGCTCCGCTCGATCGGCGTGGGTACGATCCGGGTCCACCAGCGCTTGAATCCTGGTCGCGCCATCCCGCTGTGCTGCACTGCGAAGAGGAGGAGGAGCGCGGTGTTGACCGCCAGCGCCGGCAGCAGCGGCCCGGCGGCTCCCGAGTCGATCGACTTGGGCACGAGCAGGTTGCCGACAAAGCCGATCGCATAAAGGAAGGTGCCGAAGAAGAGCGCGTAGGCGAGCAGGCCGTAGAGGAAGAAGAGTGAGCGCCGCATGGTGCACCTCCCGCGATGGGTTATGGCCGGCGCGGGGAAATGTCTCCGCGCTCCTTGGGGATCGGCTCCGAACCGTCACCCCGGCGGATGCCGGGGCCCAGGGCGGTGGCATCGGAGCATTCCGCCCTGGATTCCGGCTTTCGCCGGGATGAATCGAGCGACGGGGACGACGGGGGCGGTAACCCTCTCTCCCGTCCTCCTCTCCGGCGTTTCACAGCAGCTCCGCGATCATCTCCGCGGCACGCCGGGCGCCGCCGGCCTCGACCGGCCGGTACCGCACTTCCCGGCCGATCTCCGCCGCGACGGCTTCGGCGATCGTGTCGGGCGTCGCCGCGTCGTAGTCCATCCTCCGCCCCGCGCCGTAGCGCTGGAGCCGGTGGTGGACGTGGAAGTTCTGCTCGCTGTGGTGGCGCAGCGGGAAGTAGAGGAAGGGCCGTTGTGCGGCGGTCAATTCCATCGTGGTGGTGAGCCCGCCCTGTACGAGGGCGAGGTCGCACGCTGCGAGGTGCCGGTAGAGGCGGTGCACGTAGGGGCGGACCTCGAGCCCGTCGCGGCGCGGCAGCCCGGCCGGGTCGATCCGCGGCCCAGCGACCACGACCATGCGGAGCGCCGGCACGCGGCGCTTCGCCTCGTCGAACGCGTCGATCACCCGGCGCAGCAGCGGCTCGCCCACGCCCGAACCACCGACGCTTACCAGGCACACCTTCTCCGCCGGCGCGTACCCGAGCTCCGCGCGCAGCGACTCGCGCGGCGGCAGCGCGGCGGGATCGAAGCCGCTGACGTAGCCGGAGAAGTCGTAGTGCGCCTCCGTCCAGTCCCGGATCCACGGCAGCCCGGGCCCGAATCGATCCGGCACGATGTCGTCCGGCTCGCCGACGAAGATCGCCCGGTCCCGCACGCGCGGGTACCGCTCGATCTGCTCGATCATCTCGGCGTTGTAGTCGGCCGTGAGGGACGCCTCCCGCTCACCGCCGTCGGGCATCGGCAGCCATCCGACGAAGTCCGAGAGCCAGGCGTACGCGGCCGTCTTCAGCTCTGGGTTCTCGTGCAGGTGGTAGTCGACCTCCCACGCCTCATCACCGATCCAGAGGTCGTACGGCTCGGCCGTGACCACGTCGTGGAAGAGCATGAAGTTGGCGGCGAAGATCTCGTCCATCCGCCGCCATGCCTGGAAGACGTGCAGGTCGTGCTCGCCCGATTCCTCCTCGATGTGCTTCGATTCGCTGGCGAGGTGGACGCTCGCCGGGTGGATCCGCTCGCCCTCGGCCTCGAGCACGCGGGTCACGGGGTCCGTCGCGAGCCAGTCGATCTCCAGGCCCGGCACGAGCTCGCGCAGCTCCCGGGCGATGGCCACGTCCCGGCGCGCGTGGCCGAGGCCGATCGGGGAGGAGATGAAGAGCGCGCGCTTGCCGCGGCTCCGGCCGCGCGTCCAGACGCCGGACGGGCGGGGGCGGCCCTCTACGAAGGCGCGGATCAGCGCGTTCACCTTCACCGGGTCGCGCGCATGCGGGCCGTGGCCGCCGCCCCGGATCGTCACCAGGTCGCCTCCGGTCGCCGCGGCGACGAGCTCTCCGCGCGTGACGGGGCTGATCGCGTCCTCCTCGCCGTGGATCACCAGCACCGGGCAGCGGACCCTCCCGCAGAGGCCGAGCAGCTCCTCGCGCGACGGATGGTGCGTTTTGGCGGTGGCGATCAGCGTCTCCGGGTCGGTCTCCAGGCCCCAGCCCACGGAGTCCTCGATCTGCTTCGTCGAGTGCGGCTCGCCGAACATCTGCCCGAAGAAGAACTCGAGGAACCCGCGGTAGTCCTTCCTCCAGTAGTGGGCGTTGTACTTCGCCCAGCCCTCCTCCGTATCGAGCTCCACGTCGAATGGGTGGCTGGTTCGGCCCGCGTGCTGCGGCGTGAAGGCGCCGGAGGGGGCGATGAAAACGGAGCCGAGGACGCGCTCCGGGTGGGCGGCTGCAAGGTGGAGCGCTCGGATCGCACCCATCGAGAGCGAGACGAGGAAGGCGCGCTCGGTGCTGGTCGCGTCCATGACGGCCAGCGCGTCGGCGGCAAACTCGTCCGGTCGATAGGCGGAGGGGTCGCGCGGCCGGTCCGAAGCGCCGTTCCCGCGGCCGTCGAAGGTCAGCACGCGGAAGTGGCGCGCGAAGTAGGGCACCTGCGCCTTCCAGGCCCGCGAATGCACGATCGACCAGGTGGGCAGGAAGAGGATCGTCGGGTCGCCGTCTCCGAACTGCTCGTACGCGATGCGGACGCCGTCGCGCTCGACGGTGCCGGTCCGATCGGGGTGGCGGGCTCTCATAAGGGCCTCCCGGCATCACTGTCATCCTGAGCTTCGCTCAGGACGACCGTGGGCCTTTCGCTCGGGAGGACGGGTGGACGGTTCATCGCCGCGCCTCCAGCTCGTCCAGCCACCGATCGATCGCCGCCAGCAGAGCGCCGTGGCCGCTGTCGACGCCGGAGAGACGCTCCAGCATGATTCCCTCGTTCACCGCGACGATCAGCGCCACCCACTCCTCGGTTCCGAACGGCCCATCGTTCAGGCCGTATGCCGTGATCGCCCCGGCCACCGCTTCACGCATCGCGTCCGACCACGCCGCTAGCACCCGCGAGACCCGCTCCCCGTACTCCGGCCGGTTCCAGGCCATCGCCTGCAGCTCGTACCAGATCTTCTGGTACGGCCGGTCCGCATCCAGGTATCGCATCGCCTCTCGCCACTTCTCCACATAGGGACCAGGGGATTCGTACATCGCGTGCTGCCGCGCGATCAGCCGCCCGGTGAAGCGCTCCAGCACGCGGACGAAGAGCTCCTCCATCGATCCGAAGTAGTAGTGGATGAGCCCGTGGTTCATTCCCGCCTCCTCCGCCAACCGGCGGGTCGTTACGCCGGCGTAACCGACCTCGATCAGCAGCCGCTCGGCCGCGTCGAGGAAGTGGTTCTCGGTCTCCTCGCGGTCGGGATTCGTTCGGAGTGCGGCGGTCATCTATCGAGCGGTTGAGCGAGTGTATTAGTCGACTGACTAAATGGTAGGACGCGATGGTCGCCGTGTCAAGCATGTTTGTGGCTGGGCGAGCACGAAGCGAGCACGCGGGTTCGACCGGCAGGTGAACCTCTGGTGCACGCGACCCTTCGCCTCGCGGTGGCTGGCGACGCGCCTTCACGACCGAGGAGTTGGTGGGACTTCCTGATCCGCTCCGTGGGTCTCGAGGCGTCCGGCCTGAGCGAGCGGGCGAAGCGAGTCGTCCTCCTCAGCATGGTCCCGTTCGTCGAGCGGAACCGTAAGCTCGTCGAACTCGGGCCACCCAGTAGCGTCTTGGTGACGCATTGGTAACTTAATGTGGGATAATAGCTTGAGGGCCTGAGAGGGGGCAGGGGAGATGCATGAGTTCCCGTGTTACAGATCAGGCCGCCTGCATGCGGTCGGCAGTGAGCGAGCGATCTTGCGGGATCCGAACGGCAGTACGGATGATGTCGGTGACGGTGCCGAAGTATGCTCCACTAAGATGCTCGATCTCTCTCGCGTTATTCGGATGGAGAGTCGCTCGCACGTGCTCGACCCAGATAGTCCGCAGCGTATCGAGCTCTCCTCCGAACAGATCCAGAGTATCGTGAATGTATAA
>JBBDRL010000049.1:33595-42843 GCA_040905505.1 Gemmatimonadota bacterium | reverse complement strand
AGGCCGACACGATGGTCTACAGCGACAACACCTGGGTCAAGTTCGGCGTGACCCGTGTCATTCAGCCGCCACAGCTCCAGCGGGTTGGCGACATCAACGGCACTTCGGTCTTCGCGGAGGCCGGGAGCACACCCGCCGCCGCACCGGCTGCCCCGTACGACGTCCTGTACGTGCCGGTTCGACCGGGTTGCGAGTTCCAGCCTTACCAGCCTCGCGCGGCGATTCAGCCGCGTGGGTAGGCTCGGGCCGAATTGGGCTTTTCGCGAACTCGCGCGCCTCGGCACGCAGTCGTGTTCACCTGCATATGATTCAAGGATTTCGATGAATACCACCGTCAGGAGCCACAAAATGGGAACGCGGCCAGGACGCGGACGCATCGCGAGAGCCATGACAGCGCTCATGACCGTCGGATTGTTGGCGGCGGCTTGCGAGGACGCGACGGGTCCCGAGACCCTGTCATCGCTCACGATCGCACCGACCACGCAGACGGTTGCAGTGGGCGAGACGGTACAGTTCTCCGCGGCGGGCGCGCGGGCCGGCATCGATGTCACCAACCTCGAGGGTGAGGTTTGGTCGGTCGCCGGTGGTGGCACGGTCGGTGACTCCGGGCTCTTCACGGCGGGAACGACGCCGGGGACGAGCACGATCACGGTCACCTGCGGCGGACTCACGGCCACCGCTACGGTCGTCGTTACCGCGGGTCCCCTCGCGACGATCACGGTGACGCCGAACCCCGCAACCATGGAGATCGGGGCGACGCAGCAGTTCACCGCGGTCGGCCACGATGCGGGCGGCAACCCGGTCGATATCGATGCCACCTGGTCCGTGGTCGACGGCGGTGGCACCATCGACGCCGGAACCGGGCTCTTCACCGCCGGGAACACGACGGGTACCTTCGAAAATACGGTGACGGCGACCCAGGGCTCGATCTCCGGCACGGCGACGGTCGTCGTGACCGCGGGACCGCTTGCGACGATCACCGTCACCCCCGATCCCGCGATCCTCGTTACGAATGAGGAGCAGCAGTTCACGGCCGTGGGCCTGGATGCGGGCGGCAACCCGGTCGAGATCGATGCCACCTGGTCCGTGGTTGACGGCGGCGGCAACATCGACGCCGATACCGGCCGATTCACGGCGGGAACGACGATCGGAACCTACTCCAATACGGTTACCGCTACGCAGGGCACCATCTCGGGCACGGCGACAGTCATCGTGACGGCGGGACCGCTCGTCAGCATTACCGTCACGCCGGATCCGGCGACTCTGCAGCCTGATGAGACGCAGAGGTTCAGGGCGGACGGGGTCGATGTCGATGGCAACGTCGTTGAGCTCGTACCCGTTTGGTCGGTTGAGAACGGCGGAGGCACCATCAACTCCAGCACCGGCAGGTTTACCGCCGGGAGCACTCTGGGAACCTTCAACAACACGGTCGTGGCCACCCAGGGCTCACTATCAGGCAACGCGACGGTCATAGTCGAAATGGCGGTGCTCGCCACGATCACCGTGGAGCCGGATCCGGCCAGTGTGCAGACCGGCGCACAGCAGACGTTCACCGCGGTCGGCCGGGACTCGGATGGCGACATCGTACCGATTACGCCGGTCTGGTCCACCACGAACCCTCCAGGGACCATCAACTCCAGCACGGGGGTGTTCACCGCCGGCAATACGACCGGCACGTTCAACGACGCCGTGACGGCGACGGATGGCGCGATCTCCGGTTCGGCGACGGTAACCGTGACGGCTGCCCCTCCGCCCGCTCCCGGCTCGGACTTCGCAATCCTCGCGAATTCGACGGTGACCTGCACCGAGGGAGTGATCACCGGTGAGATAGGCACGTTCCTCAACGCTCCGGGTGTCAGCATCGTTACCAGCTGCCCGAATTCCGGGATCGAGGAAGGGACGCCCGATGCGGTGGATGCGTACAATGACTTCCTCACCACCTATGACACTCTGGAGGCCACCGCCTGCGACGTGGTGCTGACCGGCACCCTAGCGGGTGTGACTCTGGCCCCCGGCGTCTACTGCTTCGACGCGGCGGCGACGCTGACGGGTGTGCTGACGCTCAACGGCCCGTCGAACGGAGTCTGGCTGATCAAGGCGGGAACGCTATCGCCAGGGTCGCTCTCGGGCACCGACTTCGAGGTCGTCATGGCCGGCTCGGCGAATAGGTGCAACGTGACGTGGTGGTCGCAGGGCGCCGCCACAATGACAGACTCCGACCTCAAGGGGAACGTGCTCGCGGGTGCGGATATCACCCTGACACGCGAAACCTTCGGTGGGAACGCTTGGGCAAAGGGCGACGTGACGGTCACCGAAACCGCGGTCACCGGGTGCTCGTGATGACGGCGGCCAGGCTAACCGGGCTGCGGTAGGATCGCAGCTCGCACTACGCCGGTGAAGGTTGCACCCGGGAGTCGGACTTCGGTCCGGCTCCCGCGTTGCTCATGTCGAAGCGCGCTCGCCTGCGTTTACGATGAGCAGGCCGTCGCCTGCTCTCCGGTCGAGTGAAGCCTGGTTTCGGAACTGATGCCCGGGCCCGCTCCGATGTGGAGCTGGCGCCGCCGGAGACGATCCATGCATGGGCCAGACCCTCAGAGAGCCTATGGTCGTTCGATGTCATTTGGCCTTTCATGAATTCATCGCCAACCCGAACCCATCCTCCACTTCACTGCCTCAGTCCCGCTCGCACCTGAAAGGCGCCTCCCCACGCTGGTCCCAGCACGCTGAAACGAGACCCTTGCGCCCGGACGAGTCGCGACATAACGTGCAACCACATGGTTGTACATCCTGCACTCAGCGATGCGGAGATCGACCGCGTCTTTCACGCTCTGGCCGATGCGACTCGACGGGACGTCGTGGCGCGGGTGATGGCCGGGGAGACAGCATCGATCTCGACGCTCGCGGCGCGATACGACATGTCCTTCGCGGCCGTGCAGAAGCACGTCGCGGTCCTGGAAGGAGCGGGACTGGTGACGAAAGAGGCGCAGGGTCGCGAGAGGATCGTCCGCGGCAACCCCGAGCGGGTCGCGCGCGCCCGCGATCTCCTCGCTGAACTCGAGGACCTGTGGAGGGCCCGATTCATTCAGCTCGACAGTGTATTCACCGACCCCAACCCCGAGGAGTGAGATGCCCATCAAATCCGTCACCTCAGACAAAGACGCGCTCAGTCTGACCGTCATCGGCGAGTACCCCGTACCGGTCGAGCGCCTGTGGGAAGCGTACGCAGATCCGCGGCAGTTGGAGAGGTTCTGGGGGCCGGAAACCTGGCCAGCCACCTTCACCCGGCACGATCTGGCGGTCGGCGGCCGCTCCGAGTACTACATGACGGGGCCCGACGGCAGTTCGTCGCGCGGTTGGTGGCGCTTCCTGGCGGTGGAGCCGTTCCGCCGGATCGAAGTCGAAGACGGCTTTGCGCACGACGATGGTCGTCCGAACGAGGACATGCCGTCGATGCGGATGGAATTCACGTTCGAGTCGACCTCCTCAGGATCGCGGTTCACCAGCGTCACGCACTTCAGCAGTCTCGAGTCGATGGAGCAACTGGTGGAGATGGGGATGATCGAGGGTCTGAAGTCGGCGCTCGGGCAGCTGGACGAGGTGCTGGCCGAGCCGGCGTCGGGAGCGGCGGGGCGCGCCAGCGTGGCGTAGATCCTCGACTCCAGTCAGTCCGAACCGGTTGCCCGCTGCGGATGGGCGATCGCAGTACACGCACGTCGGGCCCGAGCTCACGCAGGTTGGGAGCTCGGGCCCGACCGCTATACCATCCCGTGCGAATCTGAATCAAAGCGGCAGATCTATCCCCGTGTCCGGCAAGGCGGCCGCCCTTTCAGGGTGGAGGGTGAGGAAACGAAGTGCAAGAGGTCCTCGAAAGCGGCATCACCGATCCCGATCCCGGTTCGCGGCCGTCGTCGTCGTCGTCCGAACGGATGCCTCCTCGCCGGAGGGTCGTCGCAGGCACATGGTGAACCGTGAGCCCTTCCCCTCTTCGCTCCATGCGGTGAGACGGCCTTTCATCAGACGGGCAAGGCGCTGACTGATGGTGAGGCCCAGCCCGGCGCCGCTCCGGGTCCTCGTGGCCCCTGACTCGGCTTGTTCGAAGGGTGTGAAGATTCGCTCGAGATCGTTGGCGGCGATCCCGATGCCGGAATCTTCGACCTCCACGCAGGTCCACGGACCGGATTCCGCGACCCGAGCGTCGCTTCGGTCCGTAGTGCACACGCGGACAGAGACCGTCCCGCCCGCTGGCGTGAACTTGACCGCGTTGGTGAGCAGGTTGATGAGGATCTGCCGGGCTCGATCCGGATCCCCGAGATAGGGCTCCGCGCTGTCGGGAGTTGCATTCACCAGATTCACTTCCGCCTTCGCGGCCTGCGGCCGGACGAGGGCCAGGGCCCCCTCGACGACTTCGCCGATGGCTCCGACCACCACGGCGACCTCCATCCGTCCGGCTTCTATCCGGGCGAGATCGAGGACGTCGTTGATGAGAACGAGAAGGTGCTGGCTGCTCGCGGCGATCCGCACCAGGTTGGTTCGCTGAGCCTCGGTGATCGGCCCCGCAATCTCGTCTTCGAGTAGTTGCGAGTAGCCGATGATCGCGTTGATGGGGGTTCGAAGCTCATGGCTCATCGTCGCCAGGAACTCCGATTTGGCTCGGTTCGCCCGATCAGCGTTCAGCTTCATGCGCTCCGCCTCTTTGGTCTGCGCAAGAAGGTCCAGATTCATCCGCTGAAGCCGGGTGTTGAGGCCCTCCACTTCGCTGAGGAGATGGTTCCTCCGCTCTTCCGCCCGGATCCGCAGGATAGACTGCCCGAGGTTCAGGCCAACCGCGCCGAATGTCTCGAGGAGGGCGGGGTCGGGAGGCGCGATCGCCGGGCCGAAGAATTCGGCGACGCCGACGAGCTCTTCACCGGCGACGATTGGAAACGCGAAGGCGGAGTGGAGCCCGTCGAGCGAAGCACTACGCGCGCGCGGAAATCCCGAATCGGTGGTGACGTCCGAGATCCACTGCGGCTGAAGTGTTTCCCAGACGCGGCCGGGAAGTCCCTCACCGGTGCCGAAGGTGGTCTCCTGGGTGGCCGACACGAACCTGAGCGGGCCGGGCGCCGAATCCTGCCAGGTGGCTGCGCAGCGCAGGGAAGTCGCGCCCTCGTCCCGGATCCAGAGCGCTCCGACCTTCCACCCGAAGGATGTTCCGATCGAATTGAGCAGCGGCACGGCCGCCCCATCGATGGTGTGGGATTCGGACAGGATTCGGATGGCCTGCTGCTCGACCTCGCGCCTTCGCTCGGCCGCCTTTCGGTCCGTGATGTCGCGGATGAAGGCGCTGAAGAGGAGGGTCTTGCCGCGGCCCGACGGAGAGACGGCGAGCTCGACGGGAAACTCGCGGCCGTTTCGATACAGCGCCGTGATCTCGATGCGGCGGTTCAGAATGGCCCCCTCGCCCGTTGCGAGGAAGCGGCTCATTCCCGCGAGGTGCGCCTCGCGGTGCTGCTCGGGAATGATCATGTCGGGCAGGGACCGTCCCACGGCTTCTTCCGTGCTCCATCCGAAGATATCCGCTGCGGGTCGATTCCAGTCCGTGATGATGCTGTCCGGATCGATCGTGATGATCGCGTCGAGCGAAGAGTCGATCACGCTCCTGAGGCGCGCTTCCGAGAGGGCGAACTGATCGTTGATCGCCTCGAGCTCCGCAGTCTGCTCCTCTAGCTCGGATGCCTGCTCCTCGAGTTCCTCCGTCTGGGCGTGCAGCTCTTCGCTCAGGGCTTCAGCCTCCTGGCGCGCTCGCGCCACCTCGGCGTAGGCCGCCTGGAGCTTGGAGTGGGAGGTCCGCAGGGCGTCCGAGAGTTCCTGCGCTTTAGCCACTGCCTCGTCGGCGGACTGACTGCGGACGACCAGCGCCTGTGCCCGGCGCTCGCTGCGAATGAGGACTCCGAGCACCGGTGCCGCGACCTTCAGCTCCCGAATGTCGGCGTTCTCCGCGCCCTCGCCGACGAGCACGACGACCACGCCCTGATCCGCCGAAAAGCCACGGGCTTTCGTCAGCCGCCCCCCCGAGCCGTGCAGCCGCCCGGCATGCTCTCCCGACTTGCGGCATTCCGTCAGAAACGCGCGCCAGCCCGCACCGTCACGGAGGGTCTGTGGGAGTCCGGGCGCCGGAAGGAGCACGTCGATCTCCGGGTCCGGGGTAAACACGAGGACTTCCTCGATCCCCAGGATACGTGCGAGCTCGGCAGCCGCCTCCGGGCGACGTTCGGGAAGGGCGAATGTGCCCAGGAACTGCAGAAGTGCGCCGGCGTCCGGGCTCATCTCAGCGTGGAATCACGCACACGACCGCCGTGCAGTTGTGGAAACCGCTGAACTGCCCAGCCGCGTGCGCGATCTGGCCATACGTGTTGCAGCCTGCGAATGGTAGGTCTCCGAGCTCGCGCTGAACCGCGTTGAGCTCTTGAGCGAAGCCCTCCCCCAGCCGCAGACGGGTGGCGACGCAATCGAAGACGAGCGCGACGGCCGGGTCGCGGCCCTCCAGTTGCTCGAGCGCCGACCGGGTAGCCGTCGCCGCAGCGTCGGCGGCAGCCGCCGGAGTGGTCGCCATGATACACACCCCCGCCCCCTGGGGGACGTCGGCCGCGCAGTTCACTGAGCCGTCGGGTTCCACGGCCAGCGGAACGCGCAGACGGTACCCGTCCACCGATTCGACCCCGAGCACATTGTGGAGAAAGAAGGGGATCGGGGCCTGCCGGTCGAGCTTCTGTCCCGTGGCGAGCGCGTGTGCCTCGAACGCTTCGGCGGCGGGCGCAGCATTGAGACTGGTGACGGTCATACCCGCCGCTTCGGTGACTCGCATTCGCTCGTGGCCAGGTGACCAGCCGTGCTGCACCCCAACGCCGACGGGGCCATGAGACAGGATCTCCAGCCCGACCACGGCGTCCGTGGCCACTTCCTCATCGCAGAACACGAACGTCTTCTCGAAACGGGCGTCGTCCCCGGCGCCTCCGCCGAAGAAACGGTAGACGCCGCCGGTCTGAATCGTCAGGCGCTCGACCAGGTCGTCCGCAAAGCCGGCCAGGGCATCAGTGAGGATAAGCGCGGAGCGGTGCTGGAACTCCGGGTGCGAATCGCCCCGGAAACCCGCTGCGAGCTGGCTCGCGGCACGGGCGCGGTCTTCCCGCAGGCCCCGGCCCATGATCGCCGTGAAACCCATCTCCGGCGCGTGCAGCGCAACCACGCACGTCATGCCGGTCCCGGCCGCCTGATTCGTGAATTCACCGGCGGACGTGCACCCTACCAGCGCCGCCCGCCCGCACGTACCCCGCAGCGCCTTCAGAAGAGCGCGGTGATCCTGACCCGGAGAGGCGAAGACGATCAGGGCGTGCGGCTGCTCGCCGCCGAGCTGCTCCAGAACCGCACTGCCGAGCGTTTCGCCCGCCTCTGCCCCCGTCTGGTCGGTTAGCGATATAGCGGCTTCCGTCATGTCAGCGATGCGGTTTGTGGAAGAACCGTCCAGACGAACGGACGCGTACCATCGTCCGAGGGAATGTGTCGGGCGTCAGAGGATCCGAAGGGAGGCGGAAACCGTGACGCTTGACATGGACGACGACTACAGGTCTGGAAATATCGAGCTGTCGGACGGTCCCAGAGGCGTACCGAGAGCATGCTTCTCAGGGTCCATGATCGACCTGGATCGAGGTGACGCCGGCGGCGCTCCTGAAGACGTGCGAGTGCAATATGTGAGCCCTGCTTCCGGATCAGCGGACAGCACGCCGCGAGCGTCATGCCCGGCAGCGGACTCCGTCGGGTTGAAGGCCGGTGTGCAGTTGGGATCATGCGAGTCGGTAGCACCCTACTCAGGCAGGAGACGATGGGCACCCTCTCGATCCCGCGCGTCAGGCATTTCGGCGATTTTGCGGGTGCCCGCGGCGATGAGCAGGTCAGAACTCTCAGGAGGGGGTGCTTGTAATCGCCGCTGACATTCGTGATCGCTCACCGCCACGCCCCGCAGCCCCGCCAACGACTAGCCTTCCCGCTCTGGCCAGACCCCACCGATGCGCAGGCGCCGTCCCCACGACACGCTGCTGAAGTGAACGCTCGAACTCGCCACGGCATTCGCGCGGGAACGGTTTTCCACTGCGAACACGGGGTGCTGAGCGGGAACAGCCACGCCGCCACTGCACGATCAGTCCGGAACACCGGTCAGGTCCTGGCTCACCCGCCGCAGCTGCGCCCGCGCGTGCGCATCGTAGGCCTGCGAGTCGGCGCGGGCGGGCCGCAGGCCGTTGAAATACTGCCCGCTAGAGACCTCGGCCGACGTAGCGAGGTTGATCACCGCCTCCGCGCCCTCCTGGACGCTGCTGCGGGGCTCCACCCCGGCCCGCCGCACCATGCCGGTGTCCATATAGGTGGCCGGGTGCAGGGCCGTCACGATGACGCTGGTGCCCTCGAGCTCCCCCGCCAGGTCGACCGTGAATAGTATCTGCGCCAGCTTGCTCTGCGCGTACGCTCGGGATCCGCTGAAGTCCCGTTCCAGCATCAGGTCATCGAAGTCGATCGGCGTCTGCGCGCCTGAAGCGACGTTGACGATGCGAGCCGGCGCGCTCTCGATGATCCGCGGAAGGAGCATCCGCGTGAGGAGGTAATGGGATAGATAGTTGACGGCGAAGCGCAGCTCGTGGCCATCAGCGCTCACCAGCCGTTCGGCCGGCGCGGAACCGAGCCCGGCGTTGTTGATCAGCACGTCCAGCCGGTCGTAATCTTCAAGAATGGTGTTCGCCAGCTCGCGTACTTCATCGAGCGAGGCCAGATCTGCGCGGTAGAGTCGAGCGGAGCCGCCCTGCCGCTCGATCTCCTCCACCACTTCCTGCCCGCGCTCCGCATCGCGGCCATGTACGATGATCCGGGCGCCGGTCGCCGCCAACTGGATCGCCACCTCGCGCCCCAACCCGCTGGTCGAACCGGTTATGAGGATCACTGGGTTCTCGGCTGCGGTCGCCTCAACGGTCGTCATCTCGTCCTCCTCGACGGGTGCGGCAGAGGGCGCGCAGGCCACCGCCGGCCAAGCGAGGCCGGCGAGCACGACCGCGGCCGGAGTCGATCGGCAGATGTTATGGACCCGACGAATCATCGTCACCATTTCGGAAATCTCCTGCGCTGATCGGGAAGAGAACGGGCGGGTAGCGGGCTGCGCTACAACTTAGGTAAGATGTCCTAGGGCAACAATCGCGGTCCACCTTCGTTCGCCAGGAACCCCGGGA
>JBBDRL010000049.1:0-33495 GCA_040905505.1 Gemmatimonadota bacterium | reverse complement strand
AAGATGTCCTAGGGCAACAATCGCGGTCCACCTTCGTTCGCCAGGAACCCCGGGACGAACTCTCCGAGGAGAGTTCGCTGTCTCCAGCGCCTCCCCAACCTTCCGGAGGTATTCATGGGACGGAAGCATCTGCATAGTTCGATCATGATCGCGTCCCTCGTACTTATAGGGACATCCGCCGCGCACGCGCAGACCTTCACGTGTGAAGAGGTCATGATTCCCATGCGTGATGGGATACGCCTTGCGGCGGACGTATACAAGCCGTCCCAGGGGGCGGGTCCCTTCCCCGTCATCGTCGAACGAACGCCATACGGCAAGCGTGATTGCGAGCATTCCGCCGCACAGTATTATGCGCGTCGCGGCTATGTGACCATAATCCAGGATGAACGGGGCCGGTATCGTTCAGAGGGGATTTATTACTGGTGGAGGGATCACGGAGGGTTCACCGAAGACGCGGATGAATGGGGTGCCAACTACGACGGCTACGACACCATCGAGTGGGCGGGAACCCAGTCCTGGTCGACGGGCAAGGTGGGCACGATGGGTCTGTCGATGGGCTGCTTCAACCAGTACATGACGGCGCCGACGGCGCCCCCCCACCTCACGGCCATGTTCTGTACGCAAGCCGCAGGGAACGCGTATAAGGATTTGTTCTACCAGGGTGGCGCGCTCCACATGATCATGCCGACCTGGCTACTGACCAGAAACGAGATGGCGAGGCCCTTTCGGGTAAACTTTCCCGGGCGCGGGGGCTACGTCGGCGGCCATGATGTCTGGAACGAATGGTACCGTGAGAAGCAGCTAGGCAACCTCGATATGGGTGCGAGCATGGTCTCCAATCTCTTGGAGGACATGATGGCGAATCCTCACTATAACGACTACTGGAAGCAGTTTGCGGTCGACGAGCACATGGATAAGATCGATGTGCCGATCATGCACTTCGGAAGCTGGTACGATCGTTACTCGAGGCCACAGCTCACGATGTTCAACGGCGTGCGGGAGCAAGGCGGTCCGAACGCGCGGAATGCTCAGAACATCGTATACGGTCCCTGGACACATGGCGCTGGCGAGGTGATGAACCGGGTCGTGGGCGACCTCGATTTCGGTCCGGAAGCGGCCCTGGATTATAATGCCCTACGCCTTCGATGGTTCGACTACCACCTGAAGGGGATCGACAATGGGTTCGGCTCCGAGCCTCCCGTCCGGATCTTCGTCATGGGGGAGAACCGCTGGCGCTTCGAGAACGAGTTCCCACTCGCCCGAGCCCAGCACCGCGACTACTATTTCCGAGCCGGTCCGTCCGGCTCGATCGAATCGCTCAATGATGGCCTTCTCTCGAGCGATGCTCCGGACGGCGATGACCGAGGATCGGTCTCCTATGAGTACGATCCCATGAATCCTGTACCGACGATCGGGGGGGATTTCTTCAATCAGCCGGCCGGCGCGCGCGACCATCGACCCGCAGACCGTCTTAGTCTGACCTTCACGACTCCCCCGCTGCAGGAGGATACCGAAATCACCGGTTTGCCGATCGTGGAGTTCTACGCTTCCTCATCGGCCGTGGATACCGACTGGGTGGTCGCCATCAGCGACGTCCATCCGAGCGGATATTCGCAGATCCTGCGGCAGAATTTGCTTCGCGCGAGCCACCGCGATGGTCACGAAGAGCCGCGTCCCCTGAACCCGGGCGAGATCGAAGCCTACCGGATGGAGCTTTATCCCATCTCCAATCTTTTTGGAGAAGGTCATCGTATACGAGTCACGATCACGAGCAGCAGTTTTCCGAAGTGGTTCCCGAATGGCAACCAGTTCGAAACCGACGATCGAGATTCGACCGGTGTGGTGGCGACGAATACGATCTTTTTCGATAGGGATCGGCCGTCGCGGATAACGCTGCCGATCATTCCGCCGAGTTCGCGTCCCTGAGCCGCAGCTCCCATGGCCACCCTCCCGCGGCGCGTGCCGTTCAGGCAGTCACTGGTAGCGGGGGGGTGGATCTTCATGAGGTCTGGAGAGGAAACAGGCGAGCAGTCAGGGGACCGACTTGAACCGTGCACACGAAGGTCGCTATATTCCTCGTGGTTGATGGAGCTCCGGCGAGGTGCAGCGCTACGCGTGGCCGAGCCCTTATCCATCCGAGCGCCTGGCTCGCCGTAAAGAGCACGATCCTCCCGCCATCGATCTGGAGAACCAAGCAATGCCGCTCTACGTCTACGTCTGTGGAAGCTGCGGAAACCAGTTCGAGCGCCTCCGCGAGTTCGCACAGCGGCTGGATCCGTCCGCCTGCCCCAAGTGCACCTCGGAGGCCCGCTTCGCGCTTTCGCTCTCCACGCCGGGATTCGTCGGCGCCGCCGCGGCTGAATCCTGCGGTTCCCCCGAGGCGATCGCCTCGGGCGGCTGCTGCGGTGATGGCGCGTGCGGCCGTAACTGAGTTGCCGGAGGGCCTTCCCTCCCACCCCGCACCCCGCCGCGAGCCTATTCCGCTCCCCGATGTCGGCCAGGATCAATCCCTCTTCGGCGGGTACACGCCTTTCGACGGCGCACCGGACGAGGTCTTCGAGTCTGTCGACCGACCCCGTTCCGCATCGACTCGCCTCGTCGAGATGCTCGACGACATGGGTCGTGACGAGTTGGGTGCCCGCAAGCAGCTCGCGGACGCTGCCTTTCTCTCGCACGGCATCACGTTCTCCGTTTACTTCGAGAACGAAGGATCCGAGCGGATCTTCCCCTTCGACCTGATCCCCCGGCCGATCGACGGCCAGGAGTGGCAGCGGGTGGAGCGGGGGCTGACCCAGCGGATCCACGGGCTGAATCTCTTCCTCGCCGATATCTACGGAGAGGCGCGGATCCTCCAGGAGGGCATCGTGCCTCGCGAGCTGGTCGAGTCCGCCGCGGGGTACCTTCCGGAGCTACGCGGCGTCAAGCCGCCGGGCGGTGTCTACATACACGTGGCGGGGATCGATCTGGTTCGCGGCGCGGACGACCAGCTCGTGGTCCTGGAGGACAACATCCGTGTACCGTCCGGCGTCTCCTACGTGCTCGAGAACCGGGCAGTCATGAAGCGCGTCTATCCGCGAATCTTCCCATCGGTCGGGGTTCGATCGGTCGACGAGTACCCGACTCGCCTCCGGTCCGCCCTCGCTTCCGTGGCGCCCGAGGGGACGGAGCGGCCCAGGATCGTCGTGCTCACCCCCGGCCCATTCAACTCAGCCTACTTCGAGCACAGCTTCCTCGCCCGGCGTATGGGCTGCGAGCTCGTGCAGGCGAGTGATCTCGTCGTCTCCGATGGCCGGGTCTACGTGCGAACCACCGCCGGTGCCGAGCGGGTCGACGTCATCTACCGGCGCGTCGATGACACCTTCCTCGATCCCGACGTGTTTCGTGCCGACAGCATGCTCGGCGTCCGCGGTCTCGTCGATGCTTACGCCAGAGGCAACGTGACTCTCGCAAACGCGCTCGGGAACGGGGTCGGAGACGACAAGGCGATCTACGCCTACGTTCCGGACATGATCCGCTTTTATCTGGCCGAGGAGCCGATCCTGGGGCAGGTGCCGACCTATCTCTGCCTGCGTGACGACGACCTGCGCTATGTGCTGGACCATCTGGACGAGCTGGTCGTCAAATCCGTCGACGAGGCAGGCGGTTACGGGATGTTGATGGGACCGCAGGCGAGCGCGGACGAGCTCGCGACGTTTCGCGAGCGGATCCGGGAGAACCCTCGCAAGTACATCGCGCAGCCGCTCGTGGAGCTCTCCACCTGCCCGACCTGGACCGGCGACGGCGTCGCGCCGCGCCGGGTCGACCTGCGGCCGTACGTCGTCACCGGAACGTCCAGTTGGGTGCTGCCGGGCGGGCTGACGCGGGTCGCGCTGCGCGAGGGCTCCTACGTGGTGAACTCGAGTCAGGGCGGCGGCTCCAAGGACACCTGGATCCTGGATGGGGGCGACCGATGATCGCCCGGGTCGCCGAGAGCTGCTTCTGGCTTCACCGGCACGTCGAGCGGGTGGACAACACCGCCAGGCTCATGGGTGTTCACTTCGCCTTCCTGCTCGACGTCCCCCAGCAGGAGATCGGGCGCTGGCGGCCACTTCTGGTGGTCGCGGGGGCGGAGGACGACTTCCTCGCGCGCGTCGGTGAGGCATTCGTCGAGGACGGCGCAAGTGTGCAGAACTACCTGGTCTGGGACGAAGAAAACCCCGTCTCCACATGGAATTCTCTGTGGTGGGCCCGGGAGAATGCGCGCACCATTCGAGAGACGCTGAGCCTCGAAGCGTGGACCGCGATCAATCGCGCCTTCCTCTGGATGAGGTCGCCGGAGGCCCGTGCGCTCTACGAGGCGGAGCCGCCCGCGTTCTATGAGCGATTGCGGGAGAATTGCCACTTCTTCCACGGCGTTTGCAACGACACGCTCCCGCACGACGAGCCTTTCGAGTTCATGCGGCTCGGGATGTTCCTCGAACGCGCGGCGCAGACCGCGCGCATTCTCGATACCAAGTTCCACGCGGTGGGCCCGACGAGCCTCGAAACGGAGACGACCGTCGAGCTCGCGGAGTGGATCGCGATTCTCCGCTCGTGCTCGGCTTATGAGCCGTTCTTCAAGCGAAGCGACGGGTCGCTGACGGGGCCGGCCGTCGCCGAGTTCCTCCTGCTGGATCCCGCCTTCCCACGCTCGGTGCTCCACTGCCTGCTGCGCGCCTGGAACTTCCTCCAGCTCATCGGCGGAGAGCGTCCGGAGGGGCGCGGCAGGCGTTCGGCGGAGCTGCTCGTCAATCTGCTGGCCAGGCTCGAGTCCACTACGATGGACCTGATCATCGAGGCCGGCCTCCATGACGAGCTGACCCGAATCATCGACGACCTCGTGGTCATCTGCGGATCGATCCAGGACGATTACTTTTCGGGCCGCCTCCCCGGCTCGGAGGTCGGAGCCGAGCTCGGAGCGGGCGACGATCGACGCACCCTTACCACGCTACCCGCTAGCCTCCCGTTCGGCGCGCGGGAGCAGGCGGAGGGCGACGCGAGGATCCTCGAAGTAACCCACGAGACCGTCTACACCTACGACGCGCCGGTTCGCCGCAGCTCGCATCAGTTTCTCCTGCGACCGGTCGACGACGAGCGGCAGGACCTGCTCGAGTACGATCTCACGCTCTCGGTCGACGGGGAACGAAGCGCCTTCGAGGACGTGTTCCAGAATCAGGCGCTCCATTTCAAGCCGACCTACGAGTTCACCGAGCTGAAAATCCGGAGCCGCGCACGGGTTCGCGTGCGGGGAAGCACCGAATCGGAACGCATCGACTTCACGCGCTCCCTGCGCCATCCGATCGTCTGGATGCCGTGGCAGCGGATGATGATGCTCCCCTACCTGATGCCGCCGGAACTCCCGGAGACTCAGCTGAGCGAGCTCTCGCGGTTCGCACACGATTTCGTCGACCAGAGTGAGGGCGACCTGGTGCGCGCCCTCAGCGCCATCAATCAGGCGATCCATACCGGCTTCCTGTACGAGCCCGGCTCGACGACCGTGGAGACGACACCCTACGAGACGTTCATCCGCCGTCAGGGGGTCTGCCAGGATTTCGCGTACCTGTTCATCATCCTGGCGCAGCTGCTGAACGTTCCTGCCCGCTACAGGGTAGGGTACATCTACACGGGAGGGGATTACGAGGGGCAGGTGCGCTCGGACGCGTCACACGCCTGGGCGGAGATCTATCTGCCGCGGATCGGCTGGTACGGCTTCGATCCGGCGAACGGCACGGCCACCGGCGACGTCGACTATGTCAGGGTCTCCACCGGCCGCCACTACCGGGACGCGGCGCCGGTCACCGGAACGATCTTCGAAGGCGGCGGCGGGGAGCGGCTCCAGGCGTCGGTCCGCGTCGAGATGCCCTGACCGCGAGGCCCGAATCCGCACCACCCGCCCACACAACACGCACGAGGTAGGCTGGATTGAGGATATTCCACACGGGCCCCGTCGGCGTCGGGGCGATTGCATGTTTTCTCGTCATCGTCGCGTTCGGCGCGCCCGCTGACGCCACCGCCCAGTCGTTCGTCGACATACCCGGTAACTGGTACGAGGTCTACTCCGACAACCTCGGCAACGTTCGGGTGAACGACGGCACCGTCGATGCCCGCGGATCCGGTGTCTACGAGGTCTGGCAGCACTGGCACTTCGACGAGCCGCTTTCGGGAGCCGGTGCGACTTTCGACGAAATGCTCGTTCGCACCGAGGTCGATTGTCGCGGTGCCAGGGAGCGCCTGGTCGAATTCGCCGTGAGCCTGGCGGGGACGGACTGGCAAGTCGCGGACGTCCGATACGAGTGGAGAGATATCGGCTCCACTCCCCGGTCGGATTCTGCCTTCAATCAGACCTGTGCATTCGTCGAGGAGATCTGACGCTCCGGGACCATGCGCTCGCAAGAAGCCCCCATCGCCATGCCGGCGATGGGGGCTTCGCTTCGCGTATCCGTGCGGCGCGGCGGGTCAGAGCGCCGCCCTCAGCCTCTGGACGGCACCACCACGACGGGACAGGGCGCATGGCGCAGGATCTCCTGTGTCGTGCTCCCGAGAATGACCTGCTTGAGCTTGCTCCTCCGCTCGGTCCCGATAACCAGGTAGTCCACCTTCTCCCGTGCGGCGATGCGGGTGATCTCCTCCACGACCTCTCCTTCCACGAGCCAGATGCCCGTGTCGAGGTCGGGCACGTGCTCGTTCAGAAAGGCCCGGGCGTCCGCCTCGATCTCCGAGCTCATCCGCGCGCGAAGCGCCTCGGGATCTTCGCCGGTCGCGCCCTGCAGGGTCGACACGGTCGAGAGTTCGACCGCCACGTACACCAGCATCAGCTCGCCGCCGATCTGTTCGGCGAGCCGCGCCGCCGCCCGGATCGTGGCGTTCGGCTGGTCCGGGAGACGTGAAGCGAGCAGGACTCTAGGAGGCACTGAACGGGAAGAAGAGGGGGATGACGTACGTCGCGACGACGATACTCAGAATGGTCAGCGGCCCGCCCACCCGCAAGAAGTCGCTGAAACGATAGCCGCCGGGGCCGTAGATGAAGAGGTTCGTCTGGTAGCCGATCGGCGTGACGTAGCTGTTCGAGGCACCGAACATGACCGCGATGACGAACGGCAGCGGCGACAGGGTCAGGACGGACGCGCTCGCCATCGCCATTGGAGCGAGCACGACGGCCGCGGCGGCATTGCTGATCACCGCGGTCAGCACGACCGCCAGTATGTAGAACGCCGCGAGAACTCCGTGGGGGCCCATGCCCTCGGTGAGGCGCAGGAGGCTGGATGCGAGGAGGTCGGCCGCGCCATTGGCCTGCATCGCGATACCGAGGGGCAGAATGGATCCGAGCAGCACGATCACCGACCAGTCGATCTCATCGTACACTTCGTTCGGCGTGACGCAGCCGCTCAGCAGCATCAGGATCACGCCAAGTAGCGCGGAGACGAGGATCGGCGCCAGCCCCAGCGCGGGCAGGACCACCACGCCGCTCATGATCGCGACGGCGATCCTTCGCTTGCGGCGCCGCTTGGCCGGCACTTCCACCGGCGCCAGCAGGGACAGCTCGCGCCCGTCGTGAAGTTCCTGCAGCACCTCCGGCGGGCCCTGCACCAGAAGTATGTCGCCCGTCTCCAGCGGGATCTGCCCCAGCTCTTCCTCGATCGCGTGCCCGTGGCGCTGAATGGCGAGCGCGCTCGCCCCGAACCGCGCGCGGAAGCCGATGCCCTTGAGCGTGCGGCCTGTCAGGTGCGAGTGCGGTGGTACCATCACCTCGGCCAGTGTCGGAGTCCGCTCGCGCCGGGGAGTCGCCGCATTCTCGACGGCATCGACGGGCGGTATGGCTGGCGACTCACCCGCGTTCCGCAGCCCTTCCACCCCCTCGATCTGCGCGATGTCCGGAATCTTCCCCTGAACCAGCAGGAGGTCGCCCTCGTGCAGCACCGTGCTCCCCCGCGGGTACCGGATGCGGTCGTCGCTTCGTTCCACGCGCACCACGTTCAGCCCGTACTCCTCACCGAACCGCGCCTCCGCCAGGCTCCGGCCGGCGAGGCGGGAGCCGGGTTCCACGATCAGACCCGTGAGGTACTCGCGTAGCTCGTATTGCTTGAGCAGATCGCCCTCGGGCTCACGGGTGGGTGTCAGCCACCTGCCGACGGTCAGCAGGTAGAGGATCCCGGCGCCGGTCAGCGCCAGCGCCGGCGGGGTCACGTCGAAGAGCCGGATCCGTTCGAAGCCGAGCTCCAGAACCAGACCCGCGACCAACAGGTTCGTGCTCGTGCCGATCAGCGTCAGCGTGCCACCCATCTGACTGGCGAAGGAGAGTGGCATCAGCACGCGGGAGGGCGCCGCACCCATGTCGCGTGAGAGGCCCAGCACCGTCGGGAGCAGGATCGCGACGACGGCCGTGTTATTGAGAAACGCGCTGACGGGCACGACCAGCAGGACCACCACCACGAGCAGGCGTGACTCGCTGCCATCCGCCAGCCGCCCCACCCAGCGGCCGACGAGATCGATCGCGCCGGTGCGCAGAAGGCCTATCGAAAGAACCAGCATCAGCGCGACGGTCACCGTCGCCTCGTTCGCGAATCCGCTCAGCCCCTCCTGGAGAGTCACCATCCCGGTGACGATGAGCACCGCCATGACGATCAGCCCCACCTCCTCGACCCGCAGGCGCCGCCAGAGAAAGAGGCCGACGGTCCCGGCGACGACCACCAAGGTGAAGATGGCTTCGGCAGAAGCGTCCGCTGGCATGGTCAGCCGAGCGTTGGATGGCTGATGGTCCCGCTCACCGGCATGCAGACCAGCAGGAAGGTGTACATCCTCTAGCTATCCTCGGGATCGGGCGGCCGACGTCGGGCGATGTCCCGCCCCCACGCCTGGGAGCGCGTCACCCACCGCTCGAGTGGCGAGGGGATGTCCGCCCAGCCGAGCATCTGCTCCGAGGGGGCACGCACGGCCAGCACAAGAAGGATCACGAGTAAGATCGCTAGAGCTCCGACGACGGCCCCGCCGGGAAAGTTGCCGATCGCCGCCCGCGAGGCCCATTCGGCGACGCTGCTTGCAGGGGTGGGATGGACCTCGAGCTTCAATCCCCAGGCAACCACGACGACTGTCAGGAGATAGCCGTAGTTCCGACGAACCCGGTACCCGACCGCCTGGCTGAGCCGTAGGTGAGGGACCATCCGGCCCAGATCGGCCGCCACCCGGGTGAGAGCCTCGCCTCGCGCCTCCGCTCCGGACTCGGCGGTCCCCGAGAGCGAGGGCGCGATCAGATAGCGGTTCAACAGCCTGAACCGGCGCCGCCAGAGATCGAAGATCTGGTAGCGGCGGGATTCCATCAGCAGGAAAACCCCGTTGAAGGCGACCGACAGGAGAAGGATGAAGTGGGGGGACGCGACCGAGCCGAAGGTGAACGTGACCATCACTGCCGTCGTGGCGGCGGCCCAGTTCGTCGTCGCGTCCATTCGCTGACGCCACACGTCCATGTGGCCGACTACCGCGCGGTAGAAGTGGACGACGATGGCATCCGACGGGTCGGGCGCTCGATCCATGGGCTCAGGGGGTCCGCTACCGTCGAATCAGCACCGCCCCACCCGTTCCTGGCGGAGCCGCGCGGTGCACATGCCGCGAACGATAGAGCCCCGGGCTTCACGACGCCAGTTCGTGGAGCCCGCGGAATCCTCAGTCGCTACGTTCCCCCTGAGGTGGCCGGTCATCCGGCGACCGCTGCCCGCCGTGTCGGGTGGGCGCAGGTGGTCGAAAGCCGAAAGTCGCAATCGATCGGCCATGCCCCATCCGGGTCAGGCATCACCCCGGTCGACAGACAGCCTTCAGTGGGAGTCGCGGAAGAGATCGATCAGCTCGAGATTCGTCAGGTCGCCGACTCGGAGGTCTGCTGGCACGGATATCATTCGCGTGATCGTGCCATAACTGAAGACGAGAAGGACCGTCTCCTTACCGTTGCCCGACTTCTGGCGGCCCCAGTCCGAGGGCAGCTCCACGTGGATGCGCCAGACGATTCCGTCAGGGTCGGACCAGATGCGCTCGAGCGGGTCGAGTGCCAGGTCGGCTGCCCCGTCCTGCGTCAACTCGGCTTCAGGAGACCACGCGCGCAGCTCGTCGCTGACGCGACGCCTGTGGTGATAGACTACGGCCACCCCCGCCCGCTGAGGACGCAACGTCCAATCCCATTGGCCGGAACGCAGTCGGACGGTTCCCTGGCTAGTCACGCGCGGACACTCCGTGTAAAGATCTCTTCATTCTCGCTTAGGCCCTCAACGGCGACTCCCCGGCGTAGCAAGCCCCCCGGCGTAGCAAAACTCGTGCGCCAGCCCCTATCCTTCCCCTGGAGTCAAGTGCAGCTCAGGCCGGGATCAACTCTCTTCGCGGAGCAACCGGACGAGCAGCGGGATGTCTTCCTCGATCAGCGCCCGAATCGGATGCGAGCAGTACAGGAGGTCGCGTCCGGATATCACCTGCTGACGCGCCGCCAGGATCTCCGCGATGCGGGTGGCGTGCGGATGTGCCTTCCCCGCGGGGAGGCTGATCGGTTCGTGGTCGTAAGCCACCGCAAACATATGTAGACCTGTCTCGTAGGTTTCTCTCAACTCTCCTCGTTCGAGTTTCGGCTGATCCAACCGATCTCTGAAGCAGGTCCTGGCGGGATTCTCAGGCGACGGGGGAGACGGCACGCTGGGGCAGCACGTCCAGCACATCACACGCGACCGTGGCGATGAGCTTTCCTTCGAAATGGACGACGGCTCGGCCGGACTCGGGCGTGAGCACATAGACCACGCCGTGGATCCCATTGGGGATCCAGCCGACGAACTCGCCGCCGGCGCCGGTCACCGTTGCGTATCCGTCGGGGTGATGCATGACGACCGTATCTCCGGGCATCATGGGCAAACTCCTTGTTCAATAGTGCGGCAGGCGCCTTCCCGGAGATCAGGGAGGGCGTCGTAGACGGAGAGGCGGCTCGGCGAGCGCCTTCGATTTTCGGGAGAGAGAGACCCGTAGGGAGGGGCAACGTCCCGCGCTCCCTCCTACTCTCGTGCGGCCGCCCGAGTTCCCGGCCTGGAAGTGTCGGCGTGAAGGGCAATGGACGTGAGCGGGGGCGATGCGTGCTGTCCGGATGTCGGGTCAGGGCGGTGTAGGGACCGTGTCTTCCCGCAGCCATTCTTTCACCCGCTCGGCCCCTGCATCCATACCCTGGGCGCCCAGGAGGAGGACGACGTCACCGTCCCCGGCCTCGGGCATCACCGCACGGATCGCCGTGTCGAGTCGCTCGTGCTGCTCGTAGGCGAGACCGGCCTTCCGGAGCGGTTCGAGGAAAGCTTCCAGCTCTTCCTCCGAAACGACGTTTCTATTGTCGACCACTTCGGCGCTTCGCGTGACCGCGAGCGTCCGCACCCTACGGCGCCGTGCCCAGGTAGCGAATGCCTCTGCCGTGTGTCGGTTGATCTCCGGGCCACGGCTCCCTCGCACCGCAAATACGGCATGCAGCGCCCCCGGATCGAGTGCATCCACAGCCTCGAAGAGCGCATTGACGCTGTCGGGGTGCCCGGCGGTGTCGTCGACGACGGTGAACCGGCCGCTATGGATGATCTCCACTCGCCGCCGGGGTGGCGGCAGTTCGTGTACCGCGGCCTGCACCGCCGCCGGCCCCGCACCCAGCACGAGGCCTATCGCGACCGCTGTGGCCGCATTGTAGATGTTGGACCATCCGAGCAGCTTCAGGTCCAGAGGTATGTCGAGGGCCCCGAGCGCGGTGCCGTCGATCTGGCGTATGCCCCCTTCGATGCGCAGACGGAGCCGCGTCCCGGACGCCGAGATCCTGGCGTCTTCGATCCGAACCGCCGCCCCCTGGCGCCTGCCCACGCCTACCGGGACGACGTCGCGGCCGGCGACGATGCTGTCCACCGCCGGGTCATCCGCATTGTAGATGACCGGTACGCCGGGGGCGAGGTGATCGAAGAAGCGTAGCTTCGCCTCGACGTATTCTTCGAAGCTACCGTGATAGTCCCGATGCTCGAGCGGCAGGAGGTTGGTGAAAATCCCGAGCTGGAAGACGAGGCCGCGCACACGATGCTGGCTGAGGGCGTGAGACGTGACCTCCATCGCCAGGAGGCGGCAGCCGGCGTCCCGCAATTCCGCTAGCTTCTCTTGTAGGACGAGGGCATCGGGGGCTGTGAAGCCGGTCTCCGCGAGGGTGCGCTCGCCCAGATGGATCCCGAGCGATCCGATCGCCCCGATTGGCGTACCCGCCCGCTTCATGATCCGCTCGAGTATCGTCAGAACCGATGTCTTCCCCACGGTGCCCGTGATGCCGACGAGCGTCATCGACTCGGCTGGGCACCCGTGCCAGGCCGCCGCAAGCTCCGCCAGCGCCGCCCGACTGTCGTCCACCACGAGCACCGGCAGGGTGCCCGCATCCGCCGGGCGCCGCTCCACCACGGCCGCCACGGCTCCCCGCCGCTCGACTTCTCCCAGGAAGTCGTGCCCGTCGTGCTGAGCGCCCTCGATCGCAACGAAGAGATCGCCACCGCCCACCTCCTGCGAGTCCGCCCGGATCGCGTTCACACGGACGTCCGGAATCTCATCGCCGGCGAATCGACCGACCCCGGATAGCAGATCGCGAAGTCTCATCGGCGGCTGATGCGCAAGCGGTGTAGCGAACCGGAGATCGCTGGATCGAATCCTGTCAAGGTCCGTTCGAGGTCGGGTGTTCCATGGGTGCGCCCGGCGCGGTGCAAGAGGTATTCCCGTGGCGGTTCGGGAGGAAACGCATGTTGTCGTGCCGGCATCGATCCGGAACAATCGCGCCGGTCCCGGTGTCTAGCGCAGTATACGGCCCCACAATCAGTGAACGACGGCAACGGCCGCAGCGGCTGGTACTCGACTGCTGCCACGTACCTGACATCGTTCTGCGTGGGTCGGAATCGTCCGAGGTGGAGGGACGGCGGGCGCGGTCCGGGTCCGCCCTGGTTTGGAGCTCGATCAGTAAGGAGTGGATACATGAAGGATTTTCTGGCAAGTCGCTCATCCGTCGGCTTTGGAAGGCGGGCGGCCAATGCTCTGGGCCTCACGGCCTTGCTGGTTGTCACGGCGTTGGGTGGATCGATGAAGGGCATCGATCGCTTCAGCCCGCCGGAGCAGCCGAGCGATCTGGCGATGGCTCCCATCGTTGCAGCCGGAGAGTCCGAGGGTCTGGAAGGCATCGCGGATGCCAACGAGGCGAAGACGGCGGAGGCCCCCGCCTGGGACCTTCCCAACCTCGATCATTCGCGCGTCGACTACTGGGTGCGCCGCTTCACGACGGATAAGCGCGACGACTTCGAGGCGTTCCTGACTCGCAGTGGGAAATACGTCCCGATGATCTCCGCTAAGCTCGAGGAGCGGGAAATGCCGCAGGACCTGATCTATCTGGCGATGATCGAGTCCGGCTTCAATCCCAAGGCGTATTCACACGCGCACGCATCGGGACTGTGGCAGTTCATCTCCGAGACGGGCGCCCGATACGGGCTCGACATCAACCTCGCCGTGGACGAGCGTAATGACCCGGTCCGGGCGACGGACGCGGCGCTCGACTACCTGACCTATCTGCATGGGCGGTTCGGCTCCTGGTACCTGGCCGCGGCGGGATACAACTCGGGCGAGAACCGCGTCGGCCGCATCATGCGGCAGGTCACGGGTTCCGAGCGCGGTTCCGAGGAGTCTTACTACCGGATCTGGGACCGTCTCCCACGTGAGACCCGGGACTACGTGCCGCTCATGGTCGCGGCGGCGCGGATCGCCAAGCAGCCCGAGAAATACGGGTTCGGAGACGTCGAGTACGCCGAGCCCATGGCGTATGACGAAGTCGAAGTGGCTGCGGCTACGCCGCTTCCGGCGATTGCTTCCGCTGCGGGGACCACCGTCTCGGCGCTGCGCGAGCTGAACCCCCATTTCAAGCTCAACCGCACGCGCAACGACATGGCGAGTCCCGTTCGCATCCCGCGGGGGGCCTCCCGCGCCTTCGCTGCCAACTGGACCAACGTCCGCGACAATTCGGCCTACGCCGCCGCACCGGAGACCCGTACCTACCGCGTCCGCAGTGGTGACAACCTGACGCTCATCGCCCGGCGCCATGGGGTCAGCATCACCCAGATTCGCCGCGCCAACGGTCTTGGCAGCGACTTCATCCGCGCAGGGGCAGTGCTGACGATCCCGACCTGAACGGCAGGGAACAGGGGGAGGCGCGCTGGACGCGGCCTTGCCACTCCTGGCCCCCCTCTTGCACCCTCCCGCGAGCCCCACCGTTCACAAAGCCGGACCCCTGTCAGGAGCTGCGAGATGCATTCGGCCGAACACGTCCGACGGAACGCCCGCCCCTCAGGACAACCACCCGCTATGTCGGTTCGGGGGCCGCTGACGCTCGTCGCTTCGAGCGCTTCGCCGCACGAAGCCCTGATCCGTCGGCTCGCCCTCGATCGGCTCAGAGATCTGCACGACGACGGGGTGACGATGGACTACATCGGGAGGATGTACGGCGTGAGCGGCCCGCGAATGCGGGAGATCGAAGACGAGCTCAGGCGCTGAGGACCCGGTCTACCATCTCCTGGGCCTCGGCGAGGATTCGCGCGACGTGGTCGTCCCCCAGGAACGACTCTGCGTAGATCTTGTAGATGTCCTCCGTGCCCGACGGTCTCGCGGCGAACCAGCCGTTCTCCGTCGTCACCTTGAGCCCCCCGATCGGCGCGTCGTTGCCCGGCGCGCGCGTGAGCCGGGCAAGGATCGGCTCTCCACCCAGTGAATCGGCGCGGACCGCCTCGGGCGAGAGGTTCTTGAGGACTTCCTTCTGCTTTGCGGTTGCCGGCGCGTCGATTCGCCGGTAGACGGGAGAGCCGAAGGCCTCCTCGAGCTCGCGGTAGTGCAGGCCGGGGTCGCGCCCCGTGACGGCGCTCATTTCGGCGGCCAGCAGCCCGGGGATGATACCGTCCTTGTCGGTGGTCCAGACATTTCCGTCGCGCCGCAGGAACGATGCGCCCGCGCTCTCCTCCCCACCGATCCCGAGCCTCCCCGACCGGAGGCCGTCCACGAACCACTTGAAGCCGACCGGGACCTCCTCCAGGCGACGCCCCAGACGGCCCGCGACGCGGTCGATCATCGAGCTCGACACGAGCGTCTTGCCCACCCCCGCCTCTGCAGGCCACTCCGGGCGATTCTGGAACAGGTACTGAATCGCTACGGCCAGGTAGTGATTGGGGTTCAGCAGCCCCGCGCTCGGCGTGACGATGCCGTGGCGGTCGACGTCGGGGTCGTTCCCGAACGATATGTCGAAACGGTCGCGTAGCTCTATGAGGCCGGCCATCGCATACGGCGAGGAGCAGTCCATCCGGATCTTGCCGTCGCCGTCCACGGGCATGAACGAGAAGGTCGGGTCGACGTGGGGATTGACCACCTCGAGGTCGATGCCGTAGCGGTCGGCGACCTCGCTCCAGTAGTGGACGGCAGCGCCGCCGAGCGGATCGATCCCGATTCGAAGGCCCGAAGCGGCGATCGCCTCCATATCCACCACGGCCGACAGGTCAGCGACATAGCGGGCCCTGAAGTCGTGCTCTTGCGTCGTTGAGCAGGCAAGCGCCGCCTGGAACGGGACGCGCTCGACCTTCCGCCAGCGGCCGAGCAGCTCGTTCGCACGCGCCTGGATGGTTCCCGTCGTCTGCGAATCCGCCGGACCGCCGGTCGGTGGATTGTACTTGAAGCCGCCGTCCTGCGGAGGATTGTGGGATGGGGTGATGATCACGCCGTCCGCCTCGTCGGCCCCGACGCCTCGGTTGTGAGCCAGGATTGCGTGCGAGACGGCCGGTGTGGGCGTGTAGCCGAGCCCTGGGGCGATGCGAAGCTCCACGCCGCGCGCGGCGAAGACCTCGACGGCGGTGGTATGCGCCGCTTCCGAAAGCGCGTGCGTGTCCATTCCCAGGAACAGCGGACCGGCAATGCCCGCGGCCTGACGATGGTCGCAGATGGCGCTGCTGATCGCAACGATGTGGGCCTCGTTGAAACTACCCTCCTCCGACTGGCCACGGTGCCCGGACGTGCCGAACGAGACCCGGCTCGCCGGTTCGCCCGGGTCCGGCTCGACCGCGTAGTAAGCGGTCATGATTCGCGGGATGTTCGGCAGGAGCTCCGGCGGCGCGGGCTTGCCCGCCAACTCGTGTGCTGACAACGGTTCCTCTCCTCTGGCTTGGATTCTTGCAGTGGGGGTGGCGTCGCTGCGGCATCTCGGCGTCGGCACCCCTTACCTGCGTGGATCTCATCCCGCTTCTGGGGCGTAACTCTGGGGTCGCTCGGCGTCGGGGGCCGTCCGGCAGCTCAGTCCACATCCTCCGGGTAGACGCCGCGCGCGACCGCATCGAACAGTGCGGCGGCGGAGACCGCGTAAGCGAAGGATTCGTTCTCGTCCGCCAGGCGCCGCCTCAGCTCCATGTCTTCGGACCGGTTGGGCGTCTCGTTGAGGCGTTCGACCAGGCGGCTTCGCGCCTGTGGCCCCATCGCGTTCGCCAGAAGCATCATCGCGCGGGCCAGGAGGGGCGGCGGAATCTCGCCGAGGGTGTCCAGCGCGAAGCGCGTGACCGATCCCGGGCCCTCACCGTAGAGCTCCCGCGCGGTCCGGAGCGGCTCGGTCTGGCGTTCGCGCACCGTGTCGACCCACGCGGCCTCCACGGCGGGCGTCAGCCAGGCCGCCAGATCCAGTTGGACCATCGGATCGATGAAGTGGAGCTCGCCCGCCTTCCACTCGCCGTTCGACTGCTGCGTGCGCGTGCCGAGGGCCATCCGGCCGTCCCGCAGGCGCTCGGCGACCAGGAGCGTCGGCGGGTCGTCCGAGATGAGGGCCTGGAAGCCGGGTTGGCGCGAATCGGAACTCAACCTCCGGCCTCCCGTTCCAGCTCCGAACTGATCTCG
Organism: Gemmatimonadota bacterium; assembly: GCA_040905505.1. Classification (GTDB taxonomy): domain Bacteria; phylum Gemmatimonadota; class Gemmatimonadetes; order Longimicrobiales; family Longimicrobiaceae; genus WHSP01. The sequence continues at coordinate 16,557 of JBBDRL010000049.1, read as the reverse complement.
CCACCCACCAGAACGACCATCGCGGTCAGATACATCCAGAGCAGGAGCACGAGGATGGCGCCGACGAATCCGTAGGTCTCGCCATAGCTGCCGAAGTTGCTGACGTAGAAGCGAAAGCCGATCGTGACGATCAGCCACAGCGCCGCCGCGATCGCCGAGCTCTTGAGGAGCACCTTCGCCAGGCTCGACTGATCACGGTTGGGCAGAACGTAGTAGACCAGATAGAACGCGCCAACCACCAGGAGGAAGGCGAGCGGCCACTGCAGGATGGACCAGGCCAGGTTGGCCACCCCCCCCAACTGCAGGGCACCGGCGATCTGCGGTCCGATGATCAGGACCAGGCTGCCGGCGACGAAAAGGAGCAGGAAGGCGATCATTACGCCGATCGCCAGAGCGCGGCGGCGCAGCCAGGACCGATCCTCCGTCGAGTCGTAAGCCTTGTTCAGTGAATCGGCGAGCGCGACGAAGACAGTCGAGCCAGTCCAGATCCCGACGATCAACCCGATCGAGAACGGGCCGGGCGCCGTCTGGCTGACGACCTGATCGACGAAGGACGCGAGGAACCCCGCCGCCGTGCCGGGATCGTCGGCCGAGCCCGGCATCGCGCTCTGAATCCGGCTGGTGATGTACTCTCCAACGGCCTCGCCCCCGAAGTAACCGGTGAGCCCGAACAGCACCAGGAGCGCCGGGGGCAGGGAGGTGAACATGAAGAAGGCGACTTTCGCGGCCTGACCCGGGACGTCGTCGTTCCCGATCTCGTGAAAGACGCGCTTGTACAGCGGCTCGCTGAGCGGCAGCCGCCGGTCCTCGGCACCCCGAGCTGATGCTGGATCTGGCGTGCCGGTCTCCGACCGGTCTGCTGAACGTTGGGACATGCCTCGAGGATGCTGGAAAATCGACGCTGGTAATGGGCGGTTCCGGCGCAAGAAGTCTGCCGGTTGCGGCCCTTCCGCTCCTCGGGTACGTTGTCCCTCGACGTTCAATGACCCCTCTCCGAGAAGGCCGATCGGAGCCGTGCGGACCGAGATGCGGGGGGCTTCATGAAACGAGAATGGCACCACTCCGCCGGGGTGATCGTCTTCCGCGACGAATCACCCAGGACCTACCTCCTCATGCGCTCCGCCCTCACGCGCAGGCCCGTGTGGGAGTTCCCCAAGGGGGCGCTCGAAGAAGGGGAGTCCGAGGTGCGGGCCGCCGAGCGGGAACTCCAGGAAGAGACGGGGCTCGCAGCAGGCGACTACGTACTGCTGGAGGGCTTTCAGGAGGAGGAACGCTACTACTTCACTCGCGGATCTGGCGACGACATGTGCCTCATCCGCAAGCGGGTGGACTACTTCCTCGCGGAGTGGGCGCAGGGGGAGATCACCCTCTCGCGGGAGGCGTCCCGCTACGAATGGGCTTCCGCCGAGGACGCGCTGCGGATGCTGCGCTTCCCCGAGAAGCGACGGGTGCTCACCGCCGCCGAGGCCTGGCTGTCGACGCGTGAAGCCCGGTTGGGATAGGAAGGTCGACAGGCGAAAGTCCACAGTCCACAGTCCGGTAGTCCCGCCTTCAGCGCGTCCAACGTCATCCCCAGCGTCAGCGGGGGATCCGCACTTCCCTGCCGACTGTCGACTGTAGACTGTCGACTCTCCCCGGCAACAGCACCCGAAACTCGCTCCCATGCCCCAGGCGGCTCTGCACGTCGATCCGACCGCCGTGCTGTTCGACCAGTAGCCGGGCGATCGCCAAGCCGAGGCCGGTTCCTCCCGGCCGTGCGCGTGCCGCCTCCCCGCGATAGAAGCGGTCGAAGATGCGGGTCAACTCCTCCGGCGCGATGCCGACCCCCGTGTCCGCCACCCGGACCTCGACCCAGCTTCCCGCCGACCACCCGTCGGACCGCCTGCCTGTCACCGTGACCGAGCCCTCGGGCGTGAACTTGACCGCGTTGGAGACGAGGTTCAGGAACACCTGCCGGAGCTGACCGGGCGAGCCGTCGACGATCAGCGGCCCGGGGGCGTCGAGGCGCACCGTCAGCGGACGGTCGCCGGCCAGGAGTTGCGCCATCTCGGTGACGTCGGCGAGGAGGACGGCGATGTCGACAGGCTCGCGGGGCGCCTCCACGAGGCCCTCCTCGCTGCGTGCGAGCATGAGCAGCCCGTCGACCAGGTGGAGCATCCATTCGGTCTCCTCCATCACCTCGCCGAGGGTATCGCGCAGCTCATCGGCGGAGCGATCGCGTGCGAGGGCGACCTGTACGGTGCCCTGGATGGAGGTGAGCGGGGTCTTCAGCTCGTGGCTCGCGTCGGCGGTGAAGTGCCGTAGTGCCTCGACGGCGCGCTCGAGCCGCATGAGCATCCCGTTGAAGGACTGGGCGAGGTCCTGCAAGTCGGAAGGCCGGTGGGGTTCCTCGACGCGGCGGGAGAGCCCGCCGATACCGATCTCGCGCGTCGTCTCGACCAGTCGCCGCAGCGGGTCCAGCAGGCGCTCGAGGAGCACGCCACCTCCGGCGGCGGCGGCGAGAGCCGTCAGGGGAATGAGGAGCAGGCAGATGAGAAGAAAGGAGCGGAGCGCCCGTGCTTCGACGTCCCCGCTGGGCGGGACCACCACCTCGATCACCTCTCCGGTAGCCAGCTCCGTTCGTCTGCGCAGGGCCCGAACCCGCTGCCCCTCGGCATTGAGGAAGGTGACGAAGTCCTCCTGCGTCACCCGGGGGATCTGGGGTGGAACGGTGAGCTGTTCCACGGCCTGCGCAGTCTGCCGCAGCGACTCGCCCTCCGCGCGGATCAGCGCCCGCTGTAGCAGGAAATAGGCAGACATCGCGAACAGGCTCAATGCCAGGATCAGCACGAGCGAGTACCAGACCAGGATCTCCCGCCGCAGCGACGCGCCGCGCTGTTTCATCCCGCTTCCGGCTCGGGGACCCGGACGATGTATCCGACGCCGCGGACCGTCTGGATCAGGTCACGATCCGGATCCAGCTTGTTGCGTAGCGAGTTGATGAATACGTCCACGACATTGGTCCCGGGATCGAAGCGGATCCCCCAGACGTGCTCCATCAGCGTCGCCCGTGACAGCGGCCGGTTCACGTTGCGGAGCAGGTACTCCAGCAGGCTGTACTCCTTGGGCGTCAGGGAGACCTGCTCGCCCTGCTTCCGCACCTCCCGCGTCGCCGGGTCGAGCTCGACGTCGCCCGCGCGCAGGACCGGGGCCGTGACCGTCGACGAGCGTCGCAGCAGCGCCCGTAGTCGGGCGGTCAGCTCGGTAAAATCGAAGGGTTTCGTGAGGTAATCGTCCGCGCCGGCGTCCAGCCCCTCGATCTTGTTCTCCGTCCGATCTCGCGCGGTGAGCATGAGGATCGGAAAGGAAAGTCCGGCCTCCCGGAGGTCCCGGACCAGCTCGAGACCACTGCGGCCGGGCAGCATGATATCCACGATCGCGGCGTCGAACTCCTGCTCGAGCGCCGTCACGTACGCCTCGTCGCCGTCCCCAGCCGTCTCCACGGAATAGCCCTCCTCCATCAGGCCCTTGCTGAGGAAGGCTGAGATCCGCGCGTTATCCTCCACGATCAGAATTCGCATGGTGCCGGATAGTCTACAGTCGACAGGCGGCAGTCGACAGGATGGCGATCGGCTGTCGGAGCACCGGAACCCGCATTAACGCCTCTTAATCTCCTCCTAACCGGACTCTAATCTCGCCTAGGAACGGGCCTTGACACGGCTGGGTAACACGTTATGTCAGAGCCCATCCGAACCCGCCTAGACCAGGAACAGTCGAGATGAGAAAAACACTTCGTAAAATGGCGCTGCCCGTTGCGCTGCTCGCCGGTGCCGCTGCGTCGGCGACCGTCATGCAGACGGTGCAGGAGCCGATCCCCGCACTGGATGCGCAGGCCGCTCCCGCCGTAGCTGCCGGGCCAGCCGAGCTCGCGACTTCCTTCAGAGCCGCCAGCCGCGCGGCCCTGCCGGGGGTCGTCTACGTCCAGGTCGAAGCGGCCCCGCGACAGGCGAGCCGGCAGTTCGACGGGAACCCCTTCGAGGGCACGCCCTTCGAAGATTTCTTCCGTGGCCAGCCCGGCCCCGGACCGGCACCTTCGCCGCGGCCTCAGCAGGGGAGTGGGTCCGGGTTCATCGTCAGCTCCGATGGTTATGTGATGACGAACAACCACGTCGTCGACAATGCGACGCGCGTGACGGTCACGCTCACCGACCGCCGGCAGTTCGAGGCTGAGGTCGTCGGCCGCGATCCCAATACGGACGTCGCGGTGCTCAAGATCGACGCCACGGATCTCCCGACCGTTCAGCTCGGTCAGTCCGGCGGGCTGGAAGTCGGTGACTGGGTCCTGGCGCTCGGCTACCCCCTATCGCTCGGCGAGACGGTAACGGCGGGCATCGTGAGCGCGATGGGCCGGAACATCGGCATCATGCAGCCGTCCGAACAGGCGCCCGCTCCTCTGGAGCACTTCATCCAGACGGATGCCGCGATCAACCCGGGCAACTCGGGCGGACCGCTAGTGAACCTGAGGGGTGAGGTGATCGGCATCAATACGGCGATCGCGTCACCGACCGGAATCTACGCCGGGTATGGATTCGCCGTGCCGATCGAGCTGGCGAAGCGGGTCGCGGACGACCTCATCCGCTACGGCGAGGTACACCGGCCGCGGCTGGGGGTCCAGATCACGAACGTCACGCCGGCGGACGTGGAGGTCTTCCGCCTCGAGAGCGCTGATGGCGCCGTGGTTCGTGGGGTCCAGGAAGGACCGGCGCGAAGCGCGGGGATCGAGCTCGGCGACGTCATCGTGGCGATCGACGGCGAGGCCATCCGCGATTCGGGAGATCTCATGGAGCGTGTCGCGCTGCGGCAGCCCGGTGAGCGCGTGACCGTCGACGTGGTCCGTTACGGCGACCGGGAGCGCCTTACGCTGACGCTCGGAGCCTTCGAGAGCCCTCAGGCGCCGCCCGCCGAGGCGAGCGATCAGCCGGAGCGTGACGCCGTCGGACAGCTGGGCTTCGCCGCCCAGGACCTCACGCCGGCGCTCGCGAGCCGCCTCGGCATCGAGGCCACCGAAGGCGTCGTCATCACCAACGTCAATCCCGCCGGTCCGGCACCGGCGGGGCTGATGGGCGCCCGCATCGACCGGGTCAACGGCCAGCAGATTCGCAACGTCCAGGACCTGCGCTCGATCGCCTCGTCCCTCGAGCCGGGCAGCGTCGTATCGCTGATCGTGACCAGTCCGGCCGGCGATCAGACGATCGTGAACTACCGTCTCAGAGAATAACGGATACCTTCATTGTCTTCCTTACTCGGCGCCCATGTCTCGACCGCGGGTGGGATCCCGAACGCCCCCGGCCGGGCGGCGGAGATCGACGCCACCGCGATCCAGATCTTCACCAAGATGCCGAGCCGATGGGCGGAGAAGCCGGTCACGCCCGAAGACGCCACCGCCTACCGCAGGGGCTGCGAGGAAATGGGCATTCGCTGGGCGTGCGCCCACGACTCCTACCTGATCAATCTGGCCACGGCTGACACGGTCCTGCGGGACAGGTCGTATGCGTCCTTTCGGTCGGAGCTCGAGCGCTCGCGCGCGCTGGGGCTGAACGCCGTCGTCACCCATCCCGGTAACGCGACCGACGGCGACAAGGAGCGTGGCTTGCTTCAGAACGCAGCCCTCATAGAGCGTGCGATCGAAGAGGTCGCCGAGGGGCCGATGGTGCTGCTCGAGACGACCGCGGGTTCCGGTAAGGTACTGGGCTCCACTTTCGAGGAGATCGCCCGCATCCGCGAAGCCATCGGTGTGCCGGAACGCGCGCGCGTGGGGGTCTGCCTGGACACCTGCCACGTCTACTCCGCAGGCTACGACATACGGGAGTCGTTCGACGCCGTCATCGAAGAATTCGATCGGATCATCGGCCTGGAACACCTCGAGCTCATCCATCTGAACGACTCCCAGCGCCCCTTCGCCAGCCGCAAGGACCGCCACGCCGACATCGGCGAGGGCAGCCTCGGCGACGAGCCGTTCAGGCGCATCATGACGGACCCGCGACTCGCCCGAATTCCCAAGGTGCTGGAAACCCCGAAGGGGGATGATGCGACGGCTGCGGATCGCCGGAACCTGGGGAGGTTGCGGGAGTTATCAGGAGGGTGAGGATTCAGGATTCAGGATTCAGGATTCAGGATTCAGGATTCAGGATTCAGGATTCAGGGAAGGGGCGACCGTCATCCCTCGGTCAAGCTCGGGATGACAGGGGCTTCCGCAATACACACCAGAACGAGGAACACTGGATGTCAGCTATGCGCCTGCTGGTCTTCCTGCTTCTGGGACTCACCGTTCTGGCCGCGTGCGACAGCCCGACGGCGGTCCCATCGCATCCCGTCGGTGTCGTATTCCTGCGGCAGGACGGCAGTGAAGCCGCTCGCTTCGTATACGGTGAGGGCACCACGGGAAGCGTCTCGGTTGGAGTCGGCGAGACCGCCATCTACACGCTCCGCGTCGTCGATGAGGACGGCCAGGTCAGAGCGCTCGATGGCGCGGTGTACTCGGCCCGCAATCCGGGTGTCATCCTTGCCCTACTCGCTGCGATTCGGATCGAGGACTCCGATCAGCTCGTCCTCGAGGGGATCCGTGCCGATCAGACGACGATCTACTTTCAGCTCTTCCACGGGCAGCATGAGGAGTTCCCAGTCTCGGGCGTCCCGCTGGTCATCGAATGACCACCCGATCCGCTGGCGCTCTCGCCCATATTTCCATTGACTTGCGGGCCCGATCGAGGTATAATTGATACCGTTGGGATGCGGCGGAAAGCTCCATTTTTGAGCCAACACTTTTGAAGCCGGGGCCGACTTTTGTGGCCGACGCCACGCCCCGAAAGGGGAAGGCGAGAAGCTACGAGGAAGCCACCACTGTTGAATACAGGCTTCGAAAATCCTTTCCGCTGCGTCCCCTGGTCTGGGCCGGTCTCCCGTGGGAGGCTGGCCCTTTCTTGCTTCGATGAGGAGGCTGCCGGATGCCGACTGTGCGAGTGACTCGTCGAGTGCACTTCTCGGCCGCGCACCGACTTCAGAACGACGAATTCACCGCGGAGGAGAACGCCCGGATCTACGGCCTCTGCAACAGCCCGAACTTCCACGGCCACAACTACGAGTTGGACGTGACCGTCGAGGGCGAGGCCGACGCGAGCGGGTACGTGATCGACCTCGGCGAGCTGCGGAAGATCGTCGAGGAGGCCGTGCTGCGGGACCTCGACCATCGCAATCTCAACCAGGACGTCGCCTGGATGGCGGGGGTGATTCCGTCGACCGAAAACCTGGTCGTCCGGATCTGGGAGCGCCTGGAGGGTCGGATCCCAAGGGGGCGGCTCGCACGCCTGGTACTGTGGGAGACGCCGCGAAACTACGTCGAGTACTCGGGGGGCGAATAGTCGCCGGGCCGGGTGGCGCGGTCCGGCATTCCGACACTGCGATCGAACCTGTGACGACGGGATATTCCATGATCAGCGCGACTGCATTGCGAGCGGAGCCGGGGGCGGTCCCCTTCGACGAGCTGGTCCGCGAGGAGCTGCGGCAGCTCGGCGAGGACCCCTCGCGTGAGGGGCTGCTGAAGACACCCGAGCGGGTGGAGAAGAGCCTCAAGTGGCTCACGCGTGGATACCAGCTATCGGTTCAGGACGTCATCGGTGACGCGATCTTCGACGAGGACCATCACAACATGGTCCTGGTGAAGGACATCGAGATGTACTCGCTCTGCGAGCATCATATGCTGCCGTTCTTCGGCAAGGTCCACATCGCGTACATTCCCAACGGCCGCATCGTCGGGCTCAGCAAGCTGCCGCGCGTCGTGGAGGTCTTTTCCCGGCGCCTTCAGGTGCAGGAGCGCATGACGGAGGAGATCGCGGCGGCGCTGATGGAAGTCCTCAGGCCGCAGGGTGTGGGCGTGGTGATCGAGGCGGCGCACCTCTGTATGATGATGCGCGGCGTCGAGAAGCAGAACTCCAAGACGATTACCAGCGCGATGAAGGGCGTCTTCCTGGAGGATCTGCGGACGCGGGAGGAATTCCTCCGCCTCTCGATGATCAACGGGGTCATGGGATGAGGGCGGCGTTCGACAGGACGGTTCTCGTGACGGGCGCATCGAAGGGTATCGGCCTCGCGGTCGCGCGCGCGCTCGCCGGGTCCGGCGCCTGGGTGGGGATGGTCGCACGCTCGGAAGGGCCGCTCGCGGAGGCCGCGACGGAGGTCGGCGGCGAGGCCCTGCCGGCGGACGTCTCGTCACCCGAGTCGGTCGATGATCTGGCCGCGCGGGTGACCTCCCGTATCGGCGGCGCGCCCGACGTGGTGGTGAACTCGGCGGGTGCGTTCTCCCTGGCGTCATTCGTAGAGACGGACCCTGAATCGTTCGATCGGCAGCTCGCGGTCAACCTGCGTGGTTCCTTCCTGGTGACCCGGGCATTCCTCCCGGCGATGCTGGAGCGGGGTTCCGGCCACATCGTCCACGTCGGATCCGTCGCCGGGCGGCTGCCGCTCCCGGGCAACGCGGCGTACAGCGCCTCCAAGTTCGGTCTGCGGGGAATGCACGAGGTGCTGGTCGCCGAGCTCCAGGGTACCGGCGTCCGGGCGACTCTCATCGAGCCGGCGGCCACGGACACGCCCCTCTGGGACGATCTGGACCCGGACAACCGAGACGATCTTCCGGGCCGTGGGCAGATGCTCCGGCCCGACCAGGTCGCGCGCGCCATCGCCTTCGCCATCGATCAGCCCTCCGACGTGGAGGTCTCCCTGCTGGCGATCAGGGCCGCCGGCTAGCAGGCGCAACCGCCGCCCGCGCCAGTGCGGGCCTACCCGGCGGCTGCTGCCGGGCATCCACTCTTTCCGATCGGATCTTCCATGAGAGCGTTTTCCGCACTTCTCCTGCTCCTCGTCGCCGCTGGCTGTGCGGCGGGTGACGATTCGGGCGCCGCATTGATGACGGACGGCGTCGAAGCGTATTCCTTGATCGGCGAGCCGCTGGTGCGCCCGACGCAGGACGCCGAGACCCGCGCCACCCTCGAGGCGAACCTCGCCGAGGCGCAGGCCCAATACGACACGAATCCGAACGATGCCGACGCGATCATCTGGCTCGGCCGCCGCTTCGGCTATCTGGGCCGGTACCAGGAAGCCGTGACCGTCTTTACCGAGGGGATCGAAAAGCATCCGGACGACGCTCGGATGTTCCGGCATCGCGGGCACCGCAACATCACCGTCCGCAACCTGGAAGGGGCGGTCGCCGACTTCGAGCGCGCGGTCGAGCTGATCCAGGGGCAGCCCGACGAGGTCGAGCCGGATGGCGCTCCGAACCCGTACGGCATTCCCCGCAGCACGCTGCAATCCAACATCTGGTACCATCTGGGCCTCGCGCATTACCTGCTGGGCGATTTCGAGAGCGCGCTCGAGGCATACCTCGAGTGCATGGAAGTCTCCGAAAACGACGACATGCTCGTCGCCACGGCCGACTGGCTCTACATGACCTACCGCCGCCTCGGCCGCGAGGAGGAGGCTGCAGAAGTGCTCGACCTAATCTCCGCCGACATGGAGATCCTGGAGAACGATTCGTATCATCGGCGCCTGCTGATGTACAAGGGCGAGCTGCCACCGGAGGAGCTTCTCTCCGACACCGCCGACGCCCTCCAGATGGCGACGCAGGGTTACGGCGTCGGGAACTGGTACCTCTACAACGATGACCCGGAAAGGGCCCGCGAGATCTTCGAGCAGGTCCTCTCGTACGGGAATTGGGCCGCCTTCGGGCACATCGCCGCCGAGAGCGATCTCCTGCGGATGGGCGCGAGCTAGGACCTTTATTCGGGGCTGCGGCCCTGTCGTCGCGGACGTCGGCCGGTCATCAGAGCGCCGGACCGTTCAGCCCCGCGCATGCGGGGATCCAGTTCAATGCTCGGGTCAGGGGAAAGGGTCCCTGACCCGAGTCGGCCGCGTCGCTCGTCCGCCGGGCACCCCTTTTTGACGCGGCGCTCGCGCAGTCCAGATGCGGGGTTGCCAGTCGACGACCCGACGTGGCATCCTCCTTCCGGTTTACCCACATCGCGGGAAGGCGGACGCCGCCACGCAGATCCGGAGGATCGCCGCCAAGCGGTCCAGAACCGACGAATACATTGTACATCATCAACGTCAAAGCGCATTACGACGCTGCCCACTTCATCCGCGACTACAACGGGAAGTGCGAGCGTCTCCACGGACACCGATACGAGGTCGAGGCCGCCCTGTCGTTCGACGACCTGGGTCGTGGCGGGATCGCCTACGACTTCACGGACGCGAAACGGCACCTGCGCGAGGTCGTCGAAGAGCTCGACCATCAGAACCTGAACGATCTGCCGGCCTTCGCCGATATCGAGACGAGCGCCGAGAACCAGGCGCGCTACGTCTACGATACCATGAAGGCGCGGCTCGCCGACGCCGCCGACCACCTCCTCTACGTCCGCGTCTGGGAAACGCCGAATCAATGGGCGCAGTATTCCGAGCGGGCAGTGTGGTGAGGAAGCTATCAGCTATCAGCTATCGGCTATCAGCTTACGGCATGACGATTTCCGCGTCATCGGCCGGCTGCCGTCGTGAGCTGATAGCCGATTAGCCGATAGCTGATAGCTCAACGCCCCCATGCACATCCTCCTCACCGACTTCCTCACCTGCCCGCGCTGCGGGCCTGAGTTCGGGCTGATCCTCCTCGCGGATCAGCTTCGCGACCGCCGTATCGACGCGGGGGAGCTGGGGTGTGCCAATTGTCGGAACGCCTACCCGATCAGGCGTGGTGCGGCGGACCTGCGGGTGCCCGGCTCGGCGCCGTTGCCTGCGACCGACGCGTTCGGGAGCGATCCGGAGCGGGTCTTTCGGGCGGCGGCGCTGCTCGGCGTCACACGGCCCAATACGACCGTCCTCGTCGTCGAGGCGGGGGGGACGGCGGTGCGGGGGATCGCGGAGATCCTCTCCGAAGTGCACGTCGTCGGGGCATCGGCCAGAGCCGACGGCGAGGAGGACTCCGCGGGAGTGATCAGCGCGGTCCTGACGGGCGAGCGGATCCCGCTGCGCGATCATTCGGTCGCGGCGGTGGCGCTGCTCGGAAGCTGGTCGCCGACGCTCGCCGTCGAGGCGGCGCGCGTGCTGAGCGGCGGGGGGCGCCTGGTGGTCGACCCGGCCCCCGCCGGGGCCGCCGAAGCACTCCGAGAGACGGGTTTCGACATCCAACTGGAACAGGAAGGCGTGGTGGTTGCGGCCGCTCCCGGGCCCGCGTAACTTGGTGGCTCGCAACATCCCCGGCCTGTAGCCGGCCCCACCGGAAACGCGGGGGTGGTGGCGTCAGACTCGAGTCTCTCTCCTCATCCGCACGTAGCCACTATGGCCTGGTGGAGGAACCTCATCACCGGTCGCTCGGACGAGTCGCCCGGCGAGACCGATTACTATCAGGAGGGCGTCGAGCTTCTCCGCTCCGAGAAGTACCATGACGCCCTGACATCCTTCCGACTCGCGCTTCGCGAGAACTCGAACGACACCGACGTCCTGCAGCAGATCGCGGTCACCTATACCCACATCGGGATGACCGACGAGGCGGTGCGGACCTATCGGCGAGTTCTCGAGCTACAGCCGGGCGCGGCCGGTGCGCATTACGGACTCGCGTTCCTCCTCCTGCAACGCGGCAGACGGGAGGATGGGATCGCCCATCTGCGATCCTTCCTTGCGCGTCCGCCCGACATCGCCGAAGCGCAGCGCCACATCGCCCATGCGCGCGAGACGCTCGCCGAGCTCGGCGAGCCGGCCGAGCCCGTGCCCGAGACCCCGCCGGACCATGGATGAGGGGTCGGCCGTCGACCGTTCCCGCCGCCTCGCGATCGTTCTGACGACCGTGGCGAGCAAGGCGGCGGCGGAGGACCTCGTCCGCACCCTGGTCGGCGAGCGGCTGATCGCCTGCGGGAACATCCTTCCCGGGGTCCTGTCGCTGTACCAGTGGGAGGGTCGGCTGACCAGGGAGGAAGAAGTACTGATCCTGATGAAGGTCCCCGGCGCGGATGTTGAACGTCTCTTCGGGAGAATCACCGAGCTGCATCCATACACCGTGCCGGAGCTGATCGAGGTTCCGGTCGACGGCGTCTCCCGGGCGTATTGCCGCTGGGTAATCGAGAGTACAGAGGTGAGTGCATGAAGGGTAGGAGGAAGAGTAGGGCGGCCGCGAAGCCCCCCGAACGGGCGGAGCAGGAAGCAGCAACGGCCGATGCGACGTCCGACGTTGAGTCGGACGAGGCGAAGGGCGATCGGGTTTCGTCAGTGAGTGGCAGCGGAGAGGTAGAGGCCGCGGGGGCGGGAAAGCCCATGAAGGCGCAACGGCAGGACGCCGGAAAGGATGAGCCCGGAACGGCTGAAGCGTCGGCGGAACAGCCGGCAGAGGAGGCCCCGCCGACGCCGATCAGCATCGCGGAGACCCGAAGCGCTCGGGCGCAGGAGTTAGCGGCGGCGGGGAACCACGGGGAGGCTGCCGATCAGTACAGCGCGGCTCTCACGGCGGACCCGATCAGCGTGCCGGCAATGCTCGGTCTCGGATCGGCGTATCTCGCGCAGGCACAGTACGATGCCGCCGAGAAGGAATTCCGGAAGGCTCTCCGGCTGTCGCCCCACCACGTGGACGTGAACTTTCAGCTCGGCCTCACGCTACATCGGCGGGGCGTCTACGCGGGCGCCGTCCAGCAGTTCAGGCGCGTGATCGAGTTGGACGGCGCACACGTGCTCGCCCACGTCGTGCTCGGTGAGGCGCTCAATCAGCTCGGCGAGATAGATGCCGCGGTCGATACACTCGAGGCGGCGCTGGAGCTCGATCCCGAAAACGGGCGCGCCTTCTACGCGCTCGGAATCGCCTACGATCGAAAGGGGCAGCATGACCGGGCGGCCGAGATGTACCGCCGGTCGCGCGAGGTCGGCGGCCGCTGAGGCGGCCCGTCCGCCACCGATGCCCCTGGACTGGACCGTGCGCCGGATTCGGGGCATCTTGGCGTCTCCGCTTGGTGTCTCCGCCCGGGGAACTCGACGTCTCGCGGGGTCTATTATTCAAGGACCGATGGTGGTGATCGGCGCGCCGCAACGTGCGCTCCTCGCCGTCGCCCAGGATGGGAATTTCGTTTTCGAGGAAGGGAGGGCCAGATGAGCGGACCTGTTATCATCGCAATCGCCGTATTCGTGGTCGGCATGTGGATCGGCGCCGGCATGCCAGGGTGGCCGAAAAAGCTCGAAGGCGACCGTCGTCACCGAGCGCACCGGTCGATCAATCCGATTGCCTGGGGCCGTACGCCGGGCCGCGATCGCCAGCGCCCGCGTTCCGCCAGCGAGCGTCGGGTCCGCCTCCGTTAGAGTCCTCCCAGGATCCGCACTATCGGCTCTGATAGTATGTCCAGTCGTCGCTAGCCAACGGATAACGGATAACGGATACTCCTTCACCCGAGGTGTTCTTTGGCAGGCCATAGCAAATGGTCCCAGATCAAACGCAAGAAGGCGGTAACGGACCAGCGGCGGGCCGCGGCCTGGGGCAAGCTGATCCGTGAGATCACCGTCGCTGCCCGGCTGGGCGGTGGCGATCCTTCGGCGAACCCGCGTCTGCGCCTCGCGGTCGATACCGCGCGCTCGGCGAACATGCCGAACGACAACATCGACCGTGCGATCAAGAAGGGTACGGGTGACCTGGAGGGCGTCGAGTATCAGGAGAGCACGTACGAAGCCTATGGCCCGGGCGGCGTCGCGCTGTACATCGAGGCGCTTACGGACAACCTGAACCGGACGGTCGCCGACATTCGGCACGCACTGGGCAAGCACGCTGGTAACCTCGGGACCGACGGATCAGTGTCGTGGATGTTCGATCACCGTGGCCAGGTCGTTTTCGACGCGGAGCGGTACGGCGAGGCCGAGCTTCTCGAGCCTGCTCTCGAGGCGGGCGCCCAGGACATGGAGACGGAGGACGACGAGCTGACCCTGTTCACCGAGGTTGGCGACTTCCACTCCGTACAGGACGCGCTCCGCGCCCGGGGCCTGATGTGGGAGAGCGCCGAGCTCGCGATGGTTCCCAAGAGCTACGTCCGCGTCGAAGGCAAGGAAGCCGAGATGCTGGTGAAGCTGCTCGACGCGCTGGAGGAGCTCGACGACGTCCAGAAGGTGTACACGAATGCGGATATCGACGAGGCGAGTCTCGTCGGCGCCTGATCCTCCCATCGCCCCTCCCCCAGAAGGCTCCAACTTGGTAGTCCTCGGAATCGATCCGGGCACGGCCGTCACGGGCTTCGGCGTGGTCGAGCGTGCCTCCGATCGCGAGATACGGCTGGTCGAGTGCGGCGTCATCCGCACCTCACCCAAGACCCCCCTGGCACTTCGGCTTCGCGAGATCTTCGAAGGTGTCAGCGAGTTGATGGAGCGTCACCGCCCGAGCGCCGTGGCGGTCGAGGGTGTATTCTTCGGGAAGAATGCCAGGACGGCCATGGTCCTCGGCCACGCGCGCGGAGCGGTGCTCCTCGCCGCGGCGCTCCAGGACCGAGATGTCGCCGAGTACCCGCCCGCCGAGGTGAAGAACGCCATCGTGGGGACCGGGCGTGCGACCAAACATCAGATCGGGTTCATGACGCAGAAGCTCCTCCGGCTACGCGAGCCCCCACGCCCCGAGGACGCCGCCGACGGCGTCGCCGTCGCGCTCTGCCACTGCTATCGCGGTCTGCCGGGCCGCTCGCTCGGCACGCCCCTCGCCGCCGCCCACCCGTCCCGGCCGGCGCGATGATCAGCAGGATCTCCGGCCGGCTGCTGACCCGCGAGCTCGACCGCGTCGAGATCATGACGGCTGGCGGCGTGGCCTACGACATCGCCATTCCGCGGACGATCTTCGAGAAGCTCCCGCCGGTCGGCAAGGAGGTCGAGCTGCGAACGCACCAGGTGGTTCGGGAGGACGCCGTGTTCCTGTTCGGATTCCTGGACGATGCGGAGCGTATCTTCTTCACCCGTCTGATCACGGCGTCCGGCGTGGGACCGCGGTTGGCGCTGGGTCTCATGTCTGCCCTCCCGGCCCCGCGACTGATCCGGGCGATCCGGGAACGGGACATCCCGACGCTGACCGGCATCTCCGGCGTGGGCAAGAAGACGGCGGAGCGCCTGGCGCTCGACCTGGGCAACAGGCTCGACGACATTCCGATCGCGGGGGAGACGCGGCCGGGCGGCGCCGGTGTGGACGAGGCGCTCCGTGCTCTGACGGTCCTGGGTTTCTCCGCGCCCGACGCCGAGCGCGCGCTGCGGGAGGTGGTGCAGGAGGAGGGCTCCTCGGATCCCCAGACGTTGATCAGGGCTGCGCTGGCGAGGCTGAGGTGAGGGCGGCGCTAGTCGACGGCCGACAGTCCACTCATAAGTATTGCTGACATAGCGAACACCGCACTTCATGCCCAGCCCCAACCGCCCCGAGATCACGACTCCCGAGCCACTGCTCGACGAGGAGACGAGTGAGCTGAGTCTGCGGCCGCAGCGGCTGGGGGAATTCATCGGTCAGCCGAAGGTCAAGGAATCGCTGAAGATTGCGATCGAAGCGGCGCTCAACCGTGGGGAGCCGCTCGACCACGTGCTCCTCTACGGGCCGCCCGGGCTGGGAAAGACGACCCTGTCGATGTTGATGGCCCGGGAGATGGGCACCAGCATCAAGATCACCTCGGGTCCGGTCCTGGAGAAACCCGGTGACCTGGTCAGAGAGCTTACGTCGCTGCGCGAGGGCGACGTTCTCTTCATCGACGAGATCCACCGGCTGCGGCCGATCATCGAAGAGTTCCTCTATCCGGCGATGGAGGATTACCGTGTCGACGTCCGCCTGTCGGACGGTCCCCAGGCGCAGATGATCTCGATGCCGGTCGAACGGTTCACGCTGGTCGGAGCGACGACCCGCTTCGGTCTCCTGACGCCGCCGATGCGTGCGCGGTTTGGAATCGTTCAGCGGCTGGACTACTATCCGGTCGACCAGCTCCATGTGATCGTCGACCGGTCGGCCGAGATCCTGAATGTGGAGATCACGCCGGCCGGTGCGTCGGAGATCGCCAAGCGTGCGCGCGGCACGCCGCGGGTGGCCAATCGACTGCTCCGCCGCGTGCGTGACTACGCACAGGTCCGGGCCGATGGTGTCATCACGGACGATGTGGCCGATGCGGCGCTACAGATTCTCAATGTGGACGAGTACGGGCTGGACGAGATGGATGCCCGGGTACTTCGATCGCTGATCGAACAGTTCGACGGCGGCCCCGTCGGGTTGAATACGCTGGCCGTCGCGATCAGCGAGGACGCGGGAACCCTCGAGGAGGTGTACGAGCCGTTCCTGATCCAGAACGGACTGCTGATGCGGACGCCACGCGGACGAGTCGCCACACCGCTGGCGTATCGCCGCTTCGGCTTCGTCCCGCCCGAGGATGCGCGGGGTGGCGGCTCGCAGGGGACGTTCTTCAAGTGAAGCGATGGCCACGCCCCGAAAAACCGGAGACCACGTCGACGACGGCTCAGCTCGATAACGGATGGCTCCCTCACGGTGTCGAGCCGATAGCCGATAGC
>JBBDRL010000048.1:33853-43263 GCA_040905505.1 Gemmatimonadota bacterium | reverse complement strand
TGCCGCGGCCGTCGACCCCGTTCGCGTATTGCGCGAGCAGTAACGGGTCGGTAGTCCAGCAGGCCATGTCGATCAGGCCAGGTCGAGGCGTTGACACGTCTCTGGCGATGCCGTATTTTCCGGGCTTGTGTTGGCCACAACGTACGTGCGAGGTCGACTCGCGACCCGATCTACCTGGAGGCACGCTTTGCCGAATATCAAGTCCGCGAAGAAGCGGATGCGGACGAACCGGATTCGTGAGGAACGCAACAGGGCCAAGCGCTCGCGGCTGCGCTCGGTGCTCAAGCGCGTGCGCGAGTCGGAGACGGCCGAAGCGGCCGCGGAGAGCTATCAGACCGCGAAGTCGCTGCTGGACCGAGCGGCATCGCGGCGGCTGGTGCACCCGAACAAGGCGGCGCGGCTGAAGTCGCAGCTTGCGAAGGTCGCGCGCGAAAAGGGCGTGGAGGCGGTCTAGTCGCTACCCGCCTGGCGCGAAATAGATCGAAACGCCCCCCAGCTCAGCGGCCGGGGGGCGTTTCTCATAGAGCCACTTGCCAACGTGTCCGGATCACCCGATGTCTGCGCCGCACACGCCGCAGAACCAGGCGCTCAGATCGTTCGTGTATCCGCATTCGGCACACTTGAGACCGGGCTTGGGGGCGGTATTCTCGTCGGGTTCGTCGTCTCCGGCTACCGCGGCCGGTGAATCGCCTTCGTCATCGTCGGCGTCCGCGAGGGCCCGATCGATGTCAGTCAGGAAGGAAGTCGGCTCCGCCAGCGTCCGGTCCGTGGCGTCGCCTTCCGTCACCCAGGTGAGGTCATCATCGGCTGCCGGCGCTGCTTCGGGAGTTGCCGCGTTCTCCGGCGCCGGGCCTGCGACGGCAGACCCGCTGTCCGGCTGCTTCTCCCCGTCGGCGGCGTCGGTCGCCTGCGGCTGGTCCCGGGTAGCCGGCGGCTCCCGGAGCTGACTCAGGACTTCCTCGACCCGTTCGACGTCCGCGCGAGCCGTATCCTCGTCGCCTTGCGCGGAATCGACATCGGCCTGGAGAGCGGCTTCCTCCAGCTTCCATTCGTCGTCGGCCAGCTCGCCGATGGCATGGCGAAGCCGAACTTCCTCCAGGGCTTCGCTGGCATCGCTCGCCGCCTGGGTCGCCTCGGCCAGCCGCTTGGTCGCCCTCTCGATCTCGTCGTCGAGCGAGGCGCGGTGAGCCGTGAGCGCCTCGACCGTCTCCCGCAGCCGCTGCTCGTAATCGCCACGCACCCGCTCCAGCACGTTGGCGCTGACCGTTCCCCGCTGTGCATCGAGCCGTTGAAGCCACTGCTGAATCTTCGCGCGTCGCGCGATCAGCTCGCGCACCTCGGCGGCAGCGGATTCTGTCTCGGGAGCGAACTTCTGTTGCATGATGTACGGAGCTGATTCGAAGGATCGGGTTGCGTGGCGGCACTCGGACGATCGCCGAACGGTGGCGGCAAGTGATTCCGCATTGTTGCGGTGATCCGCGGGTCTGGCCGCCTCACCCGCGGAAGAGATCGATGACGGAGTCTTCTCCGTCCCCGCCCCCACCTCGCCCCGCCTCCCCCGCACGCGGCGGCGCGTAGAGCGAACGGCCGAGGCTGCGATCGTAGTCGGACCATTCGCCGGGCTCCACCCCGGCGAGCGTCCCGCCCGCCTGGTTCATCTTGGCGTCGAGGTCGTCGGCATAGTGGAGGACCAGGGCCTCCTGGAGCTGCGGCACGCGGGGGCTGTCCCATTCGGGCTTGCCCTGATGGCTCGCGATCAGGTGCTGGACGATGAGCAGCCGCTCCGGATCGATGCCCGCGACCTTCGCCCCCTCGCGCCCGACGATCTCGATGCCGAGGACGATGTGGCCGAGAAGACGGCCGCGGGTCGTGTAAGCGGGCGCCGGGTGCCCCGCCAGTTCCTGGACCTTGCCGAGATCGTGAAGGAGCGCGCCGGTGATCAGGAGGTCACGGTCGAGATGTACCCCCTGCTCGCGATAGTGCTCCACCAGGCGCTCGCAGATCGACGTGACGGAGAGCGTGTGCTCCAGCAGGCCGGAGACGTATGCGTGATGGTTGCGGGTGGCGGCCGGGTGCTCGCGGAAGGCGCCGCCGAGATCCGTCTCTCGACCGAGGCAGCGGCGCAGCAGCGCCCTGAGGGGCCGGTCACGAACCGAGGCGATGTGCGCATCCAGCTCGCGTTCCATCAGCTCGCGATCGCGGGGCGAGGTCGGGAGCAGGTAAGACAGGTCGGCCGGCGCCGGGCGCACGGGCTCGATCGAGGTGACCTTGAGCTGCGGCTTTTCGCGATACAGCGAGACGCTTGCGCGGACGCCGACGAATTCGCTGGGGACGCAGATCGGCTCCCAACGCTCGACCTCGTCCCAGATCATCCCATCGATCGTGCCGGTACGGTCACCGAGGACGAGTCGCAGGTACGCCTGATTGGACTTGGTCTGTAGCCGTCGCCGCTCCCGCACGACGTAGCACGCGACGATCTCGTCGCCGTCGCTCAGCTCGCTGATCAGCGGCCACGGCACACTCCCGCAGAACGCCAGTGGTGCCAGCGGCCCGGCGGAGTCGTCGCCCGAGATCACGCCTCCGTTACTTGCCATATCGTACGTCCCGCCACAATGGTTCTCACGGGCCGGCCGCGGAGCTTGCGCCCGGCGAACGGCGTGTTCCGGCTGAGCGAAAGAAAACGAGCCGGATCGACCACCCACTCCCGTTCCGGGTGGAAGAGGGTGAGGTCTGCTGGCGAGCCGGTCTCGAGGGTGCCTCCCGGCAGCGAGAAGGCACGTGCCGGCGTGCAGCTCATCCGGTCGATGAGGGTGGACAGATCGATGAGCCGGGTGTCCACCAGCTCGGTGATCCCCAGTCCGAGCGCGGTCTCGAGCCCGACGATCCCGAACGGCGCGTCGTCGAACGCGCGCTCCTTCTCGTCGTAGTGGTGCGGCGCGTGATCGGTCGCGATCACGTTCAGCGTACCGTCGCGGACTCCTTCGCGTACCGCGTCCCGGTCGGCCGCGGAGCGCAGGGGCGGGTTCATCTTCGCGTCCGTCCGGTAGCGGTCGACGGCCGCGTCGGTCAGGGTGAAGTGGTGTGGCGTCGCCTCGGCCGAGACGCGAACGCCTCTCGCCCTCGCCTGCCGGATCATGTCCACTCCACGGCGCGTCGAGACGTGCTGGATGTGGAGCCGCCCGCCCGTGAGCTCGGCCAGGAGCAGATCGCGGGCGATCATGACGTCCTCGGCGGCGTTCGGAATCCCGGTGAGTCCGAGCCGGCTCGCGATGAGCCCCTCGTTCATGACACCCCCGCGGGACAGCTCGAGTTCCTCGGCGTGTACGGAGACGGGAATGTCGAAGGCCTGAGCGTACTCGAGCGCGAGCCGCATCACGCCCGCGCCTTCGACGGGCCGGCCGTCGTCGGTGATGGTGACCGCGCCGGCGTCGATCATCTCGCCGACCTCCGCCATCTGCTCGCCCTTCTGGGCGACGGTGATCGCGCCGGAGGGATACACCCGCGCGAGCCCGCAGCGCCTGCCCTGCGCGAGCACGAAGCCGACGGCCGCCGGGTTGTCGATCGGCGGGTCGGTGTTCGGCATCGCCACGATGCTGGTGAAGCCGCCCGCCGATGCCGACGCGGCTCCGCTCGCGATCGTCTCCTTGTGCTCGCCGCCGGGCTCACGCAGGTGGACGTGCAGGTCGATCAGGCCGGGGGCGACGACCAGGCCCTCTGCATCGATCACCTCCGCGCCACCGGCGTCCAGCCCGTCACCTAATTCCGCGACGACGCCGTTCGAGACCAGAACGTCCAACTTCTTCTCGAGGCCCTGCGAAGGGTCGACGATACGGCCGCCGCGGATCAGAATCGAAGTCACAGCCCCACCCCGGTCTTCGCCGCCTCCGCCGTGTCCGGCTCGCCACCCGCCAGGAGGTAGAGAACCGCCATCCGGACGGCGACGCCATTGGTTACCTGTTGCAGAATCACCGAATGCGGGCCGTCGGCGACGGCCGAGTCGATCTCGACCCCGCGGTTCATCGGGCCCGGATGGAGGATGAGGATGTCGCGGGGTGCGCGTTCCAGGCGTTCGATCGAGACCCCGAAGACGCGGTTGTATTCGCGCAGCGAAGGTACGAATCCGGACTTCATTCGCTCGAGTTGAAGGCGGAGGATGTTGAGCACGTCCGACCACTCGATGGCCTCCTCGATCCGCCGGAATACCGTCACGCCCATCTCACCGACCTCGGGCGGGAGGAGCGTCATCGGACCGCAGACCGCCACCTCGGCGCCCAGCTTCCGCAGCCCCCAGATATTGGAGCGGGCGACGCGCGAATGGAGCACGTCGCCCACGATGCAGACCTTCACCCCCTCCAGCCGTCCGAGCTGGTCGCGGATCGTGAGCATGTCGAGCAGCGCCTGGGTCGGGTGCTCGTGCTTGCCGTCGCCCGCGTTGATGACGTTCGAGGCGATCCGCTCACCGAGAAACTGCGCGGCGCCTGAAGAGCCGTGGCGGATGACGACCATGTCGATCCGCATCGCCTCGAGGTTGCGCGCCGTATCGACCAGCGTCTCGCCCTTCGACACCGAGGAACCGCCCGCCGAGAAGCTGACGGTGTCGGCTGAGAGCCGCTTCTCGGCGAACTCGAACGAGATGCGGGTGCGGGTGGAGTCCTCGAAAAAGGCGTTGACGATGGTCTTCCCGCGCAGAACGGGCACCTTCTTGATCGCGCGCTCGGAGATCTCCTTGAAAGGCTCGGACGTATCGAGGATCCCGACGATCTGTTCGCGCGATAGCTCCTCGAGCCCCAGGAGGTCCTTGCCGAGATACGGCGCGAACGTCGTCGTCACCCCAGCGCCCCCTTCAGCAATGAGACGCTCAGCTCGCCGTCCACCTCCGGGACCATCACCTCGATGCGGTCGCCGTCCTCGACCGTGTAGCGCTTGCCCACGATGTCCGCATGGATCGGCAGTTCGCGTCCGCCGCGGTCGACGAGCACGCTCAGGAGGATGCGGCGCGGCCGCCCGAAGTCGGTCAGTTCGTCGAGCGCGGCGCGTACGGTCCGGCCGGTGAAGAGCACGTCGTCGACGATCACGACCACGCGGCTCTCGATCCCCTCCTTGGGAAGACGCGTCTCGCCGACGATCGGCCGCGGCCCGATCGCCATCAGGTCGTCGCGATAGAGGGTGATGTCCAGCGACCCGGTGGGCACCGGCTCACGCTCGTCGCGCTCGATCTGCTGGGCGAGCCAGTTGGCCAGGTCGACGCCGCGGCGGTGGATGCCGATGAGCGCGAGGTTCTCGACGCTGCCGACCTGCTCGACGATCTCCCGCGCCATCCGCGCGAGGATACGCTTCACGCGCCGCTCGTCGAGCAGGATCTGTCTCTGGGGGTCTGCCATTCGATCCGTCTGATGTTAGCAGCGCCCCGCGCGGGCGGTGCCTGATGTGTGGTGGGCGCGGAAAACATACGGGCGGTCCGGGGGAGTGTCAACGAAGCGGGCCGTTTACAAAATCCCGCCTCGGCACTACGTTAGCGGCCTTCATCCAGCGGACCGAAACTCCCCATCCCATCTTCCGCACACATCGCGCATGACAGCACGCCACGGGCTTCTCATGGCCATCCTGATGGCCGTCGCCGGCAACATTACCGCGGTCACGGCACAGGCGCAGGGCCTTCCGATCGAGATCGACGCGCCATCGACGGTGCTGACCGGGAATCCGTTCGACGTGACGGTTACGGTGCCCGATGAGCTGGCCGGCACACCGTATGGCATTACCGCGGCGGACGGGGCGGAGCTCACCTCCGGGACCTTCGCGGGTGGCGAGAATCTCATCGAGGGCATCGCGGTCGAGTCCGATGCGCAGCTCCCGCTGACGATTTCCGGGCCGGGGCTGTCGTCCAGCTTCGCGCCGCGGCTGCTGCCGGGCTGGCTGTCGCTCATACCTCCCCTGCTCGCCATCACCTTCGCGCTGATCTTCCGCGAGGTGGTGATCTCACTCTTCGCGGGGATCTGGCTCGGCGCGCTGTTCATCGCCGGGCTGAACCCGATCACCGCGACCCTCAGAGCGCTCGACGACTTCGTGCTGGGCACATTCGCGGGCGACGCGGACCGTGTCGCCATCGCCATGTTCAGCCTCCTGCTGGGCGGTATGGTCGGAGTGATGACGCGCAGCGGCGGGGCGCAGGGGGTCGTCGAAGCGCTCCGGCCGTTCTCGACGAGTCAGCGGCGCGGGCAGCTCATGACGTGGTTCTCCGGGCTCATCATCTTCTTCGACGATTACGCCAACACGCTGATCGTCGGCAATACCATGCGCCCGGTTACGGACCGGCTGAGGATCTCGCGCGAGAAGCTGGCGTACGTGGTCGACTCGACCGCTGCGCCCATGGCCGCGATCGCGCTGGTCTCGACCTGGGTCGGCTTCGAGATCTCGCTGATCGGGACGGGCCTGGAGAACGCCGCCGCCCAGACGACGGACGCCGCCGTACAGGCGAACCTCATGGCCGGCGCGGCCAACCCGTTCAATGTCTTCCTGCACTCCATCCCCTACCTCTTCTACCCGATCCTCGCCCTCTGCTTCGTGCTGATGGTCGCGTTGACGCAGCGCGACTTCGGGCCGATGCTGCAGGCCGAGCTTCGTTCGGTGGGTGGCGGTGGCGTGCTGCGGCCGGGCTCGGTGCCGGTGGCGGACCCGTCGGCTACGGTGCCCGAACCGCCGGAGGGGGCGCCGCACCGCTGGTACAACGCAGTCGTGCCGATCATTGCGGTGATCGCGACCGCGCTCGGCGGAATCGTCTATACCGGGCTTGGCGGCCTCGGGCCGGGTGACTGGGCGGTCTGGGACGTGGTGGGCGCCGGCGACCCCTTCCGAGCGCTCCTCTGGGCGTCGTTCGTCGGATGCGTCGTGGCCATCGGAATGGCGGCGGCGCAGCGCATCCTCTCAGTCGGACAGGCGATCGAGGCGTGGCTCGGCGGGCTCCGGGCGATGCTCCTCGCGATCGTCATCCTCGTGCTCGCCTGGGGGCTCGGCGGCGTGACCGTAGCACTCGGCACCGGCACCTATCTCGCCGAGCTGCTCGGGGACTCTCTGCCACTCGAGCTGCTGCCCGTGCTCGTCTTCCTCGTCGCCGCCGGAACGTCGTTCGCCACCGGCACTTCCTGGGGGACGATGGCGATCCTCTTCCCGGTCGTCATCCCACTCGCCGTGGCCATGGGCGCGGGGATCGGCTTCGACGGCGGCGAGAACTACACCATCCTGCTCGGCGGGATCAGCTCGATCATGGCGGGGTCGATCTTCGGTGACCACTGCTCGCCGATCTCCGATACGACCGTGCTCAGCTCGATGGCGAGCTCGTGTGACCACATCGACCACGTGCGGACGCAACTTCCCTACGCGCTGCTGGTCGGGATCGTCGCGATGCTGGTGGGTGATATTCCGACGGCGTTCGGTTTCAACCCGTTCCTTTCGCTCGCGATCGGGTTGGTGATTCTCTACACCGTGCTGCGCGTCTTCGGCCGGAAGAGTGACGGGTCGGATCAGAAGCTGGTGCGGGAGGCACAGGCGGAGGTCGCGGGGGCGGTGGCCGAGTGAGAAGCAGTCTCGAGATGCTACGGATTCACGGATTCCACCGCAGAGGACGCAGAGGACACAGAGACGGTCGGTAACGCCCTTCTCCGCCAAATCGCTTGTCGTTCTCTGTGTCCTCTGCGCTCTCTGTGGTAAATCCGCGTTTGGAGTGCCAGAGGCCAATCCGCGGCAGACGCGTCTCCCCTACGCTCCTACCAACGCCCTGTAATCCCGGATCGCGGCCTCGATGACACGCGACGCGTACTCGACGCCGTAGATCTGCTGCACCCTGATCTGCAGGTCCGCCCCGGGCACCAGCTTATAGGTCGAGAAGTAGTGCTCGAGGCGCTCGACCAGGATCGTCGGCAGGTCGGTCAGATCGGAGACGTCGTTCCACATGAGATCGCCTTCGAGGACCGCGATGATCTTGTCGTCGGCCTCGCCGCGGTCGAGGAGCTGAATGCCGCCTAGGACGCGAGCCGGGACGATGACCTCGGCGCGGTTGATGGGACGCTCACTGAGCACGCAGATGTCGAGTGGATCACCGTCTCCCCTGGCCGCGCCGGGGCAGAGCGCGGCGGTCTCCTCACCGCAGTAGGTGCGGGGGATGAACCCGTAGAGCGCCGGCGGCTGCGAAGAGGTGCGTTGCGGTCGATCGACCCGCAGGTAGCCGGTCGTCTTGTCGACCTCGTACTTGATGAGGTCGAAGGGCGTGATCTCGATGTACGAGTTGACGTGCAGCGGCGGATCGTTGCCGATGGCGAGGCCGTGCCAGGGGTGCGGTCTCCACTGGGCGAAGTCGCCTTCGGGCGTGGCTGCCCGGGCTTCGCCGGCACTCGGCTCGATCAAGCCGTCCGCCCCCCGCCGCCTCGTTCCGCCGCGAGCCGCGTGGTCGCCAATCCGATCCCCCTCGATGCTCCGGTAATGACGACGACCTGATCCTCGCGGGGCTTGAGTAATACGCCCATTCCTGCCCTTTCTCCCGCTGATGGTGCGGCCCGGCATCCCGATCTTCGGGACCGCAACGCTTCAATTCATGAACCGTCAGCGGCTTGCACGCTCCGGGCCAGGGGCGGCGGCAGTCGGGGGCGTCGCTGCGGCGAGGCCGTATCGCTCCCGCAGGATCGACAGGTGGTGCTCGACGTGCCCCGCCATGATGTGCACCAGCGCCCGCACGCTGACCGGGGCGTCGCTGGCGACGCCTCGGAGCTCCCATACCTCGCTTCCGAAGCTGCGCAGCAGGATCAGGCTGGAGGCACGGACGGCCGCGAATTCACCGATGAGTGAGGCGAGCGGCCGCCGATCGAAACCGGCTGCGGCCACGTACGGTTTCTCGTCGAAGCCGGGCAGCGGGGTGGCATCTCCCCGGCCGATTCGGAGGGCGCGATAGGCGAAAACGCGCTCGGAGTCCGCCAGATGGCCGATGACCTCTTTGATGCTCCACTTGTCGGGCCCGTAGCGGTAACGTGCGCTCTCCTCATCCAGTGCCGCGCAGCGTGCGCGCAGACGCGAGGGCTGTTCGTCCAGCACCTCGATGACGTCCGACCGGTCGACCGTTGCGATGTAGCCGGCGTAGAAGGGCGCGTATTCCTCGGCGGTGGGTTTCGGGATCATGAGCAGTTTTAGCGGCGGAATGTGTGTTTGAAGATGGTTCCGGCCACGGCATGAGCAGGGGAGGACAGGAGGCGGGTCGCAGGTCCATACGTCGTCATCCCCGCGTTCCAATGCCGTCATCCCCGCGTTCCAATGTCGTCATCCCCGCACATGCGGGGATCCAGTAGCATCTCCAACATACGCTCGAGGCCGCCATCCAACTGGATCCCCGCATGCGCGGGGAAGACGAAACTACGCTCGAGGCCGCC
>JBBDRL010000048.1:12962-33753 GCA_040905505.1 Gemmatimonadota bacterium | reverse complement strand
CATCCAACTGGATCCCCGCATGCGCGGGGAAGACGAAACTACGCTCGAGGCCGCCTCACTGGCATTCGCCGAATTCCTGCGGCTCGAAAGACATCATCCGCTGCTGCGTCGTCCGCCCAGCGGATTCCGCTTCGCCTTCCCACCGCGCAACGGCGGTGCCGCCGGAGAGGAACTCGATCGACCGGAGCGCTATGGTGGGCAGTAGGAGGTTGTCGTCCGGCGAGCGGACGAGAACGAACTCAGCCTCGAACTCGAGGGGTCCGTCGCCGAGACCGGCCTCGGCGGCGGTCGCGGCGGCCACTTCGACCGATGCGTCCTCGCCGGTCCCGAGGGGGATCTGGTGCCCGACGACGTCGCGGCGCCAGGCGTCGATGCTCGGACTCGTGGCGCAGGCGAAGAACGGTCCCACCTGGCAATGGAAAGCAGGGTATGGATATTCGACGGACGGGTCCACGATCACACCGGGGACGGCGTAATCTCCGAAGTCGCTGATCGTGAGGGTCTGCGTCGCCGGGTCGTAGGCGAAATCACGCACCTCGTTGCGGATGATCACCGGCTCGTGCACTTCGACCAGCACGTCGACCGATCCCGGCACGGTGGCGACCCAGGCGTCCTCGCGCGGACTGTATTCCTCGTCGGTCTCGTACGAGTCGCGGACGGGACGGGTGAGGACGAGCTCCTGGAAGTCGACGATGTAGGCGGCCAGACCCGTGTAGAGTTCCTGGGCGACGCAGTCGAGGACGAGCGTGTCGGCAGGTGCGGCGGAGGGTGACGGGTTGCTGGCGGCGGAGGTCGCGAGCGCCTGAGCGGCCGCTGACTCGCCGCCGCCGTCTCCGGCACACGCGGCAGATACCGCCAACGGGGTCACAAGCAGCGCGCAGGTTCGGAGGTTCATGTTGGTGCGGTTCATGGGTTGGAATCTTCCCGCAAAGGCGCGCGGCGGCACGAAGAGGCGAAGGCCTCGGGGTGCTCGTCGGCCCGTTCGGCGACCAAGGGAAACTCGATGAAGCAGTAGAATAAGGTGGGAAGTGCTTCGGCGGAACGGTCGTGAGCCTCGGGGGCGGTCAGTCTGCGGGAGTGACGAGCTTTCCGTCCACCGTCAGGAGTCGATCCAGGCGGATGCGCGAGCCGTCGCCCAGGCGCAGGAACTCCGCACCGGCGCGCGCGAAGACGTCTTCGATCTTCGCGCGCGCCGTGACCTTGTCACCGGTGTCAGACCGGTACACGATCTCGGCCATCCGGCGGAGGGTCGCGGCGGCGAGCAGCTCGTCGTGGATCGAGCAGGAGATGGGGATGTAGGGTTCTGTCACTCGTAGCTATGGATTCTCGGTGTGATCACCGCCGTCAGTCCTGATTGCGTTGCCGGTTCAGCGCTTCCGCGTCGGCGGCGAACGTCACCGGCAGTGCCACCCAGACCCCGACCGGGCTACCTCTGATCTCGGCTGGCGAGAAGTGCGCTTCCCGCATGACCGACAGGGCGATCTCGTCGAGCTCCGTGTGTCCGGAACTCTCCATCAGAGTGGTGTTGGCGACATCCCCTTGCTCGTCGATGAATGTCCATATCAACGACCGGCCCCCGGCCCCCGCCTCCCTCAGTGCCGGTGGATAGGCCCGGTTGAGCGCTTGCGCGAACTCCGCTCGGTTCTGCAGGGCGGGCGGCTTCTCGAAAGGCGTGAACTGCGGCTCCCGCGCGTCGGCCGGTAGATCAGGGGCCGTTGATGTTGCGACGACCGGGTCTGTTGGTACACGGGGCGCGTCCGGCTGCTCCATCTCGCATGCGGCAACGAGCAGTGCGAGAGACGCCGCCGCCAAGACCAGCGCCGACTTCCATGACCGGCCCGATCGTGTGACTGTCATCATCCTGATCCTCCGTTCGAGAAATGAAGGTTCGGCGAGTGCCATCACGGGCAGCGTCCGACGAGCGCGATGGCGACCGACTTCCAGCAGCAGCGTGCCGTACGCGCCGGGATCGGCGCCGCCATGGAGAACGCGGGCATCGCAGTCGACCTCGATGGCCAGACGCAGCCGATGCACGCTCCACCACAGCGGCAGATTCCACGGCAGGAGGAGGATGACGAAGAAGGCCGAGAGCACGAGCTGCGGATCGCGGGCGCGAACATGCTCCGCCTCGTGCGCCAGGACGAGCTCCTGTATCGAGGCGGGCGCCGCGAGGACCCACGAAGGAAGCACGATGCGGCTGCGCCAGAACCCGAGGGCCGCTGGTCCGGTGTCCTCCGAGACACGAACCCGACGCCCTCGCAGCGCCGTCTGGGGCCAGGTTCGCTCCTGACGACGCAGCGTCCTGAACGACGCGATCGCCACGAGGAGCACGGCGCCCGAGCCGACTGCCCAGAGGCCGAGCAGGACCGGGTCGAGCACAGCTAGAGCGGATGACGTGCTCTCCGCGACGGCCTGCGGCAGGCCGGCGACCGGAACCAGCGCCCCGATCTCGATTCCGCCCGCCGCCTCCCCGCTCGCCCGCCACGACGTCACTCGCGTCATCCAGACGGCCGCCGGTAGCAGCACCGAACCCGCCATCGCCCCCGCCCACATCCAGCGGGTCGGCAGCCTCCATCGCTTCGCGGCGCCCTCGAGCGCGAGCCCTGAAAGCGCGAGGAGCAGCGATACGACCATGCAGTAGAGCATCCATGCGGCGATCATTTCTCCTCCTCGCGTAGTCGGGTGTCGAGCAGTTCCCGCATCCGGCGCAGGTCCGCGTCCGTGAGACGGCGATCCGAGGCGAGTTGCGTCAGCAGGAGCTCGGGCGAGCCCCGGAACAGCTTGCGCGTCAGGCGCCGCAGAGCGCTCTCGCCCGCTTCGTCCCGCTCGACCAGCGCCCGATATCGGTGGGCCCTGCCTTCCTCGGTGTGCGCAACGTGGCCCTTCTCCTCCAGAACGCGCAGAACCGTCAGCACGGTCGTGTACGCCAGGTCGTCGTCCAGCGCCTCACGCACTTCCGCCACCGTGCTGGGCCCCCGCTCCCAGAGCACCAGCATCAGGTCGAGCTCTCGATCGGTGAAATTGATGTCCATTCGCCTCCTCAACTAAGTGTCTAGTAGAAGACTATGCAGATGCGACCGGGGTGTCAACTATCTTCTTAGTCTGAAGCGGCGACGGGTCCTGAAACGGCAAAGCTCCCGAGGGGCGCTGCCCCCGGGAGCCATTATTGGGAGGGCCGGATCGAATCAGGGGACGATCCCGCCGCCGACGGATGCTACGATGTTGCCACCGATGCCGATGGTCCCTCCGCTAATCGTCATTCTCATCAATTCCCTTCTTATCGAGCGATGATCGTGACCGCATTGCGGAACTCGGCCTCGGCCACCGTGCGACTCTCGGCATCCGCTCGCTCGAGCCACTGCCGCGCGTTGAGATTGATCTCCACCTCAGCGCGCGCTCCCGACCGGGCGTCGATCGTCACCGCCCTCTCCACCACGACCGGCCCACCTGCCCCGGCCTCCACACGAACCGACCCGGTCAACAGGCCGGTTCCGATCTCCAGACCTCCCGTCACATCGGCCTCGACGCGTTCGAACTCCACGCGTATGTGACTGTACGTTCCGGCCGCGATCTCCGACGTGGCCAGGACCCGTAGGCCATCGCTCCCGGAGGCGTCGACGGTCTGCCTCGCGGATCCCTCGGTGACCGCGATCCACTCATCGGAGCCGGACCGCAGATAGACCCGCGCCTCCACGTCGATCTCAGCGCTCGCGTCCGCCGAGCTCTGCATCGGCCCGCTGCCCGAAGGCGCATGGCTGGAGTCGTCACCCTGGATATCGACCTGCATCTCCGCCATTTCCGAACCCGCGGCGGTCGGCTGCTCGCAGCCACTCATCATCAGGGCTGCCGCCGCTCCGGTCAGAATCATCGTCGTCGTTCTCATCTGTAATCCCTCTGTTTCAGGTGTCATGGACGTACCGGCGGTCCTCCCTGGGGCACGGCGGGTGCCGCGCCGGGAAGTCAGTATTCATGCGGACTGCCGCCTTGTCTCGCTGATAACCGGCCTCATCCTTGCACCAATTTGTGACATGGTGTGCACGTCGTGGTGCAATTTTGGTCACGCCGGTGAGTGGAGCGAGCGATGGGTGCCGACGCGGTGCTGCTGATCGGGCTGGATGACGCGAGTGAGGCTGCGGTTCGATCGGCGGGCGAGGATCACCGATATGCCGTCGAGTCGCACCCGAGACTTGGTGAGGGGCTGGTCGCGCTACAGGAGCGTAGCTGGAGCGCGACGTTCCTCTCTACCGAGCTCGGGGGCGTGGAGATGGAGCTGGTGAGACGGCTGGTGGGTGAGGCGCGGGCGGGAGGGGTGGTATTGGTGACGCCGCGAGCGTCGGCACAGCTGGCTATGGAAGCGACGCAGGCGGGCGCGCGGGAAGTTCTGGAGGCGCCGCTCTCCGCGGAAGCAGTGACGGCGCTGCTCGGGGCGATGGAGGTGGCGGGGCGCCGGGTCCCGCTGGAGGCTGCGGGGGTGGCGGAAGGTGTGCTGGTGGGCAGCAGTCCCGAGCTGATGGAGGTGTTCAAGATCGTGGGGCGTGTCGCGGCGAGCCCTGCGACGGTGTTGATTACGGGGGCGAGCGGAACCGGCAAGGAGCTGGTCGCGCGGGCGATTCACGAAGCGAGCGGTCGAGCGCGCGCAGCTTTCATCGCGGTGAACTGCGCGGCGATTCCGGAGGATCTGCTCGAGTCGGAGCTGTTCGGGCACGAGCGGGGCGCGTTTACGGGTGCGATTGCGCGGAAGATCGGGCGATTCGAGCGCGCTGGCGGAGGCACGTTGTTCCTGGACGAGATTGGCGACATGAGCCTGGTGCTGCAGGCGAAGATCCTACGCGCGCTGCAGGAGCGCGAGATCGAGCGGGTGGGCGGGGAGGAACGGATCGAGATCGATGCGCGGGTGGTCGCCGCGACACATCGTGACCTGGCGCGGCTCATCGCCGATGGGGAGTTTCGGGAGGACCTTTTCTACCGGCTCGCTGTGGTTCGCGTTCACCTGAGCCGGTTGCGCGAGAGGGGTGCCGATCTCCGGGATCTGGCGCTCCACTACACCGCACGTTTCGCGGCAGATTACGGGCGGTCCGTTCAGTACATCAGCGACTCGGCCCTGACGCTACTCGAAGACCACGACTGGCCAGGCAACGTTCGGGAGTTGCGCAACGTCCTGGAGCGGGCGGTCCTGCTCACGACCGATGACACGCTCCGAGCAGCGCACATCGAGATCGATCGGTCGCGGACGACGCGGCCGACGGGGACGATCCTCCCAGGATACTCGCCGGGCCAGACCATGGCCGAGGTCGAGAAATTACATCTCACCTCGGTGCTGGCGTCCGTAGACGGGCACATCGGCCGGGCGGCCGAGATTCTGGGAATGCACCGGAACACGGTTTCGCGAAAGGCGCAGGAGCACGGGATCGATCCGAATGCGTGAAACGCTCATCGGGCATTCCCCGATTTGTGAGATCGTGCACCAGAATGGTGCAGGAGCGTCGGTCGTGATCTGCCCGGCGGACGGCTTTTTCCTGAAAGCAAGCGGGATTCTGCCTCGCTCGCATGCGGACCGCGACGTGCACGTCAGTCGCAGGGACGAAGCGACCAAGAGAGAACCTACGCCATGAAGCCCAGGCCTCTACGCGTCGAGCAGGCGCTGGACCTGCTCCCTGAAGTCGACGACCTGCAACCGCTTCGCAGCGCACTCATCGAAGGCTCGCGAGCGGACGAAGCGCGCGTCTGGTCTGGGGCCGAGGCGTACGCGATGCTCGATACACGGGTCGTCGACGCAGCAAGCCTGGAGGGCGCGCTGCCCGCGGTCGTCTTGAAGGTGCAGCAGCGGATCGAATTCGCATATCGGCACGTGGTCGCCGCGATCCGCGCCCTCGAGCGTGGCGACACGGCGGGAGCGGCGGAAGCACTCGTGGCGGCGGGCGAAGCGGAGGAGGGAGCGGGACGGCAAGACGCGGCGGCAAAGTATTACCGAAGGGCTGCGGAGTTGGGGCGCCGGGGTCGAGATCGGCGGCCGGAGGGACTTGCTTTGATCCGACTCGCCCGGGTCGCGCGATCGCAGGGGCGGCTATCGCAATCGCTCGATCTGTATCGTCAGGGCTTCGAGATCGCCGACTCCGAAGGGGATCACGAGCAAATGGTGGTGGCGTGTCAGGGATTGGGAAACGTCAACGTCGAAAGGGGCGCCTGGGCCGAAGCCGAATCCTGGTATTCGCGGGGGCTCGAACTGATCGAGGGCGAGGAGCCGTCGCGGCTGCTTTGGCAGCTCCAGAGCAATCTCTCGGTGGTGGCGCGGCGTTCGGGTCGTCTGAACGCCAGCAAGGAGTGGCTCGAGCGCGCCAGTCTGACCATCGAAGCACTGGGCGACGAGGCGGGTCGCGTGTACGTGGCGAACGCCCGAGGACTATTACGGGCAGCCCACGAGGATCACGCCGGCGCCGAAGCGGCGTACAGGATCGCGCTCGCAGCGGCGGAATCCCCGATGGAGCGAGCCCGCGTTCTGGTGAACCTCGCCGAGGCGCTGCTGAACCAGGGCAAGCCAGCCGCCGCGGAGACGGTGACGCGCAGACTGGAGCAGATCGCTGTGACGCACGGGCTCGTGGCGAGTCTTCCTTATGCGTACAGGAGCCTGGGCGCGATCGCGCGGATGCGTGGAGACCCGGAAGGTTTCCTGTTCTATGAGCAGGCGCTGGAGCTGTGCCGTGACGAAAGTCTGCCCCCCTTCGAGAAGGCGCTCACGCAGCAGGAGTACGCGCGATTCGAAGCGGACTCGGGTCAACTCGATGCGCCGATCGCGCGCCTCGAGGAAGCGCGTGAGCTATTCCTCGAGATCGGGGTCGGACCGGAGCTGGACGCCGTAGAGGAGCAACTCGCGTCGCTCCAGGCGCGCCGCGTCGATGCGCAGAAACACGTGGAGGATTGAATGATGGATATGAGCCGATCGACCATTACGGTGATAGCAGTCATGGCGGTTTTCATGCTGGCGGGCTGCGGCCAGGAGCTTACCGCGGGCGGGCAGCGGGACGGCGAGGTCTCGACGGTCGTTACCGATGATCCGAACGAATCTCAGGCGGGGCCGGCGGCAACGCGGAATCTGATCAGCGGGCCGGGTGCACAGCTCACTGCCGATCCGGGCTCCGCCGAGGGGACCGTCGAGGTGGAAGCGACCACCGTGCTGGTGGACGAATCCGGTCGCGAGGTTCCGCTCTCGTCACTGGCACCGTCGGTGTCCGTTACGATAGCCGCCGCCGATTCCGCGACCCTCGAACGGAGCGAGGTGCGCGTCGGCCGCTACACCCTTGCGCGAATCACCTTCACGCGAGTCAAGGCGGACCTGACGACCGGGTTGGCGGTGGCCGCGGGCGTGGAGATCACGGGGACTGTCCGGGTCGATCTGGGGCAGCCGCTCGTGGTGGATGCGCCGATCGAACTGACCGTGCAGGAAGATGGTCGGCATCAGCTGGTCATCGACCTCAACGCCTCGGCGTGGCTGGCCGCCGCCGATCCGGTCCTTCGCACCGTCTCATCCACCACCTTCCGGAGCGCAGTGGAAGTGCGGGTCGAGTAGGCTCAGGCCTCCTCGCGGCCGAGATCGAAACCTGTCCTGGCGCTCGCCCGAACGTCCTCCCACGGAACGGGCTCGGGGTCGTGGACGTGGGCCTGGACCCATGCGGCGCGCAGATCCTCCTCCGTTTCCTCGAAGGTCGCGTCGGAGTAGTCGGGATTGCGGGCCGCGAGATAGCCGAGCTGATAGGCGTGCCGAACTTCCTCGTAGGGTCGCGTCGCTCCGGCGTGTTCATGGGCCCTGCGGAAGCGGTTGTCGGAGCGGTCGACGTCCTCCACCGATTCGACGACTCCCTTCCCCGCCCACCAACCGCCGGCCGCTCCTGCCAGCGCGCCGAGTACGAGTCCGAGTGGACCCAGCGCCGCTACGCCCAAGCTAGCGCCCACGCCGGCGCCGGTCGCCCCGCCGACCGCCCCGCCGGCTACGCTCGGATCTTCGTTTCGCTTCTGGTCATGTTCGGAAAGTCGATCGCCCGTCATGGAGGGCTCCCGTTCGAGGGGTCGAGTACGTAAAACGTTCCATATGAAAGAGGCAAGGCATGTGCCGGCGGGCGAGCAGGTGGCTCACGCGTGGTCCGGGGGGTGAGCGCAGCGGCACTGCCACATCGATGGCCGCATTAACGATCTCGCGAGGTCGCGGGTCTATATAGCAGATGCACGAACGTGCAGAATCGTCGGAGTCACCGAACCGAGATAGGAACATCATGCGAATCGCAATGTCGCTGCTGCTGACCGCGGCCCTCGCCGCGCCCGTCGCTGGCCAGGCCGCTACGCCGCGGGCCGCTGCCGGACCGCTCGCCAGCTCCGCGGAGTTCCTTCTGTCACATACCGCGCGCCTGGAGCTGACGAATGATCAGGTCGTGCGGCTCGCCGAGATCGCCCGACAGGCCGAAGCGCGCCGAACGGAGCTGCGTGCGAGCCTGCAGGCGGCCCGGCCCCAGGCGCAGCCGACCCCCGAGGCTCGCCTGGAGCTGCGGGAGCGGATGCGCGAGACCATGGAGAGCGTGAGCGCGGAGGCCGAGCGCGAGCGAGGAGAAGCGATCGCCGTGCTCACGGCCGAGCAGCAGGCGCGCGCATGGGAGCTGCTCGCCAGCCGCGCGAACCCCGCCCGGATGCGCGGGGCCGTACCCACGGGACCACGCCAGGGCGCGATGCGCGAGCGCATGAGGGAACGGTTCGAGGCGCCCGGTGCGCCGCAGCGGATGCGGCCCCAGGGGCAGGAGCCGGCGCAGCGGTAGGCCAGCGGAGGGGTTTGTCTCGTCAACTTCCTAGCCGTAACTGGCGTCGCCAAGAGATTGAAAACGTCATCCTCGCGCAGCGGGGATCCAGTACGGTTTCGACCATGCGCTCGAGGTCGCCATGCCACTGGATCCCCGCTGCGCGAGGATGACTGCCGCTCTGGTCCCTGGCCGCTGCCCCATCCGCAGCGCCCTTCCCGCCGCTCAGCCGCTCCACCCCACCGTCGCCCGACAAGCCCGTCGAGACCCGTAACAATGCGAACGGCACCGGCCACGACCGGTGCTCAGACTCCGTCGAAGAAGTCCACCACGCCGGTCTCCAGCGAGTACTCCGCGCCGACGACGCGCAGGCCCTCCGATCCGGCGAGTTGCTCGAGGACGGCGGAGCCGTGCCGGAGATGGTTGACGGCAGCGCTCACGTTCGCGCGGACCGCCTGGCGTACGAGGGCGTCCATATCGTGTCGCAGCTCGGTCTGCATCAACCCTTCGACCGACGGCCTGACTCGTTCGACGATGGACCGCAGATTGGGCGACTGGTTCTCCGCCGGCCGCTGGAGCTCCTCGACCGTGGCGAGCACGGCCCCACATTCGGAATGGCCGAGGACCACGACGAGGCGGGTCCCGAAGCGGGAAGCGGCGAACTCGACGCTGCCCACCTGTGAGGGAGCGACGATGTTTCCGGCCACCCGGATGACGAAGAGGTCCCCCAGGCCCTGATCGAACACCATCTCGGCGGGCACACGCGCATCGGAGCAACCGAGGATGATCGCGAAGGGCCGCTGTTCCATCCCCAGTTCGACGGGCGCCGAGCGGCTGAGCAGCGCCTCACTCGTGCGCGTGCTGGAGACGAAGCGGCGGTTGCCCTCGCGAAGTCGGTCGAGTGCTTCTCCTGCTGATGTCATTGCGGTCAGCTCACTTCGTAATTCTGCCTCATGTGTTCGACCGAGGCCGCGATGAGGGCTTCGAGCACGCCGAAGTCAATGTCCGCAAGGCGCTTGACGTACAGGCAAGACTTGCCCGTGCTGTATTTCCCGAGCTTGCTCATGAGCAAATCATACCGATCGAACCCGCTCATGATGTAGAGCGTCAGGGACCGCTTACGAGGGGCGAAGCCGGTCACGAAGAAGTCGCCCTCTCGGCCGCTCTCATAGCGGTAGTGATAGCTTCCGAAGCCGACCATGCTGC
The DNA here is from genome assembly GCA_040905505.1 of Gemmatimonadota bacterium. Taxonomy (GTDB): domain Bacteria; phylum Gemmatimonadota; class Gemmatimonadetes; order Longimicrobiales; family Longimicrobiaceae; genus WHSP01. The sequence goes on along the minus strand of JBBDRL010000048.1, from coordinate 23,770 downwards.
CGCCCCACAACTTCGGCTCCGCCCCCGTCGCGGCTCGCATCGACTCGATGAGTCGCTGGCAATCCTGCCGCCGCTCTCCCTCGGCCGCTGAGTCCAGGAAACCCTGGACGCTCGCGTCGTCCGGCTTCGTCTTCAGGTCGGACATGGTCTCTCCTCGTGGTCAGCGCATGAGCTGAATCAGTCTCACCCGCGGGCCGGGCGGCTGCGTGTCACCTGGACATCCACCCCGCCGCGGAGCGTCTGGTAGACCACGCAGTAGCGCTCGGTGAGGCGAACGAGCCTGTCCAGCGCCTCCTCGTCCGCCGCGGTATCGAGCTCGAACTCCAGCCGGATGACGGAGAAGCCGACAGGCGCCTCCTTCTCGACGCCGAGCGTGCCGCGAAAATCCAGATCGCCTTCGGCCCGCACGGATCCGCTGCGCAGATCGATCTCCAGCGCCGTCGCGACCGCATTGAGCGTCACGCCAGCGCATGCGACGAGGGCCTCGAGGAGCATGTCGCCCGAGCAGACGAGCTCCCCTGAGCCGCCGGTGGCTGGGTGGAGACCGGCCTCTACCAGTGCGCGACCGGTGTCGACGCGGCAGGACACGTTCTCTCCGATGCGTCCAGCGGCGCTGAGCGTGACCCGCGCGGCGCTCGCATCCACCCGGTAGCGGTCCTTGAGTGGTGCCTGGAGCGCCCGCAGCTCGGTCGAATCCATGAGAGTCCCCTTACTGGTCACCAGGCGAGGTGCCGGACAGCGCCCCGGTCTCCCGTAGTAACGTCCTGGTCAGCGCGATTCGGTCGGCGGGCTGCCCGAACCTCTCCCACGCCTGCTCGCCCTCCAAGTTCAGCGCGAAGAAGGAGACCTGCTCGCCACGTTCGACGTATCCCACGAGCCACGCGAGATCTCGAGTGGGCGACAATTCGGCCGTGCCGGTCTTCCCGCTCAACCGGTAGCCGGGCGTTTCCTCGAGTACCAGGATGTCCTTCAGAATGCCGGTAGAACGGTCGGAGATGCCCAGCTCGCCAGCGTACATTCTGCGCAGGAAGTCGACCTGCTCGTCCGCCGAGATCCGCAGGTCGCCTTCCAGCCAGAAACGATCGACTCCGCCGCCGATGTCCTGATTTCCGTACTCGAAACGGTCGATGTACTCCTGCATCCGCTCCTCCCCGACCCTGCGCGCGAGCTCCTGGTAGTACCAGACGACAGAATTCCTTATGGCCGAGCGGAGCGTGTGGTTCTGCGACCACGGCTCGATCCAGAAGCCATCCTCCGGCACCACCCCATCCCATTCGAGCATGAACCCGGCGTCCGCGGCTATGCCCGTCTCGAGGGCGATGAGCGAGTTCGGAATCTTGTACGTCGACGCCGGAAGGAATCGCTCCCGCGCGCGCTCCGGGTTGTGGCGTGTGACGTCCCCCGTCTCGCCATCGAGGACGACGAAGGTGACGTCGGCCGGATCGAGGCCTTCGAAGAACGGGCTCAGATCCGCCTCGACGACGTTCGGCGCCCCGTCGGCCGCGCGCTCGGCATCGGGCGCCGGTCCGCAGGCGGCGACCGTCAGAAGCGCGAGAAGAAGCCCGCCGCGCTGACCTCCCGAGAAATTGAATGAAGTGGCGCTATCTAAAAGGGGGCGCCATAGCTGCGTACACCGCGAAGGCGTCATCGTCGTGAGTTCCTCTGGTGGTGATCTCGCCCGCGGGCGAGCCGTTCAGTCCCGAGTGTTCGTCAGCGCATGGATCTTCAGGATCGTGGCCCAATTGCGACTCGTCACGGCCTTTCGAAGCGCGCGGTCCACCGCCTCCGGGAGCTGGCTCGCGGCGATCCCGTGCGGACACCACAGGTAGGCGACGCGGGGGCCGAGGGCGAGCGCTTCCGGTTCCCAGCTCCGCTCGAGCAGAGGGAGCAGGTGACGCCTGTCCGCGGGATCCTCGAGGACGGCGGAGAGGAGCCGCGCCGGGTTATCGGCGACCTCCAGCAGCGGATTCTGTTCGACGATCTCGTCGAGCTCCGCGGCGGTGAGTACCGTAACCCGTGAGGATACTCCGAGCCGCTCCGCGACGGCTGTATGGATGCGCACCGCGGTCTCGGCCGCTGGGGTCTGCTCGGCGACGGTGAAGACCGCGTTGCCGCTGTTGAGGAGCGTTCGCACGGCCCCATAGCCGAGCTCGGTGAGCAGCGCGCGCAGGTCGGCCATGCGGATGCGCTTGGCGCGACCGACGTTGATCCCGCGGAACAGAGCGACCTGGACATCGGCCATTCTACTGAGGGTCTAGTAGTGCCTCTGGCGGCACCGGGGTTGGAGTGGGCCGCACCGTGACGCGCTGCAGTTGCTCGATGATCGCGCGCACGGTGATCTCCTGCTGCTCCTCGCGCGAGATCGACGCGCCGTGGTCACCGATCTGCCAGCCGTACCATGCGAACTGGGCGTGGTTGCCGCCCTCGATCCGGGTCCAGTGTGTCGAGGGCGGCAGATTGGGTGCAAACTGGTGAACCTCCGCCTCGCTCGCCAGACCGTCTTCGGACGCGAAGACCTTCGCTACGTCGATCCGTAGCCGGGACAGGTCGTCCTCCCGCGGGTGGGACGTCCCGAGCAGGAGCAGCCCCGTTGTCGTTGCCTCGTGGTCTCGCACGAACGCCGCGGCGAGCGCACCGCCCCGCGAGTGTCCGCCGACGACCCACGCACGATCGGCGACATCACTTTCGACGACGGCGATCGTCCGCTCCGCGAGGTCGGCCTCGTGCCGATCGAGCACTGCCAGTCGATACGGCAGGGGGAGGATCACGACCTCGAATCCTGCTTCGGCGATCGCTCGCGCCATCGGGGTGTACGCCACCGGATCGACGATGGCCCCGGGAAAGAAGACGAGCGCGGCCGCGGCCGTGTCCGGGATGGGGGCGAAGCGAAGCGATGATGAAGAGATCGAGACCCGAACGTTCGATCCGCTCGCGAGCACGGCGGCATCCACATCCCGCGCTTGCATGTTCAGGAACATCCAGGTGAGCACGACGGACCAGAAGGTCGCGAGCGTGAGTGCGATCTGTTTGTGACGCCTGCGTGAAATTCTCAATCGGGATCACCGGGTATGCATCATCGCGAAGCGGCGCCGGGAGGTCGAGTGCGATGAAGAGACGCAACATCGGAAGCGTAGCGGATCGCGCGGCCTCCCCACGCGATCCGGCCGACGTCAATCGGGCGCGGACGTCGTCAGCTCGGGGTCCTGGTACCTGACCTCGCCGCCCAGAATCGTGTAGACCACCCGGGCGGAGGGGATCTGCTCCTCCGGGATCGTCATCAGATCCGTCGAGATCACCGCAAGGTCCGCGAGCTTGCCCGGCGCGATCGAACCTTTCTGGTCCTCCTCGAAGGCAGCGTACGCGTTGTTGATCGTGTACGTCTCGAGCGCCTGTTCGCGCGTCAGGCGCTCGTCTTCGTAGAACACGGTGCCGTCAGAAAGCCGGCGGGAGACGGTCGAGTAGAAGTTGGCGATCGGATCGATTCGCTCGACCGGGACGTCCGTCCCGTTGGTGACCATCACGCCCGCATCGCGGAGCGTTTGCCACACGTACGCCCCCTCCTCCGCACGTTGATCGCCGATCCGGTCGGCGACCCAGGTTCCATCGGAGGTGGCGTGGACACCCTGGATCGACGCAATGACGCCCAACTCACTGAAGCGGGGGATGTCGGACGGGTGAAGATGCTGCGCGTGCTCGATCCGCCAACGCAGGTCGGATCGCTCGGGATTCGCGGCGAAGACTTCCTCGTAGACATTCAGGGTCTCGCGATTCCCGCGATCGCCGATCGCGTGCGTATTGAGCTGATAGCCGTTCTCGATCGCGATCTCCGCGGTGCGCCTCAGATCATCGAGCGATTCCAGGTTCAACCCGGCACTGCGCGGCAGGTCCGCGTATGGTTCGAGGAGCCATGCTCCGTGCGCGCCGAGCGCCCCATCGATCTGCCGCTTGATGGAGCGGACGGTCAAAAAGTCGTCCCCATAGCCGACCATCCGGTAGTCGGCCAGGCGTTCGGCCATCGCGTCGTTGGACTCGCGGACCATCACATATAGACGGATCGGGAGCTCGCCGGCGTCCGCCAGATCGCGGTAGAAGTCGATCGTCTCGAACGAGGTCCCAGCGTCGTGGAACGACGTGACGCCGTTCGCCAGGGCCTCCTCCCCCGCGAGCTGAACCATCCGCCGCCGGGCGTCTTCGATCTCCTCGGGGCTCCGGCCCGATTCCGCCTCGGACACGGCGCTGCCAACCAGGCGCTGTGCGGTCTCGCGCAGGAGGCCTGTCGGCTCGCCATCCTCCTCGCGGATGATCTCGCCTCCGTCCGGATCAGGAGTGCTCGCGGTGATCCCGGCGAGCTCCAGCGCGCGGGCGTTGGCGAACGAGGCGTGGCCGCTGGCATGCGTCAGATGCACCGGGTTGTCCGGCGAGACGGCGGTCAGCGAGTGATGGACCGGATTGCCTTCCACCGACGGCTCGGGCACAGCGTTCCACTTCTCCTGGTGCCAGCCGCGGCCGGTGATCCACTCGCCGGGCGCCGCATCTCGCGCGGCGTCCTCCACCATCGTCACGATCGCATCCCAACTCTCGGCGTCATTCAGGTCGAGGATCGTCTTCGACTGGCCGAGGGACATGAAATGGCCGTGCCCCTCGATGAATCCCGGGACGACGAGCCGCCCTTGAAGATCGATCTCTTCGGTGTCGGGGCCGACAAACTCCTGGATCTCGGCGGAGGTCCCTACCGCGACGATGCGGTCACCCGCGATCGCCACCGCCTCGGCCTCGGGATGCTCGGCATCCATCGTGATGACCTTCCCGCTGTGGAGCACCAGATCGGCGGGCGATGAGCCAGCCCCGCCGTCCGCCGGGGCGCAGCCAGCGACAAGGAGGGCGAGGAGCGCGCTGAACGCGCCGGGGAAAAGCTCGGGTCGAATCCTCATCTTCTTCACCTTTGTAGTGGAACGGAGCCAGTGATGTGGCTGAGATGTCCTGGGGGGCAGCTATGGGTCGATAGTAGGTGGTACCGGCCTCTCGTGAAAGCGGTTCCGGTTGCAGGCGGTGTGGTGATACATCAGCCGCGACGCACAGGTAGGGCACTCCGACGGGGGACGGCAGGGCGTCAGGCATGCCACCGAACTCGATATGCAGCGCCCGGGAGAGCGGCCGGTGCGCGCCGGTGCCGAGTTAAGCGGAGGTGGGCGACGTGCCTTCGCGTCGCCGGATGGCCGTATATCCGCCCGCCGCGACCGAGACCGGGCCGATAACGCTCAGGGCGAGTCCATACCAGGTCGGCTGCCCGGCTGCGGGCGGCGAGAACAGGGTCGGCAGGCTCAGAAGTAGAATGACGAGCGCGAGCGCGATCACGTGCCCGCGAGGCGTGTGCGGCGCCAGCGAGACAGCGATCGCTCCGCCCACCGCACCTGAGGCCAAGGCGCCCAGCAGGTTCAGCACCAGGTAGCCTGGCGTGGGCGGCCCACCGGGCGGAACGCCTGTCACCGCCGCGGCCAGGAACCCGAGCCCGATCACGAGCACGACCGTGATGGCCAGACCGGCGACGACTGCGACGATGCTGCGAAGCATGGTTCTCCGTTTCCCGGTTGATGTCAGGACGGCTGCGGGCGGCGTGCCACCAGACGGGGATAGAGGATCGTATTGGCGACCGCGACCACACCGAACGCAATGACCGCCGATCCCATGTTGTAGAGGTAGAAGGAATTCGGATGACTGTAGTGATTCATGTAGATGGCGCTGACGCTGAGGAAGAACAGGCATAGAAGACCGTAGCTCTGGACGCTCTTCGCCAGCCAACCTCCGGGTAGCTGCGGGTGGATCGAGTGAAACACCAGCACCGCGATTCCCCACATCGCCCCGTTGTAGAGGAACGACGTGACCCAGTCCACCGTGCTGAAGCTGTTGTTGAAGTAGTCCGGGCTCTCCGCCATCGCCGTGAAGAGGGGTGGGAGCACCGTCATCTGCTCGAGCGGGCCCGCGACGACGTAGCGGATGACGTTCAGCGCGAGGATAAGGGCGAACAAACGCAGAGCCGTTTGCATGCTACTCGGCGTCCGACACGCCGGTGAGGGCGGTGATTCGTTGCGGTGACGATCGCCGATCCTCGAGCTGGCTCCGGAATTCCTCGGCTTCCGCCAGCCGCCCGACTGTCCGCTGAAGCTTCCCGATCTCCTGCTCCAGCAACTCGATGCGTCGATCCTGCAGCGATCCGACCTCCTCCGCAAAAGCCGTCCCTCGCAAACGAAGCCGGCTCTCGAGGATCGGCTTGAATGCCACGCGGGCACCGATCGCGAGCACGCCGGTCAGCCCCGCCGCACCGAGGAAGAAAGCCAGGATCGTTGGGCCGAGGTCATTCATGAACGCACTCCTCGTGTGGGGTTCGGGTCGGACGCCGAAGCAGGTACGTACGAGTTCGCTGAGGCCGGAGTTTCACGGCCCCTCCCGAGGCGCCACGACCGTCAGCGCGTCTTAACTCTTCACCGTTCATTCTTCCCCTGCCCCCTCTTCCACCGGCTCCACCTTTGCCCTGCCCTCCTTGATCGCCTCGATCATCTTCTCCGGCTCCTGCGGCTTGAATCCCGCAGCGCCGGCCATCCCCATCACACCCGGCAGGTTGAGCGAGTCGGCCAGACCGGAGGGCACCACCATCAAGGAGCCGCGCTTGACGATGCTCTCGTAGAGCATGTTCATCGCGCGAAGGTTGAGGGCGACGGGGCTTTCGCTGTAGCGCTCGGCGGCCTCGACGAACTTCGATGCGATTTCCGTCTCCGCTGTTCCGAGGATGATGCGGGCCTGACGCTCCCGCTCTGCCTGCGCCTGGCGTGACATGGCGTCTTCCAGGGCTCGGGGGATGATGACGTCGCGAATGTCGATGGACTGCACCTGAATTCCCCAGTCGTGCATCTTCCGATCGAGCGCCTCCTGAAGTCCCGCCCCGAGTTCCTTACGCGACTGGATCAGCTCGGCCAGTTCGTGCTTGCCGATCGCGTCGCGCAGCGCGGTCTGCGCCGCGAGGACGACGGCCTGGCGATAGTCCTGGACCTCGAGCGCCGCTCGCTCCGCATCGTAGACGACCCAGAACGCGATGGCATCGACGTTCACCGGGACCGTGTCGCGCGTCAGGCATGACTCCGCAGCGAAGTCGGTCGTGCGGATGCGCTGGTCGATGTGGTAACCGATGCGGTCGACGATGGGAAGGATGACGAACAGGCCCGGTCCGCGGAGCCCCCGGTAGCGGCCGAAGCGGAGGACCACCGCCTTCTCCCAGTGGTCCGAAAACTTGATCGAGGATCCGAGCAGGAGGGCTGCGCCCGCCGCGAGCACACCCGCGACGGGTGCCATCACGCCGGCCAGGAGGAGACCGCCGCCCACCGCGGCCGCCCCGGTGAGACCAGCGGCGATGGCAGGAACGGGATATCGCGTATCGTTCGGCGACCCGCGCTCCAGGCGGTACCGATCGCCTCGATCGAACGGGCTGCCGTTGGGGATCATCGATTTCATCACGCTACTCCCGCTTGGGATCTTCGATAGAACGGAACTCCGCGAGCGAGTCGATCAGATCGTTCACCCTGAACCCCATGTCCTGGGCACGATCGTAGGTCTCGCGGCACAGCGCCGCGAAGCGCCGGTGACGCTCGCGCTCGGCTTCGGAGGGCGGCTTCAGGCTGATGAAGGTCCCCTCGCCCGGTCGGGTCGCGACGACGCCGCGGTCCTCGAGCTCACGGTAGGCCCGCTCCACGGTTCGCGGGCTGACTCCCAGCCCCACCGCGACCTGACGCGCGGTCGGCAGGCGCTCGCCGGTCGTGAGCGTTCCCTCGACAACGGCCAGCCAGATGTCGTCTACGATGAGGTGTGAGAGCGGCTCGTCGCTCCCGCTCGCGAGCCTCTCCGTCAATCGCCGTGTCAGGGGGTGACTCTCGGGCATGGTGCCGGTGCTGGGCGTATGGCAGTGGCTTGTTGTGCGGGAAATCTACGGAGGAAGTGCCCCACCCGTCCACCTCGAGGCCCTGTTAGCCTACTGCCCGGCAGCTTCAGTATTGGTTCGGGCGATCCGGTTCGTGGACCTCACCCTCGATGTCGGCGAGCTTTTCCTGTACGAATCCGCATGCGTCCCGCACCCCCTGGTTGTAGACCGGCGGCCCGAGCGCCGCGACGAAGAAGTCCAGGAGCCCTGCCGCCCTGAAGTCGCTCAGTGGCTCGTCGAAATGGTCTTCGTAGTAGCCCTTGAGCGCGGCGAGTAACCGTGCGCGACGCTCCTCGGAGAGCTGAACTCTCATGGGCGAGTCGGGTGGGTCGGCTCTCATGGGGAATTCACCGTGGAGTACGCTGTGGTGGTGCGGTAGAGGATTCGAATCATCCGTTCGCTACGGCGCGCGAGGGTGAAACCGATATCCTCCGTTAGCGTTCATCGGGCGGCTCCCGGAAAAAAGGGCGAGTCGCGTCCCGTCGACGTTCTCGGCACCGACGCGTTTCGATTTCCGCCTGGAACCACGTAACCCGGCGTTTGCTACGTCAGCAACACCTCCACCACGGCCCCGGCTCGAAGCGTCGCGGCAACCAGACAGCCGCGCTCTGCGATCGTCACCAGCTTCTCCATCTCGGCTCGGTCCTCGTACTTCCCGGACACCTGCAGCGTGAAGTGCGTCATTCGCTCGGGTGATTCCCCCAGTCGTGCTTCGATGGTGACTGTGACATCGTCGACGTCTGCGTCGCGGGTCCGGGCCGCCGCGAGAAGATTGCTGAGGAAGCAACCGCCGAGCGCGAGAAGGAGCAGCTCTCCGCCCATCGGCCCCTGGTCGGCCCCGCCCTTCTCCGTCGGCCGGTCCACCAGCAGCGAATGGGACCTCACCGTCGCCTTCCCGGTCGACGCCCCCTGTTGCCGCACCTGCGCCTCGATCGTCCGTTCGTTTGCCAATCGTGTCTCCAGTAATTCTAGAGGGGAAGCCGGAAGTGATGAGAGGATATCATCATACGATGTGTCAGATAGAAGCGATGGGCATCGAATCGCTGAACGCCTGAATCCAGCTCCAGCGCGCTGCAGCCCTCCGCTTCGGCCTGGCCGACGAGCCACCGAAGCAGTTGCCCACCATGCCCTCGCGACCGGGTATTCGAATCGGTGACCAGATCGTCAACGTAAAGGATCCGGCCGCTGATGAGGTTATCGATGTAGCGGAACCCCGCCACCGCGCGCACCTGGCCGGTCTCCTGCACGAAGGCGAGGCGGTATCCGCCGGCGGCTTGCCGTCCAACCCGTCCGACGAACTCGTCCTCGACCAGGTGGGTTCTGAGCTGCTGCATCACGGGGAAGCAGCGCAGGATCTCAACGTCCGACCGAGCGATGGTGATTCCGTCGCCGGAGCCGCCGGCTCCTTCGAGCGTTTGCGGCTGTGAAGCCTCAGGCATCCGCGGGCGGGGTTGGAGGATCGGCGAGGGCCGCGGTCGAAGTCCGACCTGCCGCTGCCGCTCGCCGATAATTTGGATTCTTCAGACCGGTCTCGAGCTTGTTCCGCACTTCACGGACGATGCGGGCCGCCAGCACGCGTTCATGCCTGGCGACATAAGCCTCCACTCTGCGTGGCTCCTTGCCGAGGAGCTCGCGGAGCGCCCAGGACATCGCCTTGACGACCATATCGTCGCGGTCGTCCCTGAGAAGGTCGCAAATCGCGAAGGTGCGATCGGCGTCGCCGATGCCGCCGCGGGCTGTGTTATTGAGCGCAACGGTACTCACGAGAGCCGCCCTGCGCCACCAGCGATCGTTCGAGAGAGCCCAGCGCCTGATATCGATCGTCGAGACCCGCCCCTCCCGCCAGGCGGGCCCGGAGATGTAGCAAGCGAACGAGTCGACCTCCGCCCACGCCCCGATCCCCTTCCCCAGGTCCTCGAGCTGATCGATCGTGAGGGCGTCCATCGTCGGCTGGTGATAATGCAGCAGCTCATAGGCGAGCCAACGTGGCACCGACGGCTCGGCGATGGCACGTTTAACTACCTGCGTGACGACGGCGGGGTCCTCCCGCTCCATGCGCATGGTGAGCTCTCTGCGCACCCGCCGCAGGACCGGGACTGACCGCTCCTGCGCGAGCGAAACGCGACGCCGAATCTCGTCGACGAGGGCGGATGCCGGGCCGCGGACATCTTCCATCAGGCGTCGGGTGCGAAATCAATCATCGATGAGGACGATGGTGGAAGCATAGCCCTGGACGGGGCAGGATTCGGCGACGGGTCCCGTGACGTGGACCGCCACCGTATCGCCCACCTCCAGCTCCGCGAGCGCGGATGGCATCAGGTCGTCGCCCTCGGACCGTCGGAGGTAGCGCGTTCGAGAATCGACTGTGGCCGCGATGCCGCACATCTCGATGGATCCGGGTCCCGCCTGCACGAGCAGCCCGGAAGCCGCGGCGCCATGGCTGATCGATTCGATCGGTCCGATCACGTATGGATCGCTTCCGGGGGCGACAAGGGCACGACTGCTCCCGCAGGACGCCAAAACGGCGGCCAGGAGGATGAAGAGCGGGACAACGGGCCGTGCAATCACGAGCGAATTCCTCGAGGTGTCGGGGCGTACGGCCGGACGGTGGGGATGGGCGATAACGCTGCGATCATTCGTGAGCCGTCGTTCGCCTGGGTGAGTCCATGGCCTGCGTCCCCTGCAGGAGAACGTCTATGAGGCGGTCCCGTTGACCAGCAGTGGCGTTCATGGAACCGATCAGACCGTACATGTCATCTTCGTCCGTTCGGGGAGGTGAGGACACGGGGCCGGTGCCATAAAAGACCGCGTACAGGATGCTGACGGAGATCGGGAGGCAGAC
>JBBDRL010000048.1:2670-12862 GCA_040905505.1 Gemmatimonadota bacterium | reverse complement strand
GGCCGGTGCCATAAAAGACCGCGTACAGGATGCTGACGGAGATCGGGAGGCAGACGACCCCGGCCATTATCCGGGGGTGCTCACGTCGAGCAGTGCGGTATACTCCCGCTTGTGCCCGGGGAAATGCGCGAAGATCTCTCGATGCCGCCTCAGCGAGTATTCATCGTCCCGTGTTTCGTATTCCCGGACCCAGTTGAGCAGGAAGTCGAGCATCCGGTCCTGATCCTCCTTGGAGGCGTACTTCTCCGGCTCCCAGGGGCGCGCCAGGCAGTTGGCGATACACGTATCGACGCCTGGATTGAGAAAGCGGAGCTCGGTGCAGAACGGCAGGACGATCTCCAGGATGTCGCCGTAGCACCCTTCGACCACCCATTCGGGTTGCTCGGTGATGAAGGCCTGGATGATCGCGGAGCTCTCGGCCAGCGGCTTGCGAACGCCCGGCGAGTCCCAGGCGAGCTGATCGAGGTCGAGGTGGGCCAGGCCCTCAACGCGCGCGAGCGCAGCCGCCATGGTGGACTTGCCCGAGCCCGAATTTCCGAAGATCAGGATACGGCTTCCGTTCTCGGTAGTCATGCTGAATCCCGCTCCGCGCTCACCGCGCGCCGGAGCTCCTGCGGGTCGATGGAGCGGACCGCCCCGACCGCCGCTTCCCACCGCCCCTCTTCGCACAGCCCCTGGAGGCCGGCGTCCTCATAGGCGGTGGCGAGCGTCCGCAGGTATGCGGTTCGGACGGATTCGGCGAGCTCGAGTTCGTTCATCGGCATCGGATGTGGGAACAGCGTTCTACCGGCCACTGCGGCATCTCCAGCAATCGAAACTCGTTCCCAGGAAATCGGCGCGGCCGGATTCGGTGAGGACCCAGGGTCTGCGTTGCCAGGGAGGCGAATGCCGCACGTGCTGGGTATGACCGCATTCGAGGTCGGCGACCCAATGCCCCTCATCGTCCTGGTGAAATCCGACGATCTTGCGGGCGGCTTCGGATCCGCCGCCGGAGTCATGCTTCACGATGGGCCCTGCTTGTCGCGGAGGCGTATGCCGCGCAAAACGAGATTCGCGCGGCGGGTCGACGTGGAGAGGTCGGCGCCGAGCTCTCCCATGAGGGTACTCCAGACTTCCTCCTCGAGCAACGTGACCTGCCTGCGGCGACCCTGGTCGGCATTGGCTACGATCCCCTGACCGGCGACGAGGTCCGCACGCGTGGCGCGGTCCCTCAGAGGCACCCTTCCACATAGGCTATGCTGGCACTTCCCGCGTGCACGTGGCTCACGCGGCCGTTCGCGCCGGTCTCATACACCACACCGCGGGGAGCGGGTGATGTCGGGGACTGTGTCCAGACCGTCACGTACTCGGCGGGCGCCGCAAGATACTTGTGCGGCGACACCTCCGCACGATCGCCGAGCGTTTCCTTCACCCGGGAAGAGAGGTCCCCGACGCCCAACCCGGCCTCCGTCCTCACGTCCGATCCCTCCACGAGGGTGATTCGGGATAGTGTGTCCCGCTCGATCATCACGATCATGCCGGTCGGCGCGTCAACGGGCCGGAACTCGTCGCAGACTTCCGGTTCGGGTCCACCGACGGCCCCAGGGTTGGCGTCCTCGCCAAGGGCGGCAACCACCTCGTCGCGGGACATCCCGATCCGGAGCGGACCCCAACCCTCGGGCGTCAGCGGGGCGAGCGAATCGCCCTGGGGCTGGATCTCGGCCTGCGGCTCGGCTCCGGCCCGCGGCTCCAGTGGAACCGGCCGCTCGGTATTGGCCGGCGGCCTCGAAGCGACCTGCGGCTCGGCGGCGAAATCGGCAGATGGTTCCGACGGCTGGCAGCCGGCGATGAGAACCGCGAGGGCGGTACTTCCCAGCATGAGGGTGTGCAGCGGGTCCGGTCGCCGCCGCCGCAATGCTCGAATGAATAGCCGCCTGATCCCGATCAAGGCGCCATCTCCAGGTCGACGGCCACGCCTTGCCACGCTCCGTCGCGTGCGGAATGCTCGCCGACGTGGAGAACGACCCCGCCCGATGGCCCGTCGGGAATCTCGAACGTGTAGTGCCCCCAGGCATCCGCCCAGGCGGTCGCGGTGGTGAAGTCGTCGAAGACTTCTTCACCGTCCTGTTCGATTCGCGCGACTACGTTGGCTTCGAAGGTTCGGGCGTAGCCGGTGACTGTCAGGGGGTAGGATGCGGGCCCGGGTCGCGGCTCGAGCACGACGACGCGATCGCCGCTCGGGGCGGGCGGCGGAACCGCGGAGCCGCCCGGCCGGAGGTCCACCACGACGCGCGCGGGTTCCGGCAGTGTGGTCACGCGGGCCTCAGCGGCATCGGCGAGGTGCACGTCCACGTAGGTCCACCGGCCATCCGGCGACCAGACGGAGTAGGCGGTGCGGGCCAGGTCGCCGCCGAAGCTCGCCTCGGTTGCATTCGCATCGACCTGCCGCACGTCGAGCAGCGACACGCGCACGACGCCGAGGTCGCGCAGAACCTCGGCCATCACCTGCCCGGGCCCGTAGGCATTACTGCCGTCCTCGCCGACGAGGTCGATCACGACGCGCTCACAGCCTTCGTGACGTTGCCAACGAAGTGCTCGGAGCTCATCGGCATCGCCCTCGCCGGCCCCATCCACCTCGAAGGGGCCGGTTGCGACGAAGGGTTCACCTCGCAGGCAGACCGCGGCGGTCTCGTCCACCTCGGACTCACCGGCCTGTGCCGGCTCATCCGCCACGTCCGCGGCGTCCCTCGTTTCCGCGGCCCCATTGCCGCCCGCACACCCCAGGGCGACGACGAGACTCAGCGACAGGACGGCAATCAACTTCTGTCGGTATCTCATGGTTTCCTTCTGAACAGCGATCATACCTCCTTCGTGGCGATCCACCACGTGATGCCGCCCGGGCCCTTCACGCCACCCCGCTTGTCGTCGTCGTCCTTCCGCACGGGCTCTTGGACCGAGACCGCGCCTGCGTCGAGTGCCTTGCGATAGGTGACGTCCACGTCGGCGACGTAGACGTGTACGTGGGCCGAGATCGACGGCCATTCCGGGTTGCTGTCGGCTATCATCAGGATCGTGTCGTCGATGCGGACTTCGGCATGGATCACGCCGCCGTCCGCGTCGGTGAAGGCGCGCTCCTGGACGCCGCCGAACGCGTCCCGCAGGAACTCGATCGTGCGATTGGCGCCGCCGACGATGAGATAAGGAGATACGGAGCTGTAGCCCTGCGGCTTGTAGTGAGCGGTCATGGTCGATGGGTTCGAGGTGGATCAGCTCATGCCGTCGATTCCTTCAGTACTCGCTCGTAGACCTCACGGTCCGAATCGCTGTAGAGCACGAGCCGGATGTGTTCGACCGTCGATTCGGACGCGTGGGTCTCGAGGATGGTCTCGATCGCGATCCTCGCCGCCGGCTCGAGCGGGTAGCCGAATGCGCCCGTCGAGATCGCGGGGAAGGCGATGGATCTGACGCCATCACGCGCGGCCAGGTCGAGCGCGTTGCGATAGCAAGCAGCGAGCAGTTCGTCAGCCGGCTCGTCCACGCCGTAGACGGGCCCGAGGCAATGAATCACATAGCGGTTCGGAAGCGCATGGGCGCCGGTGATCACGGCCTGGCCGGGCTCGATCGGCGCGAGAGACCGAGTCTCCTCCTCCAGGCCGGGCCCGGCCGCGCGATGAATGGCGCCGGCGACGCCCCCGCCGATCCGTAGCTCGGCGTTCGCGGCGTTGACCACGGCGTCCATATCGGGCTGGTCCGCGATATCGGCCGTCACGCACTCGAGGGTCAGGCCGCTGGGCGTCGCAAGGCTCATCGCTCCATTCCCTCCCGGGTTCGTAGGTTCGCGGCGCACAGCGCGATCGTGGCGCCGCGATGCGTCAGGGCAGATCCGGGCTCGCCAGGTCTCCGCGCGGGTCGACGTCGCGCTGGAAGCGGATGACGGCGGGTGCCTCACCGGAGCCGGAGTAGAAGGCTTCATAGACGCTCAGACGGTCCGGCAGATGCTCGATCAGCACGATCGTCGCCCGTCCGTCCCCTTCAGCAAGCGTTAGCCGCATCGTCAGGGTCCCGAGCTGGAGCCGCTGCGCGTAGATGTAGGTTCGGGACCCGTCCGCCGCCTCGATGTACACCTGCCATGGCTGACCGTCGTCCCACGCCGGTTGCCCCTGGACCATCTCCACGCGTGCCGCCAGTATCACACGCTCGGGCTCCCCGTCTCCCGACAGGTCGGCGGCTGCACTCCGTTGATAGTCCCACCCCCCCTCTCCGGCAACCGCCGGCGGAATCGCGGGGTCGATCAGGTCGACGGGCTGGGGGTCGACCGGTCCGAACGGAGTCAGGTCCACCGTGTCGACACGCGTCGTGTCAGCCGACTGCACCGGGGTTGCGTCTGATGAATCGGCGAGACCGGCGACCGGCATCGGGGGATCGGCACCCGGCGCCGGCCCCGTGTCCTGGCCACCGCACCCGATGAGAAGCGCGAAGCATCCAGCCGCCGTCGAGCGCTGCCACACCGACCGGCACGCCATCGTCGGCCGCGTCACCCGGTTCCCAAGCTGGGAAGACCCGGCGCCGGGCGTTCACGCGGTATTCTGGCGGAATCGATCATGACATCGCGGTTCAATCGTGTTCAGTGCCTTCACGAGCCTCGGCCCGGGAGACCGGCCACCGAGTCCTTTCGGCGGCCCTCTATGGGACCATGCAGACGGAGTGCCCGAGCCGACGCAAGCGGGCGGCGCGGCTGCGGGAAACACCGCAGGCGCAGCCCGGAAGAATGGCTACGTCTGCATGTGATATCCGCCGAGAGGCAGTGACACTCCTGACAGCCCGCCGCTCGTAGGCCCGCCGTCCGCCGTACTACTGCTGCGCCTCGAGCCGCTCGCGCATGCGGCCCTCTGCCTCACGGATCTCTCCTGTCGGATCGCTCGGCGCGAAGTCTTCGTCGGTGAAGATCGGCCGCAGCTCGAACTCTCCTTCCTCGCCGTCGAGGTTCGGAATCCGTTTGGCCCATTCGACGGCTTCGTCCATCGACTTCACCTGCCAGATCCAGAAGCCGGCGATGAGCTCCTTCGTCTCGGCGAAAGGCCCGTCGATCACGCGCGGCCCGCCGCTGCCGGTCCGAATGCGGACGCCCTCCGCGCTCGGTTTGAGCCCTTCCCCGGCGACCAGCAGTCCGGCATTCACCAGCTCCTCGTTGAAGCTGCCCATCTCCCGAAGAAGCCGCTCGCTGGGCAGCTTGCCGGCTTCCGAATCCGCGTTCGCTTTGACGATCACCATTACGCGCATGTTGCCATCCTCCATGGTTGTAGTTGACGGCCGCGCCGCCCCGGGATGGCGGCTCGCTAGCCGAATCCGTTCATCGATCGAATCTCGCCAGTCCATCTTGACTGGCGGACCTCAATCGGAGCGTAAAGTCGTGCTCAGATCGGCGCGGGACCCGCGCCACGCCGGCATCGCCGCCGTGAGCAGCGCGGTCGCAAGCAGGGGTCACGCGTCCACCCCGTAGCATCTCGGCGGCAGGACCGATCTGGGCGGTGACGTTCGTCGGATCGTGATCTCGGAACGGCGCTACCAGCGTTCGATCACCAACCAGTTCTCGCGCGACAGCTCGATGCCTTGGGGGAACTCCTCGAGCACATGAGCTCGCAACCGTGGCGCATGCTCTGCGAAGTATCGGTCGAGCGCCGCTTCGTCCGCCGCGATGTACTGCGTGCGATAGCGCCCCTCGCCGTCGCGGCAGAAGATGGCCCCCACGAAGCAGCCGGTGGCGATGAGGTCGGGGACGTGCCGCTTGCGCATGTACTCCTCCCAGGCCGGCACCAGCCGGTCCTGCACGTTGGCCGTGACTTCGTAGCTGATCACGCCTCTCCTCCGCAGGGGTTTCGGGTCATTCCGCCGCCGCCGAGCCTTCGAAGGCCCGGTTGAGCTCGGCGATATCGAGCTTCCGCATACCGAACATCGCCGTCATCGCGCGCTGCGCCTTCGCCGTATCGGGGTGGTTCACCATCTCCTGGAATCCAGCCGGAATGATCTGCCAGGAGACGCCGAATCGGTCCTTCAGCCAGCCGCATTGCTGCTCGGTCTACAATCGGTCATCCGAAGCCATCGAATGCTCGCGAGCGCTGCCGCCACGGAGCAGCCCGATGGCGGTGAGGAGCACCGCGACGACCAGGCTCGCGCCCCCGAAATAGAGCACCCAGCGGAAGGCCGGGGCGAACGCGAGCCCGAAGAATCCAGCCGAAACGGTCACGGCGGCGACCGGCGCACTGATCCTCGCCAGCCAGAGCAGCGGGGTCGCAAGGCGTGCCGCGTCGAGGAAGAGCTGAAGCAGCAGCGAGATGATGAGCCAGACACCCGCGTGCGCGTGCCCGGCCCGCCAGAGGGCCGCCTGGGTGTCGTCGAGCTGGAGATTGCCGGGTAGCAGGCCTGCGCTCCCGCCGGTGAGGACGCCGAGGAGCGTGAGTCCGCCGTACATGACGGTGGGGACGGCGATGAGAATGACTGCCGAAACGAGCCGAGCCTCACGCGAAAGGTTCATTCTGGCTCCGGTGTCCGCGTACGCACTGTCCGGCTCGGGAAGGTAGGACATTCCCCGGCCGGGATCACGACAGGCAATAGTGCGTGGCGCGGAACGGATTGTCGAGGGGGATGAGCGCGGTGGGACCGCTCAGGCCACGACGGCTTCGCGGTAGAGTGGCATGTGTTCGAGCACCTCGCCGGCGCCTCGAACCACGGTGGTGGTGGGATCATCGTCGAGGCGGATCGCGAGCTGCGTGTCCTGGCCGAGGAGGCAGCTCAGCCCGCGGAGCTGCGCGCCGCCTCCGGTCAGGACGATTCCATCGTCGATGATGTCGCCCGCCAACTCCGGCGGTGTGACCTGGAGCGCCGAGCGGACCGCGGCGGCGATCGCCTGCACCTGCTCGCGGATGCACTCGCGGATCTCCCCCGCGCTGACGTGGATCGTCGTCGGCACGCCGGTGAGCAGGTCGCGCCCCTTCACCGCCACCGTTTCCCCATCATCCCCCGGGAACGCGGAGCCGATGCGCAACTTGATCGACTCGGCCGTCGCCTCGCCGATCAGCAGATTGTGATGCCGGCGGACGAACGAGACGATCACCTCGTCCAGATCCTGCCCGGCGACCCGAAGAGAGCTCGCTGCGACGATACCCGAGAGCGCAATGACGCCGATCTCCGTGGTGCCGCCCCCCACATTGACCACCATGCTCGCGCGCGGCGTCGCGATCGGGAGCCCCGCGCCCACCGCCGCGGCGATCGGCTGCGCGATCATCGAGACGTGCCCCGCCCCGGCGGCGATGATCCCCGCACGCAACGCCCGCCGTTCCATCTCCGTAATGCCCGACGGGGCCGTGATCAGCACGGTCGGCCGCCGCCGGAAACTGCGCTTCGGGTGAACCCGGCTCAGGAAGTGCCGCAGCATAATGTCGACGCGATCCACGTCGCTGATGGCGCCGCCGCGCATCGGGCGGACCGCCTCGATTCCCGCCGGCGTCCGCCCGATCATGCGCCTGGCCTCCAACCCTACAGCCACGACCTCGCCCGTCGCGCGGTCTATGGCCACTACCGACGGCTCATCCAGCACCACCCCCTTCCCCCGGACGTGAATGAGCGTGTTCGTCGTCCCGAGGTCTATCGCGATGTCTGCCATGCACGTCAAGCGTCGCTGAGGGTGGGTGGATTGCCGCCGATCACTCCTGCGCGGGAACGCCGAGCGCCGTTGTCGGGGGCGTCTCGATCACGAACACCACGCGTCGGTTCAGCTCCGCGCCGTAGGCCTCGCCCGCGGCTCCCGGCACCACCAGCCGCTCTTCCCCGTAGCCCACCGCACGGAGCTGCGTCTCCAGAAGACCTCGCTCGACGAGCTGCGCCTTCACCGCTTCCGCACGCTTCTGCGATAATGCCCGGTTGTATTCCGCCCCCCCCGCCGGGTCGGCAAACCCCTCCACCGTCACCGCCGCGTCCGGATAGTGCCGCTGCACCAGCGCCGCGAATCGGTCCAGCAGCGGCTCGGTTTCGGCCTCGACCTCCGCCTCGTCAAACGCGAAGTGTACGGGCACCGCGAGCTGCATCCCCTCCTCCAACTGCGTGATCTTCGCCCCGAACTCGTTGTCCAGCGCCGCCAGCTCAGTGCGCAACCCGTCCATGTCGCCAGCCACCCGCTGGACGTCACCCGCCATCGCTTCGTCGGCCGCCATCCGCTCCACTCGCTCCGCTTCCAGCGCGGCACGTTGCTCCGCCAGGCCTCGCTCGAGCTGACCCGTCGTCGCGACGCAACCACCCACCACGATGATGACGCCCATCCCGGCGATCGATCTCAGTCCAGTGAAATGCATCGTCTTCATCGGTCTCCCTTTTTCGGTTATGGAATACGAGGACCCGGCTCGGCTGCGTCAGCTCTGGCTTGCTCGGGGTACTGGATCGTCAGCGAGGACGGGGGGCGGCCACACTTGCCCCGCTCCGGCCTCCCCTACAGATGTTTATGAGCCGCCGCAGCTTTGATTTGTCGGCGAGTAAGGGCAACCCGGGTGCCACTCCTGAAGACATGCCGTAAGACGTTGTGCGGCATGTAGTAACGGCATATGAGGATCAACCTGTCCGCCCATGGACAGGGGTGTGAACCGGGGAATTATTCCCTGATGGTCCCCGAGGGCGGGGAATCCCTCCCGGTGGCAGAGGCGAGCTCGCGAGCGCGGACGCCTGGCGCGGCAGCGGCGGGTCGTATCAGGTTTCTCCGGTGGCCTCACGAGGGGCTGGCACCCTGAGCCGACCGGGAGTGTAGGATCGAAGGAGATTTAGCCGAATGGAGATAGATGACGAAGGACGTACGCGTACTGATCGTGGACGACGAGCCGGGGCTGCGGGAGGTGCTCTCGCATCGGCTGGAGCACTGGGGCTATCGCTGTCGTGCGGCGGCCGACGTGGGGGAAGCCGAGACGCTCCTGGAGTCGTTCGAGCCAGACCTGGTCCTGACGGACGTGGTGATGCCGGGCGTTTCGGGTCTCGACCTGCTACGGCGGCTGAAGTCGGGGAAGCGGCGAGGCGTGCCGGTGATTCTCATGACCGCGCACGGCAGCGTGGACGCGGCGGTCGAGGCGATGAAAGCCGGAGCGGAGGATTTCCTGACGAAGCCGGTCGATGATGATCGGTTGGGCGTGCTGATGGAGGCGGCGGTCGCCGATCTGGAGCGAGGCCGGCAGGCGCGGGCGGTGGAGGCGGCGCTCGACAGCGCCAAGGGCATTCCCGGCCTGATCGGCAACAGCCCCGGGATGCGCGAGATCCACCGCCTGATCGAGCTGGTGGGGGCGAGCGACACGTCCGTGCTGATCAGTGGTGAGAGCGGGACGGGCAAGGAGGTCGTCGCCCGTGCGATTCACCAGGCGAGCGCCCGGAAGGCTGCGCCCTTCGTGGCGGTCAACGCGGCCGCGATCCCGGAGAGCCTCGTGGAGAGCGAGCTTTTCGGGCACGAGCGCGGGGCGTTCACGGGGGCGGTGACGTCACGCGCGGGCTGCTTCGAGCAGGCTAACCGAGGGACGCTCTTCCTGGACGAGATCGGCGAGATGCCGGTCGGGCTGCAGCCGAAGCTGCTACGCATTCTGGAGTCGGGACAGGTGCGGCGGCTGGGTGGCAAAGGAGACACGAAGATCGACGTGCGAGTCCTCGCGGCGACGAACCGGGACCCTGGCGAGGCGCTGAAGGAAGGCCGGCTGCGGGAGGATCTGTTCTACCGCCTGAACGTCTTCGACCTGAAGCTGCCGCCCTTGCGGGAGCGACGGGAGGATCTGCACCTGCTCTGCCACCACTTCATCCGGGAATTCAACCGCAAGCACCGCATGGAGGTGGAAGGCCTGCGGGAGAGCACGCTGCACCACCTGGAGCGGTACGCGTGGCCCGGCAACGTCCGCGAGCTCCGCAACGTGATGGAACGCGCGGCGATCGTCGCCCGCGGACGCTGGCTCGAGCCGTCGCACCTGCCCGCGTACATCCATGGGGCCGAGTCGACGGAGGAGCCGTCACTGGTCGTCCCGATCGGGACGCAGGCGGGTGAGGCGGAGCGGCAGCTGATCCTGCGGACGCTCGAGCACGTGGGGCAGAACAAATCGGAGGCTGCCCGCCGACTGGGGCTCGACGTGAAGACGATCCGCAACAAGCTCAGGAGCTACCGCGAGGATGCGGAGGGTTAGCCAGTACAGGTGTCAGAGAA
>JBBDRL010000048.1:0-2570 GCA_040905505.1 Gemmatimonadota bacterium | reverse complement strand
GCCGCCATGATCGTCGCAGCGATATCATCCGCGTACAGCTTGTTGGGATTATTGCGGCCCGTGCGGCCGCCGAAGTTCGTCTGGACCTCCGATGGACAGAGCGAGATCACCCGGATGCTGTGCGGCCGCAGCTCCGCCTGCCATGACTGGCTGATTCCCCGCACCGCCCACTTGCTCCCGCCGTAGGCCGTCGCCCCCGGGCCGCCCTTCATCCCCGACGTCGACGCGACGTTGATGATGTCGCCCTCCCCCTGCTCCTTCATCAGCGGGACGACTCGGTTGGTGATGTCCACGAGGCCGAAGACGTTCACGTCGAACATCGCCCGCATGGCGTCCAGATCGAGCTCGCCGATGTCCGCGCGATAGGCGTAGCCGGCGTTGTTGACGAGCACGTCCACACCGCCCATCTGCTCGCGACAGATCTCGACGGTCCGTGCGTTATCGTCGCCGCTGGCCACGTCGGCCACGATTCCGTGCGCGCCGGTCTCCTTCACCACCTGCTCGATGCGTTTCGTGTCGCGGCCGGTGAAGACGACCTGGTGACCCGCGGCCCGGGCCTGCTCGGCGACGGCCGCGCCGATGCCCTGGCTGCCGCCAGTGATGAGAAAACGTCGTGTCTGCATGGTGAGAAGTCCCTCCTGAAAGGTCCGTGGGAAGTATCGCGCGTCGTGGGCAGCCGTCCAGCGGGTCGATCGATCGCCGTTCAATCCTTCTGAAGCAACTGTGGGTTCCAGACGACCTCCCAGATATGCCCGTCCGGGTCCTGGAAGTACCCCGCGTAGCCGCCCCAGAACGTATCGCCCGCGGGCTTCGTGAGGGTAGCGCCGGCCGCCGCGGCCTGCGCCATGACCTCGTCAACCTCCTGCCGGGAGTGGACGTTGTGGCCGAGGGTGAATTCTGTCGCGCTCCGCTGGCCCAGCGGCAGCGCGGTGTCATGAGCCAGGCTGCTCCGCGGCCAGACTGCGAGCATCACGCCATGCTGAATCTCGAAGAACGCGACGGCGCCATGCTCGAACTCCCGGCCGATGATGCCTTCCGTCGGCAGGCCGAGCCCCTCGCGGTAGAACTCGACCGCGCGGTCGAGGTCGTCGACGGCCAGGGTGATGACCGAGATGCGGGGCCTCATCGATCTCGCCCTGGTTGATGGGCATGCATGCGGAGGTCCATCAGTCGGTCGCGCCTGCCTTCCCGCCGACGTGGGCCCAGAGCGCCCGCTCGAGCCGCGCGGGGGTCCACGGGTCGCCGAAGTCCCGCGCAGCGGACCTCAGCAGATCCGAGTACCGCGCGTAATAGCCCATTGTCCATGCGACCTCGCCCAGGTCGGAGAGTTGAGCGGCGACGAGCTCGTCGAAGAAGGGATAGACGTCGGGAGCGGCCGCGGCGGCAACGGCGGAAGCGGTCGCCGGACCGATCCCCTTGAGCTTCGCCAGCTCCGAAATGGGCTTCGTGGCATGCGGAATCTGCGACAGTGCCCGCTCGCTCGTTTCGGCGACGGTCTCCGGGTCATTGCCTCGCACCAGGGCCAGGTTCCGGCCTCGCCACACGCCGCGGGCCATCTTCCACTCCGTGATCCGAACGAGCTCGTCCCGCGTGACGCGGCCCGGCTGGCGATCACGTATCGACGCGGGCAACACGTCGCGATACCAGCGATCCAGTTCCGGAAGCCTCGAGACGCCCTGGCGGGCGATGACGGCGGGGTAATCCTCCAGCGCGCTGAGGAGAGCTTCGGAATCGGGGAGGCTCAAAGTGCGGCTCCGGATCGTGGGTGGCCCACCTCAACTACGCTCCCGCGGGCGTCGCACGGCCTCGCCGATTCCAGGAGGGAACTCGAGCTTCAGACCGTTCGGCTTCGGATCAGCCATCAGCGCGTGAGGTTCGGAGCGGGGCTCGGCTCGGAAAGCCACGGCGGCCGCAGTTTAAGGACGCGAGCGTAGATCGGGCAAGTCGGCACATGTGCACCCGGCAGGTAACCCGTGCTCATCAGGAACTCGCCGACGATCTCGCCGCCGGTGAACCGGAACGTCCGCTTGAACAGTCGCTGCCACTCCGGACGGCTGAGCGGATGATGGGCATCCAGCCACCCGGCGAAGGAGCCATGCGTCTCACGAAGCGTGAGCACCCGCCGGGCATTCTCGATCGCCGCCTCGACCTTGAGCCGATTGCGGATGATTCCGGCATCCGCGAGCAGCCGTGCACGGTCCGCCTCCCCGTAAGCCGCCACTCTCTCGGGGTCGAACCCATGATAGGCGCGGCGAAAGCCGTCACGCTTCTTAAGGATCGTCAACCACGATAGCCCGGCCTGATTGATCTCGAGGATCAGGCGCTCGAAGAGACTGGCGTCGTCGCGGAGCGGGAAGCCGTACTCCGTGTCGTGATACGGCCCGTGGAACGGGTGATTCACCGCTGCCTGACAGTAGGTAAGACTCATGATGTTGCGGGTCGGAAATTGTATCGAGTTGGCGCGCGTTCTTCGGGATGGTTTCGGCCATCTCGCACACACTCCCGGAGGAAGCCGGCGAGGATGTATCGGACGTCTGACGAAGGCCGAGGCTTCGAAGCGGATCGACGAG
>JBBDRL010000047.1:19330-43845 GCA_040905505.1 Gemmatimonadota bacterium | reverse complement strand
CTAGGTGTCAGCCTCGTGGCCATCGCCGCAATCGCCGCCAGTTTGACGATCGCCAGGCAGCGTAGCGAGCAGCGCCATCCCGATCCGCCTCGTTCAGACGACGAGGCCCCGACCGCGGTGGATATCAACCTCGACGCCATCCGGTCAGCCGGCCTCTGAGCCGTCTGGCGAATGCGCGTACCTCCCGATTAGGATGTGCTAGGATGTGCGCCGGTGTGAATTAAGGCCATTCTGACGTAAGGGCCCCCTGGCGCGGCAAATGCAGCCGTAGCGTACCGTCTCGAGCTTTTTCGAGGCGGTTTTTTTGTGCTGTGTGACCACTTTTTAGGACTCGGGTTAGCGAATAT
The DNA here is from genome assembly GCA_040905505.1 of Gemmatimonadota bacterium. Lineage (GTDB taxonomy): Bacteria > Gemmatimonadota > Gemmatimonadetes > Longimicrobiales > Longimicrobiaceae > WHSP01. Next base: position 43,498 of record JBBDRL010000047.1, on the reverse strand, counting down.
TAATCAGGACGAACCCTGTCAACCCGTTGTGAGCATTGAGGTAAGGGCGTATATTCGTTCGCAGGATACTACAGAAGTGGCGACGTGAAGCGAGAGGCGGCGCGGCCGGTCAGGGCGCGCCGTTCCGCACGTCGGTGGTTCTTTGACCAGATAGAGGATGCATCGTGAACGAACAGGAATCGCAGAGGGAACGGCGCCAGGCGCGGACGGGGCGGGATACGCTCCTGGGCCTCGCACGGAGGCCGGCCACGCAGCTCATTCTTGTTGTCACCATCGCTGCGCAGGTGGTATCGCTTGGTAGCCGCTCGTCTGACGAGGCGAGTGAGGCCACCGCGGGCACCAGCGCCTTGGTCGAGGTAGGCCCGGCGGGCGAGATGGAGCCGGACTCAGCCCTTCGAACCGCGTGGCTCGAGCAAGCGGTCGCCCGTGAAGCCGACCGGCTCGCGAGCGAGTATCGTGGGCAGGGGTTCAGCGTATCGCCGCAGCTTGCTCGTCAGATCAGCGAGGCGGCAGTCGAGTTCGAAATTGAGCCGGAAGTCGCCTTCGGGCTGATCAAGGCGGAGAGCTCGTTCCGGAACGCCGCGACCAGTCAAGTCGGGGCTATCGGCCTGATGCAGCTGATGCCGCGTACGGCCGCCTGGGTCGAGCCGGGTGTGACGCGAGCCGAGCTGCGTGACCCGGAGACGAATCTTCGTGTCGGGCTCAAGTATCTCCGGTACTTGATGGACAAGTACGAGGGCGACGAGCGCTTGGCCCTCCTGGCCTACAACCGGGGTCCCGGGACGGTGGACAGGGCGCTGCAGCGCGGCGGCAACCCGGACAACGGCTACGCCGACTTCGTCTACGGCAAGGCCGACCACGGCCATCGGCTCTTCACACGTTGATGACGTAGCGGCGTGCGGCTGCCCGGGGTTTCCCGAGAGCGGCTCACCCGAGATCCGAGCCAGAATCGAAGAGGGCGCCTTCCCACAGCGGGAAAGCGCCCTCTTCTCGTTCTATTCGAACACCCGCGGTCCTAGTCGGAGAGGGCGCGGTTCTTCTCGATGTACTCCGTCCACTCGGGTGGGATGTCTGTATCCGGAAAGATCGCCTGGACGGGGCACTCGGGTTCGCAGGCGCCGCAATCGATGCACTCGTCCGGGTGGATATAGAACTGGTCTTCCGCCTCGTAGATGCAATCAACCGGGCATACCTCGACGCAGCTCGCGTCCTTGGTACCGATGCACGGTTCGGTGATCACGTACGTCATGTATGAACTCCACAACTGGTGCAGGCAAGCAGGTACGCCGCTCCATCTTCAAGCAGCCACGATAGCGACTGGTTCTGGAATTGACAATACCCTACTCGGGCCGGCATCCGGACAGCGGAGACGAGGTCGCTCAGGGTGACATGCGGGTTACGAGAAGGTCGTACGTAGCCCGCTGGGCGGGGGACAGTTTTGGCGGCAATCCGATAGGCATCGCCGCCTCGCGTCTGGAGGCCGGCAGATGTAGCACGAGGCTCTCCAGCGGCACCGGGCGACGATAGGGCGACGACCGGCCACTGGGATCGATCTGCACCGTCACGCCGTCGAACGTGAGGCTCGCCAGGAGGCGGCCGTACTCCAGCCACTCACCGATCGCATCCTGGTCGTCGTCGGCGACGCGGGCGACCAGCTCTTCCTGAAAGTAAGCCGCTGCCCGCCGGTAGGCTGCCGGGTCGCGCTTGCGGAGGTCGCGGAGCCGGTCGCGGTAGTAGTCACGAGGGTCTCGAGCGCCCGTACGCTCGAGGGCCTCCTGATACCGCTGGTCGGCTCTTGTGCGGATGTCTGCCATCACTCGGTCCGATGGTTGCGCTCGACGGCGTACGGATAGCCACCTGGGTCACGAACCTGGCAGGAAACGCCTCCTTTGACCAGATTGCGTCCTTCATCCAACTCAGTGAGGTGCTATGACGGATCAGGGCTTCTTCGCAGGCAGCGGTGCCGGTCCGCCGGGAATGGGCGGAAGCGGATCGGAAGAGGTCTTCGAGCTCTCATGGGAGCTCTTCGGCGAACTCTGCCGCGCCCTGGCGCTCCGGGTCTATCGCGACTATGACCCGGATCTCGTCGTCGGAATCGCTACGGCCGGCGTTATCCCGGCCGCCGTCATCGCCGACATCCTCCAGGTAGACTTCTACAGCATGAAGATCAGCCGTCGATTGGACGACGGCGGGATCACCGACGAGCCGCGCCTGATTTCCACCGCGCCGGTTCAAGCGGCCGGCAAGAGCGTGCTGCTGGTGGACGAGATCACCACGAGCGGCGACACCATGCGGCTCGCCCTGGCCGCCCTGCGGGACGTCGTTCCCGCCGAGATCCGCACCGCCACATGCTTCTGCCGCCCGGCCGGTTACCAGCCCGATTATCATGCCCTCCCGACGGATGACCTCATCGTATTTCCATGGGACAGGCAGGTGATCGAACAGGGCGAGCTGGTCGTGCACCCGACTTATCGGGGGAAGCTGGAGGACAGTTAGCAGTTAATAGTTAACAGTTAACAGTTAACAGGGCCGACTTCCAGAAGAAGCGCGGCCCCGCCACCTGTTAACTCTCCAACTGTCAACTACCCCGCCTTCGCCATCGACTCCAGGAACTCCTTGTTGTCCTTCGTCTTCTTCATGCGGCTGAGCAGGAACTCGATCGCCTCGGCCGGGGGCATGTCGGAGAGGAAGTTCCGCAGGAGGTAGACGCGGCTGATCTCCATCTCGTCGAGCAGCAGGTCTTCCTTGCGGGTGCCGGAGCGGTTGAGGTCGATCGCCGGGTAGATGCGCTTGTCGGCGATGTGCCGATCGAGGACGAGCTCCATATTGCCGGTGCCCTTGAACTCCTCGAAGATCACCTCGTCCATGCGGCTGCCGGTCTCGACGAGGGCGGTGGCGACGATGGTGAGGGAGCCACCGTCCTGGATGTTACGCGCCGAGCCGAAGAAGCGCTTCGGCTTGTGGAGCGCGTGCGCGTCCACACCGCCGGAGAGAATCTTCCCCGAGTGCGGCACGGTCACGTTGTAGGCGCGCGCGAGGCGCGTGATGGAATCCAGGAGAATGACGACGTCGCGCCCGTGCTCGACGAGTCGCTTCGCCTTTTCCAGCACCATTTCGGCGACCTGTGTGTGCCGGTCGGCGGGTTCGTCGAAGGTCGAGGAGATCACCTCGGCTGCGACGTTCTCTTCCATGTCTGTGACCTCCTCGGGGCGCTCGTCGATGAGCAACACGATGAGGTGCACCTCCGGGTGATTGTCGGTCACCGAATTGGCGATCTTCTGGAGGAGCATCGTCTTACCCGCCTTCGGCGGCGCCACGATCAGACCACGCTGGCCCTTTCCGATCGGCGCCATCAGGTCCACCACCCGCATCGAGATGTCGGCGCGATCCGACTCCAGATGCAGCCGCTCGTCCGGGTACTTCGGCCGGAGATTGTCGAAAGCGATCCGGTGCTTCGCTTTGTCCGGGTCGTCGCCGTTGACCTTCTCGACCTTCAGCAGCGCGAGATACCGCTCGCCCTCCTTCGGTGGCCTGACCTGCCCGAGCACCGTGTCGCCCGTCCGCAGATCGAATCTCTTGATCTGGCTGGGGCTGACGTAGATGTCGTCCGGGCCGTAGAGATAGTTCCAATCCTGGGAGCGAAGGAATCCGTAGCCCTCGGGAAGAACCTCGAGCACGCCCTCGCCGCGCAGTACGACCTCCGAGTCGAGGAGGTTCTGCTCTATTCGGAAGATGAGGTCCTGCTTGCGGAGCCCTGAATAATTGGAGATGTTCAGGCCCTCAGCCATCTCGTGTAACTCTGCGACTGTCTTCGATTTCAATGCCGAAATGTCCACTTGCAGCTCCAGAACGTATATGGATTACGGCGACCGTTCGGCGCGCCGCCGTGTCTTCAGATGCCGATGTGTGAGCCGGGAGGAAAGGGTCCTAGATGGGGGCGCACTGCGCCGGCAGGGCGGTGAGGTTTGTGTGTCGGGGACAATTCCGCCAAGCTAACGCGTGGCCCTGATGAGGTCAAGAATCACGTGACCGATTGGTTGAGCCTTTTCGCCGTCTATCGCACGGTCGTGATCCGAAACGACGAGATCGTGCAGGGCGTTCTCCATCCGGAGCTCGGGCCGGACCACCCTGTCGTGAGGGCGGCGTTGGATCGGTGGGAGGGTACGCATTTCGTATACCCGACGGAGGATGGCACCGAGATCACGCTGGTGCGGCCTGCTGCCGAGCGTCCCGCTGAACGATGGTGGATCCACCTGCTTCTGGGGCTGACGACGCTCCTGACCACGACTGCCGCCGGAGCTTACTTCGCCGGCCGAAATCCCTTCGATCTGGCGTTTCTCCCGGCGGGGCCCCTCGCGATTCCGTATCCGGTTCGGCTGTTGCCCACGGAGCTTCTACCGGGGCTGGCCTTCTCTGTTCCACTGATGGCGGTCCTGCTGGGCCATGAGCTGGGCCACTATCTGGTCGCGCGGAGACATGGGATGAATGTCTCGCCGCCGTACTTCATCCCCGCGCCGCACTGGATCAACGTGATCGGCACGTTCGGCGCCTTCATTCGGCTTCGGTCGGCCGTCGTCAACCGAATCGTTCTGCTGGACGTCGGCATGGCGGGGCCGATCGTCAGCTTCGTGCTCTCGATTCCGCTCGCGCTGATCGGGCTCGCGCTCAGCAGGCCGCTTCCGGAGCTGGTCTCGGAGGCGCCTGCGCGCTATGCGGTCCTATTCGGCCGGCAGCCGATCTGGCTGGGAGATTCGCTTCTCTTTCGGGCGATGGACCTCCTGGTCGCCGGTGAGGGTGGGTTCGTGATCCTGCACCCGCTGGCCTTCGCCGGATGGCTCGGGCTGTTCGTGACCGCGCTCAACCTCTTTCCGCTGGCGCAGCTGGACGGCGGGCACATCCTCTTCGCGCTCGTTGGTGACAGGCAGCGGTACTTCGGCATCGCCTTCCTGGGGCTGCTCCTGGGGCTCGGCTTCGTCTGGTGGGGGTGGTGGATGTGGGCGGCCCTGATCCTCGTTCTCGGCCGTGGATCGGTTCGCCATCCGTCGGTCTTCGATCCGGAGGTGCCCGTCAGGGGCCCGAGGCGCGCCGTCGGGTGGGCCTGCGTGATCATCTTCGTGCTCACCTTCGTCGCGGTTCCGATTCGCCTGTGAAGTGCTGAAAATTCAAATAATTACCTACTTGACAAAAGCTGCGGTTGGCGGAAGGTTTGCAGGAAACCGATCAAGTTTACGGATGCGTGGAGCCGCGAATGGCGCGTCATAATCGCGAAGGTACAGGAGAGGACCAACTCGGCCGGACCTATGTCGTGAGCTATCAGCCCGACTGGTTCTACCAGGTGAAGGTCACGCGGGATCTGGAGTCGGGGCGTCAGTCGACGAAGACGCTTTTCCGGAATCCCGAGCGGCCGCAGGCCGAGCCTGGGCAGCGTGTTCGGACGCGAATCGATTCGGAAGAGCTCGGCGTCGGATTCGAGGTCACGATCGATGACCCGCGGGGGATCGTCCGTCGCGTGACGGTCGAGACCGTGGCGCCTGCTGGCCCCGACGACGGTCGGAACCTGGGCTTCACCATCAGCCGTACGCGTTCGCGGAGGCAGGATTCGAAGTAGTTACCGCATGCCCATCCCCCCCGCCTCCCAGCCGCTCCGCACCACCGCGCACGCTCAGAGATCCATCTCATCCTTCGCCGGCAGGGGAGTTCATGCTTGACTTCAGAGGCGTCTTCGCGCCGACGACCACACCGTTCGACCCGGAGACGGGCGACCTGGACCTGGTGGGGATGCGCAGCAACGCCCGCGAGCTGCTCGCGTGCGGCCTGCGGGGCCTCGTGCTGTTCGGGTCCACGGGAGAGGGCCTGCTGCTGGACGAGGGGGAGCGTGTCGCCGGGCTGGAGGCCATCGCCGAGCTGGCGGAGGATGCGCTGGTGCTGGCCGGCGCGGCGGCGGAGTCCACCCGAGCGACCGTGCGGCTGACCCGGGATGCGGCGGAGGCCGGCGCGGACGCCGTGCTCGTCGCCCCGCCGGCCTACTACCGTCCTCAGCTGACGCCCGAGGCGTTGCGGGCGCATTACCGGGCGGTGGCCGATGCATCGCCGATTCCGATACTACTGTACCAGGTACCGCCGGTATACAGCGGGGTGGAGTTGCAGGCGGGGCTGGTGGGCGAGCTCGCCAAGCACCCGAACATCCAGGGCATCAAAGACTCCACTGGGGATCTGCAGGCGATGGGTGAGATCCTGAACGTCTGCACGAGCGACTTCGCGGTCCTGGTCGGCAGCGGTACCGTGCTCTATGGAGCGCTGGACGTCGGTGCCTGCGGCGGTATCCTGGCGGTCGCCGACCTCGCACCGCGAATGGCAGTCGATACCTTCCGGCTCAAAGCCGAGGGCCGCGATCCGGAAGCCGGGGCGCTCCAGGAGCGACTGGCGCCCCTGCATCGGGCAGTGGTCGGCAAGTTCGGCGTTCCCGGTGTCAAGGCGGCACTCGACCTGCTCGGCCAGGTCGGTGGTCCGCCGCGGTCTCCACTCCTGCCGCTGAACGAGAAGGAGCGTGTGGCTGTACGGGCGGCGCTCGAGACCGCAGAGCTGCTCCAACCCTCCTGACTACACATGCCTGAGTATCGGAACCTCCAGGTCGAGATCGACGGCGGCGTCGTGACCGTCACGATCCGACGGCCCGATCGGCTGAACGCGCTCAATCGTGCGACGATCGAGGAGCTCGGAGTACTGTTCGGGGAGCTGGGGGAGAACGAGGAAGTACGAGGAATTCTCCTCACCGGGAGCGGCTCCAAAGCGTTCGTCGCCGGTGCCGACATAGACGAGCTGGTGCAGATGGGTCCGCTCGATGCCGTCGAGGTCAGCCGCCTGGGCCAGCGGGTCTTCAGGGAGATCGAGCTCTCACGGAAGCCCGTCGTCGCCGCAGTCAACGGGTTCGCTCTCGGCGGCGGCTGCGAGCTGGCCATGGCCTGCCACCTCCGGGTCGCTTCGTCGACCGCCCGCTTCGGCCTTCCCGAAGTGACCCTCGGGATCATCCCCGGCTACGGCGGCACGCTGCGGCTCTCGCGCCTGGTCGGCCGAGGCGCAGCGCTCGGGCTGATCCTTACCGGCGAGATGATCGATGCTGACGAAGCCCTCAGGATCGGCCTCGCCAATCGGGTCGTCGAGCCCGATGCCCTCCTGGCGGAATCCCGCGGCCTCCTTCAGTCGATCATACGTAACGGACCGGTCGCCGTGGGCTTCGCCATCGAAAGCACAGTGCGCGGCCAGGAACTCGCTCTGGATGATGGCCTCGCCCTCGAGTCCCACCTCTTCGGAGTACTCGCCGCCACCGAGGACATGCATGAAGGCATGCGAGCGTTCCTCGAAAAGCGCGAAGCCGACTTCAAGGGCCGGTGAAGCTCGAGAAATTTTGAGTTTTGAATTACCCTCTGTCCCCATATCCGCCGGGCAATTTTCCAATTGGCGCGACAGGCCAGTTCAAAATTCAAAATTCAAAATTCAACATTGCACCTCTCCGCCCTCCGCATCACCAATTTCCGCAACTTCGCAGACCAGCAGGTCGAACTCCCGGCGCTGGGGATGGCGATCGTGGGAGACAATGGACAGGGGAAGACGAACTTCCTGGAGGCGATCTACTACCTCGAGATCTTCCGCTCGTTTCGTGGCGCGCCGGACGAGCAGTTGGTGCGCTTCGGCGAGGAAGTCTTTCGAGTCGAGGGTCGGGCGGAAGCGGACGGTGAGACGCGGGTCATCGCCGCCGCTTTCGATCGAAAGCAGAAGCGGAAAAAAGTGACGGTCGACGGGGCCGAGCCGGATCGGATCGGGGACGGTCTCGGCCGAATCGGCGTTGTCGTGTTCTCGCCTTCCGACGTCACGATCGTCTCCGGTAGCCCGGCGGGACGGCGACGTTTCCTGGACATTCTGTTGTCGCTGGCGGAGCCCCGCTACCTGGAGAATCTCCAGCGGTATCGGCAGGTGCTTTCGCAGCGCAATGCACTCCTCCGCGGCGGCCAGCCACCCGCGCTGGTGGCGGCCTGGAACGATGGGCTGGTCCGCACCGGGAGCCGTGTCGTGGCCGCCAGGATGCGCTGGGTCGCGGCACGTGCACCCAGTTTCGCCGCGCGGGTCCGTGAGATCGCCGGCGGCACGGATGCCGTGCTCGAGTTCGACCCCTCGCTTCCGCTCGAGAGCGGCGAGGCCGCCGAAACGACCGAGGCGATCGCCGAGGCTTTCGCGGCCGAGCTCGCCAGGGTGGCCGAACGCGAGCAGCGGCGCGGCGCGACCCTCGTCGGCCCCCATCGCGACGATCTGCGTATGAGAGCCGCCAGCGGTGGTGCCGGCGAGTGGGTCGACCTGCGGGTCTTCGGCTCCGGCGGCCAGCAACGCACCGCTGCGGTCGCTCTGCGAATGGTCGAGGCCGAGACGCTGCGGGAGCGTGGCGGCTCGCAGCCCGTCATCCTCCTGGACGACGTCTTCGCCGAGCTGGACCCGGGCCGCTCCCGCCGAATCCTGGACTGGGTCGATCGGGAGAAGACGGCTCAGGTCATTCTCACTGCCCCGAAACGCGGGGATTTTGAGCTCAGGGGTGGATCGCTCCCCCTGTGGAGCATCGCGCAGGGCCGCCTCGCACCGCTTTGACGTGCCACCCTCAGGGCGCTAAATTCCGGCGTCCCATCAAACCTCACAACGAAGCTCGCCCTGTCTTGAGTCGTTCGCCCCGATCCAGACCGGACCGTCCGCAGCTCGTCGGCGAACTCCTGCCGCGATATCTGGCGCGGAAGGGAATCAGCGCCAAGGTCGAGGCGGCATCCGTCGTCCCCGAATGGGAAGCGCTCATGGGCCCCGGCATCGCCGCGGTCACCAACCCTCTGCGCGTCTCCAACGGCACGCTCATCGTCGAGGTCCGGAGCTCGGCCTGGATGATGGAGTTGAACATGATGAAGGGCGACCTGATGCGCCGGCTCAACGCCGGGAAGGGCGAAGGACGCATCGAACACCTGGTGTTCGTCATGGCCGGCTGATCCAATCGCCCATCCGGCGCATATGGGGTAGCCACGCGCCGCATGCCCGACGGGGGACAAAGTGCCGATACCAGAGGCACTTCAGGGCCTTCCGGGTGTACGGCATACGAATAGATTTTCTTCATTAACCGAGTACGACAGGACCGAATGGCGACCATCGAACCGAAGGAGTATACCTCGGGGCAGATCCAGGTTCTCAAGGGCCTGGAGGCAGTCCGGAAGCGGCCGGGCATGTACATCGGCTCGACCGGGCCTCGCGGCCTGCACCACCTCGTCTACGAGGCGGTGGACAACTCCATCGACGAAGCGCTCGCGGGCTACGCGGACCGCGTCGACGTCATCATCCACGCCGACGACTCGATCACCGTCATCGATAACGGTCGCGGCGTCCCCGTAGACCTCCACCCGACGGAGGGCATCCCCGGCGTGGAGCTCGCCCTCACGGTCCTGCATGCCGGTGGGAAGTTCGACAAGGATACCTACAAGGTCTCCGGCGGCCTGCACGGCGTGGGTATCTCCGTGGTGAACGCCCTGTCCGAATGGCTCACGGTAGAGGTCAAGCGAGACTCGAAGATCTACACTATCGGCTTCGAGAGGGGTGCCAAGACGAAGGACCTCGAGGTCATCGGTTCCGTGCCGCGGCAGGAGACCGGAACCAAGCTGTCGTTCAAGCCGGATCTGGAGATCTTCCCGGAGCGGAGTTACTCGTTCGACACGCTTTCGACTCGACTTCGCGAGCTCGCCTATCTCGACCGCGGGGTACGGCTGACGCTCACGGACGAGCGGGTCGTCGACCAGGAGACCGGGGACGCCAAACGCGAGGAGTATTACTTCGAGGGTGGCATCAAGACCTTCGTAGAGCACCTCCGCGGGAATCGTAAGCCACTTCATCCCGAACCGATCTACGTTGCCGCCGAGCGTGAAGAGGCGGACATCGAGGTCGCGATGCAGTACGACGACGGCTACAACGACAGCACTTTCAGCTTCGTCAACAACATCAACACCCACGAGGGGGGAACGCACCTGACGGGGTTCAAGTCCGCCCTGACGCGGACCATGAACGAGTACGCCCGTCGCGCCGGGCTGTTCAAGAAGGGTGGGCTGGAAGGGCTCTCGGGCGACGATGTCAGAGAAGGCCTCACCTGCGTGCTCTCGGTGAAGGTCAAGGAGCCGCAGTTCGAAGGTCAGACCAAGACCAAGCTCGGGAACAGCGAGGTCAAGGGAGCGGTCGAGAGCGTCGTCAACGAGAAGCTCTTCGATTACCTCGAAGAGAACCCCTCCGTTGCCAAGGCGATCATCGAAAAGGCGCTGTCGGCGGCGCGTGCGCGCGAGGCGGCGCGGAAGGCCCGGGATCTGACGCGCAAGAAGAGCGCGCTCGAGACGGGTGTCCTGCCCGGCAAGCTGGCCGACTGTTCGACGACCAACCCGGAGATCTCCGAGATCTACATCGTCGAGGGTGACTCCGCGGGCGGATCGGCGAAACAAGGGCGTGACCGATCGTTCCAGGCGATCCTGCCGCTCAAGGGGAAGATCCTCAACGTGGAGAAGGCCCGTTTCGACAAGGTCCTCTCCAATGACGAGATCCGCGCGATGATCACCGCGATCGGGACCGGCATCGGAGACGACGAGTTCGATCTCAGCGCGGCTCGCTATCACAAGATCATCCTGATGACGGACGCCGACGTTGACGGCGCTCACATCCGCACCTTGCTCCTCACCTTCTTCTTCCGCCAGATGCGACAACTCGTCGAGGAGGGGATGGTGTACATCGCACAGCCGCCGCTCTATCGCCTGACGCGAGGCAAGACGGAGCACTACGCCTATTCGGACGCCGAGCGCGACGAGATCCTGAAGCGCCTGCGGAACGGCGGTGACTCGAGAAATATCCACATCCAGCGCTACAAGGGCCTCGGCGAGATGAACCCCGAGCAGCTCTGGAAGACGACGATGGATCCGGCGACGCGGACGGTCCTTCGCGTGACCCTCGAAGACGCGGTCGAAGCGGATTCGATCTTCCAGACGCTGATGGGAGAGGACGTCGATCCCCGCCGACAGTTCATCGAGAAGCACGCGAAATACGCCAAGCTCGACGTGTAGGATGCCAGATGGCTTGCGGCACCGAAATCCGCATTGTACCCTGCTAGGAGCTGGCTGAGATCCACCCTGCTGCCAACGTTTCCAGTTGCGCGCACCTGATGCGACCGGTCCGGAGATCGGCGCGGCTTACGGCCGCAGGGGACAGGCTTCTCTCCGAAACGAAAAGCCCCGGCAATTTTGCCGGGGCTTTGTCGTATCCGCAGGCACCTCGAGGTCAGAACCAGCGGGTCCAGTCGCTGAAGCGCGTGCTGTCCCGCAGCGGCCGCCGTCGAGGAAGCGGCCCGCTCCCGACGCCCGCCTGCATGCCCCCGATCGGCGAGTAGTGCGGGTGAGCGAGGTGATCGAACCGGCGGTACGCTTCGTCGTAGCTCCCGGACTGACCGCGGCGATCCATCTCGCGCTCGCCCAGCCACCAGTAGTCCCCCTGGTAGCGATTCGGGCCGGCCGCGCGCCTGTCGAAACCGCGCCGGCGCCGCCCCCGGTAACCGGCATCGTATCCGGTACTCCCCTCGGGGCCGCGGTAGGAGCGGTACGGACGGTCTTCACCACTACGGCCCATCTCGCGCTGATATCTCATTCACTCCTCCTCGTCGTCCGTGCTACAGGTTTCCGGCGGTGCCGGCTCAAGAGTCGAATAAGGTGCAATCCGCGTTCCGCCAGGCTGGAGGGTGATATGGTATAAGTGACGGTAGCATAGGCAGTTGCGACGTGTTCGGTTGACGTTGGTCGGTGTCGGTCCCCTCGTCCCACCCTTCATTCCGGGAGGATCTGTGGCAAGACCTTCAGGCCCGATGGCGCGGAAGCGAGAGCTTTCCAAGACACTCCGAATCGAGCTCGAACAACACATCGAACGTGGCCGCTGCGCATACTGTCGTGCGCCAGCGAGACCGAATAAGCCACTGACGCGCGAGCACGTGATCCCGCGGGCGCGAGGTGGCGGTCGGAAGGACGTGCGGATCATCGTGCCGGCGTGTGGGCGGTGCAATCGAAGCCGCGGCTGCCGTGAGCTGGTGCCGTTTCTCCTCGCGAGACCCGAGCGGATCTCGTCCTTTCTCGACTACCTGACCGCGCTCTCGGCCACGAGCGTTCAGGGGATGGACATGCGGGTATTCGCTGAATTGTACGTGGCTGTCGCGATCATGAACGAATGTTCGAGTCACGGAACGAGCTGGAAGGAAGCAATGCGACGCCTCTGCACGGGGAGGTCTCTACATCGGCGCCGTTATGCAGCCCGGCGGGCGGTCGGTGCCGTCTCGGGCCGGATGGAAGCGCTGCGGGAGCGAGAGTGGGGGGACCACGGCCCCAGCTGCCTGCTTCCAACGCCCCGCACAGACGTGCTGCCGGTCCAGATGGGCGAACCGCTCGAGCGTCTCGCGTCGCGCCTGCTCAGCGTCCTGGCGATGTTCTGGGAGGTCTCGGGAGAGATCGTGGAGCGCGAGCTCTCACGTGAGCTGGACGGCACGGCCGTGGGCAGCGACCCGCTCGTGGACCTGGAGGCTGCCCGAGTCGAAGGGGGCGAAAGTCAGGATCTGGAGCTGGACGGTTGCCGGCGCCGTCCGAAGCGTAGGCGGCTGCGGGTAGATCAGCGGCGTGGGCGAGGTGTGCGACAGCAGCGCTCCGTCACTCCTACGCGGGGCCGACGAATGATGTAGGTGAGACTCCGGACACTCATCGGAGACCAACGTCCGCACCCGCAAACACGGCGGTCCTCTGAAGTGCGCTCAGATCTCATCTGGATAGCGCCCACCGTAAGCCGGGCCGTAGTCGGGATAATCGTATCGCACCGGCTGCGGGGTCCGGCCCGGATCGGTTCGAAAATCATGGTCATAGCCCCGGCGGCCGGATGCGGCCTGCAGCGGATCCGTCGTATTGCGACGTCCGCGAAGTCCGTAGTCGTAGCGTGCCATGTCAACTTCCCTCACTTCTCGATCAGGCGTGGCCCACGCCTCCCGCGCGACCTTCTCAAGGCTCCATTCCGCTGCAATCAGCGTTCCCCGCCCCTGCTCCGGGGCTCGTTTTCGTGAGGCGGGGGTAACTCGACCGAGGACCCGGAGAGCGCACGACAGATGGGGGTGGATCGATGGCCGGCCTGAGCGACCTGATGCGGGAGTACGAACGTGCGCGCTTCCCCGCGCACCGCCGGCTGGACCTTCACGGGGAAGGCCCGCGTGTCGCGCGGGAGCGGGCGCTCCGTTGGATTCAGTCGCGGGCGCACGAGGCGCCGGGAGAAGAGCTCCTGCTGATCCTGGAACGTGGTGGACGGCCCGGTCGCGGCCCGTCACCCGCGGCGTCAGAGGTTGGTCGCCTGCTCAGGGATCTCGAAGGCAAGCTCATCGACTGGTGGCAACCATTCGCACCGGGCAGCCTCGCGGTCAGGATCGCGAACGAACCGAACGTGCTGCCGCTTCCGCGCCCCTCGCGTAGACCCACGGGCGACGGCCGCACCGAGGAGACCGCGGGTTCGGCTCGCCCGCCACCACGGCTCGACATTCCACCCGAGCTCTACGAGATGGCGAGCCGAACGGCGGAGCTCAGAATAAGTCGTGAGGGGTTGTCGATCGGCGTCCTCGAAGTGGTCCTGCGCGAAGTGTGGATCGAGGTGCAGGCGCTGGCGATGGAGCGGCGCCTCACGTTCGCCGCCGCGCTGGAGGACGTCTTCCAGGCGGAGACCCGCAAGCAGCTCGAGATGTAGCGCTTGCTGCCCCGGCCCCGGCACCCGAAGGTCCGTCCGGCCCGAAAGCTGCGACCCACCCGGCCTCTCTCTCGCCGCCGCACCACACCCGACAGGGCTGCGGAGCCGATCCGGCATGAGCATACGTTCGGTCAGGAGATCCATGCGCACTCGACTGCAGTTGCTGCTTCCGATCCTGGGCTGCTTGGCCCCGGGCGGTCTGGCCCCGGGCGGCCTCGCCGGTCAGTTGCCGGTGGGACTCGCCGCGGAAGCCTCGGTCGGTTACGCGGCCCCCGTGGGCGACTTTGCAGACGCGGAAGCAGGGTTCACCGCGGAGGCCGGAGCCGCCTTCGCCGCTGGAGGCAGCGTCTGGCCGATCCAGGAGTTCGGGATCTTCGGGGGATACCGATACACCACCTTCGGATGCGCCCGCTGTGAGCAGTTCGACCTCGACGGTTCCGCGGTGCTGAAGGGAGTCGAGGCCGGGATCGAGTTCGCGTCGCCCGTTGCTGTCGGCATTGTCGCGCCGCGATTGAGGGGGAGTCTCGTCTGGCAGACGTTGGGCTTCTCCAGGCAGGACGAACGTCTCACGTCGGGCACCGAGACGGGTTTCGCGGTCGCAGCCGGGCTGCCAGTCGCACTTGCGGGCCGGCTCGAGTTGATCCCGTGGCTTCGCTTCGACAGCGTTCCGGCTGGCTTCACCTTCAGCAATCTGCCCGATCGTTCGGTGGACGTTACCTCTCTGACGTTCGACGTCGCCGTGGCTTACCGATTCTGAGATCTCGAAGGAACCGATGAAGTATGGACTGACATCGCTCGCCGCGGCGGCCCTGCTGATGGCGGGCTGTAGCGAGACCACGACCCCGACATCCGCGGGACTCGAGCAGGCCGTCTTCACGGCTCTCGGCGGCCTCGAGGTCGGAGAAGTGCTCCGGCTGACGGGCGCTGACGCGGCTGACCTGATGGTCGGCGGTCAGGAACTCGAACGAGGGTTCGTGTTCATCCCCTTCAATGCGTCACGGGCGGCCGGGCGAATCAACGTCGAGGTCAGTGGCGATGGACTTGGACAGACGGATCCGTCGGGTCCTGGCGTCGCCAGCTCCCGGGGGGCAGGCGCTACAGCTCCCTGGCTTCCGAACTCTTCGATGCACACCGTCCTGAACGATCGGTTCAGGTCTGTCGCCGAGCCGCGGCTCGACAGCTTCCAGCGCCAGCGGCCGGTCTATCGCAGCGTGCGGCGCGAAGCAGCGGCCGACCTGAGTGGAGGCAACGCGGAGGTTGGGGAACTCGTCGAGATCAATACCAGCGTCGCAGCGGGGTCGTTCAATGAGATCTGCGAGAGCTTCGACAACCGAACGGGCCGTGTGGAGGCGATCACCGATCGCGCCATCATCGTCGGCGACGTCGACAATCCGGCGGGCGGATTCACCCGAGCGGATTACGAGAGCTTCGGCGACGAGTTCGACTCTCTCGTCGACCCGACCATCACGTCGACCTTCGGAGAGCCGTCCGATATCGACGGCAACGACCGCGTGATCATCTTCTTCACCCGGGCCGTAAACGAGCTGACCACGCCCGGAAGCCAGGGGTTCGTCGGCGGTTTCTTCTACAGCCGGGACCTGTTCCTGAAGGAGGGCGCCGAGGCGTGCCGAGCCAGCAACGCGGGGGAAATATTCTACATTCTGGCACCCGATCCGAATGCGCAGGCCAGTCACGTCCCGCACTCGCGCGCCGCGGTGTTCACCGCCGCACTCGGGACGATCGGCCACGAGTATCAGCACCTCATCAACGCGAGCCGACGAATCTGGATCCACGGCTTCTCCAGCTTCGAAACAACGTGGCTGGACGAAGGGCTGAGCCACATCGGCGAGGAACTGCTGTTCTACGCCGATGCGAACGTCGACCCCCGGTCCAACATCGGTGCGTCGAACCTCGATTCGCAGACGATCGTCGACGCCATCAACCGCTTCGGGGTCTCCAACCTGGTACGTTATGGGCTGTACCTGGAGAATGTGACGCGCGAAGCGCCCACGCAGCCGGACGACGATCTGGAGACTCGCGGGGCCGCCTGGTCGTTCCTACGTTACCTTGCCGATCAGCGTGCCGAGGACGACGCCGCATTCTTCTTCGCCCTCGTCAATACCGAACGAACGGGGTTCGACAATCTCGCCGCGGTGCTGGATGACGAACCGTTGGACTGGTTCCAGCGGTGGGGCGTAAGTGTCTATACGGATGACCTGGTCGGTGGGGAGGCGGTGTCCCTGCTTCAACAGCCGAGTTGGGACTTCCGCAGCCTGCTACCACTACTGGGGATCTTCGAAGAGCCGTTTCCGCTCCGGGTGAGAACGCTCAATCCGGGACAGACGGTGGGCTTTCAGGTCGCGGCAACGTCGAGTGGGTACGTTCGCTTCACGGGCGGCGCGGGTGAGGTCGTTCGACTGTCCACCACGTCGGGTAGCGTCGCGCCGCCGAGCCAGCTACGCGTGACCGTCGTCCGAATCGAATGAGCGGCGGCCACGCAGTCGGCTCCCGGTCGGCTACCAGACCGACCAGTTCGAGATAGAGAGCTGGTTCTCGAGTTTCAGCTCGACCCGCTGCCCGGGGTTGACGTTGATGGGTCCGGTCCTGAACGCCTCGGCCGATCCAATCGCCTCCGCGTGGAGCTCGACCGAGCCGGCACCCGTATTCAGGTGTCGCGGAACAGGAAAGCGTTTGCTGTTCATGCTGGTGACCATCCCCAGCCTCATCCGCGTCCCGTGGCGAACAGCGTAGACGACCATGTCAGACCAGTTGTGATTGGATACCTCGATGGTCGTTTTTGCTTCGGCGGGGGGTTGTGGGCCGTCGGCGGTCGCCATTCCGGATGGGTTGGAAGATGCGCACGCGGTCGCGACCAGGGTCGCCGCGGCGATCGTCAGGCCTCGTGTGAAAGATATCATCTGTTCCTCCCCGAACCCGCACCGCCTGATGCAACGCTGCGATAGCGAGCGGTGACGCGGAACGGTGATTCGTTTATTTGTCGGCGGTACAACAACTTGCGCGTTCGATAGGTTGCACTCATCGTGCCGTTGTCTCATCCTCATCCATAGTGCCGATCGGACATGACCACAATCGGGCTGGCAGCCATGATGCGGTACCGGTATGATGCCTGAAAGCAGGGGCCTGGCAGCCTGGTGGAGCCACCCCGACGCTTCTGCGGGGGCCGAGGAGGTGAGAGCCTCTACGGCTGTGAATCGGTGGATGCGGCGGGGTCGTGTGGTGCTCCTGAGCCTCGGTGCGCTCGCGCTCACGCTGTCAGTCCCGACCGCCTCTCTCCAGGCGCTGCCGCTGGACGTGCACCTCGCGCTGAGCGCGAGTTCGCCGGGCGTGGGGGATGAGCTCGAGGCCGCGCCGGACGCTGTGCGTCTCTTCTTCACGGAACCGGTCGAGATCGGTCTCTCGGCGATCGAGCTGTCCGGTCCTGCTGGAGCTGTGGCTCTCGGACCCCTGGAGATCGCCGATTCGCCGGGCTCGCTGCAGTCCGTGATTCGAGGGGGGCTCGTTGCCGGGAGTTACACGGTGCGATGGCGCGCCGTGGGTCGCGACGGTCACCCCGTCCGCGGCGAATTTTCGTTCACGTTGATCGAGGGTGCGCAAGGGCTCGAGACGGTCGATAGCGTCGGTGTCGATACCATTCCGGCGAGAACTCCGGGAGTGCCTCCAGCCGACCCCTCCGTCGGTTCCGATCGGGCGACTGCGGAGCAGCCCGGTTCGGTGTTCTCATCCGAGTCACCGCTGTACGCGGCGGTCAGATGGTTCGGCTACCTCGCGATCCTCGGAATCGTGGGCGCCATCGGCTTCGCCGGACTCTTCCTGTCACCACGTCTGGCGAACGGCGCCGTTTCGGCCGGATTCCGCCGAGCTGCAACGGCCGGTGCCGCCGGTCTCGGGATCGTTGCCGCCGCCGGCCTGCTCGTGACCCTCCCGCTCCGGCTCCAGGCGCAATCGCACGCTATCTTCGGCACGGGCATCGCCGCCGATCGCTTCGCTCGCATCCTGGAATCTCAGTGGGGGCTTGGCTGGGCGTTTCAGTTCGGCGGCTGCCTCATGGCACTCGGCGGACTGCTCCTCGCCCGCCGCGGGTCCCGCGCGGGTTGGGTCCTGGCGGTCGCCGGGGCGATCGGAGTCGCGTTGGGTCCCGGCCTCGGAGGACACGCCGCCGCCGTCCGTTCCATCAGCGCCCTCGCGGTCCTCTCGGACGCGCTGCACCTCCTGGCCGCCGGCCTCTGGCTGGGAACCCTGCTCGCCGTTCTCACTGTCGGACTGCCGATCTCGCGGACGCTACGAGCGCCGGAGCGCGCACGCACGGTGTTCGAGCTCGTGCATGCCTACTCCCCCCTCGCTCTCGTGGCAGCTACGATCGTGGTCGTCACGGGCGGCTTCGCCGCATTCCTCCATCTGACAACACCCTCCGACCTGCTCCTGACTGTGTACGGTCGCTTCCTTCTCGCCAAACTGAGCGCCGTCGCCGTCGTCATCGGTGCCGGCGCGTTCAACTGGCGCCGCATCAGGCCCCATCTCGCGGATGACAGTACGGCTCAGCGCCTGCATCGAAGCGCCTCGATCGAGCTGGCCGCCGCTGCCGCCGTGGTAGGAATCACCGCATTCCTCGTCGCCGTGCCGCCTCCCGCCGGCTCGGCCGCACCCGCCGTCCAGGCGGCAGCGGAGTCGGCCGCGCCCTGATGCTCCATCGCTTCGCCAGCGCATCCCCGGGCCTCCTCGGCCTCGCCCTGCTCGGCTGTCAATCCGGGCCCAATCCCGCCGACGACGGTTTCGCAGAAGCCGTCATGGAGGTGTCGATCCCCCCCGAGCTGGACGCTGGTAGCCGCCTCTTCGCTGAGAACTGCGCATCCTGTCATGGGAGCCGCGCCCTCGGCACGACCGATGGTCCACCTCTCGTCCACATCGTCTACGAGCCCTCCCACCATGGGGACCTCGCCTTCCTCCTGGCCGTGGAACGCGGCGTACGGGCCCACCACTGGTCCTTCGGCGACATGCCCCCGATCCGTGGGCTAAGCCGCGAGGAGATCGCCGAGATCATCGCGTACGTCCGCTTCCTGCAGCGCCACGTGGGAATCGCCTGACTCCCGACCCCCACCCCCGAAAGGTCGATTGAGAATCATTCGCAAGTGGTTGCGAGAGCGGTACTTGCGCCATCTCTAGGCTGGCCTCTATCTTGCGAATTGGTGGGCCGGAAGCAGTCGATGATTCTTAAATTGAACAGGGAGATGGCTCCATGGCGAATCCACAGGAGAAGAGGGCTCCCGCACCGTCCGCCGTTGCTTCATGTAGCGCCACGGACTGCGCTCACAACGAGGACCGCGAGTGCCACGCGGGCGAGATCCGCGTCGAAATGGGTGACAGGGGCGCGATCTGCGGCACCTACGATCCCCGCAAGCCGAAGGCGCGGCCGTAGCGGACTGCGTGCGACCGAGCGGGTAGGGCCGTCCGAAAAGGACGGCCCTCTTTTTGGTCGGGGTCGATTGAAAGTTGACAGAACCGGGAGCTGGGCGTATCGTGGTTGAGAATCGATCTCAACCTCACTTGCGATGCGAAGAACCACACAGGCGCTACAGACTGCGGCGGGGGCGCTCCAGCGGATCTCGGAAACGACTCCGGGGGAGCGGGGCCGCCGCGCGACGGTCGTGGCGCTGGTGCTGCGGAGTGTGCAGCGGCACGTGGAGCTCGGAGAGGACGCCGGGTTCATTCGGCGCCGAGCGGAGCTTGAAGTGAGCGCACTGGGAAGCCGGTCCGAGCGGGGATTGCTGAAGCGGCTGTTGCAGCGGGCGGCCGAGGGGCGGTCATCGGAGGTATCGGACATTCTGAACGAGTATGCAGCGGGACTGGCGGAGGCGCGGCGGCTCCCCGAGGCAGACACGGTAATCGCGCTGGCGCTGGAGCTGAGCCCGGGTCGTGCGGATCTGGCGCTTCACGCCGGCCGGATATCGCGCTTGATGGGCGATATGGATCGAGCCTTGAAGCTCTATCGGGAGGCGCGGGCGCTGGACGTGGAGGATGGAGCGATGGCGCGGCTGGCGAGGATCGGTGAGGCGGTCGTTTCAGCCGATCCCGAATCTGCATTATCGCGCGCCATACGGGAGGCGGTGACTTCGGCGGACGGCGAGGCGGCGGCTGTCGGGTTGGAGGAGCGGGCGCGCGTCCGCCGGGCGGCAGGCAAGCGGGCGGGGGCAGCTCGCGATCTCGCGTGCGCGGCCGCGCGTTATCGCGACCCGGTCGATCGGGCGCGCGTCGGTCACGAGCTCGCGGATCTCTTCGTTGCCGGTGGTGACGCGGCCGCGACCCGAGAGGCCCTGCTGTTCGCGCTCGAGACCGGCGACCGTTCGCAGCGCGAGCATGCTCGATCGAGACTTCACACCGTTGCTCGGGACATGCAAGATCAGGTCGGAATGCGCCGCTGGCGTTCGGGGCGTCCCCCCGCCCTCGTCTCCCTGTCCGCCCGCGCGGCGGCTGGCTCACGGGGGAGTGCGGCGGCGGCGGTCGCTCGGTGGCGATTACGAATCGAGGGTCTGGCCGCGAGTTCTTCT
This sequence comes from Gemmatimonadota bacterium, assembly GCA_040905505.1. Taxonomy (GTDB): domain Bacteria; phylum Gemmatimonadota; class Gemmatimonadetes; order Longimicrobiales; family Longimicrobiaceae; genus WHSP01. Next base: position 23,129 of record JBBDRL010000047.1, on the reverse strand, counting down.
GCCTGAAGCTCGCGCCGCCCATCGCCGAGCACCAGCGATGGACGGACGATGGAGCGAGCCCCGCTGCCGGTCGATCCGGTGGCGGGGCTTTCGCGTATCCCTATCTTTCCGCCGGCAGTGGTCAATGACTCGCGCACGCACGTCCGGCGCTTGCGCCCGATGCGCCAGCCGAACACCCCGCGCAAGCGAGGGCTCGAAACCAGCCACCCCCGAAATGGAAGATTCGAACGGAACGCGCCGTCCACGGCGGAATCTGATTCTGGCGGTGGCCCTCTTCCTCGCCGTGCTCCTGGGCCTGGAACTCTGGTCCGAGCGAGAGGGTTCACTCACTCTGCCACCCGACGAGGGGGAGAGCGTCGAGGAAAGCTTTTGATGTCTCTGCCGCCCGTCTCCAGCGGCATGAGATCGATGGCGCTGGGGGCGTTCTACTTCAGCTTGATGAGCCTCTTCGTGAAGCTCGTCGGGCAGCGCATTCCCAATCAGGAAATCGTCTTCTTTCGGGGACTGCTGACGCTCGCCTTCACATGGGGCCTGCTGCGGCGAGCCGGCGTCGCGCCGTTCGGGGTCCGCCGAGGCATGCTGGTCTGGCGGGGGGTGCTGGGCTTTCTGGCTCTGACATGCTTCTACTACTCAATCGTAAACCTCCCCCTGGCGGAAGCGACGGTGCTTCAGTACATGAATCCGCTGTGGGCAGCCCTCTTCGGCACCCTCTTTCTGGCGGAGCGGATGCGGAAGCGAGAGGTCGCGCTCGTCGCCGCCAGCCTGTGCGGGGTGATCGTCATCGCCCGGCCGGCGGTGCTGTTCGGCGGCGTGATCGACCCGCTCGACCCGGTGGCGGTGACGGCCGGGCTCCTGGGGGCCGTGCTGAGCGGTGCGGCCTACGTGGTCATTCGCCGCCTGTCGAGCACCGAGCACCCGCTGGTCATCGTATTCTACTTTCCACTCGTGGTGGTTCCCGTGTCGCTGCCCGGCGCGGTGGCGAGCTTCGTCTGGCCGGAGCCGCGCGATCTGCTGTTTCTGCTGGCGATGGGAGTCACCGGGCAGGTCGGGCAGATCTATATTACGAACGGGCTTCAGCAGGAGCCCGCCGGGCGCGCCACAGCGGCGGGCTTTCTACAGGTCGTCTTTGCCGGCGCCTGGGGAATCCTGTTCTTCGCCGAGATGCCGGACCTGTGGACATTCATGGGTGCAGCGGTCATCCTGACGTGTACCCTGGCGCTCGCGTTCGACCGGTCGGGTGGCTTGGACGAGCCGACCGAGGCGCTCGGGGTCACGGGCGCCAAGGGCGATGGAGCAGAGAGACCATGAGGACGATGCACATTGATGACGATTTGGCACGAGAGCTCCAGGTCGCGCACGAGGCCGCGGCGGAGGCTGCTGCGATCCTAGTAGGCAGGTCGGGTGCCGATCAGGTCAGGGCAAAAGGGCGGGCGGATCTGGTGACCGCCGTCGACGAGGCGGCAGAGCGGGTGATCGAACGGCACCTGAGGTCTGCGTTTCCGGACGATGGGTTCGTGGCGGAGGAGTTCTCGTCCGACGCCAGACCCAGCGGTCGACGCTGGGTGGTCGATCCACTCGACGGCACCGTCAATTTCGTCCATCGTCACCCGTTCGCGTGCGTCAGCATTGCGCTCGTGGACGACGACGGCCCGCGGATCGGCGTGATAAACGCACCCTTTCTCGGCGAGGTGTACCACGCTGTGCGCGGTGGTGGCGCCTTTCTCAACGAGGAGCGGATCCGGGTGAGCTCGGTACCCGAGGCCGGCGAGGCGCTGCTGGCCACCGGGTTCCCATTCCGGAAGGGAAAGGGGGATGCTTCCGCATACTTCCGGCTGGTAGCCGACGTGGTGCTGAGCACGCACGGAGTCCGCCGCGCCGGGGCGGCGGCCATCGACCTCGCCTACGTCGCGTGCGGTCGCGTCGACGGCTTCTTCGAGATCGGCCTGTCGCCCTGGGACGTCGCCGCAGGCATCCTGCTGGTGCTCGAAGCGGGCGGCGTCGTGAGCGGCTGGCCCGGTGATACCGAGCCGCCGCTGGAGACTGGCCGCATCCTGGCCACGAATGGAGCAGTCCACCGCTGGCTGGAAGAGACCGTCGCCCGTCATGTACCTCGACTCTGATCGCAAGCCGGACCCCGGCATCGGTCGTGCGGAGGAGCCGAGTGCTCAGATTTATGAATTTTCTATCGGCCGAACTCGCTTGGGAGGTGGGCATGACGTCCTCGCAGACCTATCTGCTCGGGTTTGTCATTCTGATCATTGGACTGGCAGGCGCCGCGTACGTACTGGCCGTTCCGACGATCTGGATCGCCGTTGGGGTCGTGATATTGATCGGCATCGGCATCATGGCGGCAGCGAATTACTCCGGCTCGGGCGATCGATGACCTTCTCGCTCGCGCCGCATCGACCATCCATTCACCCGATTGAGAATCGGAAAGGAGAGACATGCCCGAGGGCCTGAGGTCGCCGTACCCGATCGACGTGGTCTGGGAAGGCGAGAAGCGGTTTCGCGGGGGCATCCCCGACGGGCCGACGGTGCTCATGGACGGAGACCGCCGAGCCGCTCCCAGCCCTGTCGATACTCTGCTGGTCTCGCTGGGGACGTGCTCGGCGATCGACGTCGTGGACATTCTGGAGAAGCGAAGGACACCGGCGCGCAGCCTCACCGTCCGGCTGGAGTTCTCGCGCGCGCCGTCTCCGCCACGCCGACTGACGGAGGTTCAGGTCCGATTCAGGGTCGAGACGGAATCCGAGCGGCACCATGTGGAGCGAGCCGTCGAGCTCTCGTTCGAGAAGTACTGCTCGGTGGCCAGCTCCCTGGCTCCCGATACGCAATTGAGTTGGGATGTGGAGATGGTTCCGCCGGGATCCGCAGAGGTGAGCCCTTGATCGACGCCTTCATCGGCAACACGCCACTCGTGCAGCTCGAGCGGGTCGTCGAGCCCGGTATGGCGGAGGTGTGGGTGAAGGTCGAAGGGCTCAATCCCGGTGGATCGATCAAGGATAGGACGGCTCTGGCGATGCTCACGTTCGCCGAGAAGAACGAGCTTCTGGAGCCGGCCGGAACCGTAGTCGAGCCGACCTCGGGTAATACCGGAATCGGACTCGCCCAGGTCGCCGCCGCGCGCGGCTATCGGCTCATCCTCTGCCTCCCGGCGTCGATGAGCGACGAGAGAAAGACGACGCTGGAGGCCTACGGCGCCGAGCTGGTCCTTACCGACCCCGAAGGCCGCATGCTGGCCGCGATCGAAGCGGCCGAGCGAATCCAGCACGAGAGCGGCGCCTATCTTCCCAATCAGTTCGACAACCCGGCCAATCCTGAAATCCACTATGCCACGACCGGCCCGGAGATCTGGAGCGACATGGGGGGCCGAATCGACGCCTTCGTCTACGGCACGGGAACGGGTGGGACGATCTCCGGAGTCGGGCGTTATCTGAAGGAGCGGGATCCCGCCGTTCAGGTCGTGGCCGTGGAGCCCGCGCGATCGGCCGTTCTGCACGGTGAGCCGCGGGGGCAGCACAAGTTCCAGGGGATGGGTCCGGGATTCGTGCCCCGCAATCTCGACCGGTCGGTCATCGATCGCGTCACGAAGGTCTGGGAGGAGGACGCATTCCCACTGGCCCGTAGGCTGGCCCGTGAAGAGGGCCTCTTCGTCGGGATGAGTAGCGGCGGGATGGCGTGGGCGGCGCTCCAGATTGCCCGTGAACTCGGCCCCGGCAAGCGCGTCGTGACGGTCGCTCCGGACAGCGGCGCGCGCTATTTGACGACTTCCCTCTTCTCACCTGAGACCGACGGCGAC
>JBBDRL010000047.1:0-19230 GCA_040905505.1 Gemmatimonadota bacterium | reverse complement strand
TCCGCTATCGACGAAGCCTCTGTACGAGCACGCCGGGGAACTCGTCCAGCGCTTCGGTCCAGAGGGCGTACGGAACCGCATAGTTGCGCTCGCGGTCCTTGGCGTGGACCAGCCCGATCAGCCGGAACGAGACCGCCTCTCCGACCGCCGGATCACCTTCGACGAGGAAGATGGGCCCGCCGCTCTGGCCCGGCGCGACGGGCACATCCACGATGAAGTCGTGGTGTGGAAGTCCCAGCTCATGCAGGTGATCGGTCTCGGCGATCGTTCCCTCCGCGACGAGCTTCTTGCCGCCCAATGGAAACCCGCTCGTGATGATCGGCGCGCCCGCGCCGATCTCGTCGGGCCGATACCCGATCGCCCCTCCAAAGAACGGCAGTTTTCGATCGGCACCGTCGGTACGCATGAGCGTCATGTCGCCTCGGACGAGCCGTACGAGCTCGATGAGCCGGATGTCGTCCTCTGATGATTCGTCGCCCGGGTCGTCGACCAGATATGACGTCTCCTCGACGCTCGGAACCGCCATGGTGTTGGTCGGATTCACCCTGAGATATCCGCCATCCTCGAGGACGTAGTTGCTGGCGTCGGCGACGTGGTGATTGGTCAGGATCAGGTACTCCGTCCGGCCGCCGATCTCCAGGGTTCCCACTATGACTCCGCTCCCGTCGACCGAATACGGGCGGGTCGCGGTACTGATCGCACCGGTGCGGGGATCGGTCTCTTCGTACTCCAGGTTCGCGATCGTGCGGATGCGAATCACGCTCTCCGCGATCTCACTGAACTGCACTTCGACGGCGTCCGCCGCGCCCTGTGCTGCGACGGCAGTCGTCGATCCAGCGGCGGCGCCCGCCAGAAGTAGCGCGACGAGCATGTTTTTCATGTTCCCTCTATCGATTACGCTGACGTACCAGAGAAGCGCATCTGGTGCCTCCAGCGCGTACACCGTGCAATCTATATGCCTGGCAATACCATCTAAGAAGTTGTTGTATAAGGAGTTATGAGGACAGATAGGCGAAGCGTGTCCGGAGGGAAATCGGGAATATTTCCGGCGGTGGAATCCACCGGACACTGCCTCGTGAGGGGTGGCTTTCGATGGCTTTGGCGGCCGCTTGCCAGCTCGCGCGGCCGTGTCCTACTTTAGTCCGATTGCCGACAACCAGATGGCGCGTCTCCGCGCTGCTTTCGTGAACGCCGGTGGCGGCCCTCGGCAGGCCGGCGCGGGCGCGAGGTAGGTCATGCGATGGGTCCGATGATCATGAAGTTCGGCGGGACGTCTGTGGAGGATACCGCGGCGATGGAGCGCCTTGCGGCGATCGTGCAGGAACGGCTCGGAGCGAGACCGGTGGTGGTCGTCTCGGCGCTACGAGGAGTCACCGATGCGCTACTGCAGAGTGTCGCCCGGGCTTCAGCGGGCAGTCCCGAGGAGGGAACGGAATGGCTGGACGAACAGTTGACCCGGCACGTTTCGATCGCAGCCGATACTCTCAGCCCGCCCGAGCAGACCGGCATCGAGGACGCGGTCCGCGACGCGCGGCACGAACTCCACAAGTTGCTGCGTATCGTCGCCGATCATCCGGGGACTCGGTTGCCGCTCCAGGACGAGATCGTCTCATACGGTGAGCGGCTCTCCTCCACTCTGGTCTCGGCCGTACTCCGGGCGCGGGGCGTTGCTTCACGGATGATCGATTCACGTACCTGCATCCGGACGACGGATGAGCACACCCAATCGGTCCCGATTCCGCCGCTGACCCGCGACTGCACCCGGACGGCGCTCCTTCCTTTGCTGGCCGACGGCGTCGTCCCCGTGCTCGGCGGCTTCATCGCGTCGGCCGAAAGCGGCGCCACGACGACCCTTGGAAGGGGAGGGTCGGACTACTCGGCTGCGATTTTCGGCGCTGCGCTCGACGCCTCCGAGATCCAGATCTGGACCGATGTCACCGGCTTCCTCACCGCCGACCCTCGCGTCGTGCCCGGAGCCCGGCCGCTCTCGCGACTCTCCTACGCCGAGGCGGCCGAGCTCGCGTTCTTCGGCGCCAAGGTTCTGCACCCGAAGACGATCCAGCCGGCGGTCGAAACCGCGATCCCGGTGCGGATCTGCAACTCCCGACGCCCCGAGCTGGCCGGAACGCTCATTACCGGCGAGTCCGAGCGGAGCACGGCCGGCGTCAAGGCGATTGCCCACAAGCCGGGCATAAGTCTCGTTCAGGTGACGTCCACCCGAATGCTCGGGGCCTACGGCTTTCTGCGCGCCCTCTTCGAGGTCTTCGAGCGCCACCGCACCGGGGTCGACATCGTCACGACGTCAGAGGTGAGCGTATCCCTTTCCATCGAGGAGACCCGTCGTCTCCCGGCGATTGTCGAGGACCTCGAGGCGCTGGGCAGCGTCCGGATCTCCCATGGCCACGCGATCGTCTGCGTGGTGGGCGAGGGGATCGGGAGCATGCCGGGCATCGCCGCGCGCGTTTTCAGCACGATACGCGAGATCAATGTCGTGCTCATCTCCCAGGGCGCGTCGAGCATCAACCTGACCTTCGTTGTCGGCGAAGGAGAGGTCGAGGCGGCAGTGACCCGGCTGCACGCCACATTTTTCTCGAATAACGAATGAATACAAAACCCTTGCGGAAGCGGCAAAGGCATATCATAGTTGCGGTATCCACGCCGGACCTCGACTTTTTCCACCTTCATCCGAGAGGCTTTTCGGTCTCTCAGCGCAGCGCGACTGCCCCCCGCGCCCGTCACGGGGCGCTCTCCCGGAGAATCCGATGAGCTCGCCGCGAGATGCGGATGGCGGCGACGGGAACACGCGGCGCCCCATCAAGCGGAAGCAGGTCAGCCCGGAGCGGCTCCTGCGGCTGCTGAATCAGAGACTCGAAGGCTACGGCCACTGCCATGCCTGCCGCTTCGTCGGTCCGATTCGGGGCCTTTCGGAAGTGGCGGAAGACGGCCGTAACTGGAGCCGATATGTGGCTTTGGTCTGCTCCGACGGAGTCGGTAGCGGCTGCAAGCGGATCGCCGAGCGGATTCTGGACGACGCGGCGCTCGAATACAACCTTCGAACTCCCCTGTGATTTCCCGTGCCCGTCGAGGCGCTCCAAACCGGCCGGGCAGTGAAGTTTTCGGCGCTAAGTGCCGAAACGATATGTAGAAGCGAAACTCTCGCCAGGGCTACCCTGCGGGGGGTATTCGGGAGTGACCGTGGCCACTGAAAGGATGGTGTTCGATGTCGGCAAAGTCGACTGCTCCGCAGATCCTGGTTGGACCGCGTTGTCTGGACGACCGCATCTGTCGCCTCGTCTACGTACGGGAGACGGATGAGGCATGGGCCGAGGAGTGGCGGCAGGGCTCATGGGTCCGAACGAGCGCGCTCGTGAGGCTGGTGCTCAAGGCGCCGGTGCCGAAGCCGGCTCAGCTCAAGAGGCGCGGGATCCCAATGGAAGTCGGTGTATGGGACCGCGAAGAGGCCTTCGTCTGATCATCGACATCCCGCCGGGCGAGTAGCCCGGCCTGCAGGACAGCCGAAGCAAGCCCACCCTGAAAAGCGCGTCGTGCTCCAAGTGACCGGAGCGCCGCGACCCGCCGGTTTGACGCCAATTCGACGATTCACCTGCAGCTCCCGCCCGTGGCGGGTTCGTCCCTGCAGTGTGTGACCCCGACTGCGCGTGCAGGCCGGGTATCTTGCGTTTCCCCCATCGTAACTCCATTTCTCCATCCGGCGGCCCGCGCTTTGCGCCGGGGCACTGCCGAAGTTCTGTTGCCATCACTGGTCTCTCTTCATCGCAGGTGGTGTGGATGCCTGACAACCGAGTGGGTGTACTGTTCGTGTGCCTGGGTAACATCTGTCGATCGCCGTTGGCGGAGTCCGTATTCCGGCATCTCGTCCGAGATCGTGGCGAGGAAGATCGCTTCGAGATCGATTCCGCGGGGACGTCCGGCTACCACGTCGGCGCACCGCCCGACGTTCGCAGCGTGGCTACGGCCCGCGCGCGCGGCGTCGAGGTGACCGGGGCGGGCCGGCAGATGGAACCGGCCGACCTGCACAGGTTCGATTACGTGATCGTCATGGACCGACAGAACCTGGCGAAGGTCGAGCAGCTCAACGAGCGTGCGAACGGCACGGCCCGTATTCACCTGCTCCGTGATTGGGATGAGGAGGGCGGGGGAGGCGACGTCCCGGATCCCTACTACGGCGGCGCTACCGGTTTCGAGGACGTGCATGACATGGTGGAGCGCTCCTGCCGGGCGCTGCTCGATCGACTTCTAGCGGAATCGGCGGCGTGACCATCCCCCCTGATCTTCGGGCTGCGGTCGAGGAAGAGCTGGGTCGAATTAGTCGGGTAGCGCCGGTCGGCGGTGGGAGCATCAGCGAGGCGTGTCGGATCGATCTCGATGAGAAAACCGCGTTTCTCAAATTCGAGAGAGCGGCCCCTCGCGGCTTCTTCACGGTCGAGTCCGAAGGTCTGAAACTTCTCGGAGCTGTGAGTTCGGGCCTGCGCGTTCCGGAGGTGCTCGCCTGCGAGGAGGCCGAGTCCTGGAGCTGGCTGGCGCTCGAGTGGCTCGAGACCGGTCCCGGCTCGGGCGATCACGGCGGGAAGCTGGGTGCCGCGCTTGCGCGGCTGCACCAGGAACGCCGGAACGCATTCGGATGGGAGCGCGACGGCTTCATCGGTTCCCTGGCGCAGGACAACGCGCCGATGCAGTCGTGGCCCGGCTTCTGGCTAGAGCGACGTCTGCTTCCGCAGCTGGAACTTGCCTGGAGCCGGGGCGAACTGCCGCGCCGCGAGGAGTGGCACCGTCTCATGCAGGCATTGCCCGACTCGCTGGCCACCGGCGACGAGGAGGGGCCGTCCCTCCTGCACGGCGACCTGTGGAGCGGAAACGTCGTGGTGACCCCTGACGGGCCCGGGGTGGTGGACCCGGCCTGCTACTGGGGACACCGTGAAGTCGACCTCGCCATGACCGAGCTGTTCGGCGGGTTCGACGGAGCGTTCTACAGTGCCTACTCTCAAGCCTGGCCTCTGCGACCCGGATACGAACATCGGAAGCGCGTGTACCAACTCTATTACCTGCTCGTCCACGTGAACCTGTTCGGAGCCGGCTACGTGTCCAGGACTCATGAGACGCTTCGACTCGCGCTGACCGCGGTCTAGATGCGCATCCTTTTGCAGTACCCGGAATGTCACCGCCGATGAGCGGGCCAGGAGAGGAGGCCCCGCCGATCGCCCGCGGACCGCCCGAACGCGCCGCTGCGGGAGGATCCCTGGGCCTGGCGCGCGCCCTGGTTCGACAGGCGGAGCGGGCGATGGTGCGCGCTTCGGATGCCGAGCTCGTTCGGGGGAATACGGCTCGAATCCTTCCCGACAGCCCCGCCGCCTTCGACGCGTGGATCGGCGCGGTGGAGGAGGCACGCCAATGGATCCATCTGGAGAACTACATCATCCGCAACGATCGGATGGGGCGACTGTTCCGGGACCTCCTGGCGGCGCGCGCGCGCGAGGGAGTACGTGTTCGGCTGCTGTACGACTGGGTAGGCTGCTGGGCGACGCCGGCGAGCTTCTGGCGGCCGCTGCGCGCCGCCGGGGCGGAGGTTCGGGCCTTCGCGCCGCCGCGGGTCACGCAACCGCTGCGGCTCTTCCGGCGCGACCACCGGAAGGTGGTCACCGTCGATGGCCGCTACGCCTCCGTAGCCGGCATGTGCATCGGTGACGAGTGGGTGGGAGACCCGACAGCGGGGGTGCCGCCGTGGCGGGACACCGGAGTGGAGGTGACCGGGCCGGCGGCAGCTGTCATCGACCGTGCCTTCGCCCGCTCCTGGCGAGAGGCGGGCGCGATGCTCCCGCTAGACGAGATCCCCGACCCACACCAGGCGCCTCACACGGGTGACGTATCGGTCCGTGTCGTGGAGGGCGAACCGGGCCGGTCGCGAATTTACCGGCTCTCCCAGTTCGTGGCGGTCGGCGTGGAGAAGCGGCTATGGATCACCGATCCTTATTTCGTCACGCCCCCTGCCATGACGGAGGCACTCGCGGCCGCGGCCCGGGATGACGTGGATGTGCGGATCCTCGTGCCTGCGTACAACAACTGGCCGGTAATCGGGGGCTTCTCCCGGGCCGGATACCGCCCGCTCCTGGAGGCGGGGGTCCGGCTGTTCGAATGGGAGGGACCGATGATCCATGCGAAAACGGCGGTGGCCGATGGGGTCTGGACGCGTATCGGCTCGAGCAATCTGAATCTGGCGAGCCTGCTGTCCAACTGGGAGCTCGACCTCGCGATTCTGGATCGTTCGGTAGCGGAGCGGATGGAAGAGCTCTTTCTCAGGGACCTCGCTTCGGCCGTGGAGATCACCTTGCCGCCACCCGGCGCCGCGCTCGGGCGGCGTTCGCTGAGCCGGAAGGCTGTCCGTGAGAGGGATGGCGGAACGCCCACTCCCGACGTGGTGGCGGCGCGGGAAGCCCGGCGACGCGCTCGCCGTGGCAGCAGGGTCGGCCGTATCGTCAACCGGATCTCGCGGGCGAGCATCGTGCTCGGCCGTGCGCTTATCGGGCAGCGGCACGTGGGCCGCGAAGACACCGCCTGGATCCTGGCGATCGCGCTCGTGCTGATCCTGATCGCGGCGGCGGGTTTCGTGAGCCCGCGGATCCTCGCATGGCCCCTCGCTTTCGCGATCTTCTGGATCGGGATCGCGAGCCTGTACCGCGCGCTGGCGAGGTAACTCGCCGAGGAAGGGTCAGACCGGCCACCCCGCTCGACACCGAACTCAGGCATGGCGAACCGGCGCGCTCCGTTCCATCTTTAGGAGTGACGCTTACCCGTGGAGGAGACATCTATGCGCTTCAGATCGCTCGCCCTACTTCTGCTACTGCCCGTGCTCGCCTCGGGCTGCGGTTACAATCAGATTCAGGCCCTCGACGAACGCGTCGAGGCACTGCGCTCGAACGTTCAGGTGGAGCTGGTGAATCGAAACAATCTCATCCCGAACGTCGTGGCGACCGTCCAGGGCGCCGCCGACTTCGAGCGCGGCACCTTCACGGAGGTCGCACAGGCACGCGCAGGCCTCGAGCAGGCGCGAGCTCAGCTTTCCGAGGCGGTGGAGGAGGGGGACGTCGAGGGCATGTCCGCGGCCGACGCGCAGGTGACCCGGCAGATCGGGACCTACCTCAACATCGCCGTCGAAGCCTATCCGCAGCTAGGGGCGACACAGGGCTTTTTAGGCCTCCAGGACCAGCTCGCGGAGAGTGAGAATCGGATTTCGGTGGCACGGCGCGACTACAACGAAGCGGTCCAGGCCTACAATACCTACATCCGGCAGTTCCCGCAGGCGCTGACGGCCCGCATGGTCGGCGCGGAGGGGAAGGAACCCTTCGAGGCGCCACCCGGAGCCGATCAGACACCGACTGTCGACTTCGGTACCGGCAACTGAGCGCAGCCAATCCGGCCGCCACCGTCGGGTGCGATCAGGCCATCGAGATCACGAGCTGTTGCAGGAGGACGATGGCGAAGAAGGCCACGACAGGGGAGAGGTCCACGCCGCCCATCATCGGCACCATACCCGAGAGGGGACGGAGAATCGGATCGGTGACGCGGCGGATCATATCCACGAGCGGGTTTCCGGAAGCAGGGGATACGAACCACGACATGACCGCGCGGATGATGATCAGCCACTTCAGCGCTTCCAGAATGTAATACAGGACGATCCAGGCCATCGAGGCTCCTTGTAGGTTGGCGTTCAGATCGGGCCGAGCAGGACAATGGCGGGCGTCTCGAGACTTCGCGCCGCTTCCCGTATGCTGTCTTCGGTCAGCTCCAGCGGATCCGGGACCAGTGAGCCCAGCCGTCCCCGGACGAACAGCTGTCGTACGGCGGCGTGGGCTCGGTCTTCCGGCGCCAGCAGAGACGCCAGGCGCTGACCGTAGAAGCGGCGGCGGTGCCCGGCAAACACGTCCGGCGGCATCGAGCCGTCGATCAGCGTTTCGACCATGCCCTCCACCCGATCCGACCACGCCTCCGCCTCTTCTGGCGGGACGACCACCTGAAGTCGAATCTCGCCACTGCCCACCCGCGGCACCACCTCGCTCGAGACGTTGTACACTGAACGCTGCCGGAGCGAAAAGGAGATCTCCTCCGCAGCGAGATAGGCAATGAATCGAACCGCCTCCTCGTCAGCCGTTTCCGGGAACCGGAAGCTGGCGGTCAGCCAGGTCGTGATCGAGTTGTAGTCGCGGTGGATCGGGAGCCCGGCGGACCGATACGGGATCACCTCGACGGGCGGAGGGAACGTCGATCCCAGGAGCGGCCGCAGGTGCTGACGGGCGTCCGGCGCGTCCACCGGCCCGACGACCACCGCGAGCGCCCGATCCGGGGTGAAGTGGGCGCGGAGGAACTCATCAATGTCACTGTAGGTCAACGTCGCGATGGATCCGGCGGTGCCTATAATGGGCCGCCCCCAGGGGTGATCGGCACCGAAGAACGCATTGTCCATCTCCCGCACCGCCGCGTCGGCGGGGTTCGACGTACGGCCGCGCAGCTCCGCGAGGATTGATCGTCGCTCCCGCTCCATGATCACGCTGTCCGCCGACTCTCGAAACAATCCCCGGACGACTTCCTCCGTCGCCTCCTCCCACACCTCGGGAGCCGACACGATCGAAAACGAGAGCGCGTCCTTCTGCGGGGTGATCGCGACGCGCGCGCCAAGCGAATCGAGGACGGGCTGTAGCTGCGCGATGACGGCTCGCGCCCCGAGATAGGCGACGCCCCCCTTGCTGTTCGGCTCGTCGGCAGGCCCTACCGTGAGGAGGAACTCCGTTGCTACCACAGGCGTGCCCGGCTCGGTCAGCACCTCAATACGGGTCTGACCCCTCGCCGTGGTAGCCCCCAGCACACAGAGTAGAACCCCGAGCCAAATTCCCCGCTTCATGGGCGGATGCGGGGCTGAAGCTCCTGCGGGGCGATGAATTCACGCGCCGAATCCCACCGCGCCAGCCGCTGGAGCACACTTCGTACATCGCGATCATCGAGGGATTCGAGATCTGCGTGAAATCGCTCGGCCGCATTCGGATCGCCCTCCCGGTCGTGAAACTCGCCGATCACCTCCGCCATGCGGTCCGGTGTGCGCGCGAACATCAGCATCTCGCGCCGAATCGCCGCGGCCGCGCCGACGACATCGAGAAAGGTTACGGTCTCCTCCAACGATCCGACGGCGGAATCCAGCACGAGGCGGGCACCCTCGAGATCCCGCTCCGGAACCGCCAGGATCAGGGCAACGGCCTGTCCGTGGTGCGTCCACCAGTGTTCCGCGTCGACCTGAGCGCTGGGGATTCGGCGCCGGATCAGCTGGCCAAGGAGCCGGGCGGTGACACTTACCGCCGCGGGGTCGAGATCCAGAGCGGGGTACCCTCGCCCGATCCACGCCCGTGTCGCCTGAGCCGGGGCCAGCGAGCCGAGGACCACGCTGTCGCGCACGATCTCCCGCATGCCGGCCGGGGCCGGATCCGGGAGCTCGGCGAACGCCCTCTGCACGTCGCCCAGGTACACATCACCGACAGCTACCACCGCGACCCGCGTGGGCCGGTAGAGCTCGGCCCAGATCCGCGGGAGGGACGAGCCGGAAAAGCGGGTTGCAGAGCGGTCGGTTCCCGCGGCGGACAGATCGGCGGGGAACAGCTGCGCCCGAAGTGTCGAGCGGACATGCGCAGGCGCAGTTTCCCATTCGGCGAGCCGTTCCTCCCTCAACTGGCGTTCCGCTCGGAGGATGGCATCGTCGGACGCCGCCGGCGGGTCCAGGGTCGAGATCAGAAGCTCGGCGAGGTAGGGTAGCTCCGAGGCCGGGCCGGTGACCGTGTACGCGATCGCATCGGCCGTACGCTGCATCTGAAGCCGACCACCAATCCGGTCGACGCGGTCGCTCAGGCCTGGATAGAGAAGGTGCTGGATCAGATGCCCCACCCCAGCATACCCGGGAGGATCGCTGGCGACGATCGATAGACGCAGGGAGACAACTGGCAGAGCCGGCTGCCGGTGAACTATGATCGCTGCACCGTCCGCCGTGGACGCGGTAGCGGCACGCGTCGCGGCGGGGATCGAGTCCGCAATCCCCAGGTGGGCGATCAAGAGCGCAAAGAAAAGCATTACTGCGGTCGGGGCTCCGGTGCCGGGCTATCAGGACGACGATCGAAAATTACGTACCGTTGGGCCAGACCGGTGGTTCCGGAGCGTGTAGTGGGGACAAAGGGAAGGGGAGCGCGTTCTGCCGCGCCCCCCATTCCTTTATTGTGAACCGAGCTCAGCGTCCTGCCGATCGTCTAGTCCGGCAGTGCATCCGTGATGATGAAGTTCAGCGGATCGACCGCTTCGCCATGCAGCTCCACCTCGTAATGCAGATGAGGTCCGGTGACCAGCCCTGTCGCTCCGACCTCGGCGATCGTCTGCCCGCGCCCGACCGTCTCACCACGGCGCACATTGAGCCGCGAGGCGTGGGCAAAGCGCGTGACGTACCCGTAGCCATGATCGATTTCCACCGTAAGGCCGTATCCGCCCGGCTTGGTGCCGGCGTAGATGACCTCGCCCTTCGCCGGCGCCAGAATCGGCTCGCCAACCGGCGCTGCGATGTCGATCCCCTCATGGGGCCGGGTGATGCGGAGCACCGGGTGACGTCGACTTCGCGAGAAGAGACTGGAAAGATGCCCGCTCGAGGGTGAGATCGACGGGGTGGCTTCGAGGCGCTCCGTATTGTCCCGGAGCGTCGTGAGCGCCTCGTCCATGCTCGTCTGCATCAGTGTCGCCCGGCGGATCAGCGTCTCCAGGTCGTAGGATGCCGCGAAGATCTGTTCGCCGAGCTGTGGGTTCTCGTCGTAGAGCGCGTTCGATTCGATCGTCTCCGTGCCGGGGCCGCCAATGCCGACGCGCTGCACATCCTCATCGATCGCCGGCAGACCGGCGATGGTTCGGTACTGCTCATCCTTCTGCGCCAGCTCGCCGATCGATGCCGCGAGCGATTCCATCTCCATCCGCATACCTGTCACTTCCGCGGCCAGCAACTCGTTCTCACGTTCGAGTTGCTCCGCCCGAAGCTCCTGGCCCTGCTTGAGAAAAAATCCCGCTGTGAAGACGCTACACAGAAGGAACAGGAGAAGCACGGCGGAGAGGACGCCACGCACACCCGAGCTCGATAGCTGTATCGACCTCACCCGCTCGTTGTCGTGCGGGATGAGCATAACAGTCCATTTCGATCTTGCCATACGGGGATCGCTGACGGGAGATTTTTCGGATATGAGCGAATCTATGCGGCCGCGAGACCTCAGCGCGGGGGTGGCATGTTAATACCGCCGCTGCGAAAGTGTCAAGCAACTAGCCACATACGAACTCGCGTGACGTCAGGGATATCTTCCCCGTACTGTCAGGTTCGGCACCGGCACCGCCAAAGTTTAGCGTGTTTGGAGCGGTCGGAAAGGCAACGGGCGTGCCGCTCGGCGCCTAACGGCTCGGAAGGAGCGGTCGGTAAGTTCCTAAGCGTATGCGGTGAAGGGTCTTGATCGTCGGCATGTTCGACCGGATTCGGGTGGTGCCGCACGAGGCTGCGGTCACCGCAGGGGGAATTTTTTTCCTGTCTTCCGAGCACTATGTTCCGGGCCGTTCCGGCCGAGGGAAGAGTACCACGCCCTTGGAAACCTTCCAGCCAGTCGGATCGATCGCGTCCAGACCCATGAGTCGCGGGATCTCCTCTCCGCTTCCCAGCTCCTCCCAGAGAGTTCCCATCTTCTCCGGCATGAACGGGAGCAGCATGGCGGAGATTCGAGCCAGACCACGCACGAGTGAGGCGAGGGTGTCGTGGAGCGCGGTGATCTGCTCGGGGTCCTTCGCGAGTTTCCACGGCGCCCGCGCCTCGACGAAAGCGTTAGCCTCCGAGACGAGCTGAAACGCGGCGGCCGCTCCCTCGTGGAGCAGGTATTCATCCATACGGCCGCGATAGACGGCGAGGACATCGGTGCCGGTGCGGTCGAGCTCGGTGGGTCGGCCGGGGGGTACGATTCCGTCGCAGTACCTGTGAACCATCGCAAGCGTGCGGTTGGCGAGGTTGCCCAGATCGTTGGCCAGTTCGGCGGTGTACCTGTTGTCGAACCGTTCCCAGGTGAAATTCCCGTCGCCGTCCCAGGGAACTTCGCGCAGGACGAAATAGCGGAGGGCGTCGACGCCGTAGCGGTCGACAGCGGCATCCACGCCGATCGGCTCTCCCGAGGACTTGGAGATCTTCCCGCCACCCATCGTCATCCAACCATGCGCCCAGACACCGTGCGGGAGCTCGAGACCCGCGGACATCAGCATGGCTGGCCAGTACACGCAGTGAAAGCGGACGATGTCCTTGCCGATCACGTGGAGGTCTGCCGGCCAGACGGCTTCGTGGCCGGGAGCGGGGAAGCCGGTGGCGGAGAGATAGTTGGTCAGCGCGTCGATCCAGACGTAGACCGCGTGCTCGGGGTCGTCGGGCCAACGGATGCCCCAGTCGAGGCCTGACCGGGAGACGGAGATGTCCTTGATGTCCTCGATCATCCGCCGGACTTCGTTACGGCGGGATTTCGGCTGGACGAACCGGGGGTGCTCGTCGATCAGCCGCAGCAGATCGTCCTGATAGCGGGAGAGGCGGAAGAACCAGTCCTCCTCCTCCATCCATTCGATCTCCCGGTTCGGATGTTCGGGGCACCGGCCATCGACGAGGTCCGCCTCCGTCTTGTAGCCCTCGCAGCCGACGCAGTAGAACCCGGAGTACTTGGCCCGGTAGAGATCACCGCTCCCGTTCATGCGGCGGATGAGCTCCTCGACGGCCGCGCGATGACGAGACTCCGTGGTACGAATGAAGTCGTCGTTGGAAATGTTCAGCGTCCGCCAGGCGTCGGAGAAGCTCTCGGCGATCCGGTCCGTCCACTCCTGGGGAGTGATACCGGCGGCGGCGGCGCTCTGCGCGACCTTCTGGCCGTGCTCGTCCATCCCCATGAGGAATCGGACGGGTCGGCCGAGCTGTCGCTGATATCGGGCGATCACGTCGGCCCCGATCTTCTCGAGCGCGTGGCCCAGGTGCGGAAGCCCGTTGGCGTAGTCGATCGCCGTCGTGATGTAGAACGGCTTCTGGCTCAACTGGACTCCGCCCCCGTCCGCGAGGAATCGCCATTGCCGCGGGCAGTGCCCGTGCCGTTGTCGCGTCGGGGGCGCCGTTCGTCCTTCGCGCCGGTCGCGCCCGGTCCACCCGAGAGCTCGGCTTCCTGCAGCGCGGACATCTCGGCGCGCAGCGCATCGAGCTCGACGACTCTCCGCTGGCGCGACTCGTCCATGAGGGTGACCTGATCACGCCAGATATCGATACCGATCACCTTCTCGGGGCCGTGGCTTGTACGAACCGTCTTGCCCTCGCGCGGGAAGCGTTTGCGAGCGGCGAGGTAGGAATCGTGTTCGTAGGTGAGGCAGCACATCAGGCGGCCGCAGGTACCGGAGATCTGTGCGGGGTTGAGGGACAGATTCTGGTCTTTCGCGAGCTGTAGTGATACCGGCTTGATCTCGCGCAGCCAGGTCGAACAGCAGAGCTCGCGGCCGCATCGCCCGACGCCGCCGAGTAGTGCCGCTTCGTCGCGAACGCCGATCTGCCGGAGCTCGATTCGCGTTCGGAAGGTGCGCGCGAGGTCGCGTACGAGCTGGCGGAAATCGACGCGCCGCTCGGCGGTGAAGTAGAGGGTCAGCTTGTTCTTGTCCCACTGCCACTCGGCCTCGGTAACCTTCATGCGCAGGCTGTGCTGCTCGACCATCTCCCGCGCCTTGCGCCGCACGCGCTCTTCGTCGGCCCGGAGGACCATGAGCTTCTGCACGTCCCCGGGTTCGGCGCGCCTGTGGGCACTCCGAGTCGGGTTTCCATCGCTGTCCTTCTCGTTGTCGGACGCGCAGCCGGTGCATTTCTTGGCGGCGATCCCGCCCACGGTCTTGACGCGGCCGAGGTCCTCGCCCCGCTCCGCTTCTACGATGACATGATCGCCCGGGCGAAGTTCCTCATCGTCCGTGCTGTAGTAACCGCGTCGGTTTCCCTTGAAGGTGACCTCGACGATCTGCGTTTCCGATTTGCTCTTGCTGACTGACTGTATGACTGGCAGTGGAAGCATGGTGTCGTCTCCCATCTATGTCGCACGTCGCGGCCGTTTGACGGCCCGCGTCGCTGGAGGAGAAAAGAGGATGCTCACGTAGGCTGACGCCATTCGCCGATCTGGAGGTACTTCTCGAGGCGACGTTGAACGAGCTCCTCGGTGGGTGAACTGCGGAGGTCCTGAAGATGATCTATGAGTGCGGTTCTGAGGTCCTGGGCGATGGTTTCCCAATCCGAATGCGCACCGCCCGCGGGCTCCGGAATCACCTGATCCGCGATGCCGAGCCGGTCGAGATCGAGCGCGGTGATCTTGAGAGCTGCGGCGGCCTTGTCCCGGGCGGCGCCGGACTTCCAGAGAATGGCCGCGCACCCTTCAGGCGAGATGACGGAATAGACACTATTCTCGAGCATCAGGACGCGGTCGGCGACCCCGAGGGCCAGCGCGCCGCCCGAGCCGCCCTCGCCGATGACGACGGCGATGGTCGGAACGCGGAGGCCGGCCATCTCGCGCAGATTTCGCGCGATCGCTTCGGCCTGGCCCCTCTCCTCGGCGCCGAGGCCCGGGTAGGCACCCATCGTGTCGATGAGGGTGATGATCGGCCGCTGGAACTTTTCGGCCAGCTTCATCAGGCGCAACGCCTTACGATATCCCTCCGGGTGTGCCATCCCGAAGTTGCGCAACAGATTCTCCTTCATGTCGCGCCCCTTCTGATGACCGATCAGCATGACCGATTCGCCATCCAAGCGGGCCCAGCCGCCGATGATCGACCCGTCGTCACGGTAAAGGCGATCTCCGTGGAGCTCGATGAAGTCCGTGAAGATGAGCTTCAGGTAATCGAGCGTATAGGGGCGGCTGGGGTGGCGCGCGACCATGACGCGCTCGATAGGCGCGAGGTTGCGGTAGACGTCACGCTTGAGCGTATAGAGCTTCTCCTCGAGGGAGCGCAGCTCGGCGCTGACGTCGATCTGTCGATCGTCGGCGAGGTTCTGGAGGCGTTCGATCTGCTCCTCGACCTCGGCAATGTCCCGTTCGAAATCCAATCGTGCTACGGTTGCCAATATAGCCTCATCTCTGGTCTTCGCTGATCTGAACGACCCCGAACCGCCATGGTCGGTTCCGCATCGGGGGCCTCGCGAGGTGTGTCATCCCGAGCGAAGTCGAGGGATCCGCAGTTCTCCCCCGGGCCGAAGGTGCAGGTTCCTCGACTACGTTCGTACGACAGACAGCATCGGGCAGCCGGCTCCGCTGGCGAAGCGGCCGCACGGGAGCCGTCAGGCGCGGACGAGGCGGACCCTGCCTTCGCCGAAGACCTCGCGCAGCTCCTCGAGCAGCTCCGGCCGCGGCGCCACATGGAGCGATCGTGAGCGCAGGCGCGGCGTGTCGGCGGCGTCGCTCGGGCTCGCGGGTGCGGCGGTGCCGCGCCAGAGCACGATGACGGGGGCGGGACCTGGACTGCCGGCCAGCGCGACCCGCACGCGCTGAACGCTCTCTTCGTCGGTATCACCGGCACCGAGCTCGATGCAGAGGCCAACGTCGCCCGCCTCTCTCACCGAGTCCAGAGGCACGGCACCATCGAGAAAGATAGGTGGATCATCTTCATCGCGCTCCCGCCCGGAGACGCTGCCACGGATCAGTACGGGCGCGTCCTTCTGAAGAACGTCCCGGGAGCTGGCCCAGGTGTCGCCAAATGCGAGGACGGTGGCGGTCCCCTGGAAGTCCTCGATGGTGATGCGTGCCCATTCCGAGCCGTCGCGCTTGGAGATCTGCCGGGACGCCTCGGTGATGACGCAGGCGAGCTCGATCTTCTGGTCCCGGTGCTCCGTCAGGTTCGCCGTGTGCACCCGGTCGAAGAGCACCATCTCTTCGCGGTACTTGTCCAGCGGGTGGCCGGAGATGAAGAAACCGAGCACTTCCTTTTCACGCTTCAGGCGTTCGCCTTCGCTCCAGGTGGCCACCTCGGGGAGCGGCGGCTCGGCGATCCCGACCGTGGCATTTGGATCGGTGCCGAGTAGCTCACCGAAGATGTTCTCCTGCAGGCTCTCGCGTTCTTTCTGCGCCTGCTGGGCCGCGGCGAACGTGCCCTCGAGTCCGGCGAGAAGCTGCGCGCGGCCGCCAGTCTGGGCGACGCCGTCGAGCGCGCCGGCACAGATCAGCGCTTCGAGCACCCGCTTGTTGCACAGGCGGAGGTCGATCCGGTTGAGCAGGTCGAACATCGAGCGGAACGGCCCCTCGGCCTCCCGTGCCGCGAGGATCGACCGCACGGCGCCCTCGCCGACGCCGCGGATGGCGCCCAGTCCGAAGCGGATCTGGCCGACGCCCTCGCCAACGACGGTGAATTTCCAGTTCGATTCGTTGACGTGTGGCGGCAGCACCTCCAGCCCGCCGGGGCACTTCTCCGGCAGCGCCTTGCCCAGCTCCCGGCAGCTAGCGATATAGGCGACGACGTCGTCGGCCTTGTCGACGACGGAGCTCAACAAGGCCGCCATGAACTCGGCGGGGTAGTGGGCCTTGAGCCACGCCGTCTGATAGGAGAGGAGGCCGTAGGCGGCCGAATGCGACTTGTTGAACCCGTAGCGGCCGAACGCCTCGATCTGATCGGCAAGGTCCTGCACGACGCCCCTGTCGTGCCCACGTTCGACCGCTTTGGAAACGAACTTCCCGAGCTCCTGCGCGATGAGATCGGCGTCCTTCTTTCCGACCGCCTTCCGAAGCACATCCGCCTCGGCGAGGCTGAAGCCGGCCAGAATCTGAGCGATCCGCATCACCTGCTCCTGGTAGACGATGACGCCGTACGTAGGTTCAAGGACCTCGGCGAGATCGTCGTGCGGGTAGCGCACTTCTTCCTGGCCCAGCTTGCGGCGGATATAGACCGCATCCATCCCCATGTCGAGCGGCCCGGGGCGGATCAGCGCGTTGGTCGCGATGAGATCATCGAAACGGTCGGCCTTCATCGCCCGGAGCTTCTCGGTCGCGAGCGCCGACTCGAACTGGAACACGCCGGCGGTTCCGCCGCGCGACAGCATCTCGTAGACGGAACGGTCGTCCAGCGGGATCTCGTCCGCCCGCGCGAACTCGGCGCCGGTCTCCGGGTGGCGCAGCGCACCATGGCGTGCTCGGATCGTCCGTACGGCATCGCTGATCACCGTGAGGGTCTTCAGACCCAGGAAGTCCATCTTCAACATCCCCGCCTTTTCCAGGCAGGTCATGTCGTACTGGGTGACGATCAGCGTATCCCCATCACCGTTCCCCCCGCCGCGGCCGTTCTGCGTACAGATCGGTACGTACTCATCGAGCGGGCCGGGCGCGATCACCACACCCGCCGCGTGGACGCTCGCATGGCGGGAGAGTCCCTCGAGAGTGGCGGAATAGTCGAGGAGCTTCCGATAGCGCTCCTCGCCGGCGTACAGCTCCTTGATCTCCGGGATCTTCTCGACAGCCTCGCCGACGGTCAGAGAGTAGGCGGGGCCGTTCGGGATCAGCTTTGCCAGACGGTCGGTCTCGGCGGGGAGGAAACCGAGCGTACGCCCGACGTCCTTGACGACGGCGCGGGACTTCATGGTTCCGAACGTGATGATCTGACCGACCGCCTCGCGCCCGTACTTGTCGCGCACGTAATCGATCACCTCTCCGCGGCGCTCGAAGCAGAAATCGACGTCGATGTCCGGCATCGACACACGCTCGGGATTCAGGAAGCGCTCGAAGAGGAGGTCGAACTCCAGCGGGCACAGGTCGGTGATGCCGGTACAGTAGGCCACGATGGAGCCGGCCGCAGAACCCCGTCCCGGTCCGACCGGGATCCCTCGCTCGCGCGCCCACCGGATGAAGTCGGCCGTGATGAGGAAGTAGCCGGAGTATCCGAGCCGGGTGATGACGTCGAGCTCGTACGCTATGCGGTCACGGACCGGCTCTGGCAGATCGTCGTCAGCCCTTGAGGCACCGGCCTCGTCCGCTCGCTGTCGACTGTCGCCTGTCGACTCTCGACTCCCCCCGTACCGCTCCCGTGCTCCTTCCCACACCCAACGCTTCAGGAGCTCCGCCTCCGAATCGACGTCGGTGGGTAGCGGAAACTCCGGCACATAATACCGCTTCTCGAAGTCGAGGTCGACCGCGTCGGCGATACGGAGCGTGTTCTCGAGCACGTCCGGCCGGTCTGGAAAGCGCTCGGACATCTCGGGTCCGCTCTTGAAGTAGAGCCCCTCGTCGTAGCGCATGCGCTTTCCGTCCTCGAGATCCTTGCCGAGGCCGATGCAGAGAAGGACGTCGTGGGCCTGATGGTCCCCCGCCTGGAGGAAATGCGCGTCGTTGGTGGCGACCACGGGAAGGCCGACATCGTCCGCAAGCTTGAAGATCCGCTCGTTCAGCTCGCGCTGGCCCTCGGAATCGTGTCCCTGGACCTCGAGGTAGTAGCGGCCGTCGAAGAGCTCGGCATACCACTCGGCGGCCTCCCGCGCTTCGGCCCAGCGGTCCTCCATGAGGTGCTGGGCGACCTCGCCGGCCAGGCACGCGCTGGTGACGATCAGACCTTCGGAGTGCGCTGCGAGCACCTCTCGATCGATCCGGGGCTTGAAATAGAAGCCCTCGGTGAAGCCGATCGACGAGAGCTTCGAGAGGTTCGCGTAACCACGACGGTCCTTAGCCAGCAGGACCAGATGGTAGTACCCCTTCTCACCCTTCGGCTTGGCGCGCTCGCGCCGGCTGCCGGGGGCCACGTACGCTTCCATCCCCAGGATGGGCTTCAGACCCGCCTTCTTCGCCTTTTCCTGGAACGTCCATGCGCCGTGCATGACGCCGTGGTCGGTAAGCGCGAGGGCCGGCTGCTCGAGCTCCAGCGCGCGCGAGATGAGGTCGCCGACGCGGTTGGCGCCGTCGAGCAGGGAGTACTCCGAATGGCAGTGGAGATGGCAGAACGACATGCTTTCTGATCGTGGTCCCGCCTCCAGGGAGGCCCGGAACGGCGGTGGACAGCGGTTGGGTGGATCGCGCGCGGCCCTGCTTGAAAAACCGGTGTGTGGTCCCGGTTAATATGTCCCGCTGAGGGCGGTTTGGGAAGGAACGAGGGGCAGGGAATAGGGAATAGGGAATAGGGAATAGGGAATAGGGAATAGGGAATAGGGAA